>JAQQAR010000077.1 GCA_028532765.1 Sphaerochaetaceae bacterium | reverse complement strand
AATGGTTGGGAATACCAAACTCTCATATCCGCCCCAACTCACACCTAGCCTGAACATTTTCATCGCATCTACCGCTTGCTCAATTTTGTCACGGTTGCTGGATTTCAGGCGAACCGACAACAATCCCGACCCCCCACTCATTTGCGAGCTTGCAAGTGCGTAATAAGGGCTTTTTGAATGCATTGGATAGTATACCTGCTCTACAGCAGCATGATCATAGAGAAAGTCACATACCTTCAATGCACTTTGGTAATGGTAATTGAGCCGGACGTGTAATGTTCTCATTCCTCGCTGGATGAGCCAAGCTTGAAATGGGTCGGGAACATGCCCGATGGGAAGGAACTCAGTCTTGAAGATATGGTCCACTCTCTCTTTGCTTCCTACTACGACACCCCCGATTATGTCACTATGACCACCAATATACTTGGAAGCGGAATGGACCACCAGGTCGATACCAAATTGCAGTGGGTTCTGGTAGATCGGCGTTGCCCAGGTATTATCAACAATGGTGGTGATGCCATGCGTTCTTGCCAACGCTGCAAGTTTTCTTAGGTCTTGTACACGCAGCATAAGTGTTCCAGGACTTTCAAGATAGATCACTTTTGTCTGTTTTGTGATAGCTTGCTCGACTGCTTCCGGGTTGGTGGTATCAACAAATGTGGTTGAAACCCCGAATCGTTTGAGATATGTGTCACTAATGTATTTCGCCCAGGTGTAAGCATCTGTGCTACAGATGATATGGTCACCTTGCTCGACATTGGACAGTATGGCACTTGCTATGGCAGCCACTCCAGAAGAGAAGAGTTTTGCGCACTCTCCGCCCTCCAGCAAGGCAAGCCTTTTCTCTACCTGTTCAACTGTCGGATTGTTGCCTCTGGAGTACAAGTGGGTACTTCTCTCATCGCCTAGTGCTTCACGGAGACTTTGCACAGTAGGGAACGTAAACAACGATGTTTGGTACAGTGGTGCAGCTACAGGTCGTTCAATGTTCAGGAAATCATAGGTGTCATCGGTGAGTATATCTTCTGGGTACATCATTGGTTTATGTTTCATCCCCTGATAGGTTCAAATAGTACGTCATCCTCTGCGAGCTCGATACAGATGACTTGGTCTACTTCATCATCTTCCCTCGGAGGTAGGTTGATGAGCCAGCTTGAGTCCCCTTCACAGGTGACCCGAATCTTCAGTTTCAATTCCAGTCCATCGGAAAGTCTGTAGCAACGAACTGGTGTATTGGCAATATTGAGCAAGTAGGCTTGCTCCTTTTCTTCAAAGACATGAAGGAACAGTTTTCCCTTCTTGGCAGTAAAGAATCCCCAGTCGATATCATAAGGATAGAGGGGCAATGTCTTCGTACCATAGATGCTCTCTGCATTCTTCTGCATGAACTGGCCAACAGCCTCCAATACCACAATACTGGGCTCAGGGATTTTTCCACTTCCCATGGGGCCGATGTTCAGAAGATAATTGCCACCACGACTGACAATCTTGACCAGTGACTTCACAATCTGCTTTGTACTCTTCCAACGGGTATCAAATGCATTGTATCCCCAGGTATTGTTGATGGTGGCAGGAACCTCAAAGGCACCAGGATAGGGAAGGGCAGGGAGAAAGTTGTCTCCGGTGGTCATGTAATCCCCCAGGCCGTTGCCGATCCTCCCACTGATCATGCAGTGGGGCCGCAACCGTTTTACTAGGCTCCTGATAGTTTCTGACTGTTCCTTGGTCATATACATGGGCGTATCGAGCCACAGAAGATCTATCTGGCCATAGTTTGTCAGGAGTTCAGTTATCTGGGGTAGGCATTTGTTTTGTAGGTATTGGTCAAAATCCTTTCCCTCCGGTCCAAATCCGTCTCTACAGGCATCAGGATCGTCCCAATCCTGTGCTTGGGAATAGTACAACCCAAATCGCAGACCATGTTTTTGACATGCATCTTTCAACTCCCTTACAAAATCTCTCTTGCAAGGGGCGGCTCTCATGCTCGTATAGTCGCTTACTGCGGAATCGTATAGAGCAAATCCTTCATGGTGTTTGCTGGTAAGTACCACATATTTCATTCCCGCCCTTTTCGCAAGAAGGACAATCTCTTCAAGATTGAATTCATCTGCATTAAAGGACTGAGCGAGTTTACGATACTCCTCTCTGGGAATATCGAGATCGTGCATGATCCACTCTGCAATATTGTCTGTTCGTTTCCCGTTATATTCACCGGCAAGCATCGAATACAATCCATAATGGATAAACATGCCGAATTTAGCTTCTTGCCACCATGCTTCTGGTGTTCCCATACGAGTGATCCCCCTCATTAGTTTGCTTTTGGTTCTGTTTTTTCTGCGAGACCGTTTAGAACTTCCATATCATAGTGATAGATGTATTGGTGCGCAGCTATTGCATAGGAAACTTGTCTTTGTTCCAAGGCCGATACGATATCGAGATGGAACGGGATGGTCTTGACCCAAATATCAGAGACATTCCCCAGGACCTTTGTGTAACTATCCAGGGAGTCCACCAAGGAGAGGACCATCTGTGTGAGTGTGGGGCTGCCTGCACATTCCAGGAGAGCGGTGTGGAACTTCTTGTCCAACGTATGAGAGAATGTCCCGGCCTTTGCCAGGTTGTTCAGTTCCTCCCCGATTTCCCTTAAGCGAGCAATTTGCTCATCTGTTGCATGCTCCACAGCCCTTTTGATTGCCAGTTCTTCGATGTTGATCTTGATTTCCAACAGGTCTTGGTAATCGACACGCATGAGTTTGAGTTCTACGGAGTCTGCAGTAACCTCTCGCTTAACAAAAGCACCCTTTCCCACCATTCTGGTGATGATGCCGTTCTCTTCAAGTTGGCAAAGTCCCTGACGTACGGAGTTCCTCCCTACCTCAAGCTCCAGGGCCAATTGACGTTCTCCTGGTAGTTTGTCACCGATCTTCAATCCATTGCGGTAGATGTAGCTGATGATAGCATCCGTAACTTTTTCGTATAACGAATCCTTTGCAATTGGTTTGAATGATTGGGTAATAGGCATCGTACTCATTCTTTTACTGCTCCTGCGGTCAACCCTTCCACTACGAATTTCTGCATGAACGCGAACATGATTGCAGTTGGAAGCAGTGCACACATGCCGCCGGCCATAAGCACTCCCCATTTTACATCATATTTTCCGATCAAGGACTTCAATCCGACCGGGATCGTCCAGAGATTGCTCGTGTTGATGAAAATGGTGCCGGCAATCAATTCGTTCCAGGCTCCAATGAATGCAAACACAAAGACAGCAACAATGCCAGGGAACATGACCGGAAGAATGATCCGTACCAACGTCATCATCTTGGAACATCCATCCACATACGCTGCTTCTTCCAGTGTATAGGGGATCCGCTCAAAGAAACTCCGCATGGTGATGACACAGAAAGGGAGGTTTGCGATGAGGTAGAACAGGAATAGGCTCAGCCTCGTATTGATAATGCCCATCTTTGCAAAGATCACATACAGTGGAATGATTACAAGGATAAGTGGAATCATCTGCGTGACGAGGAAGAAGAGCAGCATAGTTGTCTTTCCTCCGAAGGAGTATCTGGCAAGTCCGTACCCACCGAGTATGGAGAGCATGGTGATGCACAAACCTGTGGAGACTGACACGATCAGACTATTAACCAGCATACTCTTGTAGTCGTATAACTCAAATAACTGTACATAATTGTCAGTAGTTGTTTCATGTGGATAGTAAGTGACCGTCTGTGTGTCAATAATCTCAGAATTCGTCTTGAAGGAGGTGATCGCCATCCAATAGATCGGCATCAGTACCAGAAGCAGGAAAAAAAGCAGGATGAGCGCTCTTCCAAGATTACCGATTTGTTTTGCAATTCTATAGTTCTTCATTAGAAATTCCCCGCTTTATTGTAATTGGTAGACTTCAAGAATATCAGTACGTACAAAGCCAGGAAGACCATGAGTACCACGCCCAAGGCTGAAGCCAATCCAAAGTCATAGCTGGAGAAGGCCTTTGTGTACATGTAGGAAGGAAGTGTCTGTGAGTAGTTTGCAGGTCCTCCGTTTGTGATGACTACGATTAAATCGAATGAGTTGAAGATCCAGATGGTTCGGAGCAGGATGGTAATGATTACCGTCGGTTTGATATACGGAATCGTGATCATGAAGAAACGTCTCAATGGACCGCATCCATCAATATGTGATGCTTCATAAATATTGGCTGGAATAGACTGTAGGGCGGCAAGAATCATGATGGCAAAGAACGGGATACCCATCCAGATCATTGCTATAATGACTACTGCCAATGAGAAACCCGGAGTACCCAACCAAGCAATCTTCTCTGAAACAATGTTGAACTTCAACAATAGGTCATTCACTACACCGTATTCACCATTAAACGACCAGCGGTGCATGAGACCGATTACAAAAGCTGAGAAAGACCATGGAAGGAAAATGATTGCTTGGTACAGTCCCCGGAACTTGAACTGCTTGTTCAAGGCCATTGCCAAGGTCAATCCCAATAAAAATTGTCCTGCAACTGAAATGATCACATAGATAAAGGAGTTCTTGATGATCAGCCAAATATCGGTTTCTGTGAATAGTTTCTGGAAGTTTTCCAATCCATTGAAGTGGTTTTTCCCAGGAGCTGAAAGCTTATAATCTTGGAATGCCATGATAAAGCTATTTATCAAGGGATATCCGAACATAAGGATCAACGGAATCAACGTAGGGAGGAGAAATAGGTAGGGCTCAGTTTTTCTCTTCATGGCAAGACTTTCCCAAGCCATTGCATGTCTTTTTGCATGTTTCCTTATCAGCGCAATTCCCAAAGCACAGAAAATTGCGACAACAACCAAATACAGAACAAGTATACCCATATCCATTTCCCTCTAATTATTGAATGGTACTGCAGGATTCCTGCAGTACCACTATACTACGTTTTATTGCAATCCCTTTGGCTGTTCCACGGAAGAACCCGGATTCTCAGCCAAGTATGCTTTCATCCTCTTTTCAAGTTCATTCACGACATTGAACAGGGAAGTCCTTGCATCTTGCTTGCCCAACATATACTTCTGCATCTCTTCGTGCATCATGCCCTGATGCATGTCGGTATAGTTGAAGGGGCCAAATGCAACAGGGACAACCATGTCAGGGTCATTCAGCTGCTGTACAAAGGCTGCATAGGGACCATTTGGACCATAGAGAGGATCATCACCGATGGCTGTCTTGATGGGGATCAAGCCGGTAAGCTTACAATACTCAATATTGTTGTCCGGTCTGGTGAGGAACTGGATAAGCTGCCAAGCAGCATCCTTGTTCTTCGAGGATGAACTGATAGAATATGCGTATGGTGAATTGACGGTATTGTAGATCTTTCCATCCTTATCACTCTTAGGCATGGGCATTACCATCCATTCATCATCTTCCATTCTTTCAAGACAGGTAGCGGCAACTTCACTATCGTTGATCAAGGTACCGGTAAGACCACCGCAGAAGTTGTCAACCATCTCTACAAAGCCCCAGTTGATTGCATCTTTTGGTGCTGTTCCATCAAGATAGAGGTCCATCCACTTTTTGTATGCATCGATAGCCTCTTGGTCCTTCATCAATGAAGATCCATCGGCTGCATATGCTGATCCGCCATTAAGACTTTCCAGATAGACAAACAAGGGATCGAATGCACCGCGGGAGCCACGGAATGAAGTGCCGTAATGATTCTTTGAAGGGTCTGTAAGGGCATATACAGCATCGAAATATTCGCTGTAGGTCCAGCCTTTTTCCATATCCAAGTCAAGACCGGCATGCTCTGCCCAATCCTTTCGAACAAATACGCCCTTAACCATCATACCATCAGGAATGGTATAGATGTTGCCATACAGTTCCTGCTCTGCTTTCCAAACCAGTTCGGTTACTGTTTTCGCATACTCATCACTTGTATCGCCAATATAGTCGGAGAGGGGAACAACCCAACCAGCCTCAGTAAACTGACCAAGCCAGCCTGCCCAAGTTGTCATAACATCAGGAAGCTGATTGGACGCACCAAGTACGGTCAGCTTGTTCGCTGCATCGTCCCAGGGAACACTCTCATAGATGACGGAAATTCCCGTTTCCTCTTTGAATTTGTCGAAGGTGTTGGTGAAATACTCCTGCCGGGTAGGACTGGGAGATACATCGATAAACCGGAGCTCTGTGGCTTGTTCCTTCTCAGCAGACCCTGCTGCGAACAGGCCACCCATGATTGCCAACATGGCAACCAGCATAGCTAACCGTACCATTTTTTTCATACAATTCTCCTTATTTTTTTCCCATGACCATGGGAAATGCTTACTTGCTTTAATGTTCAAGAAAGGAACCACTTCTGCCGTTAATATTGAATAAATCTCAAATTTATCAAATATATTGGTTCTTTAATAGAACCACTTAATGGTAGATTATCACAGAATGGGTATGTGTCAAGATTGAAAACTGTTGTTATTTGTTGTTTTTTTGAAGAGTGAGTAGGGTATATATACTCATAGCTACAAAAAGCCTCCCGACTAGCGGAAGGCTTCTTCTATCAGACTATCTCTTTGGTTTACGCGACACCCAGAATCTGTTTGATCTGGTCCTTCACCTGGTTCAGGATATTGGTGTACTGCTCATCCAGCTGACCAAGTTGCTTCTCAAGAAGCTTCATGAACTCAGGATCCTGCTCTGGACGGAGTGTGAAATTTGGACCGTACTGTTGTTGCAACTGGGCCTGTTTTTGCTGGAGATGGGGAGCAAACTGCTGCTTCATCCTTTCTATCAGGTCTTCCTGATTCTCCAGATATTGACTGAAGAAGCCCTCCAACTGTCCAAGCATCTCTTTTAGTTCCTCATTTCCATCACCTAGGATTTCTCCTAGTTCCAGGACCTTGGAAAAGGATTCCTTGTAGGCAGCACTGCGTGGCAGGGAGAGGTTGGACAAGAATGTGATAACCATTCCTTCCTTGACTGAGTCTTTCTCTTCACCAGCATAGGAAGCATACTGCTTTACAGTTCCTTCCTTGGTGGCATCTATATCCATGAGGAAGGTTGCTGCAAGTTGTCTGCCCTCCTTGACGAGCTGTTCTTTCTTGATTTTCTTGGGGTCGGCCTGTAAGTTTTCTGTCTTCTCCAGGGCCAGTTCCCATGCAGATTTGATAATTGCCATAACTTTCTCCTCTAGACCTTAGTAAAGATAGTACAGTTCTCCATCTTGGACAAGTCATGGTTTGGTGGTACCCTCAACCCATGGAACTGGAGCAAAACATCATCTATATCTTTGACCTACTGGGAACCTTTATCTTTGCCATAACCGGTGCAGTAAAAGGAGTACGGCTCAAGTTGGACATCCTGGGAGTTGTCGTATTTGCCTGTACAGTCGGTTGTGGGGGAGGCATGCTCAGGGATGCAGCGATCGGGGCAACCCCAGTGGCGGCCTTTTCCAACAGTGCCTATATACTCATTTGTGTCGGTACTGGTCTTGCGGTATTCTTCCTTGCTCCCAAGTTTGTCGGGCGTTGGAGAGTCATTCTCTTTGCCGATTCCCTTGGCCTGGGTGTCTTCACTGCCCTTGGCGTTGCGAAAGGGGCAATGTTTGGCATTGGGCCGGTAGGTCAGTTGCTTTGTGGTGTCTTTTCTGCAGTCGGAGGAGGGGTTGTTCGTGATGTCATGAGCCGCTCAATTCCAACCGTACTTACCAGTGACTTTTACGCGACAGCAAGCCTTATCGGAGGTATCCTCTACTTGGCACTCGAGATGACGGGACTCGGACTCTTGAGCAAATTCATCATAGCGAGTAGTGTAGTCTTCCTGATTCGCATCGTTGCGATCAGGTACAACTTCCACCTTCCTGTGGCAAATACTGCCCTGCCGGTGGACGACCAGCAAACACTCCATCGAAATTAAAGGACTGAACATGCATTCAAAGCCTATCTATTATGAAGAACCCTATCAGCGGACACTTCAGGCCGTTGTCACCTCCATCACAGAAAAGGGAGTAGTCTTGGACAAGACCATCTGCTACCCAGAGGGGGGAGGCCAGGCGGGAGACAGGGGCACTATTGCAGGAAAGCCCTTCCTTGATACCATCAAGGATGATGATCATACCATCTACCATCAGGTGGCAGACCCAGACTTCTCTGTCGGAGACACGGTTGAGATTGTCCTTGACTGGGAACACCGTTACCACTATATGCAGATGCACACAGCCCAGCATGTGGCCAGTGGATTGCTGTTCCACCACTTCTCCATAGCGACAGTCAGTGTGCATCAGGGAGAGAGAATCCTTACCATAGAGACCGATAGGGAGGATATCCCACTCACTATCTGCTATGCATTGGAGGATCTGGTGAACCAGAGTGTACGGGAGGCAAAGCCTGTCTCCTATGAAGTACATACCCAGCAAAGCGCACAGGCCTTGGACCTGAGAAGATCGATCAAAGTAGAAGGGGATGGGGTAAGACTGGTGGTCGTTGATGATATCGACACTGTTGCCTGCGGAGGGCTTCACGTTGCAAACACCAAGGAGATAGATCTCTTCCATTATGAGGGACAGGAGATGATCAGGGGACATGTCAGACTCATCTTCACCATTGGAACAATCGCCCGGGAAGAGATTCGGGGGAAGGAGCGTATCGTAGAACAGCTGGGTGCTCTCTTCTCATCCCCGGTGGAAGAATTGGTTGAGACAGCGAGTAAAGCTGTCACCCTGGCCTCTTCTGATAAGAGTGCACTGAAGAAGTGCAATGAACGGCTGGCTCTTCTGGAGCTGGAGAAACGCATTGCAGGAGCTCCTGAGGAAAAAGGAACGCCAGTTGTGCTTTGGGAAGTAGAGGAGGGACTCTCTCTCAAGGACATCGGCAAGGCCGCCACAGCATTTGAAAACTTGGCTCTCTGCGCCGTACAACAAAATGGTGAGCAGGTCCTCTGGCTCATTGCCTTGGTTGGGGAAGCGGAATTCTTGTTGAATTTCTCCAAGCAACGGCAGAACCTGCTCTCAACCATTGCAGGAAAGGGAGGTGGAAAGCCTCCTCTCTACCAAGGAGTGGGAACAGGCGAGGGGCTCATCCTGCTCAAGACATTCAAGGATCTACTGGTATGAAGATGCCCATTTGGTTGAGATCACTGTTCAAGAAAGAAACCTATCTCAAGGAGGATGGGTCGCTGGATGTACGAAAGCTGCTCCTACGTACCTTTCTCCTGATGCTTTTCATCTTTGGGATGTATTTCATCGGCCTCAGGTACTACAGGCTTTCAG
>JAQQAR010000076.1 GCA_028532765.1 Sphaerochaetaceae bacterium | reverse complement strand
TTTCATCGGTTTTGCATTGGCATCTTTCATAGATACAATTATATCTATGTTTGATGCTTTTGTCACGTACTTTCTGCCATTATCTGCAACTATTTAAAAGAATTATTCAAATCCTAGTTACAACTGAGACGGGAATTTGAGTGTGTTACTCACTCTATCTTTCATTTACCCAGTTCAATATCCGCACACCTCCTGAATGGATTGGGCTGAGGAATTATCTGGTCATGTTTGCTGGAACCGATATACTTCCTCGTGACGATCGCTTCGTAAATTCGATGATCGTTACATTCAAGTTTGTATTCATCTCCGTGCCCTTGAAGTTGGTGTTCGCATTGGCTGTTGCCATGCTTATGAACAAAAAGCTCAAGTTGATTCCGCTCTACCGTGCGCTCTACTATATTCCAACCCTCTTGGGTGGAAGTGTCGCCATAGCAGTCCTGTGGAGACGACTTTTTGCTGGAGACGGGGTGTTGAACATGATTCTGGAAAGAACACTGGGACTTGAGATGCTTCCTGCCTGGATATCGAATCCAAAGTATGCACTCTATACCTTGATTCTTCTTGCAATTTGGCAGTTTGGTTCACCCATGATCATATTCCTAGCAGGCTTGCAACAAATTCCCAGGGAGTTCTACGAGGCCTCCAGCGTTGATGGGGCAGGGAAGATTCGGCAGTTCTTCGCCATTACACTTCCTTCACTCTCACCTATCATCTTCTTCAATTTTGTCATGTAAATGATCAGCGCATTTCAATCATTTACCCAAGCATTTATTGTCAGCGGAGGTTCGGGAGGTCCTCTTGACTCAACGATGTTCTACAGCCTGTATCTGTATATAAAGGGATTTGGATTTGCTGAAATGGGATATGCGGCGGCAATGGCTTGGGTCTTGCTTATTATTATTGCTGGGCTTACTGCACTTTCGTTCAGATTCTCGGGTGCCTTGGTATCCTATGGAACAGGGGAGTAGGGTATGCTGAAGAGAAAAGAAAAAATCAACAGGCTGCTGCTGAATGCATTCATCATCGCCCTTGGGGTGAGTATGCTTTATCCGATTCTCTGGTTGGTCGGGGCCTCGTTTAAGCCCAGTAATATGATCTTTACCGATCCATCCCTTTGGCCTAAGGAATTCACCACTGAAAACTATCCAGTTGGGTGGAACGGCATAGGTATCGTAGGATTTGATACCTTCTT
Organism: Sphaerochaetaceae bacterium; assembly: GCA_028532765.1. Classification (GTDB taxonomy): domain Bacteria; phylum Spirochaetota; class Spirochaetia; order Sphaerochaetales; family Sphaerochaetaceae; genus Sphaerochaeta. The sequence continues at coordinate 113,444 of JAQQAR010000076.1, read as the reverse complement.
CAAGAACTCCTTTACCATCTGCTTACTCAGTGCTTTAGCCAACGCAATGTTCTGTTCGTTGACAGCCTATGCATTCGCCAGACTGAAGTTTGCTGGGAAGAAGTACTGGTTTGCACTTATGATGATTACCCTGATGTTGCCATCCCATGTTACAACAATTCCTCGTTATATCATGTTTCGCAACTTTGGTTGGATTAACACGTTCTTGCCTATTGTGGTACCGAAGTTCTTTGCTACTGATGCATTCTTTATCTTCCTGTTGGTACAGTTCATCAGAGGATTACCAAAGGATATTGACGAAAGTGCAGTTATCGATGGATGCAGTAAGTTCGGTATCTATACAAGGATTATCATGCCGCTCACGTTACCCGCCTTGATTACAACGTTATTATTTTCTTTCTTATGGACTTGGGACGATTTCTTCAACCAGTTGCTCTACTTGACCAGTCCTGATAAATATACTGTCCCCATGGGACTGAGACTGTTTTTGGACGCTTCTGGCATGTCTTCCTGGGGGCCGATGTTTGCTATGTCTGTGCTTTCGCTCATTCCTGCATTCATTTTGTTTTTCTCCTTGCAGAAGTATTTTGTCAGAGGTATCGCTACTACTGGTATCAAGGGATGATAGCATCCCAGAAACATAGGAGGTTTCTATGAAAAAGACCTTATTGGTTTTGCTTTTCGTTTTACTGAGTGCTTCATTGGTTTTTGGTGCAGGCACCAAGGAACAAGCAGCAGAGACTGGGGAGACTACTGTCCGCTGGGCCTATTGGGGCAGTGGAGAGAGAGTCACCATCAGTCAGGAAGCCATTGATCTGTACGAGAGCCGAAATCCAGGAGTCAAGGTAAACCCTGAGGTTTCCGGTGGAGCTGGTGATCACTTTGTAAAAGTAGATACACAGCTTGCAGGTGGAAATGGTCCTGATATTATCCAGATGGGTGGAAACATTTACGACTATGCGGATGTGCTTCTCCCATTGGATCAGTATGCTGGAACCTTGTTGGATACTGCAGTTATCGACCCAAGTGCTGTTGCTAGTGGTACCATTGATGGGAAGCTTCTTGGCGTCTCTACTGGTGTTACGATGCCGGCATTGGTTTATAACAAGTCCATGATTGAGAGAGCAGGGGTTCCTCTTCCAAAGAGATCTTTGACGTACGATGAGTTCCGTGACTATTTGGTATTGCTCAAGAGCAAACTGCCTCGTGGTGTTTATCCAATGCAGGATATTGGTGTTATGTCTACCAATTCCACACCATTTGGATACTGGGCCCGATATAATGGTACTCCTCTCTATGATGCAGCTTCTTCCAGTACTGATGTAACAGCTTATGATGCTCAGAAGTACCTTGAGCTGTTCGCTGATTATCGTAAGAATGGTCTGGTACCGCCCCCTGATGTAGCCGCTGGTTTTGCAGAGAACAATGCAGACTCTTCTGCCTTGATTGCTGGAAAGGTAGCCATTGGGTATCTCTATACCAACCAACTTGGTGGGTATCAAGCAGCAACAACCGATGAGCTTGAGCTCATGGAGTTTCCAGGCGCTGCAGCCACCAAGGCTCTTTGGCAAGCTCCTAGTCAGTTCTATACCGTAAACAAGGATTCAAAGAATCCGGAAGAAACGGTGAAGTTTATCAACTTCTTGGTCAATGATCCTGATGCAGCCTTGATTCTTGGAAGCAATAGGGGAGCAAGCGCTTCAGCTACTGCTCGTGCCGCTGGTGCAGCAACCCCAGCAGATCAGAAAGTGCTTGATTACATGCAGGTTGCAGGTCCCCACTCCTCAGCAGAGACGGACCATGTGCCCAATGACACTGAGTTCAATAGCACACTCTTCCTGATTTATCAGAGAGTTGCATTTGGTGAAATCACACCTGCCGAGGGTGGTAAGCAGATTCGTGACTTGTTGGTTCGTCTGATCAACAAGTAATCTCTTGCTTTTACCAAGAGGGGAGAGCCGATACAGTTTCTCTCCTCTTTTTTACCATTTTGTAAACTTAATCACCATTGGTCGATCTTTTTTAGCTGACGTGTGGGAGGAAATAGGGTATATATGAGTTTATGACTCCCCTCGACCAGAGAACCAAACGTTTCATCAGAAACTTGAAAGCTACCAGAATAATCTCAGCATTGCTTGCTGTAGAACAGTTGCTCTATGGTATATTTTTAATACAGCCAGGTACTCCTGTGAGAGCCCAGTACTTCCTCAGTGCCTTTCTTATTTCATTTCTCTGTCTCATCAGCCTTGTGATAAGCAAGCCTAAAGAAACCATCTCTGGAATGGGTTATCCATTTTTTGAAATGCTGCCCCTTGCGCTTGGCATGGTTATTGCTCTCAATAGGATGTTTGCAAATAAAGGAATCCTCTTGAATATTCCCACGCTTTATCTAGCGTTCATCTATGGCGGAGCTGTCTTCTTTCTTCTGGATTATGTCCAGTCTGGTATTCTTTATGGTACGTTTACCATTGCCTCGATTGTTATGGTGAACTCGCATTCACTGCTTGCAAACAATGTTCCTTTTCGTACCGATTTTGTCATAAATAATGGTATTGCCTGGACTGTTTCGGCGCTCAACTATCGTTATTATAGACAGGAACAGAAGCATATCAGTCTTATCGAGGAACAAAACCAACAACTGCGTATGCTCAGTGAACAGGATGCACTGACCGGATTACTCAACAGACGCAAGATAGACAGCATAATTTCAGAGCTATTGAAGAACAAGAAAGGTGGTACTGCAGTATCTGCACTTATCCTTTTCGATCTGGATCATTTCAAATTGGTCAACGATACCTTTGGTCATCAACGGGGGGATCTTCTCCTGAAAGAAATCTCTGCTTTAGTAAAAGACCAACTGCTGGAAGATGAATCACTTGCGCGTTGGGGAGGGGAGGAGTTTCTCATTCTTACGAAGCGTGATGGAAAGGCTCTCGCAGAATCATTACGAGAGAACATTGAGAACCACGTATTTGAACAGGTGGGAAAGATTACCGCCAGTTTCGGGGTCTCTCCCGTACTTCCTGACGATTCCGAGGTCAAGATATTCCGTCAGGTTGATAAGGCCCTCTATCGTGCCAAGGAGATGGGGAGAAACCGGGTAGAGGTGTTCACCAACTGAGGAAAAACAGACAAACCCTTTATTATTACCAATGTACTAAAAATATAACTCCTCTTGTCTCTCAAATAATAATCTTGAATACAAGTGAACGCTTTGTTTCTTTGAGATTGGTTCTGTTATCGGTAGAACAGAATACATGAAAAGGGTAGTACTATGAGAAATAATATACTACTGAAAGTTATATACGAATTAAGTTGACCGGTTTATAAAACCGGTTTAGTATAAAGGAGTACCAAAGAAAATGATGGGAGAAATGTTTCTCCCCAATGATTACGGTAACACCAAAGGAGAATGAATCAATGAAAAAACATCTGTTTATTGCCTTTTTGATTGTCATGATGGCAATGGGTTCACTTGTATTTGCAGCCGGTGCCCAGGAAGCTGCTCCCGCCAAGGAAGTGTATTTCTTGAACTTCAAGCCAGAAATTGCTGATGTGTACGAATCCAAGATTGCACCTGCTTTTGAGGAGGAGACGGGAATCAAGCTGAAGGTCGTTACTGCGGCAAGTGGTACCTATGCTCAGACACTCAAGAGTGAAATTGCAAAAAGCAATCCTCCGGTAATTTTCCAGACCAATGGACCTGTAGGATTGAGAGAGAGCAAGAGTTATACCGCTGACCTTCGTGACACTGGGTACTACAAAATTCTCAGTGACAAGTCAATGGCTCTTACTGATGGTGAGAAGGTCCTGGCCATCCCGTATGCCGTAGAAGGCTATGGAATTATCTACAACGATGCAATCATGAGAAAATACTTTGCCCTTTCTGGCAAGGCTGTATCCATCTCCAGTGCAGATGAGATCAACAACTTTGCAACCCTCAAGGCAGTCGTTGAGGATATGACCAAGCATAAGGATGCCTTGGGTATCAAGGGTGTTTTCGCTTCCACCAGCCTGTCTGCAGGTAATCAGTGGAGATGGCAGACTCACTTGGTAAACGTTCCTCTCCATTTTGAGATGGTTGCAAGGGATATTCCTGCTGGATCGAGCGTTCCTGAACTTGAATTCACCTACAGTGAAAACATGAAGAACATCTGGGATCTCTATTTGAACAACAGCACCACTGCTCCTGGCCTGCTTGGAAGCAAGAGTGTTGATGATTCAATGGCGGAGTTTGCACTTGGCCAGGCTGCCATGGTACAGAATGGCAACTGGGGTGCCAGTCAGATCCTTGGTGTCAAGGGTAACAAGGTTGCTGATTCCGACATCAAGTTCCTGCCCATCTACACCGGGATTGAAGGTGAGGAGAATGCAGGATTGAACGTTGGAACAGAAAACTATCTCTGTATCAACAGCAATGTGAGTGCAGAACAGCAGGAAATGGCTGACCAGTTCCTCACATGGCTTTTTGCCAGCGAAACAGGCAAGCAGTTCGTAAAGAATGACCTGATGTTCATTACACCGTTCAACTCCTTCAAGGATAGCGAGCTTCCTACCGATCCATTGGCCAAGGAAGTTATCCGCTGGATGAACAAGCCTGGTGTCAATTCTGTTCCTTGGGCATTCTCCATCATCCCCAGCGAGGAGTGGAAGAACAAGTTCGGCGCAGCTCTTGCTGAGTACAGCGTTGGTAGGATGAATTGGAACGAGGTTGAGAGGGTTGCTGTCGATGCTTGGAAGACTGAGTACGACTTGACCAACTAATTTTCGTAGAAAACATGTCAGGATAGACCGCCTACCTTCATTGGAAGGCAAGGCGGTTTACCTGTTTTACAAGGGAGTCCCTCATGCAAAAGTCCATACAGAAATATTTTGCTTTATTTGCGCTTCCAGGTCTGATCTGCTTCGCTATTGCGTTTCTGATCCCAATGGTTATGGGGGTGGTTCTTTCCTTTTTCAAGTTCAGTACCGTAACAAATGCAACCTTCAATGGCTTGGAAAACTACCGAAACATCTTCATTGACAAGGAGTTCATCAGCGCACTATGGTTCACGGTCCGTTTTACGGTGGTTTCAGTCATTACCATCAACCTTGGAGCGTTTGCACTAGCAATGTTGCTTACCAGAGGTATCAAGGGAACAAACCTTTTCAGAACGGTATTCTTTATGCCTAACCTGATAGGAGGCATTGTTCTTGGTTGGATCTGGCAGGTAATCATCAATGGTATTCTTCTCAGGCAGGGGGTTACCATCGTCAGTGATCCAAAATATGGATTCTGGGGTTTGGTTGTCCTGATGAATTGGCAGAATATCGGATACATGATGGTCATCTACATAGCTGGTATTCAGAATATCTCCCATGATCTCATTGAAGCAGCACAGATAGATGGAGCCGGAAGATGGACCATGTTGCGTTCAGTCATCCTTCCCTCGATCATGCCATCAATTACCATTTGTAGTTTCCTAACCCTTACGAACGGATTCAAGTTGTTTGACCAGAACCTTGCTCTCACAGCTGGTGCTCCTGGAAAGCAGACAGAGATGTTGGCTCTCAACATCTTCAACACCTTCTATGGCCGCAGTGGCTTCGAAGGGGTAGGTCAGGCAAAAGCAGTGCTCTTCACCATCTTGGTTGCGATCATTGCCCTAAGCCAGCTTCGTCTTACCCGTAACAAGGAGGTAGAGGCATGAACCTACAAGCCAAAGAGAAACGGATCAACTATGGTTTAATCATCCTGCTTTCCCTCCTTGCTATTCTGTTCATCTCACCAATCTTGATTGTATTGATGAACTCTTTTAAATCAAAGCTGTTCATTTCCAATGAACCATTCTCCTTTCCCAATCCTGATACCTATGCAGGAGGGGAGAACTACATTACAGGATCAGAGAAGATAAAGTTCTTTGATGCATTCGGCTATTCACTGTTCATCACTGTTTTCTCCGTAATCAGTATCTCATTGGTTACGAGCATGCTGGCATGGTATATAACCAGGGTGAAAACAAAGTTCACCAACTTTGTCTATTATCTGTTGGTGTTCTCCATGATCGTCCCCTTCCAGATGGTCATGTTTACGATGAGTAAAACGGCCAACATACTCCATCTCGATAATCCAGTCGGCATTATCGTGCTCTATGTAGGCTTTGGTGCAGGACTGGGAACCTTCATGTTCAGTGGATTCATTAAGAGTATTCCCCTTAGCCTTGAAGAGGCTGCCATGATCGATGGGGCAGGGCCTGTAAAAACGTACTTCCTCATTGTCTTTCCGATGCTTAAGCCAACTGCAATCACGGTTGCCATCCTGAATTCCATGTGGATATGGAATGACTACCTGCTCCCTTACCTGACCATTGGAACAGAGTACAAGACGATTCCTGTTGCCATCCAGTACCTGAGAGGTGGCTATGGAGCCGTCGATATGGGGGCTATGATGGCAATGCTGGTCTTGGCCATGGTTCCAATCATTGCTTTCTATCTTGCAGCACAGAAGCACATCATCCGTGGTGTAGTTGCTGGCGCTGTGAAGGGTTGATGACAATGAGAAGTACTTATCATGAGAGAGGTGTGCAAGGATGAATAGCAAGCATAAACGAGATGCCGGTATTCTCTTGCACATCACCAGTCTTCCTTCTCCTTACGGAATTGGAGACTTGGGGCGTAATGCTTATGCTGTTGCCGATTGGATGGAGAAGGCAGATATCCGCCTCTGGCAACTTTTGCCACTCAATCCAACAGGATTTGGGAATTCTCCCTACGCTCCGCGTTCCACGTTCGCCGGCAATGAGCTGCTCATTGACATTGAATCTTTGATGCATGAGGGATATCTTTCCTCAGATGATTTGCAATCCATGCCATCTTTCCCGGATGATAGGGTACACTTTCAACTGGTGCAGGAGAGAAAACTGCCCCTCTTGAAAAAAGCTGCCATCGCTTTTCTTGAAGAGAAAAAAATTAAGGAAAGAGCATTCTTAGGGTTTTGTAAGGATCAAGCGTTCTGGTTGGATGACTACGCGCTTTTCATGGTTCTGTATGAGACCTACCAGGATGCACGTTGGTTCAGCCAATGGCCTGAAAAGTTTGCCAAACGTGATAAGAATGTGTTGAGGGCGTTTTCCATGGAACATGAGAGAGAGGTTGCCATCTGGAAGGTGTTGCAATACTTCTTTGCTTTGCAGTGGGATGCATTCAAACAGTATGTGAATGCAAAGCGTATTCAACTGGTAGGTGATGTTCCCATTTTCGTGGCAGCTGACAGTGCAGATACCTGGAGCAATGTACATCTATTCAAGACGGATGATGAAGGGCATTTCAGCGCTGTCAGTGGTGTACCTCCAGATATCTTCAGTGCAACCGGGCAGCTTTGGGGCAATCCTGTTTATGACTGGAAAGTTCTTGAAGCAGAAAAGTACCAGTGGTGGATCAAACGATTGGAACGACTGTTTGCCATGATAGACATTCTGAGAATTGACCACTTCAGGGGGTTCGATGCGTATTATGAGATACCAGCAGGGGATAAAACCGCAGAACGTGGGAAATGGATTACGGTTGACGGCAAAAGCTTTTTCAAGAAGGTGAGAGACCACTTTGGATCAGTTCCCATCATTGCAGAGGACCTTGGGTTGATGACTGACTCAGTTGAAGCATTACGGGATGACAATGGATTTCCCGGAATGAAAATATTGCAATTTGGATTCAGCAAGGATGAGAAAGGGAGAAGTAATTATTATGATGATTTTCTGCCGCATAACTGGCAGGAGAACTTTGTAGCGTATACCGGTACCCATGACAACAACACCACCCTTGGATGGTTCAAGTCCTTGGATGTACAGGATAAGGAGATGGTGCTTACCTATCTTGATTGCAAAGAGAATGAGGTGTTGCGTAAGATGATACGTACCCTGATGCTCTCCTGTGCTCGTACAGCCATCATCCCCATGCAAGATCTTTTGGAGAAGGATGAGGAAGCAAGGATGAACTATCCTTCAACTTGCAATGATGTCAATTGGAGTTGGAGAGCTACTGCAGAAGAGTTTACTGATGAAATTGCTCATGAGCTGGCCCATCTGGTTGCAATTTCTGCCAGAAATGGGCTGCTGGGAAATTGAATGTGGCGCCCTAGGGTGTTCATATACCTTCCTGACAAGGCCGGAACTGCAAGGTTCCGGCCTTGCTCCGCCTCTTAAGCCTTGCTACAGTAAGGCATGAGTACCCTGCACTTTGGAACATGTTCGTGGAAGTATGAGAGTTGGGAAGGATTGGTGTATGAGCCTGGTAGTACCGAGCGGTACCTTGCCCAGTATGCCAATACCTATGATTCGGTGGAAGTGGATAGGTGGTTCTGGTCGTTGGGAAAGCGGAGCTATGGGCTTCCTGACCCCCATGATGTGAGAGAATATAACCAGGATACTCCTGACAGCTTTAGGTTTACCATTAAGTGTCCAAATACCTTGACCCTTCCATTCAGTTACCAGAGCAAGAGTGAACCAAACCCTTGGTTTCTTGATGCCGAGGTGTTTTATCGGTTCATAGAAACCCTTGAACCCCTTATCCCGAAAATAGGCTTGCTCATGTTTCAGTTTGGATACCTGAACCGTAGTATGTTCAAGGATCGTGATGAGTTCATGGAATCCCTTGACAGGTTTTTCTCCTTGCTCCCTGATTCTCTTCCCTATGCCGTAGAGCTCAGGAACCCTGCATGGATGGATTCCTCCTACTTCTCCTTCCTGGAGCAACGGCATATTGGTCCTGTATTGCTCTCTGGGTACTGGATGGATGATCTTGACACACAATTACAGAGAGCAGGGTCCCATCTCCATTCACCTTTCTGTGTACGTTTACATGGTGAAGATAGGAAAGAAATTGAAAAGGAGAGTGGGGGGAGGTGGGATCGAATTCTTGAAAGCCATGATCATGAACTGGTCGCAATTGCTCCAAGACTGGTAAAGCTTGCACAGGAGGGTAAGGTGATTTACATCAATGTGAACAATCACTATGAAGGGAGCGCCCCACTTACCATCAGGAAGTTGATGGATTATCTCCAAGAGGCATAGGCAGACGATGTACGAATCATGGAAGGTGTGCTACGGTAAATTGTAATCAGGAGGCAAGCAGAATGGTTGGCTTTCCTGTCATGAAACTACCAGAACTTTCTGCAGGACTACTCTGCAGCAATTCATTTGTGAACAAACACAGTCAAGGAGCAAGGAGCAAGGATCAATCCGATTCTTGCTCTTTTCTTTGTGCATCAACAAGGAGGGAACCGATGAAAGAAGAAAAAACGTATTCAAATGGTCAGGTTGAACAGCGAATGCAGGGTGGAAAACTGACTTATTTCTTCAAGGATGGAAACATCAAGGCTGAGGGACCCATCAAGGATAACCTTATGGACGGGCTTTGGCATTACTACCGAGAGAATGGGATTGTATGGCAGGTAGGGAGTTTCAAGCATGGGGTAAAACATGGTCCGTGGGTTCGTTATGACCGTGTAGGGGCTGTTGAGTATGAGGCACAGTTCGAAGACGGAAAAGAAATTGCAAAACGGTTGTACCACTGATATTGGATTCTGGAAAAGCGGTGGTAGAATAGAGATATCACACTAACCGATTAGGAATCGGGGAAAAGGAGTAGAATGATGAAACGAGTACTCTTGAAGCGGGTATTGCTCGGCATTTTGATGCTTTGCATCACAATGGGATTCCTCTTTGCACAACCCCTGCCAGAACAGGCGGAGGAACTGGTCATCCTGGCTACCACAGATATTCATGGAAATGTCTGGGGATTCAGTTATGAGAACGACAAGGAGACTAACAACAACGGTATGGCCCGCATTGCTACCTATGTGGAGCAGGTACGTGAGGAACATCCAGCTGTCATCCTGGTAGATAATGGTGATGTTATCCAAGGGAATATCATGACTGATGATATCTACAACAAGAGAGAAGGCGAGCATCCTGTCATACGTGCGATGAATCTCTTGGATTATGACAGTCTTACATTGGGAAATCATGAGTTCAATTTTGGAGAGAACTTGATCAAACGAATCCAAGAGCTGGCAAATTTCCCAGTACTTACGGCAAATATGTCGCGAGCGGATGGCACCATGGCCGCACTTCCGTACACCATAGTAGAGAGGTCTGGAGTAAAGGTCGGTATCATCGGCCTTACCAATCCAAATGCACCAAGATGGGATGGTGAAAAGACTGATCCATTTGTCTATGCCCCTGTAGGCCCTGCTGCAAGACGGGTAGTGGATATTTTGGATGATAAAGTTGATGTCCTGGTAGTTGTAGCTCATGTGGGACTGTACCCTGAGTACGATGTTGACGGAGGCAGTGATGGAGGCCTTGCTATCCTGGAGCTCTGCCCTGAGATTGATGTGCTTATCGTTGGGCATGCCCATACCACAATCGCAGAGGTACAGGATGGGATTGCTATCGGCGGGGCAAAGAACCTCGGTCGTGAGGTTATCCGCATCGACCTTAGTCTTGATGAGAATAAGCAGGTTGATGGACAGGAAGTGACCATCGTTGATATGACTGACTATGAACCGAGTGAGTTGATCAGGGGGAATGCTTTCATCAAGGAGGCACATCAAGCTACCAGAGACTTTATTTCCGGTGGAGCACCTTCTGCTGATGGAAGTCCCAGTGGTGGTATCTTTGGTACAGCAGCAGTTGACTTCCAACCCAAGAATGAGATTATGGGTATCCCCGAGGGAAAACTTCGTGATACCGCTGTCATGGATTTCATCAATGAGGTACAACTGCTTAACAGTGGTGCAGATGTTTCAGCAGCTGCGCTCTTTGCCGATACCAGTGATATCCCCAAGGGTCCGATCAACTACGGAACCATCTTTGGTATCTACAAGTACGACAATACCCTCTATCGAGTACCAGTCACTGGTGCTGAGCTGAAAGCCTACATGGAGTGGTCTGCAACCTGTTACAACCAGTGGAAGCCTGGTGATATCTCCATCAGCTTCAACCCAGATAAGCCGGGTTATCTCTATGATATGTTCAGCGGTGTGGACTATGAGATCGACCTGAGCAAACCTGAAGGGCAGAGGATCAAGAATGTCATGTTCAAGGGCAAGCCGCTCTCTGATACACAGAAACTTACCCTTGCTGTGAACAACTACCGCTATTCTTCGGCCCTGAAAGCACAAAAACTGGTATCTGGGGTACGGGAATGGGAGAGCCCAAACTCAATTCGCGATATGCTCGTAGCCTATATCAAGGAAAAGGGGACCATATATCCAAAGGTAGACAACAACTGGAAGATCGTTGGGGTGAACCTTGATAGTCCCTATCGCAAGCAGGTGATCAAGATGGTAAATGAGGGGAAACTTGAATCGCCTTACAATAATCCATTGAATGTTAACGAGCTGAAGAGACAGGGAATCATCAAATAACAGAAGAGTGGGCTGGTCATCAAGCCAGCCCACAACATTATGTCTCTTGATCGTCATCCTTGAGTGCTTTCCTACGGGAACGTACGCTCTCGGTGAGCAGAAACTCAATCTGGCCGTTTATGGAGCGGAAGTCATCCTCCGCCCAAGCGGCCAGCTCTTTCCACAGCGATGACGAAAGACGCAACAATACCTGTTTCTTGCTCTTATCCTTTGCATCCATACGTCATCATCCTTATGCTAATAGAGTGACCCACTGTTTACGATTGGCTGTACATCCTTGTTTCCACAAAGAACCACCAAAAGATTGCTTACCATGGAAGCCTTACGCTCTTCATCCAGGTTCACTACCTCACTCTCATTCAACTGCTCAAGAGCCATCTGGACCATTCCAACCGCTCCTTCCACAATTTTTTGTCTCGCGGCGATAATAGCAGAAGCCTGTTGACGCTGCAACATTGCTGCAGCAATCTCTGGTGCGTAAGAGAGGTGGGTAATTCTTGCCTCCAGAATTTCCAGGCCGGCAACGGCAACCTTGCCTTGTAGTTCCTTCAGCAGATCCTCTGCTACCTCCCTGCTGCTTCCTCTCAATGATTTTTCATCATCATCACTATCATAAGGGAAGAGCCGTACCACATTTCTCAAAGCACTATCGCACTGTATGGAAAGATAATCCACATAATTGTCAACGTCAAACACCGCTTTCGCAGTATCAACCACTTTCCAGATAACGACAACACCGATAATGATTGGATTGCCCTGAGAGTCATTGATTTTCTGCTTCTCATTATTCAGTGTCATTGCTTTGAGGGATAGCTTACGTTTTGGAATCTGTATCGAATAGGCAGTGGTTCCACTCTTATTCGCATCAGTCTTTCCTTCAAGCTTATAGGATCCTGAAGAGTTTTCAGATGAAGATGCAGGATTAACCGCTGTTACAAATGGGTTTACAAAGAAAAATCCTTCTTTCTTGAGTGTCCCATAATACTTACCAAATAAGGTAAGCACCAACGCTTCATTCGGTTTGATTATCTTCAATCCCCCAAACAGGATTGGTCCAATGATAAAACCATAGAGTGCTCCAAGAGTAATGACAACTGCGCGTATGGCTCCTGGAATATCTGCAGCCATGCCAAAGATGAACAGGGCAAATGACAAGAGGATAAGCAGCACATTGACTACCAGGATCGTCAATCCGATTGAAGGTCGGTTCAGGACTTTTTCTTTTGAGTAGACAGGTTCATTCATACGAATGCCTCCAAGGTGTGATAGTAAAAGATATCAAAATGATATCAATTAGATAATTCACTAATCGAGGAGAATTGTCAAGATTAAGACTTGTAAGAAATTTGGAATACAAAACATATTTGTACAAATACGCGTTATGCCTCCCAGCCTTAGGGACACCTCACTCTCTATCGGCATCGCACTACTGCTGTGTGCATTGTCTATAAATTCTGGTATACTGATGAAACGAAAAGACCTATGAGGAGAAGTAATGGATACTTGGACACTAGATGACGCAAGAAAGCTGTATCACATCGATTCCTGGGGAAATGAGTATTTTCATGTCTCAGAGAAAGGGGAAGTGGAAGTACGGCTCAAAGATAAAGACCCAAATAGTCAAGTAAGCTTGTTATCCATAGTCAAGGGTTTGCAAGAGAGAGGTATGAAATTGCCTGTACTCCTGCGATTTTCAAATATTCTTGACTCGAGGATCCAACATATCAATGAGAGTTTTCTTGGTGCCATGAAGGATGCCGGCTATACCGGTACCTACCGGGGCGTCTATCCTATCAAGGTAAACCAACAGCAACAGGTTGTTGAGGAAATATGCAAATACGGTAAACAGTACCATCATGGCTTGGAAACCGGCAGCAAGGCTGAGCTCTTGCTTGCCCTTGCTCATATCGATGATCTGGAAGCCTATGTTATCTGTAACGGATACAAGGATGAGGAATATATTGACTTGGCCCTGAGAGGCCTCTCCATGGGGGTGCAAACCGTTCTGGTGGTGGAAATGCCGGGGGAAGTGGATATCATTCTGGAACGGAGTAGGGCAATGGGTATAAAGCCCAATATTGGACTGAGAATGAAACCCTCAACCGTTGCAAGTGGACACTGGACAGACAGTGGTGGGGACCGCAGTGTCTTCGGCCTGAATACCACACAGGTTATCCAGGTGGTTGATAAGCTCAGGAAAGAGCAGATGCTCGATAGCCTGAAATTATTACACTATCATCTGGGAAGCCAGATTCCCAACATTCGTGATATCCGTATGGGTGCAACGGAAGCAGCACGTTTCTACTGTGGATTGGTTCATGAGGGTGCCCCTATGGGATTGTTGGATATCGGAGGGGGATTGGCAATTGACTATGATGGTTCTCATACCGATAGCTCAAACAGCCGAAATTATTCCACCAAAGAGTATTGTGATGACGTTGTAGAGGAAGTAATGACCATCTGCAAGGAAGAGAATGTTACCCATCCAACCTTGCTCAGTGAGTCTGGAAGAGCATTGGTCTCCTACTACTCGGTCCTGCTGCTCAACGTCCTGGATACCAATATTTTCTGGAACGGGAAAGATGTTGAGGCAAATCTCGACCCAGAGGTACTTCCAGCATTGGAGAACCTCCTCTACGTGAGGAAGATGCTCAATGAAAAGAATGCACAGGAGTGCCTGAACGACCTGAACTATTACCGTGAGGAGATTAGAAACAAGTTTCTCTATGGTAAGGTGAATATGAGGGAGCGTGCTGCAGCAGAGCATGTTTACTGGTCTATTGTTGCAGAAATCAAGCAGACCTATGGAGAAGTTGAGTCCCCTGAGTTTGAGAAGTTGGAGCAGCAATTATCAGATATCTACTATGGAAACTTCAGTCTCTTCCAATCACTTCCTGATGTATGGGCGATTGATCAATTATTCCCCATCATGCCGATCCATATGCTGGACAAGAGGCCGGACAGAAAGGCAATCCTGAGTGACATCACCTGTGACAGCGAGGGAAAAATCGATCGATTCATTGGTCGCTGGGAGGTGGAGAACACCCTCAGCCTTCACACCCTTCCTGAGAATGATGACTACATCCTTGGGGTCTTCTTGGTGGGGGCTTACCAGGAAACACTGGGGGACCTGCACAATCTGCTGGGAGATACCAATGTTGCCTCAGTAACCTATGAGGACGGGAAATTCCGACTTCATAATGAGTTGGAAGGTGATACGGTGGCTGATGTATTAAGCTACGTGGAATATGAGCCTAAACATTTGGAGGCTCTGATCAGAAACAAAGCTGAACGTGCAGTTCAGGATGGAAGGATAACCCCGCTTGAGAGGCGGCGCATCATTGCTGCCTATACAGCCGGACTCAGAGGATATACCTACTACGAAACCGACCAAGAGGAGTAAAACATGGATAAGAAACGTTTGATGATCATAGGAGCAGGTGGTGTCGGCAATGTTGCCGTACGCAAATCTGCCAGAATGGAAGACCTCTATGAGGTAATCTTGCTAGCGAGCAGGACAAAAGCCAAATGTGATGCAATTGCTGCTGAGGCAGGACCCGTTCCTGTTGAAACGGCACAGGTCGATGCTGATGATGTTGGGGCCTTGGTCAGCCTCATGGAATCTTTCAAGCCTGATGTGGTACTCAATGTTGCACTTCCTTACCAGGATCTTCCGATCATGGATGCCTGCCTGAAATATGGTGTTGATTATGTTGATACTGCAAATTACGAACCAAAGGATGAAGCACATTTTGAATACTCCTACCAGTGGGCCTATCAGGAAAAGTTCAAAAAGGCTGGCTTGACAGCACTGCTTGGAAGTGGGTTTGACCCTGGGGTGACCAATGTATTCACCGCATATGCTGCAAAACACTATTTTGATGAAATGCACTATCTTGATATTGTAGACTGTAATGCAGGGGATCATGGAAAGAGCTTTGCTACCAACTTCAATCCTGAGATCAATATCCGTGAGATTACGCAAAATGGTCGCTACTACGAAGAGGGAGAGTGGAAAATCACGGAGCCCTTGGAAATACACCAGAACGTGGACTATCCACGAATTGGGGGGAAAGAGAGCTATTTGCTCTTCCATGAGGAGTTGGAATCTTTGGTGAAACACTACCCGAGTCTGAAACGTGCACGTTTCTGGATGACCTTCAGCCAGCAATACATCACCCATCTGAAGGTGCTGGAGGATATTGGGATGACCAGTATTGAACCGGTCATGTTCCAGGGAATGGAAATCCAACCGCTACAGTTCCTCAAGGCTGTACTTCCCGAGCCTTCCTCCCTTGGTGAAAACTACAAGGGGCAAACCTCCATTGGTTGCCAGATCAAGGGTATCAAGGACGGCAAGGAGAGGACTCTCTACATATTCAACAACTGCAGCCATCAGATGGCGTACCAGGATACCAAAGCACAGGCAGTAAGTTATACAACAGGTGTTCCTGCAGCACTCGGCACCAGTTTGGTTGCCCGTGGCATCTGGAAGGAGCCTGGGGTAAACAATATGGAACAGTTCGACCCTGATCCATTCCTTGAGGAACTTGGGCCATTGGGCCTTCCCTGGGAAGTGGTTGTCGATGGCAAGCTTGCCTTTGGTGAGTAGCTCATGATCGATTTGAAAAAGATTAGCCATACTCCAGCCTTTGTGTTGGAGTATGAGCTTCTGAAAAAGAACCTTTCCATCATTGAACAGTTGCAGAAGGATCTTCCCCTCTCATTCCTCTTCGCCCTTAAAGGGTTTGCGATGCACGCGGTATTCCCGGACTTGGCCTCCGTTGCGAGCGGGGCAACTGCATCCTCACTGAATGAGGCACTTCTTGCATCTCCCTATTTTGATGAAATCCACGCATATGCTCCGGTGTATCAGAAGAACGAATTTGAAACCATTGCCTCGATGGCAACACACATTACGTTCAACTCTGTTTCCCAGCTGGAAACATATCGTGACAGAAGTAGCAATGCTCAATTGGGACTTCGCATCAATGCCATGTACTCGACAGTCTCTACTGCCTTGTATGATCCCTGTAGCTACGGGAGCCGTTTGGGTATACTTCCCAAGGATCTTCCACAACTCCCAGAGGGGGTGAGTGGATTGCACTCCCACAACCTCTGCGAGAGTGGTGCCCAAGAGCTGGCCCATACGCTCTCATCGATCGAAAAGCATTGGGGGCATTTACTTGGTGATATAGCGTGGTTGAATCTTGGTGGTGGACACCTGGTAACCAGAAAAGGGTATGACCTGGATCTTTTCAGGAAGACGATCATGGATTTCCACGATCGATATCCCCACATCAAACTTATATTGGAACCTGGTGCAGCCTTTGTTTGGGAAACTGGGTATCTGGTAACCGAAATTCTTGATATTGTTGAAAATGGTGGTATCAAGACACTGATGATCGACGCCTCCTTTGCTGCCCATATGCCGGACTGTCTGGAAATGCCGTACTCCCCAAATGTAATCGGAGCGCAACTGGAAGAGAATGGTGTCTACCGTCTTGGTGGATCATCCTGCTTGGCAGGGGACTGGGTGGGTAGTTACACCTTTGAGAAAGCACCTAAGATTGGGGACCATCTGGTACTTTGTGACATGATGCACTACACCATGGTCAAGACCACCATGTTCAATGGTATCGCCTTACCGGATATCGGCATCTATCGCGATAATACCTATACAGTGGTGAAAACCTTCGGATTTGATGATTATCAACGACGCTTGTCGTAGGAGAGAGAGAATGGAACACTGGTTTTTAGATTCAGAGTTTCCCAACTGTGACAAGGAAACAGCAAGATTTCATGTAATCCCTTTTCCCTTGGAGGATACAGTCTCCTACATGGGAGGCACAGCGGATGGACCAGAGGCCATCATAGAAGCTTCTTCCCAACTGGAACAACTTGTTGAGGGATTCGGGAATCCCGGTGCCTTGGGAATTCATACCAGGGAACCGCTTGGGACAGAAGGCATGGTCGCCCAGTCTATTGCCGCGGCAGCTGAAGCTATCCTCCAGGCGTATGACCATGGCTCCATCCCTGTACTTCTCGGGGGTGAGCATTCAGTTACCAATGCTGCAATCCCTCTCTTGAGGGACCGATTTCCCCAAGGGGAGGTCGGTATCCTGCAGTTCGATGCACACATGGACCTGAGAGATGCCTATGAAGGTAGTAAACTGAGCCATGCATCGGTCATGAGACGTGCCGTAGAGGCAGGCATCCCACTTTTTCAGGTAGGGATACGGAATTATAGTGAGGAAGACCTTGAAGCACGTGAACGCTATGATGTTGGCCACTATGATGCATCGTTCCTGTATAGCCAAAAGAATTTGCACTCATTGGAAGCACTTGACCTTCCGTCTTCTTTTCCAAAAAAACTATACATTACCTTCGATGTCGATGCATTCGATTGTGGGTTGATGAGTGCCACCGGAACCCCCGATCCAGGTGGACTCTCATGGTGGGATGCAATTACGTTACTAACCGTTCTTACCAAGGATAGGACGATTATTGGATGCGATGTAGTGGAATTGGCTCCCAATGCCTTACATCACCCCTCCTATACTGCAAGCAAGCTTACGTATTTCCTGATGGGATTAGCCAGCAAGCGCTGTTCCCAGTGAAAAGGCTGCATTCAACGCTTCTTCTTCAGGGGTGTCCAAGGCGATAACAGGATCGGCAACCAATACTGCTCCTGCTTCCTTGGTGACTTCAGCCCAGTCTTCCATCCACTCTCCATCTCCCCATCCGTATGAGCCGAAGAGCCCAACCGGTTTTCCTTCTAGATGGGGAAGGAGTGCATTGAACATTGGTTCGAATACTTCATCCTCCAAGCTTTCAGAGCCCATTGCAGGACACCCAAAAGCTACCGCATTATAGCTATCAAGCAAATCGGCAGAGAAGAGACCGGCCTTGATCACCTTTATTTCTGCACCGGCTTCCTTGGCACCTTTTGCCACCGCTTGAGCCAAGGCTTCGGTATTTCCCGTTCCACTGTAATATACAATTGCAATACGTTTCATAGTTCCTCCATCGGAGCTTATTACTAGTTATTTTATAAGGGTTAGACGTTGCTAACACTTATGATAAGTACTACACCATTGTAGGGAAGCATGTCAAGAATGAGATTATCGGTTGTTGTGCTCAGCTGCCTTGAGAAGCCGTTGCATTTTCAAAGCCAATGGAGAGGCAGGACCAAAATAGACGTGGGCTTTACGGTGAGCCCACCGGTAGAGAGTCCTTGCATCCTCAACTTCACCGAGCTTGCGATAGCAGCGCGCAATATGAACAAGCAGTCCAATTTTCTCTGCTTCAGAGGCAAAATCCGATTCTATATCAAGGTAGGACCGGATAATCCTGTACTGTTCAAGGGCTTCTCTCCAGGCGTATCTCCTCTCAAGGCATACCCCAAGTGCACAGCGAGCCATGATACTCTGACTGCTCGTAGATCCTTGGAATGAGATAAGGATGGTGAGTACCTGCTGACGGAGCAGAAGCTCCTCATCAAACTTCTTTTGGATATGGTAGATGTCTGCCTGTAGGCAGAGTGAATCGATATAGAGATCATAGGAGGGGCCATTCTCTTTGGTGTAATCACGATTAAGCAGATCCTCAACAATGGATTGTGCCTCAGCGCTTTGTCCATCATCAAGATATGAGTTGCCTAAGGCGATCATGGCCTCTATGGTTGATTCATCATCATCACCATGAAGGATCTGACTTGTCTGATAAATCTGTTGAGCAACCTCCAACTCTTTATGGGTCTCTCCTGCACGGTAGTAGGCCATGTTCAAATCCCCCATCAGGAGTACATATTCTTGATTCATGGGGCCATATTCGTTGAAGTGAGCTACTCGCTTCTTCTCCAGATCGGCAATATTCTGATGTACCCGTGCAAAGTAGAGCGGGTCATCAAGTTCACTGGAGAGTAGTAATCGTGCAAAATAGTTTTCCATATCCTTAGTATACACAGATGGGTTTGTACCCTACAAGCTCTTCTCTGCACGAACTGCAAGATAGCAGTCATGGATATAACTGTCGATCATCATGAATCCTGCAGTATCGGTGTAGATACCAGTTATATGAAACCCAGAGTCCGTAAGCCCCCCAAGCAAGTCTTGCAAGGTATGGGAAAATTCAATGGTATCATGTTTTCTCATTCGCTTTTCCAACTCCTTTTTCCCAAGGCTTTTTAGGTCAGAGTAGGGGATGGTGTATTTCACATGGAGGTGGTTTCTCAAGGCTTTCTTTTCGTCAAAGAGATAGAGCACCGGGTTGGTGATGCTGGTAAGCAATCTCCCACCTTTCTTCAAGATTCTGTAGCAGTGATGATACATGCTGTGTACTTCATCAATGAAACATGTGGAGGTTGGGTTGTATATCAGGTCAAATGTAGAGTCTGCAAAACAGGAGAGGTCACGCATATCTCCCTTGACGAATTCCATTTCCAGTTGGAGTCGCTCAGCATAGGAGGCATCCTGTGCGAGTTGTTTTTCCGAAATATCATACAGGGTAACCTCAGCGCCAGCGAGGGCAAGGAGAACCGCTTGCTGTCCACCACCACAGGCAAGGGCAAGGATCTTTCTCCCTTTTACATCACTAACCCAGGAAGGAGGGACCTGCTTGAACGGAGAGAGAACCATATCCAATTCCCCTCTGCGTGCTTTCTCTATCTGTTCTTCAGTGCAACCATCTGTCCAAATAGTGTGTTTTTCAACTTCACTATCCCAGGCTCGTGCATTGTGCTCAACATATGTATCCATGTGTGGAGGGTACCATGGAAGGGAATAGTTTGCAATGAGCTAAAATACAACTGTATTTATTGTATTGTTTTAGAAATGAGAGGAGTGTAGGTAAGGATTCCTTGTACGCGGTGGGACTGCATCAGGGCAATACTTTTTGCCTTGCTGGTAAAACATGCAATCTCGGGAAGCTCTGTATACCTCGCTCTTCGAAAGAGCGTAATATGTGCTTTAAAACGGGTATCTTTGAAGACCACATGATACTCTTGCAACAGGGTAACAAGTGTTTTCTGTAATTGAAACAATCCTGTATGATGGGTTATTCCACTGTAGATGATGTCACCTCCCTGTTTGGGAAATGTCCCTACATGATTGAACAGGACTTCCATCTTTCTTTTAGGCATTGCCTCAAGGATATCACTAAGCAAAGGTAGGATCTTCTCGTCCTGCTCTCCGAGAAAAGCGAGGGTGAGATGGAGATTCCCTTTGCTCGTTGGTTTTCCTTTAGAGAGATAAGGAACAATGGTGTTCTGGATGGATGTAAGCTGTTGCAAAGTGCTCTCAGGAAAGAGCAGTGCATAAAAGAGTCTCATGCAGACAGTATACTATGAAACAAAGTCTTTGTAGCCAGAAAAAAGCATAGTATAGTGTTGTGAGGAGATAATCATGAAGATCGTTCTTATTGGGGCAGGTAGTGCACAGTTTGGGCTTGGTACCCTTGGTGATATTATGCAAAGTAAAACATTGGTGGGAAGCACCATCAGCTTGGTGGATATCAATGACCATGCATTGCAGAACGTGTACAGCAAGGCCACAGCTTTTGTTGAAGAGAATAATCTCCCTTTTACCATTGAGGCAACCACTGACCGTAAGGAAGCACTGCAGGGTTGTGATGTAGTGGTCATTTCCATCGAAGTGGGAAATCGTTTTCAGCTCTGGGATGAGGATTGGACCTTAGCCCAACAGTACGGCATTGCCCAGGTGTATGGGGAGAATGGTGGACCTGGAGGGGTATTCCATTCATTGAGGATTATTCCTGTCATCATGGAAATCTGTGAAGATGTAGTTTCTCTCTGTCCAGATGCCTGGATTTTCAACTATTCCAACCCAATGACCTCCATAGTCACGACTGTGCTCAGGAAGTATCCATCGCTCAAATTCGTGGGAATCTGCCATGAGATTGCATCACTGGAACGGTATCTCCCCTCAATTCTTGAAACGCCATTCTCCAATCTGCAAACCCGGAGTGCTGGTTTGAATCATTTCAGCGTGCTTCTGGAAGCGTACTACCGGGACAGCGGCAAGGATGCCTATCCAGATATTCTGAACAGAGCTCCTGCCTTCTTTGAAAAAGAACCAGGGTACTCCGATATTCTCTCCTACATGCAGCAGCATGGAGAGGCGTTCATCACAGAGGGATCCACTCATCGTCCACTACCAGAGGGAACCAGAAGCAAGAAGCCCTGGGCGGATAGGACACTGT
This sequence comes from Sphaerochaetaceae bacterium, assembly GCA_028532765.1. Lineage (GTDB taxonomy): Bacteria > Spirochaetota > Spirochaetia > Sphaerochaetales > Sphaerochaetaceae > Sphaerochaeta. The sequence goes on along the minus strand of JAQQAR010000076.1, from coordinate 91,816 downwards.
TCAAGGAAATTCTCGATCATTACCACTTGTTGCCAATCACTGTTGACAGTCATTTTGGGGAGTATATCAGTTGGGCACAAGAGGTTGTTGACCATAAGGGGATAAAGGATTTTTATTTCTTATATCAAAAGATGCTATCGCGTTTGGAACCAAAGATTGAACTGAAAGTAACCGAACGTTTGGTCTATATCCTTGAAGGCATTGAAGAGAATAGCGGATATGAGGAACTGGCTGTAAACATACTGAATAATGGATTGATTAAAGATCTTCCCCCTTGGATTGCAGTTGAGGTGCCGGCGAAAGTATACAGCAAGGGCATGAAAGGTGTTGCTTTTGACAGTTTCCCCAAAGGGTTCGCCGCCCTCCTGAGAAACTACTGTGGTGTATATGACCTGACAGCTGAGGCTGTGCTGCAAGGAAAGAAGGAGTATGTAATCCAAGCCTTGCTGGCCAATCCAGTGGTACATACCATGAGAAATATTCCTGAGCTTGTTGATGTGATGATAGAGCGTCAGTGTAAGTGGTTGGGGTATTTGCGTTGAAATAACAAGACCTCCCTGGTAATTCCAAGGAGGTCTCTATAGCGGCAAAGGGACTCGGACCCCTGACCGAACGGATATGAGCCGTTTGCTCTACCAACTGAGCTATGCCGCCGTAACAACTCCCACACTATAGCCAATGCCCAAACAGTTAGTCAAGAGGGTTTTTGTCACTTTTTGGTTGGGGAAAACCATGATATGCTTAAGTTCATGGATAAGAAACGATATATATGTCCAAAATGTGGCGGCACTCATTATGAGAGCGACCGGTTCCAGGCAACGGGTGGCAATTTCGCCAAGATTTTCGATGTCCAAAACAAACGGTTCATCACCGTCACTTGTACCAATTGTGGGTACACTGAATTGTTCAAACAAAATGAACAGACAGGATGGAATATTTTGGACTTCTTCTTGAATTAACAGGAGGTGCTATGCAGACAGTTACGATGAACAACAATCATGAGATTCCGCAACTTGGATTTGGCACTTGGCAGATCCCTGAAGGAAAAGCAGCATATGTGAGTGTTCGCTATGCATTGGAGGTTGGGTATCGTCATATAGATACTGCAGCTGCCTATGGCAATGAGGCGAGTGTTGGACGCGCCATACGAGAGAGTGGGATTGAACGGGAGGAGATTTTCCTAACCACCAAGCTACATAACAATGATCATGGCTATGAACAGACTAAGGAAGCATTTCTGGAAAGCTTGAGAAAACTGGATACAGACTACATTGACCTCTATTTGATCCATTGGCCTAATCCCATTGCATCTCGCTCACATTGGCAGGACGCCAATAGGGGGAGTTGGAAGGCCATGGAGGAGTTTGTCGGGCAAGGCCTGATCAAGAGTATCGGTATCAGCAACTTCCGTGAACATCATATTGAATCCTTGCTCGAGAGAGCTGAGATCAAGCCGCAGGTCAATCAGATCCGGCTCTATGCTGGTGAACAACAGGAGAGATTGGTCCGATATTGCAAGGACAAGCAGATGGTTCTGGAAGCATATAGTCCATTAGGCACAGGAGGCCTGCTTAGTAGTCCCCTGATCAAGAGCATTGCTGAAGAGGTAGGGAAGAGTCCCGCTCAGGTATGTCTTCGTTATGATATCCAGAAGGGGCATGTAGTGCTTCCCAAATCAGTTACACCTTCCTCTATTCTCCAGAACAAGGATATCTTTGATTTCACGTTGAATGAAGAACAAATGGCAAGGCTCGATGAAATGGAGAATATCTGTGGACCAACGCAGAATCCGGATGAAACCTCCTTCTAAAACCTCTTGCTTTCCTGCAATCGTATGAGTACTCTTGTAGCATGACTGGATTCTTCATTAAAAAAGCGTTTTTCGATGGCTGGGACAACCTCATTTCGATGGTTGTCCACAACCTTGGGTTCCTCTTGATCTTGCTTGCCTTCATGGGAAGCATGAGCCTCATGGAAATACATGGATTGCTATCCGTAGTTGCCATGATTCTTTCAGTAGGCCTGTTTGCCTTCTTCACAGCAGGCACTTCAGCCTCTACCTGGGCATATGCAAAATATGAACGGCCTGGCTGGGAAGGATTCAAGCATGGCATCAGGGACTCATGGAGACATAGCCTTTTTTACTGGCTGCTTTCCGTGCTTGATGTCTCACTCATCCTGTTTGTCATTCCCTTTTACCTAAGCTATGGCAATGCGGTAGGAACTCTGCTCAGTGTCATACTTTTCTGGTTGTTCATGGGGTTGAGTTTCGCCCTTCTGTATTACTGGGCACTCTTTCGTTCGATGCCTGGGGACCGTCCGATCAAGACTCTGAAAAAGAGCTTTCTCATTGTATTTGACAACCTCTTCTTTACCTTGTTCTTTGCTGTGTACCAGATAGTGAATTTTGTGTTATCGGCACTCCTTGCAGGCCTAGCCCCTGGAGTGACCGGCATGTTGCTTGCCAGCAGTGATGCCGTCAAACTGATGATGTACAAGTATGACTATCTTGAAGAGGAACCGGAGGCTGACAGGAAGCATATCCCTTGGGATGAACTGCTTTATGAAGAACGCGAGAGTGTTGGACACCGTTCCTTGAAGAATATGATTTTCCCTTGGAAAGACTGATATGTCCTATGAAGTTGAACTGAAAGCCCATGTAGATGATCCTATTACGCTCAAGCATGATATCGAGCAGCAACCTGGCATTGGAGAGGTGTGTTGTGAAGAGAAAGATGACATCTACTATGCTTTGGCGGGACAGGAGCCTCTCTTCCGCCTACGGATGGAGCGCTTTGGACCTTCTTTTCAGAATCTATCAGGGAATGTACGGTTTACAAGAAAATACAAGAGCCTGAAGGATGGGATTGAGGTCAATGAGGAAGTTGAGTTTCTCTCATCCTCCGACCAGGCACAGCAAGCTCATGCCTTCTTCCTCAGTCTTGGATATGAGGTGTATATCAGGAAAACCAAGCGGGGATACTCATACGATTGGGTATTCGATGAGACGCTCTCACCCCTTCATATAGAACTGGTGGAGATTGCCTCTCTTGGCTGGTTCTTGGAGATGGAATTTGTGTTGGAAACAGCAGAACGGGTCCCGTATGCCAGGACCCGTCTACTAGAAGTACTCTCATTGTTGGGCGTTCCCCAAGAACGTATCGAGGAACGCTATTATATGCATCTACTCAAGGATTTTTCGTAGGGTAGTGAGGAACATTCTCCAAACCCAAATACTTGCTGATGCATCTCACCAGTACATCATGATCCTCAAGATCGGTAAGACCGCTTACCATTACAGCTCCTACCAATCCAGCTGATCTGACAACAATGGGGAATCCTCCACCACAATCCACAAACCTGGTTGGATCCAAACCACGTTCACTCAACGTCTTCACTCGTTTCTTCAGGAATAATGAGTATGCCAAGGTACTGGTTTCAAAGTGCTGGACCGTATTGAACTTTCGGTCGATCCAGTCCTGTGAGCCGCGATTTGAACCTTCAGCGGTAAAATGAAACAGTGTCTTGCCACTCATTGTCCTGATGCATATGGCGATGGGAATCTCTTTGCCCAAAGCTTCCTCTGCAAAGATCTTTCCCAGTTCCCATGCATCACGATTTGAGAAATGATCGAACTGCAGTAGTTCTTCCTGGCTTTCTACCAGTGCAATCTGTTGTGAAAGTTCCATATGCTTATTCTCCCGGGAAGTGTACACCCCATTGGCCTCTCAGGGTATCCATTACTTCCATTACCTTGATGATTTCACTGTGAGGCATCTGCTTAAGCTCGATTTCGCCCTCCTCAAGTGCCTTCCTGCATGCTTCAACCTGATGTTCGAACCCTGTGATGTTCTTGAAAGGCTTATAGGTCTCAACCAAGTTGTAATCACGGTCGTATACATTGATCCCTTCACAGTTATTGATGTTGAGGAACTCAATAAACCCCCTGCTGCCGAATATAGCACCACGTCTGTCACTGGTACTCAGCATGGAAGAGTGAAGGATAGCCATCTTGCCACCCTTGAACGAGAGGGTGATGGAGTTGGACTCATCGACACCACTGTCGGTCTTGATGCACGAAGATTCAATGGACTCTATCTCATTTCCAAACACCATCATGGCGAAGTTGATCGGGTACACTCCCAGATCCAGAAGAGCACCTCCTGCAAGCTCCGGGTCCATCATGCGTTTCACGCCCTTGATGGGATAGCAGAGATTTGCGGTTAGTGAATGTGGTTCACCGATAACCCTGCGTTCAAGAATCTGTTCAAGAACCAAACGCATAGGTAAATATCGTGTCCAAATTGCCTCAGCTACCAGAAGCTTTTTCTTTTTCCCAAGTGCTATGACTTCCCTGGCTTGCTTTGCATTCATCGTGAAAGCCTTTTCGCCAAGTACTGGTTTCCCATGCTCCAAGGAGAGCATCATATGTTCATAGTGCAAGGAGTGTGGGGTGCAAACATATACCAGATCAACATCGGGGTCACCCAGCATTTCCTCATAGGAACCGTACGCTTTACGGACATTCCACTTCTTTGCGAAGTCACGCGCTTTCTGTAGGTCTCTAGATGCAACAGCATAGGCTTCCACCTGTTCCATCTCTGCTATCGTTGCAGCCATCTTGCGGGCGATGTTTCCAGCACCCAAGATTCCCATTCTCATCATACCGTCCTCCTGATGTACTCAGTATAGAGGCAACCAGTCGGAAAGAAAAGTGCAATCTATACCGCTAAAGCAAAGCTCCAAGTGCTGTGGAGAGCGAAAGGACGCCTATCAAGGCAAAAGCTGAATTGGTTTTCATACGAGACTCTGGCTTGAATACCAAGGTTGCGACTGACCAGAGACTGAAAAGTATGCAACGAAGAATGGAATCCAGGCTCATATCAACAGCCAAGGAAACAAAGGGCAAGAGAGCGGTAATTGCCAGACTTACCTGCAAGGAAAGATGTGTTCTACCGGAGAGAAAGAGAAATGCAAGGGCGATCAACACCAATACAAGACTCCTGACCATGGTAAGGCTTGAGGGCTCCTGTAAATGTGCCCAGAGAAGATTTACCACTGCCAAGGCAAAAATCTTTGCACTCTCCTTGATATACGAGAAGATGAGATGAGCTCTCTGTTCAGTTGAAAAGAAATGAAAAAGAGCAGAACAGATGAAGCTGATGATAAACAGTGAGTAGGTGAGGACGACCAGCAGACTGACACCCTGACCCTCTACCATCTGGTTTATGAGGTAGATGATGATTGCAATACTGGAGAGAGAAGCAACGATATCAACAATCCCGTTGAAAATGCTGTAGGACTTGAAGGCCCCTTTCGGGTCCTTTGCTTTTGCAAACTTCTCTGCATTGAAAGAGAAGTTGAATGAGGTTCCATTCTTCAAATCCGCCTTGAATGAAACTGAATGCACATGCTCAGCGTGTTCAGCTATCTCATCAACCCGGTTCTTGAAATCTGTAAAGATCTTATGTACATCATCCATATTTCAACTCCAGAACTTATCTGTCTTAATCTCGACAATCAATGAATCAATGGATTTCCTAAGCTCAGTCAGGATCATCTCTCGTGCAGCGACTCTATCATCCTTGGCTGCTTCCAAGGCCTCAGGGAATTCCATCGCCTTCCCAATATTAGCATAGTAGTTCCTACTTACGACTCGCATTTCTCGCCTTGCCGTTTTACTGATCTTGTTTCTCACTCTTCTTCTTGGTGCGATCAAGCCAATGGGAACAATAGGAACAGGGTAGGAGAGGTACATCTCAGCAATTCCCTGCTTGAAGGGCATCATCTCTTCCTGGGTGTTCAAACCCCCTTCAGGAAAGATATATATACTATCTCCTTTCTTGAGGTAAGAGACTGCCTGGTCAACAACATGTCTGCGGTCTTCCTTGCTTAGGGCTTTTATTTGTTCCGTCCAACCAAGAAAGGATCCAATGACTGGAATACCGAAGGCAGGGCCAATGACCATATGTAACGGTTCATCAGTAAGGGTGGTGACAAAATGCACATCACTGGAACTGAAATGGTTGGAACAGAATATTTTGGGGCCTTTGGGCAGATCTTCTTCCTGCCAAGTAAAGAAGTCATAATTGAGAGCCAAACCAACCTTGACGACGGTACGGTAAATTCGATGTAGGAACAAGCTCAGAGGTTTCATGCATCCACATTCCTAAATGCTACCATGTTGGTAGCCATACCTTACGACCTAGTTCACCATCATATACCTGATGTGCCCTTATTTGATATACCTCATTGAGTAATGCATCATTGAATACTGTTTCAGTAGGTCCCTGGGAAACAATATTCCCTTCCTTGAGGACCAGTGCAAGTTGGCTGTAGACCTGTACAAGCAACATATCATGCAGTACACAAATGACGGTATACCCTTTATTTACCAGATCAGTGAGCAAGCCCATTATTGCCCTCTGGTGGCGTACATCGAGATGATTCACTGGCTCATCGAGTAACAACAGTCGCCCATCCTGACTCAATGCCCTTGCCAGCAGCACTCGTTGCATCTCTCCACCGCTTAGCTCAGTTACTACCTTGTGCTGCAAATGCAAAATATCACAGGAATCCATTGCAGATTCTATTGCATGCCCATCATCCTCTCCCCCATGTGCATATCGTCCCATGGAGACCGCCTCACGGACGGTGAATGCATAGTCAAGCTTGCCATTCTGGGCAACAAAACCCAACTTGGTTGCAAGCTCTTTCTGCTTGAGGTGCTGAATATCCTGACCATCTACATAGACTGCACCAGAATCGGGTTTAAGCTGTTTATATATGAATTTCAGGAGTGTGCTTTTGCCGCTTCCATTCGGGCCGGTAAGTGCAATGAACTTTCCCTTGGGAAGGGTAAGGTCCAGCTCATGAAATATTTGGTGTTTGTCATACCCTCCACTGAGGTGACTTATCTTGAGACTATCCATAGCGGTACCGTCCCTTTCGAAGCAGGTAAATGAACAGGGGAACACCAAGTAAGCTAGTGATAATACCCACAGGCAATTCACCGCTGGGAAGCATAACCCTGGAGACAGTATCACTGGCGAGAAGAAGAAAACCACCGAAGAGACTTGAAGGAAGCAGGAGCCTGTTATGCTTGGGGCCAACCAGCAATCGTGTTACATGTGGAGCCATCAAACCGATAAATCCAATGACACCAAAATAGGAAACACAGATTGCACTTGCTGCCGAACCAGCAAGCAAAAGAACAAGCCTGGTTTTTCCAACAGCCAACCCCCCTGCATGTGCAGAAGCCTCATCAAGGAGCAACATATCCATGTTCTGATGGTTTGCCCGTAACAGCACAAAGAGGAGGAAAAACGTGAATATAAGCGCGATGACCTGTGTATAGGTGCTGGTGGAAAAACTTCCAAGTGTCCAGTAGAGAATACGTTGGTATTGCTCACGATGCAGAAACATCAACAGTGTCATCGCCGCACTGAGTATGTAATTTACCGCCACTCCGGTCAGTAGAAGTGTCGTATTACTGCTCTTTCGCTTAAGGGCCATTCCTACAATGAAAAGCGTGGTAAGGGTAGCTCCAAGGAGTGCACTCAAGGGAAATCCCAGAAGTGGGGCAAGCCCAATGAACAGTGCAAGGGCAACCCCGAAGGATGCCCCACTGCTGATGCCCAGAATAAAGGGATCGGCCATGGGATTGCGCAGTGCCGCTTGGAACACCGTACCAGCACAACCAAGGATTGCACCAGAAAAAAATGACGCAAGTATCCTCGGCAACCGGAGCTGCCAAATGATATATCCTTGGTTGCCTCCAGTCTCCTGGCCTGTGAGTACTGCGATTGTATTCGCAAGGGAGATATTGGAAGGGCCCAAGGTAAGGGAGAGCAACATCAATAGCACACTGCTGAGCGCAAGTGTTGCAGACAGCCCTTTTTTCATTAGTTCGTTTCCTGATGGATCAACTCAGCAAGTGCTTTCAATGCATCAGCACTCCTTGGTCCTTGCCTGCTGGTAGAATCTGCATCAAAGCTTATGATTGTACCAGTCAAATCGTTATAAGGCTTTGTGGTCGTAAATTCCTGAATTGTTGCTTCTGCGCTTTCTCCCCAGCGGGGATTGAGCAGGAGAATCTCAGGATCGGCTGCCATCAGAAGTTCCTTGCTGAATGTCCAGTTCTTGGCACTCTTTGCCACGTTTGTTGCCCCTGCGAGTTCTATCATCTCCCCAAGGAAGGTATCGCCGGTGGCGGTAGCATCAAAACCTCCGAAGTCGATAACCATGTACACTGAGGGCCTACTCTTGTTCTGGTAAGTGTTTACAACTTCCCGCACGGTATTCTGCATCGAAAGGATGATAAGTTCTGCTTCACTCTGCTTTCCCACCACCTCAGCTATTTTGCGTATCAACTCATAGGTCCCTTGAAAGGTTTGCTGTGTTTCAAGTTGGACTACTTCAATACCAGCTTTTTCCACGGAGGCGAGAAAATCATCAGAAACAAAAGCACTGCTGATAACTACACTAGGCTCAAGAGAAAGCAAGGTTTCGAGGCTAGGGTTGTACAAGGTTCCTACCGACGGCAACTCAACAACTTCTTCAGGGTAATTGCAGTAGTCGCTTCTTCCCACCAAGTAAGACCCTGCATCCAGGGCATGGAGTGTCTCGGTGACGTTTGGGGAAAGACTTACAATACGGATTTCCTCAGCTTGCTTCTGGGTCCCAATCTCAAGTACTGGTTGTGCACCAATACGGGAGAATGTAAGAAGCAGAAAAGAAGCAATGAATAGGAGATAGTGTTTAGCGGTTCGATTGTGCATAACGCCCCTTTGCACGGGCATGTAACATACCCTGACCTATACTCCGTAGGCCGTCGGAATTTATCCATGTCAGGTCTCCTGGCTCAGGCATGCTCAGAATCTGCGACTTCCCATTACTTAACAGTGTCTTGGTGCAGATTCCCAGCCTCTACAGTGGCGGGACCGCAGGGGCTTCAACCCCTTTCCCTTGGCATGGACAATCTATCCTACGAAGTAGGGCAGGGGCTGTCAAGCCATGCCATAGGGGCTTATGATCTTTGGCTTTGGAATAAGAGGAGTGATTTGTATTGACTAATTGCAGCCCGGAGAGACTATTCGTTGGAGTTTGAGTATCTGTTCCTGCCTTCCAAGTACCAACATGCTCAATCCTTCATGCAGTACAGTGCTTGAACTGGGGTTGTAAGTAGTAGACCCATCACTCTCTTTTGTGGCAAGAACAATCAATCCTGTTTTTTCCGGAATACGGGCCTCCAGTAAGTTTTTACCAGCCAGGGGCGAGGATTTTGTTACTTCAATTTCTCCCAGATCAAGCGTATCTTCCCCGATACGGGTAATGGCATCAAGGAATGAGATGATCTGTGGACGGAGCATAAGGACCGCCATACGGTTCCCTCCCAATTCATTCGGGTTGATGGTACTGTCCGCGCCAGCTTTCCTGAGTTTCTGTGCAGCAGAAGGTTCTATGGCGCGTGCAACTATTTGGAGATTCTTGTTTATCTCTCTTGCCGTGAGAACGGTAAATACATTCTCAGCATCATTGCCTAGGGTGGAAACCAGGCCTTTCGCCTCCTTGATCCCTGCCTGCATCAAGATGTCTTCATCTGTTGCATCACCATGAATGACAGAAAAACCTTGATTTAGAAGCTCTTCGAAGCGTATAGGATCCTTCTCGATGATGACGAATTCTGCGTGACTTCGTTTGAACTGCTCGAATAGGCTGACACTCGTCTGGCCAGCTCCACAAATAATATAATGGTTCTTCATGTTCTGAAGTCTCCTTTGTACACGTCTGTTGAGTAGAATCCGTCTGAACTCGCCCTCAGCCAAGAATGCAGCCAGCTGTGAAAAGGCATAGGCAACCAAACCAAGCCCACTGATGATGATAAGAATGGTGAAAAGTTTGCCTGCAGCATCAAGATTTTCAATTTCCCTGAAACCTACAGTGGATACCGTGATAATGGTCATATACAGAGCATCAACGAAGGCAACATCAAGGAGAGCCATATACCCAATGGTCCCCAGGCTGATGAGTAGAAGGATAAGAAAAATAAGATAGATAGCATTTGTATGGCGTTGCACACATCGCTCCTTATCTACTGGATAGTAATACTGTAGCGTACTGCAGGCCAAGATTCCAATGTTTTTCAATCGTTATTTCCTGCCTGTATCCCATTCCTGTAGTTGACCGGAGGGGCCAGCTATATTACTATCCGGTCTATGAATCATGCAGAAATTGAGATCTATACAGATGGTGGGTGTCTTGGGAATCCTGGGCCCGGTGGTTGGGCTTTTGTACTCAGGGCCGATAATGGGAAGTTTGAGAAGGAAGCAAGTGGATTTGAGGCTGCCACCACAAACAACCGAATGGAACTAAGGGCTGTTATTGAAGCCTTGCAGGCTTGCAAACAGTATGATCCTGAACGGATTGTCATCAATACAGACAGCCAGTATGTGAAAAACGGTATAACAAGCTGGATCAAGAAGTGGAAAGTCAATGGATGGCGAACCGCCAGTAAAAGCCCAGTCAAGAATAAGGAGTACTGGGTTGCACTTGATGCACTCAATGAACAGTTACCGGTTCAGTGGAACTGGGTAAAAGGACATGCCGGTATTGCAGACAATGAACGGTGTGACCAGCTGGTAAGACAGGCAATGGAAAACGGAGCATGAAACGAAGAGAAGCATCAATCTGGCAACTATATCTCACGTTCTTGAAGATCGGTGGACTTACCTTTGGCGGGGGGTATGCAATGCTTCCCATGCTCCAGCGGGAAGTAATAGATATCCATCACTGGGTGACTGAGGAAGAGGTATTGGACATCTATGCAATCGGGCAATGCAGTCCCGGTATCATTGCAGTGAATACGGCCACCATGATCGGTTACCGAAAGCGTGGTATTCCTGGTGCCATAGCAGCAACGTTGGGAGAGATTACCCCCTCTCTGGTTATTATCACTTTGCTGGCAACCATATTATTGCAGGTACAGGACAATCAATGGGTCCAACGTGCATTTGGCGGTATACGTGTAGCAGTGTGTGCACTCATCACCCAATCGGTGATTACCCTCTCAAAGAAAAGCCTAATCGATCTTCCAACCGTATTGCTCTACCTTGCCACAGTATCTCTCACACTGGCATTCTCCCTCTCTCCTCTGGTTGTTGTTCCCTTTGCCATCCTCTGGGGACTAGCCGTACAGAGAATAAAGCGGTGGAAAGCATGATCTATTTGGAACTCTACTGGGAGTTTTTCAAGATAGGACTCTTCGCAATTGGGGGTGGGCTTGCAACCCTGCCTTTCTTGTATACACTTGCCGAGACCCATAGCCACTGGATTACCTCAAGCGATATTGCCGATATGATCGCCATTAGTGAATCAACACCGGGGCCTATAGGCATAAACATGGCAACGTTTGCCGGTTATCAGGCAGCAGGTCCCTTGGGAGGCTTGGTGGCAACATTGGGAGAGATAACCCCATCGCTGATCATCATCATTTTCATTGCACGCTTTCTTGGTCAGTTCGACAAGAATCCGTATGTGAAGGATGGTCTCTATGGATTGAGGGCTGCTGTTGTAGGACTTATCAGTTACGCTGGCTTGAAATTGTTTGGAACTACTTTGCTAGATGGAGAAAGCATCCGGATCAAGGAGACGATTCTCTATCTTCTGCTGGTTTTCCTTGTGCTTCGTCTGAAGAAGATTCATCCACTGTACTGGATTCTTCTGGGAGCGGTTCTTGGGATTGTGTTGCGTCTCCCCTCGTAAGATACTGGACCATGGAAGCATACCAACTCCCGTCTCCTTCGATTGAAGCGAGTAAGGTAAATGCATCCTTTTCCTTCTGGTGTTTCTTTACCAAAGAGAGGGCAAGCTCTTTTGCCTGTTCCTTGAAACCCCAGTTTGCAGCTTGGGTAGCTACCTCGAGCTGTTCAGCGTAGAGGGTTGGATTCAAGCTGAATATGCTCTGATACACCCCTAAGGCTTGTTCATACTGGTTCTGCCCAGCAAAGGCCTTGGCCTTGAGAAAAAGAAACGAGAGGTGGGTAGGGAAGTTCTGGAAAGAAGCATCGCTTTTTTCCAGAACCTGTTCGTACTCACCAAGATGAAAAAGAGCCAACTGTTCATTGTATTGATAGGAAGCCTGACTGGGGTCGAGGAGAACCGCTTCCTTGTATAACTGCGCAGAAGCTGCATACTCTTGATCCTGGAAAAGCTGACTTGCCTTTTCTGTTGCCAAGGCTGCCCGCTTCCCGCTACCCATTGAGGTGCAAGAGAAGAGAAGCAACGTACTGGACAGCAGTAAGACAGTCAGTATCCTTTGCATCAGCGCTCCAGAACTGTTTGTTCTATTTCCCTCACCTGTGCACGATAGAGATTGGTGATGGCAGAACCATAATCTGCAATAAGCTGGATGATATTCCTTGGAGTATCGCTATTATCCATACCATTGAGTCTGTCACCTGCATCTCCCAATCCAGGGAGGATATAGGCTGCATCGTTGAGTACCGGATCCATCCAAAGCGTATAGACTTCCGCTCCTTCAATGGCACGGGCGATTCGCAGGGAACCCTTGAGTGCACTGATTACATTGATGAACTTGACTGACTTGGGCTTTACCCCGTTGTCCTTCAGGTATTTCACAATGGTAACCAGACTTCCTCCGGTTGCATTCATGGGATCGGCAAAAATCAGATCCTTCCCGTCAAGTGATTCGAGATCAAAATAGGATTTATCCAAATCCAGGATGTAATCCATATTTGCCTCTTTCTTTGAGTCATCCCGCTTGATCTTGAACAAGGCAAAAGGAGTGACAAACTTGTCAGTTGAATATTCTTGGATCTCCTTGCTGAGGATCATGCTGGGAAGGAGAGCACCTCGCAGCATAACACACATGACACTGTTCTTGATCAAGGAGTCTACGTCTGGGATTCTGTGTACCGCATAGTTCCTAACTGGGCTGGTGACTGGTGTCTTGGTGATGATCGATCGTTTGGTAGGCAGTGCAGCATCAGCAAATACGTGGGAGAAGAGCATCTCGTAAGCACGTTGGATATAGTAGAGAAATTCCTCATGGCCGGTACTGGGATCGCGAAGTTTTGCAATCAATCGACTTGCCTGTCCATGCTGTTCCTGAGGGGTTTCGAATGAGTAGACGTGAATGGAAGGTTCCTCTGCACAGACATCCTTGAGATACCGTCCAATCTCCTTGGCACTCTCGACCAAACCTTTGCGAGAGGTCTCAAGCCTTCCCACATCACTTGCTGTTTCGAGCACAGAACAATGATGAAGCGACTGCTTGTACAACTCATCAACATGGGCGATTTTATCCTTGTCCGAATCCTTGAGATATCCATCAAGATCGGTTGCATGTAATACGATTTTATTCATGTAGCTATTTCTCCTCAGTAATGGCCTCTGATTCTACCCCAAGATAGTGAGTCTGTCACCCCTTTACAGAGCCTGCAGTAACCCCTTTAATGAATTGAGTGCTCATCGCTAGATAGAGAACAAGGACTGGAATTGCAGAAAGAGTGAGAACTGCCAGTACCTTAGACCAGTCAGTCTGGTACTGCCCAAAGAGACGGGTTACTCCGAGTAGCAATGTCTTGTGCCGTTCATCATTGATAAAGATCAGAGGAAACCACAGGTCGTTCCAAAATGGGATAAGGTTGTAGATTGCCGTTGTGGCAAGGGCAGGGCGGATCAGGGGGAGAATCACCAAGGTATAGATTCTTCCACTGGTAGCACCGTCAATGATAGCTGCCTCATAGAGATCCTCAGGCAGTTCCTTGATGAATGTGGTAAGGATGAACACCCCAACCGGAAGTCCCATGGCTACATAAATGGGGGGGAGTGCATAGATGGTGTTGAGTAGACCAAGAGTTCTTACAATTTCCAGCAATTTTATTGAGGCTATCTTGATGGGAATCATCATCCCTGCAATAAAAAAGAAATAGATAACCTTCGCAATACGGCTATTGTAGCGTGCCAATGCATAGCCGGCGAGACTTGCAAGCAGGGTTACCAGCAAAAGAGAGATTGAAACCACAAGGAAACTGTTCTTGAAATATGTAAAGAAATCACCATCACGAATAACCGTGGTGTAGTTGGAGAAATTCCATGTCCTGGGTATCCAAAAAGGGTTCTCATAGATGGTCAATCGTGTCTTGAATGAGTTGATCACCAATGTCCATATAGGAAAAAGCACAATAAAAGTCCATGTCAGCAACACAATATGAGAGAGTACATGCCTGTTTTCTTTTCGTAACGATCCACTCATGCTAGGCACTCCTCTGTGTGTTTTTCAGGGTTGGAATGACCAATACCAAAAGTAAGAGAAAGGTGATTGTTGAAATGGCAGCTCCCAGCCCTGCATCAGGAATCCCGATTGGATGTTGTCCTGCAATACCATACCGGTAGAAAAGTGTTCCAATAAGGTCTGTAGAGTACTCTGGGGCTCCATTCACGTTCTCCATAGCGAAGACGATATCAAATGCATTGAAGTTGTTCACAAATGTAAGCACTGCGATGATTCCGACAACTGGTTTGATAAGGGGAAGCTTGATGTACCAGAATGTCTTTCCATTGCCAGCTCCTTCAAGTCGTGCTGCCTCCAGCAATTCGGTACTGATATTTCTCAATGCTGCAACAAACATCATGGTAGGGATACCAAGCCACTGCCAACAAGAGACAAGAGAGACAGCCCAGAGAGCTGTATTGGTATCGCCTAGATAGGGGTGTTTGAGAAACGGTAATCCGATGGAAACAAGAAAGTCGCCTGCCCATACAGGGTTGAGCATCAGTTTCCATAAGTATCCTGTGATAAGAACAGCAAACGTAGTAGGAATGAAGATGATGGTCTGGTATAGGTGTCTTCCTTTCATGGTTTCATGAGTAAGCAGAACGGCAAAAAAGATACCCAGCCCATTCTGGACAATGAGATGCACAAAAAAGAATTTCCAGGTATTGAAAAAAGCTCCCCAATATCGTGTTGAAATTTCTGGGTCAGTAAACAGTCGTTTGAAATTATCCAGACCCACAAAGATTCTGGTCGCTTGGCTGTTTCCACTGAAAAAACTCAAACGTAATGAGTCAATGAGAGGAAAGGCCATAAAGAGGGTATACACAAGCAACGCTGGAGCCAGATAAAGCAACCAGGGAAGATGATGGGCGTGTTTTGGACGCATACGCTACCTCAGAGATTTCCCGGGCATATGCCCGGGAAGTAAGATTCTGTGACGGTTGATTACATCAACGCCCAAACAGAGTCAGCAGCCTGCTTGGCGGTAATATCTCCCTTCATCACCTTGATAACCGCTTGGTTCATAGGTGAATAGAGATTCATCAGCTTGGGCCAGACAAATCGTGCATCAGTTTCCTTTCCTACATTGAGTGAAAGGAACTCATTTGCATGGGGATCCTCGAGCTCGATGGGGAAGCTGATCATCGGGAAGTATCCACTGGGCAGATTCTGGCTTGCTGTGGTTGCTCCTTCCTCAGTGCAAAGCCATACAAGGAAGGCTTTCGCCTCTTCAGGATGTTTGGTTGCCCTATTCATTGTGATAGCCATATCGGGGTGGAAGCAGATAGCCGTGTTCTTTCCCTTTGGAGCAGGAATGGCAAACAAGCCCCATTTAAAGGAGGCATCCTTATAGACACCGGCGGTCCAGCTGCCGTCAACGAACATGACCGCTTTCTGGCTGTTGAACAGTACCTGGCTGTCATTGTAGGTAACTGACTCAAAACCATCAGGACAGTATCGGGCAACATCTGCCATGGCCTGGTAAGCTGCTACAAAGTTTTTATCATTGAGAGGAAGTTCTTTATTCTCATATTTTACCCGCATGTCAGCTCCTCCGATATAATTGGGGAGCAGACCGAAGAAAAAGGTCTCAAGAATATCCCACTCATCAGCCAATCCATTGGCAAGGGGAGTATATCCTCTGTTTTCAAGGGTGTTGCAAAGTGAGAGGAATGATTCCCAGTCTTCTGGAATGGTAAGTCCTTCCTTCGCGAAAATATCCTTGTTGTAATATACCGCATGACTTACAGCCGCAAAAGGAACAGCAAACATGGTACCGTCATTCATCTGCCATGGAGCAAGATTACTGGCGGAAAAGTTATCCATGAGTCCTGGAATATCTGTGCAATCGGCAAAATATCCGGCATTGAACAACTCCTGACCTGCTGCATAGGAACGGGCGTACATCAAATCTGGGCCGGTTCCACTGTCCAGTTGCAGACGCAGGGTAGCGTTGTAGTCTGGAGGATTTGTCGGTTGGAACTTGATCGTTACCTCAGGGGCAAGCTTTTTGTAAGCAGCAAGCAAGCGATTCATCTGCTCTACATCATCGGTTCTCCAGGAACCCATGGTGAGCACCACCTCATCAGAGGCCTCAGCCTTTGATCCTTGGGCGGAAACAGGAAGCAATACACAAAGAAGCAACAGCATAGGTAGAAGAACGTGCACTCGTTTCATACAATACTCCTTCTTTAGTGAAATTTTGTTATAGTATAGCATTAAATAAACTGATGTTTGTAAATTTTCTACTTCTTTACAAGGGGAGGACAAAATAGGGTCATTGTGATAGGATGCAACTATTCTTCTGTTGTGAGGTGTAACATGAATTTAGTTTTTCTCGGCCCTCCGGGTGCTGGTAAGGGGACCATCGCGTCCGAAGCAAAAAATCATTTTGGCATTCCCCATATCTCGACCGGCGACCTGTTTCGCAGTCATATAAAAGGGGACACAGACCTAGGAAAGCAGGTAAAAGCCATTTTGGCTGCTGGTGATTTGGTTCCAGACTCTGTAACCATTGAGATGGTAAAACAGCGTTTCCTTGAATCTGATGCAAAGAATGGTTTCATCCTTGATGGATTCCCACGCACCATCGCCCAAGCCGACGCACTCGCTGAGATGAAAAAGCTTGATGCAGTTGTGAATTTTGTCCTTGATCGGGAACAGATTGTCAAACGATTGAGTGGAAGAAGAGTGTGTAAATCCACAGGAAGAACCTATCATATCCACTACAACCCACCTAAGGTGGAAGGTATCGATGATGAGACAGGAGAGCCTCTCATTCAACGTGATGATGACAAACCTGAAGCAATCCTGAATCGTTTGAGTGTCTATGAGCAGCAGACAGAGCCCCTTATTGCCTACTATCGTGAAAAAGGATTGCTAGTCGATATTGATGCTTCCTCAGCTCCCGATAAAGTTCTCTCTGCTCTGATCAAGGCTGTTCAGAAGTAAGTTCCTTTACGGAATCACGTTTGATCAACGTGTAGGGAATTTGAATATGGACGCTTTGCAAAGTCTCCTTGTTTATCATGTTAAACAGGGCTTCAGCAGCAAGGCGTCCTTTTTCCTGTGCTGGCTGGTCTACGGTTGTTAGGTGGGGAATGACACAGGTAGCTTCATCAATATTGTCGAATCCTGCAATAGAAATATCTTCAGGGACAGACAATCCCTCTTCATTCCAACTGACAATGCATCCGATTGCCACAATATCACACATTGAGACAACACAGGTGGGCCTCTTTTCGAAAGCCAAAATTTCCTTGCCTCGCAGTTTTCCATCTGCAAGCGTAGGTTCACTCACCAGAACCGGTACATCTTGCAGTGAGATTCCAACTTCCTTCAATGCTTTCCTGAAACCCTCCATTCTTCGTTGAGGAAGGCCCATCTTTGTTGCCTTCTCAGCAAAAATGTCTTGTCCAAGAGAAATAATGCAGATGTTACGGTGTCCCGATTCGAGTACTGTTTTCATCAATTCATAGGAAGCCAACTCATCATCGATGTTTACACTGGGCATATCTTCATCAGGAGTCCCATCAAGGGTCACATAAGGGATCAAGCGGGTTTTCATGACCGAGACAATGTCCATGCCTACCTGCATGCCCATGGAAATCAGACCATCTACTGCAGCATTGCGTACAGCTTCTGTTACACTTTCATTCAATGGTGGGATCAGGGTAAGCGTATAGCCATATTTTTCACAGACACCCCCAATGCCTAGTAGTACTTGTTGTGCATACGGGTTCTGTAGTGAGTACCGAATTTCCTGTGGAAGCAGGAAGCCTATGGAAAGATGTCTACGGAGTGAGAAATTGCGTGCCATTGGATCAGGTATGTATCCAAGCCGTTCAGCGGTCTCAAGAATCTGGTTGCATGCCTTCTCGCTGATCCTCGATGGATCATTGAATGCAAAGGAGACTGCAGTCTTGGAGTATCCGCTCTCACGGGCGATATCCTTGATCGTAGGTCGTTTTATTCTGGTTGTTTGCTCTGCCATGGTGCAATCCTCAACTTCGGCCGATATCCTACCACAATGTTGTATTGAAGGGGAACAATGCAGGTTGCACAGCCGCAAAACTTAGTATATTGTTATACTAAACCGGTTTTGTAGTACAGTCAACAAACAATATAAGGAAGTAATATGGTCAGTACAACCTGGAAGCAATCCGTCGATAGTAATGTCTCCGCCCTGTATGTCAAGCCGCTCTACCCAAAAAAGGGTGAGATGGTGAGCGTTTCAATACAGGTAGATTCCTCCAATACAATCAAACAAGTCAGATTGGTGAGTTTCCAGCTTGGCCGTGAAATGCAGATTGTACTGGATAAAGTGCAGGAAGGGTCTCGCACATTGTACAAAGGCTCCTTCAAGCTGGTGGATACTGCAGCCTATTGGTATTTCTTCCTGTTGACGGATGAAAGAGCGTATTCCTATAGCAAGGTGGGAGTGAAGGCTTCTGTTCCACCTCTTGCAGAATGTTTCCATTTGGTCAGTGATCTGGTCCCAGTAACGTGGGTAGGTAGTGGCCTCTGTTACCAAGTGTTTCCTGATCGATTCCGTAAAGGAGATCTGGCTGTTGGTGCGAAAGAAGGACAATACAGGTTTGATGGGGGAGAGGTCACCGTACACGGTTTTGATGAAATCCCCCTTGAGTTCGAGAAAGGCCGATGCCTTGATTTCTTCAATGGTGACCTGAAAGGTATTGAGGATGCCATTGACCATTTCAAGAGCCTTGGCGTAACGGTTCTCTACCTTAATCCCATTGGGATGAGCAGAACCACCCATCGCTATGACTGCACCGATTTCTTTCATGTAGATGAGAAGCTCGGGGGAGATGAGGCGTTTGCCCACCTCTGTGAGGCGCTCCATCAGGAAGGGATTCGCGTGGTGGTCGATATTTCAATCAATCATACAGGAACTGAACATCCCTGGTACAAGAAAGCTCTCTCTGATCCATCAAGCAAGGAAGCCACTTATTATTACATCAATGAGGATGGCTCTGTAGCGTTCTGGCAAGATGTCGAGACGCTACCTCAGCTTAATTACAACAGCGAAGAACTACGTGATTTGATCTTCCGTAGCCCTGATTCCGTATTGCGTTCTTTTCTCAGGAAGCCCTACCACCAGGACGGTTGGAGGCTTGATGTTGCAAGTGAAGTCGGAAGGAGGGGCGATGATCAGTTGTGCGAGGAGATCTGGAGGGAAGTACGACAAGCGGTCAAGAAAGAGAATAATCAAGCATACTTGGTAGGAGAGGACTGGGTGGATTCCACCCCATTCCTGAAAGGTGATATGTGGGATGCAACCATGAACTACTTGGGAAGCAGCCGGCCAATGAGAAGCTGGATGGGGGAGAAAGACCGTTACATGGCTGATGGCTGGGGACAGAATCCTGGGACGACGAGAGCCTTCAATGGGATTGAGTTCGCACAAGCGCTGCAAAGCCATCTGCAGTCAATGCCACAACAGATGCTTAGCATGCAAATGAATCTTATCAACAGCCATGATACCCCTCGTCTCTATGCCCATCAGGAGATCTTTGACTTTTCTCTTTATGCTGGAATTGTAAAGTTGTTGTATGTGCTTCCCGGTATGCCAAATATCTATTATGGGGAGGAAATTGCGCTTCCTGGCCCGTACGGATCAGTTGAATCAGCTCGATATGCCATGCAGTGGGACCAAGAAAAGTGGAACAAGGATTTCTTCTCACTCTATACACGGCTTGGACAGTTCCGCTCAGCTCATGCTGAGACCTTTGCCAATGGTGCTTGGAAGCTACTCTATAGCGATGAATACTCTCTTTGCTTTGTTCGATATACGAACCATGAAGCAATTCTCTGTATCTTGGGAAAGCATGAGAAGCCAACAACCATTACATTCGACAATACCCTGTTGCAAATAACACACTTCGAAGGTTGTGATGCTGAGAGAGCAACAATTCATGATGATTATATTGAGGTTGCTCTGAAGGAAAAAGATTCTTTGCTTTTGGTTGGTAAGCGGTAAGCTGTCTATAGATAGTATGCAACAAATTGGCTGATTTTTGTTGCAATATGCTTGCAATAGTTAAGGTATCTGTGCACAATATGGTGCCAAAACCCTCTAAGGAGTTGCGTTATGGCCTACCTCTATGAAGAACCTTCCCGAACATTCAGTGAATATCTGCTAATCCCAGGATATTCCAGCACCGAATGCATTCCAGCAAATGTGTCCTTGAAGACACCCTTGGTTAAGTTCAAGAAGGGGAAAGAACCCTCCATCACCCTCAATATTCCCATGAGTAGTGCCATCATGCAATCCGTGAGTGGTGAGGAAATGGCCAAGGTTCTCTCAAGGGAAGGTGGTATCAGTTTCATCTATGGCTCACAGCCTATCGATGCACAGTGTGCAATGGTAGCCCGGGTAAAAGCGTTCAAGGCTGGTTTTGTTCCCAGTGATTCCAATCTCAGGGCTGAGGATACGCTTAAGGATCTGATAGAACTCAAAGAAAAGAAAGGACACTCTACCATTGCCGTGACAGAGGATGGCAGCAGCTCAGGAAGACTGCTTGGCGTGGTCTCTTCACGTGATTGGAGGCCAAGTAGGACCTCTCTCGATACCCCGATCAACCAGATCATGACGCCATTTGCAAATTTGGTGTACGCCCGTGAAGGAATAACACTCAGTGAGGCAAATGACATTATCTGGGAACACAAACTCAACAGTCTTCCCATCGTGGATGAGAAGAATCGACTCAAGTATTTCGTTTTCAGGAAGGATTATGACTGCCATAAGGATAATCCTGATGAGTTGCTTGATGAGAAGAAACGTTATTGTGTTGGAGCGGGTATCAATACCAGAGACTTCAAGGAACGGGTTCCGGCCTTGGTTCACAGCGGTGCCGACGTTCTCTGTATCGATTCTTCTGAAGGGTACAGTGAATGGCAACGCCTGACACTCTCCTGGATCAAGGAGCAGTATGGGGAGAGCGTGAAGGTGGGTGCCGGTAACATTGTGGATAGAGAAGGATTCCTCTTCCTCGCTGAAAGCGGTGCTGACTTCGTGAAGGTCGGCATAGGAGGAGGATCAATCTGCATAACCAGAGAGACGAAAGGAATTGGAAGGGGACAGGCAACTGCCTTGCTTGAGGTCGCAAAAGCCCGTGACGAATACTTCAAAGAAAAGGGTGTTTATATTCCCATCTGCTCTGATGGGGGAATTGTCCTCGACTACCATATGACCATCGCATTGGCAATGGGTGCCGACTTCCTGATGTTGGGACGCTATTTTGCACGATTCGATGAGTCTCCGACAGAGAAAGTGAATGTCAAAGGTTCC
This sequence comes from Sphaerochaetaceae bacterium, assembly GCA_028532765.1. GTDB lineage: Bacteria > Spirochaetota > Spirochaetia > Sphaerochaetales > Sphaerochaetaceae > Sphaerochaeta. The sequence continues at coordinate 70,205 of JAQQAR010000076.1, read as the reverse complement.
TACATGAAGGAATATTGGGGAGAGGGATCTTCCCGCGCACGAAACTGGCAACGATATGACCTTGGGGGGGATGGAAAGTTGAGCTTTGTGGAAGGAGTCGATTCCTACGTACCCTATGCAGGACCATTGAAAGACAATCTCAACTTGAGTTTGAGCAAGATAAAATCAACCATGTGCAACTGTGGAGCGCTCAGCATTCCCGAATTACAACAGAAGGCTCGATTAACCGTTGTCAGTTCCACTTCCATCATAGAAGGTGGAGCGCATGATGTGTTGCTTAAAGATTCCCAGGACTCGGTGAAAAAATAGGTGTTTTATCATACTTCTTACATGATATGTGCTACAATGAGTTACTTTTTGTGGAATAAGGTGTAAGAAGTATGAACGAGGTTGGGCACATCGGCCCTAATAAAGAGCGAATGCTTTCCATCAACAACCTTCCCGGTGGAGTGGGGGTATATGAGCTTGGCGACGAGATACGTGCAACCTATCTCAGCAGAGGGCTGTCCAAACTGCTCGCATACTCTCCAAAAGAGTTTCACAACTACAATGAACTGGATTTGTTGGATTCCGTACATGAGAGAGAGCGAAAACGCATTAAGGCAGTATTCCAGAAACTGAAAAACAGCCACAAGGAATTGGATGTATCCTTTCGATTACATCGTAAGGAAGATCGTTTCATCAGGCTGCTTGGAAGGTACAGCCGTCACCATGGACAATTCCCGGTATACTACCTCGTGGCAAGTGACGTTTCAGAAGCTCACCAAAATGCCCTTGCATTGGAAAGACAGAATACCAGGCTCCAGTTTGCATTTTCTCACTCTACCTTGGAAATGTGGGAGTATCATCTTGATGAAGATCATCTTGTAGCGCTCTCAAGAACCATTCTTGGTGGCCATGCTCCCCTTGAGATTGACAACCCTGCTGCTTTCTTGCTTGAAGAAGGGTATATTCATCCTGACTTCTCAGTGACTCTTAACTATGATTTTGCTCAATTACAAGCTGGTAATGAACCAGATTCTATTCTTTCAGTGCGGAGTGAAGCAGGCTCTTTCCGATGGCTGAGATTGAGTTATGCTTTTCTTTCAGATGCGGAAGAGGAACATCGTAGAGCGATAGGAATTTTTCAGGATGTCCATGATGAGATAGCAATGCGACTGCAGGCATTAGGGCAGGATAAAGCCTTTTTTGGAGGGTTTAATCTTGATTCTGGTACCCCGGTACTTGCAGACAATCGTGTTTGGAAGATGATGAATGGCTGTGATGATTTCTACACTATGTACGATTCAGTCCTGCAAGAAGCAATTCAAAAAGAATATCTTCCTGTATTCCATGAAATTGACACCAGTGAGAAGCTAAAGCTTTTTGTAGAGGCCGGGAATAAAGAACTCACCATAGAAGCAAAAATGATACACCCTTTCCACAGGGAGGATGGGTATCGATGGGTTAGGTTTCATTTCAATGTTTCTGTTGCCAACAATACTACTATTGGATATATCGCAATCAAGGACATCGAGGCAAGCAAGGTTCAGGAACAAGCCTTGGAAAAGCGGGCACATAGCGACAGCCTTACCGGTGTATATAACCGATTTTCCCTTGAAGAGCTCGTTACTCGATATCTTAGGGATGGTGGTAACAGTGTTCTTTTCCTGATTGATATTGATCGATTCAAATTAATAAATGATACCTATGGCCATGACCTTGGGGACCGTGTACTTAAGCGAATTGCCTTCCTGATGAGAGAGGTGTTTCCGCAGGGAACGATTATTGGCAGGCTTGGGGGAGATGAGTTTGTTGCATATGTCCCGCATTTTACAGAAGCACTTCTACATGCCGGAGATGAGTTCTGCAGTCTTGTTGCCGAGGACAGGACGCTTGGGATTCTCATTACCTGTTCCCTTGGCTACTGCCTAAGCCCTGAGGATGGAACTACATTCAACGAACTGTATCAACATGCAGACCTTGCCTTGTACCATTCAAAAAATCATGGAAGAAACCAGTGTACCCACTATGTCTCTGAGATGGGAATGCATAAGACACTCTGTTGGACCAATCATGAGTGGATGTTGGACAATCTCCCTGACACGGTCTACTTGAGCGATATGCAGAGCTATGATCTACTCTTCTTGAATAAAGCTGGCAGAGAGGCTCATTCTCCTGATGCTAATTATATCGGTAAGAAATGCTATGAGGTGATTTTTCACAGAGATCAGGTATGTGAGCATTGTCGTTTTCATTCACTCAGCTATGATAGCTACAGTTTTTGGCAAGAAGCCGATGAGTTTGGGAGCATATGGCTCTGCAAGGAGAAGTTGATACTATTCAACGAAAAGCCTGCGAAGCTGTCCATTCTGGTGGATCAACTGAAACAGGCCAAGCAAATTGCAGAGAAATCGGCTACGCAACCGATGAAATTGCATCTTTCCCGGTCAAGCTATTTCAAGTTATTGCAGCGAGGTGACTCCTCCTGGGATTATGATGTCAATCATGATGTACTTTCGCTCTTTGTGTTTATTGATGGGCAACCATATAGGGAACAGGTTCATGGTTTTCTTAAACGAAATGCTGGTGTTAAAGCAATGCTTGCAGAAGACCGCCCACTATTTCGGGAAGCACTGAGAAAACGTGTCGCTGAACCAGATGGCAGGCCTACACAGGTTCGCCTTACAGTATCATCAGGTTCTTTCATTCCTGTATTATTCTCTTACTACTACATGGACCATCGTATAGGAGGAAACGTTGTTCGGTTTTCTCCTTCTGGATATATTTCCCCAGAATGTCCTCTCAAGGAGATTTTACAGAATTTCAACGTTGCTCTGCTTCATCTTGCATGGGAGCGTGATACTCTCACCTTACTCATGGCAAATAGGAAATTCCATGAGCTGTTCAATAGTGAGGATGCAACATTGGAAAAAGACCCTCTCGGATGGCTCTTGGCCTCAGAAAGGAGCAATGTATTCTCACGTATGAGAAGCTTGCAGGAGAATCACCAAAGGGGAGAAACGTTCATGGTAGGGGGGCATGACAACCGATACTTCTCGCTCACCTGTCAACTTGGAACCTGTTACGGTTATGTCCAGATGGTTACCTTAACCCTTCAGGATGTCAGTCGTGAACATAAATTGCAACAACTGAACAAGCGTATGCTTCCCTATATAGAACAGAGCAGGGAAGGTATTGCTGTATTCTCCATGGAGTCTTACTCCCTGGAGTTGCAGTATGCCAATGAGACACTTGCAGTTCTCCTGGGGTATCAACGTGAAGATTTGATAGCGCAACTCAAGAACAATGCAATGCAACTCTTCTATCCTGAGGATAGAACCCTGCTACTGCGTCATGTGGAGCGACAAAGCATGACGAGCATCACATCGGATCCTTTCAATCTCCGACTTGTCAAGAAAGATGGTGATATCATTTGGTGCAAGATGACGTTCCGCCAGATGGGGATTCAGGGGAGAGGTGAGCCTTTCAGCTTGCTAATAGAAGACCTCTCTGAATCGATGCATGATGAAAAGGTACTGCAGCAAGTACAGGAACAACTGTCATTTGCCTTAAACCACAATCTGGTAACAGGTTTATATACTCGTCAGAGATTTTATGAGGCTTGTCGTGAATTCCTTGATACCCATACCAATACCTCCTTTGTAATGGTGTACTGGAACATTGAACGGTTCTCAGTCTTGAATGAGTTGCTGGGATTTGATCGTGGGAACCAGGTTCTGCAACTCGTTGCTCGATCACTTAGGGATTTCATCAAGAACCATGGCGTGTATGGACATGTTGGGGCAGACCATTTTGCTGCTTGCATACCCAAGGAAATGAGCAGCGCGAACAAACTGAAACAAGCCATCGATATTGAACATATCGGACAGGATATTGGATTACATCTTTCAATGGTTTTCGGTATGTATGAGATTGAAGATCCCAGTCAAGGTATTCCCTCCTTACTGGATAAAGCGCACAGTGCTTCAAAGATTTCACGATTTCGTAATAGGGAAGGGTATGCGTTCTATGAACCTTCCATTCGGAGTGATACGTTCAATGAACAGGATGTACTCAATGAGATGCAGGGTGCTTTGGATGGCGGGCAGTTCACCTTCTTCCTACAACCCATTTATGATATCCAGGGAATGCACATACACTCTGCAGAGGCGCTATCTCGCTGGGTGCATCCGACAAGAGGGGTAATTCCGCCAAAACAATTCATTCCCGTTTTCGAGAAATATGGTTTTATTACTGCACTGGATATGTCAGTTCTCTCCAGTGTATGTGCATTCATAGCTGAGCAAAAGATCGATATTCCTATCTCTATCAATCTCAGCAGGATCGATGTAAATAACAAGAATATCGTGAAGTTCATCCTGCAAACCACAGAATCATATGCTGTAGACCACTCGTACATTCAGTTTGAGATTACCGAGAGTGCCTACATAGACAATCCTGTGCAGATGTCTGAGTTGGTCAGTGAACTGAAGAGCCATGGTTTTACCATCTTGATGGATGACTTCGGCAGTGGTTACTCCTCTCTGCATATGCTCTCCACTTTGCCGATGGACATCATCAAGGTTGACCGTTCCTTTATCTATGAGATTGGTGAGAATAATCGCTCTAAAGCTGTGCTTTCCTCCATCATACAGATGGGAAAAGAACTGGGGATGGATATGGTGGTAGAGGGAGTGGAGAATGAGAAACATCATGAATTCCTGAGTGAAGCCGGGGCTCTCTTTGGACAAGGTTTCTATTATCAACGACCCATGGAGAGAGAAGCTTTCCTTAAGTTGCTCATACATGGTTGACAGTTTTCCTCTCTTTGTGATACGTTCTGTTTCAACGGCCGGATAGCTCAGCGGGAGAGCGGTTGCCTTACACGCAACTGGTCGGGGGTTCAAATCCCTCTCCGGTCATAGACGCACTCTTCACAGAGTGCGTTTTTGCTTTGATAGGGGTACTATTGCCGCTCAAAATGGTTGTGAGTATAGTAGTATCTGACAATGAGGTTATGGTATGGATCTGACGTTGTTGATCTGGTATTTTTTCTGTTATTCTATTCTTGGTTATATAGTTGAGGTTCTGTATTGTTCCATAAGACAGGGCACGCTCGTAAACCGTGGATTTCTTCATGGACCCTATCTTCCCATCTATGGGTTTGGAGCGGTGTTGGTCATTTTCGTCTTTGCAAGATTATCCAACAATCCACTTATCCTTTTTTTCATCGCTGTTATTGGTACCAGCATCCTGGAATATGCTTCAGGATATCTTGCTGAGACACTGTTTTCCATCAGATTATGGGATTACTCCTCTGCACGCTTCAATCTCAAGGGAAGGGTCTGTCTCCTCAACTCAACCCTCTTTGGAGTGCTCTCGCTTTTTGTCACCTATGGCGTTCATCCCCATCTGTCAGCATTGTTCGGTCATTTCACTCCAGCTTTCATGGAGCATGGGGCAAAAATCATCATCGTATTGCTTAGTGTTGATACCACCAGCTCGGTACTGCGAATGAGCGCCTTCCAGAAGCAACTTGCAGATTTCAAGGAGAAGAAAAGGGAGATTGAAAGTCGCCTGAAGGTACTTCGCGAATTCAGAGAGAATAAGATGCTTGAAGGTTTGCGTGTAAAGTTGGATACTGAATTGGATGAATTGAAGATGCGTCTCAGTATTTCTGCCAAACGAATCTTGCATGCATTTCCCTCGCTGACAAGCAACAACGAGGAAAAACGGTTGTTGCTGGAAACATTGAGAAAGACCATACGGGAGACTGCTTTGCACAAGAAGTTGCATAACAACAAGCATAGGAGCGACAAGAGAGATGATTGAGTTACGGGAACACTATCAGGAAATATTGGATAGCCTGGGCGAAGCTGCAAAGATTGCCGGGAGAGACCCAAATGATATTACGCTGATGGCAGTAAGCAAGACCCGTACCTACCAGGAGATGCTGGACCTGTATTCGTGCGGACAGCTCCTCTATGGGGAAAATCGCGTACAGGAAGTACAGGAGAAGGTACCTCAAGTTAGGCCGGAAGGGATGAGACTGCACCTGATAGGACACCTGCAATCGAATAAAGCAAAAAAGGCGGTAGAGCTCTTTGACGGTATTGATAGTGTGGATTCCCTGAAACTTGCCAAGAAAATTGAAGGATATCTTTCCCGTCCATTTCCCATCCTGCTTGAACTCAAGACAGCACAAGAAGAGTCCAAAAGTGGGTTCACTTGTGAGGATGAGCTCTTCTCCGCACTTGATGTCATCATGCAAAGTACCTATCTCCAGGTACGTGGGTTGATGACCATTGGTCCCTTGGATGGAGATGAGAAGATGGTAAGAACAGCGTTCTCACGACTGAGAAAGGCTTATGATGCGGTGCAAAAGCGATTTGCCCCACCATCATTCGATACCCTAAGCATGGGTATGAGTGGTGACTACCGCCTGGCAATTGAGGAAGGTTCCAATCTGGTAAGGATTGGGACAAAGCTGTTCGGGAAACGGGGGTAATCATGCGCCGAGTCATGGTAATCCTATTGCTGCTGCTCATGATCTTCCCCTTGCAGCTTTCAGCTGACCAGCTCAAGGGGTATGAGCCCTATGAGGAAGAAGAGTTTCCTCTCTGGAGTTATAAGATCAGGAGAGCTGAAACGCTTTTCTTTGGCTCTATGGTAATCACGATCCCGGTGGCTGCATTGCTGTACCGTGTTGCAGTGGATTCCCATCTTATTGGAACACCATCGACTGACTTGCAAGGCTTCCTCATGCAAGGTTCTATTGCTGCCGGTCTTTCACTGGGAATATCGATTGCCGATTATATCATCGGTGAAGTGGGGAATGCTGATGGGCGTTAAGGAAGGTAGGGTAGACCTCGTTGTAGAATCCTTGGAACATCCCCTTCGTTTGGATGTCTATGTTGCAAACCATAGTGACCTCATCTCCCGTTCTACCTTGAGTGAGGCAGATACTACGATTCAGCTTAATGGCAAGGCAAGCAAGAAAAGCAAGCTTGTCAGGGAAGGTGACCGCATATGCATCCACTTCAGTCAGTCATTCTTTGAAGGAATTGAAGGTGAAGACATTCCGCTCACTGTCCTGTATGAGGATGAGGATCTTCTTGCTATCAACAAGGAACAAGGGATGGTGGTACACCCTGCAAATGGAAATATGGAACATACCCTGGTCAATGCATTGGTCCATCGCTACGGCAAACAGTTCTGTGAGGAACTGCAGGATGAAGATGAAGGTGAGGATGAAGTAGACCTCTCCAGTCCTGCAGTTCGTCCCGGTATAGTGCATCGCTTGGACAAGGATACCAGTGGAGTCTTGGTAATTGCCCGAAACAGGACAAGCCACAGGCATCTTTCTGCACAGTTCAAGGACCGAACGACGAAGAAAATCTATATTGCCTTGGTAAGAGGAGTTTTTAAGCAGAGACACGGTATCATAGAGAAACATCTGAAACGTGATCCCAAGGACCGAAAGAAATTCACCACATGTGCTGATGATGAAGGAAGATATGCCAAGACAGAATATCAGGTTTTGAGACAGTACCGTGGGTTTGCACTCTTGAGGATTACCCTCCACACAGGACGAACCCACCAGATCAGGGTGCATTTAAGCAAGGAAGGTCACCCGATCATTGGCGATCCTATCTATGGGAAGGATGATGGTCAGACCTTGATGTTGCACGCCTTGATTCTTGAACTTGACAGCCCATCAAAAGGAAAGAGATTACGTTTTGTTGCCGCAATGCCTGAACGATTTCTCTCTTATGTACGCTCTACTCATCCTCTCTCCAATTCTGGCGCTCGGTCTCAATCTTGCCCAACTGCAAAAGATCGTGGTTGAACATACGCTCGATTCTCAACTTGCTTGCCGTGCCATGTCCTGGGAAGAGAAGTATGTTCTCATCGAGTGTCATTAGTTTCTGATTGATGGATGAGATAAGCAGAGCCTGCTCCCGGTATCCGGGTGTTGACCCTATTCTACCACAAAGCAGCGTATCACCAGTAAATAATGCATGGTCGATTTTATATACCATGCTGTCCAAACTGTGACCCGGTATATGGATGACCTCAATTTCCAAACCACAGAGATTAAGAACTTCTGCATCCTCAATTGGATGATAGAGAAATTCATAGCTACTAAAGGCTGAGGCATGGACCTCCACATCGTAGATCTTCTTCAGGGTGCCAAGTCCCTCTGTATGGGAAGGGTGTCGATGGGTAAGCAGTACATGTTTCAATTTGTACCTATTTGCCTCAATCAAGTTGATCAACTCCGTATCCACATGTCCAGGGTCGATCAAGAGGGCATCACTGCCCTCCTTACGGGCAACCAAATAGGTATTACAGAAACCTACGACTGAGAAATGCTGATAGATATTCAAAAGCGTGCCTCCTCCCAATTGGAGTAGCGGAAGGAGACGCGTCTCCTGTCAGTATAGACAAAGTCGGCTTTCTTCAAGTTGCAATCCTCAAAATCAGTATCCCTGAGGAAACTTGAATTGAAGGTCGAAAAGTAGAGGTCACAGTCTCCGAATGAACAACGAAGTGTGTCAATTCCACTGAAATTGGTATGCATGATCATGCTACCTGAGAAATCACAGTCGATCATCTTACTACCGGAAAATACACTGTAGCGGGAGATGATACTGTTGAATTTGCACTTTTCGAAGAGACAAAAATCGAAAAAACTGTTGAGTAAGGTGACTTGTGAGAAATCCACACCTCGAAAAGTGCACCAAGCCATGTTGGAGGCAGAAATGGTTTTCTTGCCCAAGGTTAGGTTGTCAAACTCACTACCAGTCAAAGAATAGTCAACAATATCGTTGCTGCCGGTTAGCCGATCAAGACAATCCTGGTAGAGTTCGTCTTGGTTCTCGCTGTGGCGATAACAATGGCTGCCTTCATTGCATACATAGGTATGGCAGAGTGGGTGAGAGCACGTTTTAAAACTGAACATAGCATTACAGTATCAAATACCATCTGGTTGTCAAGAGCCCCGTTTGCAGATACAGTACTTCCTGGGAGCTAGAAAGAGATGCAAACAGGCCTGATAACCAGAGGGATCAACAACATTTATACGGTGGAGTCTCAAGGGAACTCCTATCTTTGCCGTATCAAGGGAAAACAGTTGTTCCAAGTTACCGATGAGTACAATCCACTTGCCGTAGGGGACCAGGTATTTTTTGTCCTTACCAATGAGGGAGAGGGTTTGATCACGGAACGGCTCGAGAGACGTAACTGTTTCCAGCGCTGGAATGCGAAGAAAGGATGTAATCAGACCGTGGTAGCCAACATGGATTTGGTCGTCTGTGTAAGCAGTGTTGAAAGTCCTCCTTTCAGGCCACGATTCATCGACCGGGTAATAGCTTGCTCCCGTAAAGCACCGGTTATGATTATCCTGAACAAGAGTGACATCCTTCTCACAGAGGAAGAACATGAGCGCTTTTCCCTTTACGGTAAACTTGGGTATCAGACGATGGCGGTCAGTGCTGCCAATGGAGAGAATCTTGATCGATTGCATGAGGTTCTTAAGGGTAAGACAGTGGCATTTGTCGGACAGAGTGGGGTTGGAAAATCAACGTTGATCAACCGATTGCTGGGAGTAGAGCAAAAGACAGGGGAAATCTCCCATAAGTATAATCGTGGTCGGCATACCACCAATCATGCTCTGTTGTTGCATGGTCCTGATTTTACGATTGCAGATACGCCTGGGGTAAGGGAGTTTCTCGTACCACACACCGATCCCCACGAATTAAGCGATGCTTTTCCTGAGTTTGCGGAGTTTGCAGGCTCATGTACGTATGAAGGATGCCTGCATCAGGGAGAACCTGGATGCAAGGTGATGGAAGCAGTGGAACAGGATCTCATTCACTACGATAGATATGAGAGCTATCTCAGGATGCTTGCTTCCCTTGATGAAAAGAAACCTGAATGGATGGGAAAGAATGACCGTTCAAAATCCTGGGTCAAACGAATGGAGAGAGATGAATCACAAGAGTATTGAAGAGCTGGGGTTCTTCCAGGTTTTACAACAGATACAGAGCATGAGTCACGCACCAGAAGGTGTGCAAGTTCTTAAAACGCTTCCTTTTTTAGATACACAGGATGAGCTTACCGTACGTCAGAGACAAGTTTCAGCAGCAATGAAACTGCTCTCAGGAGCCGATAGGCTCATCATCCACTCATTCCCTGCAATCCAGGAAACGCTCTCATCTCTTGATGATCCTACCCAAGGAGCAGAAGGGTATGAACTGCTCGACCTTGCCCGGTATATCCGTAGTGCTGAGCATCTGTATAAGCATATGGAGTCTGTGCAGGATCCTGATGGTTACTTCTCGGTGTTGCACCCGCTCTTGGGAGAAGGGTTGCCACATGAACTGGTGGCTTTCGCTGACCAAGCTGAGAACACGCTCGATGAGAGTGGTCAGGTAAGAAATACCCATCCAAGGATAAGTGCTCTCTTCCGCCAGGTGGAGGCAGCCAAGAGCGAACGATCCCGCTTCTGTGCCCAGTTCATCAGGAGCAATCCCACTGCAGTGCAAACGGACCAGGAAGCAATGAGGGATGGAAGATTGGTCATTCCCGTAAGAAGTGACCGGAGAAGTCAGGTACAAGGATTTGTATCCAGCAGTTCCAGTTCAGGGAATACCGTATTCATGGAACCCTATACCCTTGTAGAGATGAACAATTCGGTGATGATCGCACAGAACCAGATATTCGTGGAAATAGCGAAGATTCTCAGGGAACTGAACAGCAGTGCAAGAGCACTCAGAACGCAGCTGAACGCTTTATCCACTCGTATTGGCATGCTTGATGCCATATTCTCTATCGCTCTTTGGGCTCTGGAAACACACTGTACCGCCACAGACCTGAAGACAAAACGATGCAACCTTGAGCTGGCCCGACATCCATTGTTGGGCAGAAAAGCTGTTCCTATCTCCATTGCACTCGAAGAAGGTGTACGGGCAGTAGTCATCAGCGGTCCGAATGCTGGAGGAAAGACTGTTACGATCAAGACTGTGGGGTTGTTTGCACTGCTTAATCAATACTGTGGATTCATTCCCGCAAAAGAGGGGAGCAGCCTGCCCTTATTTGACAATCTGTTTACTGATATTGGTGACGAACAATCGATTGAGGAAGAGCTTTCCACCTTCAGCGGCCATATGAAACAGATTGGTTACATTCTCAGAAACATGAGTGAGAGAAGTTTGGTTATTCTCGATGAACTTGGTAGTGGCACCGATCCAGTGGAAGGTTCTGCAATTGCCCGCTCTGTCCTTGAATTCTGTTTGGAGAAGGCAAAACTGACTTTGGTAACGAGTCATCATGGAGTGCTCAAGCAGTTTGCCTATGCAAAGAAGGAAGTGATCAATGCCTCTATGGAGTTCAATGAGCACTCACATATGCCAACCTTCAGGGTCATACAAGGATTGCCGGGAGAGAGCCACGCGATCGATACTGCCCGCTATATGAAACTTCCTGAGGAAGTCATATCTCGTGCTGAACAGTACCTTGGCAGTGAAGCGGTCCAGATTGCTTCCATCATCAAGGATCTTGAGGAAAAACGGAAAGAGCTTGAGAAGCAGGAAGAGAAAACCCAAAAACGGTATTACACGCTTCAGCAAGAGGTGAAACAACTTCAGCTCAAGGAGCTTCGTGTACGTCAAAGAGAAGCACAGCTCAAGGATGAACAAACAACTGAGCTTGCCCGATTCATGAGTGCAAAACGAAAAGAGTTGGAAAACCTTGTAAAGACCATGAGGGAAGGTGAACTGGATAAGGCTAAACGCAAACAGGTGAAAGCGTATGTACAAAGCCTTGAGGACAGGGTGCAAGATGAACAAGCTCTGCTGGAACAGAGTGAAGAGGAGCTTTCAGATCTGGAGGTCCAAAATCCACAGGAGTTCAGTGAAGGCATGGAAGTGCTCTGTGGAACTGCAAAACGATTGGGAAAAATCCTAAAACAGCAGGGAAGGAATAAATATCTTGTCGCGATTGGCTCAATGCGAATGACACTCGAGGGCAAGCAATTGCAAGCAATCAAGGAGCAACAGAAGAAAGTATTGGTGTCCTACCATAGCAGTACTCCGCGGCCTAGACTGATGCTTGACCTGAGAGGGTATACCCTGGAGGAAGCTCTCTCTTCCCTTGAGCAACAGATTGAAAGCTGTTTGGTTCATGGTGTTTCTCAATTTTCCGTCATCCATGGGTATGGGGACGGAATTCTCTCCAAGGGGATTTCCTCGTATCTGGAGAAGCATCGCTCGATACAAGGATTCCGATTTGCCACACCAGAGGATGGAGGTATGGGAAAAACATACGTGCAACTTTAGAAATATTGATCATGCCCTCTTTACAGAGGGCTTTTTACTAAGTATACTAATTTAGTAATTTACTAAAGGATTCAGTATGAACAAGAAACATCTTAGAGCCCTTTATGAGGAGCAAAAACCACCAATGGGTGTATTTCTTTTGGTTGATGCCAGTACTTCACAAGAGTACCTGGGTGTAAGCAAAAATTTTCAGGCAACCAAGAACTCTCTCTTTTTCCGTCTCTCTGTTGGGGCACTTGCAAACTATCCATCATTACAGGATAGCTATAGCAAGCATGGGCCTTCCATTATGGATTTTTCCGTTTTAGAAGAGCTGGATTATCAAGAGGATGTTTCGGATTATCGTGCAGAACTGGATACCCTGCTCTCCATGATGAAACAAACCTATATACACGCAAAGGAGATACATGTATGAAGATACCTACAAGTTTGAAACACAAGCCCGTTATCGTGGTACCGAACTATGAACACGTTGATGGAAAACAGGCAAATGAAAGTGATGCCAAAGGTCTCTCGATTGGATTGGCTCAGTGGAATGATCGGGGCAGTGTGGAAGCATCAGCAAAGGTGTGGCGTTATACTGGCGAGAAGTGGTCACGCCAGAGTGAAGAACTTCCCCTTACCCGTGCACTTGACTTGGCAATCCTGATATGTAGGACCAATCTGTATTTTCAGGATGCCTATCGATTTCCTAAGTTCTATGATCCAGATCAAGAGACCATTGACCGTATTGGACTGCAAGGGGATGCTATGAGCGTCGAGGTTTGCACAGATAATCCAATGATTGATACCGATATTCGACTGCTCAATGATGCCCTATCCCAGGAAGGGGAACGACTTGGTGAGCGGTTTCGTGTGCTTGCAGATATGTTGAAGCAGATGGGGTACTGAGATAGCTTGCACCCAGATACAGTGGGTGATACCATGAAATGGTGAGGGAGGATCTATGTCAGACTATATGAACGGAACAGGTATTCAATACCATTTGCATATCAAAGAGGGCGATGTAGGTAGATATGTCATTCTTCCTGGTGATCCGAAGCGGGTGCCACTGATTGCTAAGTATCTTGATGATGCGTCTCTGGTGGCTGATAGCAGGGAATATGTTACCTATACAGGGTTCCTGGATGGGGAGAAGGTATCGGTTACCTCCACTGGTATTGGTGGCCCTTCGGCCTCCATTGCAATGGAAGAACTCTTCAAATGTGGAAGTGATACATTCATCCGCATGGGTACCTGTGGTGGTATCGCCTTGGAAGTGATGGGCGGTGATGTCGTGATTGCTACCGGTGCTGTAAGAATGGAAGGAACCAGCAGGGAGTATGCACCTATAGAATTTCCTGCTGTAGCTAACTTTGAGGTTGTATCAGCATTGAAAGAGGCTGCCGACCAACTTGAAAAAAGAAGTCACCTGGGTGTCGTACAATGCAAGGACTCTTTTTACGGTCAGCATGATCCTTCCCTGATGCCGGTCAGCTATGATCTGATTAATAAGTGGGAGGCTTGGAAACGACTTGGTGTCTTGGCAAGCGAGATGGAGAGTGCTGCTCTCTTTGTGGTTGCTGCACACTTGGGTGTTCGCTGTGGTAGTGATTTCTTTGTGGTGGGTAACCAGGAGCGTGAACTCCTGGGTATGGAGAACCCAAAGCTCCACGATACCGAGGATGCCATACGAGTAACAATCCAAGGGGTTCGTAATCTTATCAAAAAAGACAAGGCGAAGGCGAACAAATCCTAGCACGTTTCTTTTCCTGCAAAATTGATTCCAAGCTGAAAGGCAGGACATTTGTTCCTGCCTTTCCCAATTCACAGAAACAGTGACTTGCATGGTAGAGTTCATAGGTACCAGAGAAAGGGTAGTGTTTCCCCCTGGCTCCCAATGTACCAAAGAGTGGAAGCAAATGGGCGGAATCCACTGCAATAAGATTATTCATGGTATTGGGAAAGGAGAGCAACAAGTCAATTGAATGGGGCAGTAATAGGTAATCAAGAATACACCCACCCGCATTTGTAACTTTCAGATAATAGTGTGCAAGCAGTCGATAGGCCTCCTGTGCATTACTGAAGAGCCTTACCGTACTATGTTTCTGGATTCTCCCGTACATGATATTCCTCCTTGTACATCTGTAAGAGGAATATCAACATATATGCTTCAATAAAGTAATTTGCCCTGCGATAGCAGTAAAGTCTCTTGTGCAGCGAGCAGTTCATCCAAGTCTTCATCCTCATCAGCGGTTACCAATACCCTGATGGAAAATACTTCCAGACCAATATGCTCATATGCATCCTGGAGAGCTGTATGCGCAAATGTCCCAAGATCAAGACGGAACCGTATAGCTTGTATGTCTTTTGCCATATTTTCACTGATAAGAAGGTGGACCATCCCATCGTGAAGATTTTCAATACAGAGAATCCCTCGTTTACTATCGTTGGTATAGAGATGGGCATGTCTAGCAAGCATATTCATGGGAACATCCTAGCAAAAATATCGGGAAGGGTATAGAATTCCGGTGATTTCTTTTGGCTATTGGGGAATAGATATAGCCAAATGGACAAAAATTGACAAATAGGTTGAAATTTTATGTTCATTGCACGATAATTCCCTACAGTTTGGCAAATTTTGCGTATATAGGCAGAATCCAAATATTTCGTGACCTATTGGAACTCTAGGACAAGGTAGGAATTCAGATGGCTCAACAGATTCAAGATTTGGTTGCTTCCATCCGCAGGGATGGAATTGAGGCTGCCCAGAAAGAGGCTGATCAGATTATTGCTGATGCAAAGGCTGAGGCCGCAACATTGGTAGAGAAAGCCCGCAAAGAGGCTGCTCGGGAAATCGAGAAAGCTCACAAAGAGATCCAGACGCGGGACCAGAGTGCAATCAGCAGTCTTCAGCAGGCAAGCAGGGATGTACTACTCTCCCTGAAGAAGGCCATACAGGCTGAACTGGACAGGATTCTTACAGCTGATATAGAGAAAGCCTATTCCAGCAAGGACCTTGTCAATGTAATTATCAAGGTTGTTTCTTCCCTTTCAGATATCGGGGGAAAGGAACTGCAGCTGAGCAAGAAAGATTTCGATCAGCTCGCAACATCCCTGAAAAAGGAGCTTGGTGATGAACTCAAGAAAGGTCTTGAGATCAAGGCAGTGCCTTCTGCAAGATCTGGTTTCAGGGTGAGTGAGAAGGATGGTTCGGCATTCTATGATTTCAGTGCAGAGGAGACTGCGGAACTGCTTCGTCCGTTCCTTTCTCCTTCCATCCAGGACATCGTTTTCAAAGCGGAACAATAAGGAGTTGTCGTGGCTTCCTACTATTATTTGGTAGCAACGTTACCTTCCTTACGGTATGACGGAGTGCTTCCCTTCACAACTGATACCTTTCTGTCGCTCTGCAAAGAGCAGGTAAGCAAGGCTCACTACCTACTTTTGGAGCAGGCGGTAAGTGGTGTTGCATCCTCACATCATTTTCTTTTCCAGTACCAACATTTTGCTGGCATGGTAAAGAAGGAGTTGACTGAGGCAAGAAGTAGGAAACTTTCTCTCTCTGATCCTTCCTACCGAAATGATGGGGATAAAGAAGCCAAAATCAGTGATACTGTGCGTCAGGCTCTTTCCAGTGATGACGTACTACAGGCTGAAATGTTGCTGATAAGGCTGCATTGGAACTATCTGGATGATTTGAGTGCTCTTCATACATTTGATATTGAAGGGCTTCTTTCGTATGCGTTGAAACTGAAAATGTTGCAAAGAAAAAGTCTTTTTACCCGAGAGGAAGGAAACGCTGAGTTCAAGCGTCTCTTTTCCAATATTCAGACTGAGATTGAGAACAATTAGTGGAGTTGGATATGGCAAATACAAGTGGGCGTGTCTTAGGCGTCAACGGGAATATGGTAACAGTCGAGTTCGACAGTGCTATTGCAAAGAATGAAGTCGGATATATCCATGTTGGTGATGATCGCCTCAAGGGTGAGGTAATCCGTATCAATGGGAATACGGCTTCCCTGCAGGTCTTCGAAATGACTGGTGGAATCCGCGTTGGGGATACAGTAGAGTTCTCCGGCGAGATGTTGAGTGTTGCCTTGGGGCCCGGGCTCTTGCAGCAGATCTATGATGGTTTGCAGAACCCCCTTCCTGAACTCGCAAAACAGTGTGGGTTCTTTCTCCAACGTGGTGTGTACCTTGATGCAATCCCCAACAATGATTGGGAGTTTACCCCTGTAGCAAAGGTGGGAGACAAGCTCCGCCCCGGCGATACATTCGGTACTGTCCCAGAAGGTCTGTTCACCCACCAGATCATGATTCCATTTAATCTAGCAGATACAGATTGGAAGGTTGTAAGCATCAAGGAAAAGGGTAGCTATGGCGTTCGTGATACCATTTGTACCGTAGAGGATGCAAAAGGTAACAAGAAAGACCTTTCCATGATCTTCACCTGGCCAGTCAAGAAAGCCATCAAACTCTATGAGGAGCGTCTACGCCCCGATGAGACCTTGGTGACCAAAATCAGGATCATCGATACCTTCCTCCCTGTTGCCAAGGGTGGTACCTACTGTACCCCTGGCCCGTTTGGTGCAGGAAAGACTGTTCTCCAGCATATGACCAGCCGTAATGCAGATGTGGATATCGTAATTATTGCTGCATGTGGTGAGAGAGCCGGTGAGGTAGTTGAGGTTCTCAAGGAGTTCCCTGAGCTTGTTGACCCGAAGACCGGTCGTTCATTGATGGAACGTACCATCATCATCTGTAATACCTCTTCCATGCCGGTAGCAAGCCGTGAGGCTTCTGTATACACCGCTGTGACACTTGCTGAGTACTACAGGCAAATGGGACTCAGTGTCCTGCTCTTGGCTGACTCCACCAGCCGTTGGGCACAGGCAATGCGTGAGATGAGTGGTCGTCTTGAAGAGATTCCTGGTGAAGAGGCATTCCCAGCCTATCTTGAGAGCCGTATTGCAGAGTTCTATGAGAGAGCTGGAAAGGTTCGTCTGCGTGATGGTCGTATTGGTTCGGTAACCATCGGAGGAACTGTCAGTCCTGCTGGTGGTAACTTTGAGGAGCCGGTAACACAGGCTACACTCAAGGTTGTTGGAGCTTTCCACGGATTGAGTAGGGAACGCAGTGATGCACGTAAATATCCTGCAATCGATCCGCTCACTTCCTGGTCGAAATATGAGGGTATCATCAAACAGGCAAAGGTCGAGTATGCACGCAATATCCTGAGAAGGGGTAATGAGGTCAATCAGATGATGAAGGTTGTCGGTGAAGAGGGAACCTCGGTTTCAGACTATATCACCTACCAGAAGAGTGAGTTGATTGATGCTTTTTACCTACAGCAGAACTCCTTTGACCCAGTTGATGCTTCGGTCCCACCGGAAAGACAGAAACATACCTTTGAGGTACTGTTCAAGGTACTTGCGACTGAGTTTGATCTAGAAGATAAGAAACATGTGCGTTCCTTCTTTAACACGCTTAGGCAGAAGTTCCTTGACTGGAACAATGTTGAAACGAAGAGCGAGCGCTTCACACAGATAGAAGGGGAGATTCTTGCCCTGTACCAGGGGAAACAACGTAGTGTTGATCCTGACGCTGAGCAGTTGATCTAAGGGGTTGCAGATGCAGAAAGTCTATTCAAAAATTGAATCCATTGTAGGAAACGTCATCACCGTGCGTGCCGCCGGGGTAAGCAACAGTGAGCTTGCCATTGTCACCTCTGAAGGTGAGCAGAGCTATGCGAGTGTCATCAAGCTTGATGATGATCTGGTCTCTTTGCAGGTATTCAGCGGAGCACAGGGCATATCCACCGGTGATCAGGTGCGATTCCTTGGCGTTCCGATGCGTGTCTCGTATACAGAGAACCTTCTCGGTCGTGTATTTGATGGTACCGGCAATCCCCGTGACAATGGGCCTTCACTGTCAGACAATATGATTGATATCGGTGGTCCTGCGGTAAATCCTGCAAAGCGTATCATTCCTCGTAACATGATCAGAACGGGTATCCCGATGATTGATGTATTCAATACCTTGGTTGAGAGTCAGAAACTTCCCATTTTCAGTGTCAGTGGTGAGCCTTACAACCCACTGCTTGCGAGAATTGCCATGCAGGCAGAAGTTGACCTGATCGTACTTGGAGGTATGGGTCTCAAGTATGATGACTATCTCTTCTTCAAGGATACCCTTGAGAGTAGTGGTGCAATGAGTCGAACGATTATGTTCATCCATACTGCAAGTGACCCAACCGTTGAATGTATGTTGGTCCCTGATATGGCCCTTGCTGTTGCTGAGCGTTTTGCACAGGATGGCAAGAAGGTACTTGTACTGCTAACTGATATGACCAACTTTGCTGACTCCATGAAAGAGATGGCCATTACCATGGACCAGGTGCCTTCAAACCGAGGATATCCTGGGGATCTTTACAGTTCCCTTGCTTCCCGATATGAGAAGGCTGTTGACTTTGAGGGGGCAGGCTCTGTAACCATTCTTGCGGTAACTACCATGCCTGGTGATGATGTTACCCATCCGGTTCCTGATAATACCGGGTATATCACCGAAGGTCAGTACTATCTGAAGGGTGGAAGGATTGAGCCATTTGGGTCGTTGAGTAGACTCAAGCAACAGGTCAACAAGGATACCAGGGATGACCATCGTGCTTTGATGGATGGTATGATCAAACTGTATGCATCATACAAGGAGTCACTGGAAAAGAAATCGATGGGCTTCAATATGACCGATTGGGATGAGAAATTGCTCAAATATGGTCGATTGTTTGAAAGCAAATTGATGGATTTGAGTGTGAATATCCCCCTTGAGGGAGCGCTGGACTTGGGATGGGAGATTCTCAGTGACTGTTTCGAGCCAAATGAAACAGGATTGAAGAGTGATTTGATCCTGAGTCGCTGGCCCAAGAAGATGAATGACTAAGGAGTCGAGATGGCCGTCAAACTGACCAAGAACGAACAGAAACTCCAGAAGGACAGATTGAAGCAATACCAGCGTTATCTGCCGACCCTGCAACTGAAAAAACAACAGTTGCAAATGGTTATCAGGCAAATTTCTGCTGAGGTGGCTTCACTGAAGAAAAAGCAGGAGGCGCTCGTTCAGGACATGCAGACGTGGATTGCTGTGTATCATGAAAATACCGCATTCGCTTCTGAACTGAAGGTTGAAAAGCTCATCAAGATAGACAAGGTGGTTAAAGCAAAAGGCAATATTGCCGGTGTAACCATTCCAGTATTCAAGGAACTGACCTTTGTTCCTATCTCCTATGATCTTGCTGACTATCCTCTTTGGGTGGACAAGGGACTGGAGAGCCTTCGTGACTTGGCTCGTTATGATGCCTTGATCGCAACACTGGAACAACAGGTGAGACTCCTTGAAAAAGAGTTGAGAACCACCAGTCAACGGGTGAACCTTTTCGAGAAGGTGAAGATACCTGAGGCAAAGGATAATATCCGTCGTATTGCCATTTACTTGGGTGACCAGCAGACTGCTGCTGTCGTCCGTGGTAAGATCGCCAAGAAAAAGCTGATGCAGGGGGCATGAGATGATTGTACCAATGAAAAAGGCCTACATCGTCGTTCAGGCACATAATGGCCGTACCATGCTCAGGGATCTCAGAAAAGGTGGTCTGCTCCATATAACCAGTGAACAGGTCCAGAGTCAAAAGATTGAACAGCTCCAAAAGCGTTATGACCAAATATACAACTTACGGAATGTCATTCTTGATCTTCAAGACAAAAAGCATATGCCTGCCCAGAGTGAAGTCTCTGATGAAGTGTTTTATGAACTTCTTGAACGCTATCAAGGACTCTTGGAGACAAGAGATGACCTATTAGAGGAAATCAAGGCTGACTCGGCTCAGATAGAGGAGCTTAAGGAGTGGGGTGATTTCGACCCAGAGGAAGTGAGGCAATTATCCCATGAGGGGATCAAGTTGTTTTTCTATACCCTTTCCAAGAAGGACCTGAAGAACCTGGATTCCTCAATCCAATATATTGAGCTTTCTCCTGTTGCTGGACAGATGGCCATTGCAACTGTAGGGGAAGCACTCGACTCATCCGTTCCAGCCAAACCCTTTACCCTGAGTGAACATGGTCTTGGCTTTCTACAGAACAGGAAAGCTTCAGATGAGAGCCGCCTGAAGGATGTAGTCAAAGCTCTCAAGGAGGCAGGTAATTATCTTGATGCTTTTTCATTCCAATTGAAGAAGCTGGAGATGGCAATGCGCTTTGAGGAGGTTGGGGAACAGCTTGAAGGGGGAGATGACCTGGTCTGGCTTTCGGGCTATCTTCCAGAAACCAAGGCAGATGACTTTATATCCCTTGCCAAGCAGAAGGGTTGGGCATACCAATTGGATGATGTCACGGAAGAGGACACTCCGCCAACTTTGATCAAATACCCTAAGGGAGTGGGAATTATCAAGCCCGTGTTTGATATTCTGGGAACCGTTCCTGGTTATCGTGAAAATGATGTCAGTACCTGGTTCCTGTTGTTCTTCACCCTGTTCTTTGCGATGATCATCGGAGATGCAGGTTATGGTATTATCTTCATGGCGACTGCTGTTCTTTTACATGCAAAAGCCAAGAAAGCCAATACCATGGTTATGTTGCTCTATGTACTGAGTATAGCAACAATTGTGTGGGGATCATTGACTGGTACCTGGTTCGGATCGAAGGAGATCCTGCTGGCAGTACCATTCCTCCAGACCTTGGTTATTCCTTCCATTTCCAACTATCCTGAACTTTTTGGTTTGACTGCCAGTACAGCTCAGAATACGGTCATGAAGTTCTGTTTCATCATTGGAACGGTTCAACTCAGCTTGGCTTGCATTCTCAATGTAATCCATAAGATTCCCAAGAAGGACTTGAGCTTTGTTGCTGATATTGGGTGGTTGATGGACATCCTTGCCCTCTATTTTGTGGTATTGCAACTGGTTATTGGAGAGACAGCCAATCTCATGTATGTAGCTGGAGTGGTTGGATTGGGATTCCTCCTTGTCGTGGTTTTCGGATCACAAGGTCCCGGCATCAAGTTTGGAAAGGGACTTGCCAGTGGGTTGGGTGGTTTTTTCACCACCTTCCTCAATACCATCAGCGCATTTTCAAATATCATGAGTTATATCCGTTTGTTCGCTGTTGGAATGGCTTCTGTTGCCATTGCACAGAGTTTCAACAGTATGGCAGGTGGAATGCTTAGTGGGTTTGCACTTGTTGCTGGAATCTTGATTCTGGTAATCGGGCACTCCCTGAACATTGTAATGGGGCTGCTTAGTGTAGTGGTGCACGGTGTGCGCTTGAATCTATTGGAGTTCTCTGGTCAGCTCGGCATGGAGTGGACTGGGATCGCATATGAACCGTTTACCCAAACGGTAGAAGAAAACTGATCGTTGTTTGGTAACAACTAAGGAGAAACACATGGGAAACTTGGAATTTATTGGATTGGCATGTGCATTGGCTCTCTCGGCTCTTGGGTCGGGTCTTGGCGCTGGCGCTGCTGCCCAGGCAGCAGTTGGTGGTTGGAAGAAGTGCTACGCGAACGGTAAACCTGCTCCGTTCATTATGGTTGCATTTGCCGGTGCTCCGCTTACCCAGACCATTTACGGGTTCCTCTTGATGAACTTCATTGCCGCAGCCATTGCTGCAGGGGCCTCATCAACCTTGGCATTGGGCGTTGGTGTGTTCGGTGGTGCAGCTATCGGACTCTCTGCATGGATGCAGGGAAAGACTGCAGCCTGCGCTTGTGATGCACTTGCTGAGACTGGAAAGGGTACTGCAAACTACTTTATCGTTATCGGTATTGTTGAGACAGTTGCTCTCTTTACCTTGGTCTTCAGTTTGCTTGCCTTGCAATAAGCAGATTACCGAACAACGGTTCACAATAGAGATGGACACCCTTTGGGGTGTCTGTTTTTTCTTTGGTACATAAGTCCATTATATTTGGAATTAAGAGCAAGTTATTGTAGATATAATTCCTATATACTGAATCATATTTCTCACAATAAGCATACTAATAATGTTAAATAATGCAAATATTATATGTAAATATTACTAATTAATGTATTTATAAATTTATAAGTACTACGCTTGACAACTACTATATCTGTACTATACTGAGACCATAAGAACCAAGATTATTGGAATGTTTATTTCAATTAGCACGTAATGAACAGGAATATTGTTCAAAAAAGGAGAGTGTTATGAAACGGATTTTGTTGTTCTTGGTATTGATCACATGTATGGTCAGTATGGTATTTGCAGCTGGAGAAAAGGAAGCAAGCGCATCCTCAGCAGAAGGTACAGAAATCACATTCTGGACATTCCAAGACCTTCATATGCAATTCTATGTTGACATGGCTGAACTTTGGAATGAGCAGAACCCAGACAGGAAGATAGACTTCAAGGGAGAAGTCCTTCCCTATGAGGATATGCATACCAAGTTGCTGGTATCCTTGCAGGCAGGCACAGGTGCGCCTGACCTCGTCGATATTGAGATTGCAAAGTATCCCAATTTCCTCAAGGGAAACATTCAGCTTGCACCACTTAATGATGTCATTGACCCAGTACGCGACAATTTTGTCACCGCACGCCTAGACATCTATAGTAAGGATGGCAAGAATTATGGACTTCCATTCCATGTTGGTGCTTCGGTAATTTATTACAATATGGAAATTCTTAATGCCGCAGGTGTTGATCCTTATGCAATTGAGACTTGGGATGACTACATGAAGGCAGCAAAGATTGTAAAACAAAAGACCGGTAAGCCTATGACCACCATCGAGGTAACAGAACATTGGTCATTCTGGCCATTAATTGCTCAACAAGGTTCTGATTTACTTGATGCTGACGGTAATGTTATTCTTGACAACGCTACCAACGTTAAAACACTTCAATACCTCAAAGATCTGTTGAATAGTGGGGCAGCTGTAGCTACCCCTGGTGGATTCCATCACGCTGAAGAGTATTATGGATTCATGAATGATGGCGGTGCTGCGTCCATTTGGATGCCGATGTGGTACATGAACAGATTCACGGACTACATGCCGGACTTGGCTGGAAAGATCTTGATTCTGCCGATGCCAAGATGGACTGCTGATGGTGCACGTTCAGCTGGAATGGGTGGTACCGGTACATCTGTAACCAACCAGGCACGAGATTTGGAGCTAACCAAGGATTTCTTGATGTTCGCAAAGGGATCTGAGGAAGGTAACTTGAGAATCTGGGAAGACCTCGGTTTTGATCCTCCACGTTGGGATGTCTGGGACAATCCACGGATGAACGCAGCTAATAAGTTCACCGAATACTACCAGAACGATGATATCTTCGGCATGTTGCTGGATATTAAGGATGAAATCAATAGCGTCAATATCAAGGAGAAACTTCCTGCTGTTATTGATAGATTGAAATCAACCGTTATGATTCAAGCTTTGCAGCAGCAGACAAAGAGTCCTGCTGAGGCTTTGAAAGAAGCAGCGGATCTCGCTCGTTAAATCTTTTACCATGGGGATACGTCAGTAATTTGGCGTATCCTCAGTTGTATTGTTCTACAAGGAGACATGGATGACAAAGAAACAAACTCTGGGATCCGCCAAGGTTGCACCATATGTCTTTATCCTGCCTTTTATTGCATCCTTCCTCATTTTCTATTTGTATCCAATTATCAGTACGATTATTATGGGGTTTCAACAAGTTTACCCTGGGCAAGTCGAGTTTATCGGTCTTGAGAACTATCGTAAACTTGATAATCCAGAATTCAAGGTTGCCCTAAAAAATAGTTTTCGCTATACCGTATACACAATAGCACTACTCATTCCTATTCCCTTACTTCTTTCAGTATGGTTAAACAGTGGGAATAGAACCATTAATACTGTGTATCGTTCAGTATTATACATTCCAAGTTTGGTATCGATTGTTGTTGCTGGTACTATTATGCGCCTTTTATTTGCCTCCAGTAACAAAAGTCTTATAAATACACTCGCTCTATCTGTGGGAGCTGAACCCAGGCAGTGGCTGCTTGGAGGTCCTCACCAGGCGATGATTCTTCTGCTGATCCTTGCACTCTGGCGTTGGGTAGGTGTGAATATCATCTACTTCCTCTCAGGGTTGCAGGCGATTCCTGATGAACTCTATGAGGCTGCAGATATTGATGGAGCATCCCCCTCACAAAAACTTTGGAGGATTACCATCCCTTTGCTGAAGAGTACGACCATTTTTGTGACTACCATTTCCATATTTGGTGGTTTTGCGATGTTCGAGGAAAGTTTCATCCTCTGGGCAGGTAAACCTTCTCCCAATAATGTGGGACTGACCATTGTAGGGCACCTGTATAATAAGGGATTTCAGGAGGGAGAGATGGGTATGGCAAGTGCCATCGGCATAGTTTTGCTGATTATTGTATTTACCTTGAGCATCTCATTCTTGAAGCTGTTCGGTTTCTTTGAATCTGAGGGGAGGCGATAATGGCTAGAATCTACCACCACTCAAGACGATCCTTTGTAAAATACCTTGTTTTAACAGTATTGGCTCTTATCTATCTAGTACCACTTTATGCGTTGACTTTGGCAGCCTTTCGCCCAGGGCGGGATCTTATGCGTTATGGAATAACACTTAAGACGCTAATTCCTACCAATTTAAATATAGCTACGTTTATGGGGCTTTACACAATTAGGGATGGTATTTATTTTACTTGGTTCGGAAATAGCTTGCTATTGATGTTGTTACAAACATGTCTTGCACTATTCCTCAGCTCTTTTGTTGCCTATGGCCTCTCTCTTTATCATT
Source organism: Sphaerochaetaceae bacterium (assembly GCA_028532765.1). Taxonomy (GTDB): domain Bacteria; phylum Spirochaetota; class Spirochaetia; order Sphaerochaetales; family Sphaerochaetaceae; genus Sphaerochaeta. The sequence goes on along the minus strand of JAQQAR010000076.1, from coordinate 45,109 downwards.
TCAAGGGAAGGAAGATAGTAACAACCTTGGTGATATTTCTCATGCTTGTCCCAATACAGATTCTCATTCTTCCACTGTACAAGCTAATGATTACTATTTCTTTGATAGATACCTTTTGGGGTGTCTTCCTTCCTATGATTGTATCTCCTTTTGCCATATTCTTTTTCAGGCAATATATCGATGGAGTACCTCGGGATCTTATAGATGCTGGGCGTGTTGATGGATTGAATGAATACTCCATATATTTCAGGATTGTCATTCCAATTATGCCGCCGGCTTTCTCGGCAATGGCAATTTTTATGTCGATGCAGAGTTGGAACAATTTCCTCTGGCCATTGATTGTTCTCCGCTCAGGAGAGAAGTTTACCTTGCCTATCGGATTGAATACCTTACTCACACCATATGGAAATAATTATGACTTGTTGATTATCGGAGCATTGGCAGCAACACTTCCTATAATCATCGTTTTTATTTTCTTCCAACGTTACTTTATTGCTGGACTAACCAGTGGTGGTGTTAAAGGATAACCTATACTATTAATACAGGAGAGAACCTTCGTGAAATGTATTGTACATGCTTCTAAAAATTATGTAATTGGTACCGCCGATAAGCGGTTGTTTAGTTCCTTCGTCGAACAATTAGGACGATGTGTATATGGTGGTATCTATGAAAAGGATCATCCACTCGCTGGTGAGGATGGACTACGTACCGATGTCATGAAACTTGTCAAGGATCTTGATGTTCCCATGGTTAGATTTCCTGGTGGCAACTATGTATCCAACCATCGTTGGGAAGACTCTGTGGGACCTGTTGAAGAGAGGCCGGTACGTCTTGACCTCGCATGGAAGGCCTTGGACCCCAATACGTTTGGCATTAAGGAGTTTATGGATTGGTGCCAGAAAGTTGGCACAGAACCAATGATGGCCCTCAACCTTGGTACGCGCGGTATCGATGAAGCGAAGGACCTGGTTGAGTACTGTAACCACCCAGGAGGTACTGCCTTAAGTGAACTGAGAAAGCGTCATGGTTCAGAAGCTCCTTATGATATCAGGATGTGGTGCCTGGGTAATGAAATGGATGGACCTTGGCAAGTTGGACACAAGACAGCCGAGGAGTATGGGCGTCTCGCATCAGAAGTGGGAAAGGCTTTAAAGCTCTATGATCCCAGCCTTGAATTGGTAGCTTGTGGTTCCAGTAATAGTGATATGCCTACATTCCCAGCATGGGAAGAGACAGTCCTTGAGCATACTTGGGATATTGCTGACTACCTGTCACTGCACATGTATTTCAGAAATGATGAGAATGATGCTGAGACCTTCCTTGCATCAAGTAAGAAAATGGATACATTCATTGAGACTATTGTGCATGTATGTGACTACGTACAAGCAAAGAAGCGTTCCAAGAAGACAATGTATCTCTCATTTGATGAATGGAATGTTTGGTTCCATTCAAATGAACACGACAAAACAGAACCTGACTGGAAAGTTGGGAAGCATATCCTTGAAGACGTATATACCTTTGAGGATGCCTTGGTGGTTGGTTGTCTCCTCAATAGTTTACTCAAGCACTGTGACCGAGTGAAAGTCGCATGCCTTGCCCAGTTGGTGAATGTCATTGCGCCGATCATGACCGAAGATGGGGGACCGAGTTGGGTTCAAACCATCTATTGGCCTTTCTATTATGCATCAAAGTATGGTAGGGGAAAGGTACTTGATATTCGTTTAAAGGTACCATCCTATGAAAACCATCGCTATGGAGAGGTCCCGTATGCAGATGCAGTGCTTGTGTACCATGAAGAGGAACAAGAACTTGATCTGTTCGTGGTAAACAGAAGCCTGGATGAAGAGATGGAGATTGATTTGGATGCAACAGGTTTTTCTAAGCAAATGAAAATCATTGAGCATATTACATTGCACCATAACGATTTGAAGGCTGTAAACGAAAAAAATAACCCAGAGAATATTAAACCTGTAGTAAAAAGTGGGAAAATGGATACGTTTATTGCTCCAAGGCAATCTTGGAATCTATTCCGGTTCTCAATTTCATAAAATTTGATGTTTCAGCTATTTGGTTTGTGTTAGGATGAGTGTTAAGAGGGATTAACCATGCTCAAAGAGATACTCCTTGATTATTCCGATAAAGAGAAAATGTTGGTTGTTGCAAAGGCAATAGCAAATGAAGCGAGGATCAACATCCTTGAATTGCTGAATGAACGTAGCCTCAGCGTCAACGAAATAGCTGAACATCTTGAACTACCCACCTCAACTGCTGCCTTGCATGTGAGTATACTTGAGCGAGCTGGTTTGCTTATTACTGAGTCCCAGCCAGGGATCCGAGGTTCCATGAAGGTAAGTAGCAGGGGGTGTGATCGTGTATTGATCAAGCTGCTGCTTGATCAATCGGATGCGCTGAAAGAAAATTCAGTGGTTCTGAATATGCCGATTGGGAACTTCGTTGATTGCGACATACATCCTACCTGTGGATTGGTGAGTGAAAAGAGTGCAATCGGTATCTTCGACCAGCCATGTTCTTTCTACTATGCTGAGCGCACCAATGCTCAGTTGCTTTGGTTTTACAAGGGATATGTAGAATATCGTTTTCCCAATGCAGTTGCAAACCTGGGGAGACCAAAAAATCTGGATCTGAGCTTTGAAGCTTGTTCAGAAGCTCCCTTCTACCGGAATGACTGGCCAAGTGATATCACTGTATGGATAAATGGAAGGGAGGTGGGCACCTGGACGAGCCCTGGTGATCTTGGAGGCAGGAAAGGAAAATACAATCCTCCCTGGTGGCCAGATACTTTGAACCAATATGGATTGCTCAATCACTGGGTGGTGAACAGCAAAGGAACGTACCTGAACAATGAACTTATCGGGGATGTAACCATCGAAGATCTCCTTCTCTGGGAGTCATGTTTTATCAGTGTAAAAATCGGCATCAAGGAACATGCAAAAAATATCGGTGGTGTCAGTCTCTTCGGAGAACACTTTGGTGATTATCAGCAGAATCTTCTCTTGAAATTGGATTATGTATTGCTTTGATTTGATCTTTCATGGGAGAGAAGCCACTGCTTCCTATCTAGCCCACCTGCATACCCTGTGAGGGATCCCTGCTTTCCGATAACCCGGTGGCAGGGAATGATTATACTGATAGGGTTCTTGTTGTTTGCCATTCCTACAGCACGTACAGCCTTAGGATTACCAATGGCAATTGCAATATCCTGATAACTGACCAAAGTCCCATAGGGTATCGTACAAAGAGCTTCCCAAACTGTTTTCTGGAAGGCAGTACCCTGCAGTTCATAGGGAACCGTGAATTGCTGTAATTTCCCGTTGAAGTATGCATCCAATTGTTGAATCGTCATAGCAAGGACAGGATTACTTTCTTGTTCTTCTCTTATTTCTGAAATGAAAGAAACCCCCAGCAATGCATCCTGATTACTTGTAAGGTACAGGGTGCCCAGGGGGCTTTCATAGGTGGTTGAAAATAGGTCGCTCATAGTATAAGCGTATTGAGAATAAGGGGGAGAAGCAAGGCTCTTCCCCCTTATCAGGTATAATTATGCGATAACGCGTACCCGTTCCTCTCTAGGAAGGAAATCCTTATTACCTGGATCTTTTTCAATTGAACCGAAAGGCATTTGAGCGATCAGTGACCAGGAAGAGGGGAGGTTGAAATGTGCAAGTACTTCTTCCTCAATAAGATTCCCATAGTGCTGCAAGCTGGCACCAACTCCAAGTTCAGCGAGAACCGTCCAGACAGAGAACTGTGCAATACCGGTTCCATGATGACTCCAGAGTGCGAAATTTTCGCTATAGAGTGGCATCTGTTCCTGAAGACTGCGGATGGTTGCCATCTCTTCAAAGAACAGAATGGTTCCCGAAGCTGCCTTGAATCCGGCAATTTTCTCTTCAGTCTGCTTTTTCTGCTCAGGGTCGTCTATCATCGCAACAAGTTTGGAGAGAATCAAATCCCAAAGCCAATCATGCTTATCTCCATACAGAATGACAGCTCTACTTGTTTGCGAGTTGAATGCAGATGGAGCATATTTGATTACTCCGCTAACAGCATCCTCCAGAGTAGATTTCATCACGGGAAGTTCTTTTCCCAGATTATAGATTGTGCGTCTTTTTTTCATGCTATTGATAATGGTGTTTTCCATGTAAATATTCTCCTTGACCACAATATAGTTGTTATCAATAAATCTGTAAAGGCCCCTTTGCCTATTCTTGTAAGATGTTTGAATTGGGTATATTCTGGGCAGACTATGATACACGACACGATTGACCAACTCACTTTCTATGCACCGGCAATACCACATCTGCAACAAGTGGCAATGCTCGATACAGCGGGTACTTCAATGGAAGGAATGCAAGTAAAGTTCTCTCAATACATTACAGCTCCCTTTGGAGGTACCTTCATGGTACATCCATCAAAGGTATGTGTATTGCTCACCTTGCAGGGTAGTGAGTTGCTCGTTACTACATACCGGAGAAAAGATCAGGAAGGGACGAAGGATGAGAATGGATTCATATCCATCCCAAACAGTCAGGTTACCGATGTTATTCGATCTGAGGAAGGAACCTTTACCGTTTTTATGCCGGGAGAGCCTTTCTCCTATGGGATACAGGGAGAAGAAGGTCCCACGAAAGTAAAACATCTGCTAATTGTTCTGGATGAGAGCTGATAGGCTTTACAAATGTGTAGTAATATCGTACCAATACTATGTGTATGACTGAGAGGAGCATAGGATGACAGGAGATCAACAGGTACATATCGGAGATAGTCTTATCGGACGCGGGCTACCAGTACTTGTGCAAACGATGTATGACAGTGCAATTCCCCATGAAAAAGAAGCATTGGAGGAATTGACTCGCAGGATTGGGAAACTCAACGCAATGGGATGCGATGTTATTCGCTTCTCTTACCCTTCTTCTGAGGATCATGATACGTTCAGCTATCTCTGTAATAAAAGTCCAATTCCCGTTGTTGCCGATATACATTTTGACTACAAACTAGCATTGGATGCACTATCATGTGGAGCACACAAGATTAGGATCAATCCAGGAAATATCGGCGTAAAATGGAAAGTTGAAGAGGTGGTAAAGAGCGCAAAGGATCAGGGCAAGGCAATTAGGATAGGACTGAACAGCGGATCCTTACCACGTGGAAACGACCCTGCAGAAGTACTGATGACCAATACGGCTCTTGAATACCTATCCTGGTTTGAGCAATGGGGCTTTACCAACACAGTAATCTCCCTGAAGGCAAGTGATACAGATCTTACCATGAAAGCAAATCGGCTGTTTGCTTCCCAGAGTCCCTACCCACTGCATCTTGGAGTTACCGAGGCCGGTTCGGTAATATCTGCAGTTACTCGCTCTACATGGGCATTAGGTCAACTTCTCAGCGAGGGAATCGGCAATACCCTGCGCATCAGTATTACAGGTGATATTGAGAGCGAAGTCCAGGCAGGTGTTGAGCTGCTGAGAACCTTGGGGATGAGAAAGAAAGGCATCAGGATTGTAAGTTGTCCTCGTTGTGGCAGACATAGTTTTGATTCCCAGGGATTCCTGGCATCCGTAGAACAAGATCTCCTCACCATCGATAAGGATCTGACCGTTGCCATCATGGGTTGCCAGGTCAATGGTCCTGGTGAAGCAAAAGCAGCCGATTTGGCTATTACTGGTCTTGGCAATAGTATATTTCTCTATGAAAAAGGGAAATTGGTGAAAAAAGTAACGCAGCAGGAAGCAAAGGCTGCTTTGATGGAAGCAATTGAACATGCATAATACGTTGATAATCAAGGGTGCCAGGGAGCACAACCTGAAAAACATCGACCTTGAATTGAAAAAAGATCAGTTGATCGTTATCAGTGGCCTCTCTGGAAGTGGGAAAAGTTCCTTGGCTTTTGACACCATTTTTGCCGAGGGTCAGAGACGTTATGTGGAAAGTCTGAGTTCTTACGCCAGGATGTTTCTTGATAAATTGGACAAGCCTGATGTGGATTATATGGAAGGGCTCAGTCCTGCGATTGCAATCGAGCAGAAATCAACTCACCGCAACCCCCGTTCAACCGTTGGTACCGTCACTGAAATATATGACTATTTCAGACTGTTGTGGGCAAGAGTAGGGAAACCACACTGTCATGTCTGCGGTCGAGAAATCAGTGAGATGAGTGTAGACCAGATCATTGATGCCATTTTCAAGGCAGAGGATGGTACAAGAATCATTGTAAGCGCCCCTGTTGCGATTGGAAGAAAAGGGGAGTTCAAGAAAGTTTTTGAGGATGCCCGTACAGCAGGATTCCAACGTGTAAAGGTTGATGGAAAAATACTCAATCTTGATGAGCAGATTGTCTTGGAAAAACAATTCAAGCACTCCATCGATATTGTCGTTGATCGATTAATCCTCAGCAGGGATATAAGATCCAGACTCGCCTCCAGTATCGAGACCTCAAACGAGATGACGCAAGGTCTGGTGAAAGTGACTTTTCTCGGGGAAAACGGGGAAGAAAGTTACGAAGAGGTTTTCAGTGAGCGTAACAGCTGTCCCCACTGCGGCATTACCCTGCCTGACCTCGAACCACGCTTGTTCAGTTTCAATAATCCCTATGGAGCTTGTCCAGAATGTAATGGACTCGGGATCAAGACAGAATTTGATCCAGATCTTATTATCCCTGACTATTCAAAGAGCTTCAATAAAGGTGCCATCGCCACGATGAACCCCGATGCAAAATGGTCCAGGTCTCTGGTTGAAGCACTTGCCAAGCACTTACAATTCACCCTTGATACCCCATTCAGCAAACTGCCTGATGAGACCATCAATGCATTGCTCTATGGTACCAAGGAACGAGTATTTGTTGAGTATGAACGGGAGAAGAGCAATCAAACGTACCGGGTAGAAAAACCATTCCCTGGCATTATTCCTGATCTGCAACGCAGGTATTATGAAACAAACAGTATGCAGATCAAGATGTGGATGAACAGTTTCCAGACAACCAAGGTATGCCCGGTATGTCATGGTGATCGTCTACGTCAAGAAGCGCTAGCAGTGACAATCCATGATATGAATATCATGGAGGCAACCCGCCTCTCTGTTAAGAAGGCGCACGCTTTCTTCAATGACCTCACCTTAAGTGATCAGGAGATCATGATTTCCAATCAGGTACTCAAGGAAATCAGGAGCAGGCTTACATTCCTTAGAAATGTCGGCCTTGACTATCTGACACTCGACAGAAGCAGTGCCACCCTCAGTGGAGGAGAAGCACAACGTATCCGTCTTGCAACCCAAATTGGATCTGCACTTAGTGGTGTACTCTATGTATTGGACGAGCCGTCCATAGGATTACATCAAAGGGATAATCAGAAGCTCATCGATACACTCAAGCATTTGCGGGATATCGGCAATACTGTTTTGGTGGTTGAACATGATGAGGCTACCATTAGAGAGGCTGACTACCTGGTTGACCTTGGACCGGGCGCAGGTGTCCATGGCGGGTATATCATAGCTGAGGGAAGACCTGAGGAAGTGGAACTTAATCCTGAAAGTATCACCGGACAGTACCTTGCCGGTACCTTATCCATGGCCATCCCATCCAAGAGACGGAAAGGTTCTGGGAAAGTGATCAGCGTAAAAGGTGCCAACAAGAACAATCTCAAGTCAGTGGATGTTGATTTCCCCCTTGGAAAACTTATAGTACTCACCGGTGTTTCAGGAAGTGGAAAGAGCTCCTTGTTGAATGAAGTCCTGCTTCCTGCAGTGAAACGCCAAATGGCGAACAAAAAAGCGAATTATGACGGTTTCAGTGATATCAGTGGGGCTAGACATATCGATAAGGTGATCAACATCGACCAGAGCCCCATCGGACGTACTCCCCGCAGCAATCCTGCTACGTATGTTGGGGTCTTTACCGCTATCAGAGAACTGTTCGCCTCCTTGCCGGAGAGCAAGGCTAAAGGATACAAGAGTGGCCGATTCAGCTTCAATGTTGCAGGGGGAAGATGTGAGAACTGCCACGGTGATGGGAACCTGAAGATAGAGATGAACTTTCTGCCTGATGTCTATGTAACCTGTGATGTATGTCATGGCAAACGATTCAACAAGGAGACACTGGCAGTCCATTACAAAGGCAAGAACATCCATGATGTTTTGGAAATGACCATTGAAGAGGCAAGCGAGTTCTTTAGTGCAATTCCCAGGATTAAACGAAAGATAGACACACTGCAGTCAGTTGGCCTTGAGTATGTAAAGCTTGGGCAAAGTGCCCTTACCCTCAGCGGAGGGGAAGCACAACGTGTGAAACTCAGCCTTGAACTTTCTAAGGTGGGAACAGGGAAGACGTTGTACGTTCTGGATGAGCCGACCACAGGACTTCACTTTGCAGATGTCAAGAAGTTGATGGAAGTATTGAATAGATTGGTAGATGCAGGGAATACGGTAGTGCTCATCGAGCACAACCTTGATGTCATCATGCAAGCAGATCACCTCATTGATCTTGGCCCGGAAGGAGGAGATGGGGGTGGAATGGTTGTAGCAACAGGAACTCCTGAGCAACTTGCACTATGCAAGGAATCCCACACAGGGTATTATTTAGCTCAGATGTTGCATGAAAAAGGTTGAGAAACACGGATTACCAATACTGATGATTCTGGCTCTACTTATTTTGGGGAGCCAGTTTCTCTATGCCCAAGATAGTTCCTTGTTGCTTGCCTTGCGTATCGAACGTGCCAGTGACGAAGAGCTCATCGAGATGGCTGAGCTTAGGGGTATTGGGGCAGATAACCCTGCTGCTATCCGTGAAGCACTGTACGAATATCATTCGATTAAGCATAGTCGCATAACCTCCGATGAAGAGGAGAGCTCATATAGACTTGAGATCACACAAGCTAGAATAATGCATACAGATGCTGATTCCTCTCTTCTCACGCTTTCAGGAGATGTCATCGTCTCATTTGTAGGAGAGGGAAAACAGGAGCCTAAACAACTTAGGGCACAGAATGTGCTCATTGACCTCTCCCATACCTTGCTTACCGCTTCAGGTTCTGTGTTGTTTGAGGATAGGGGTGCTGATGCTGCCTTGCAAGCGATAGAAGGAAGCATCGTAACCTTCGATTGGTCGGATGAGACACTGACCATCAGCGGGGCAACTACCAAGAGTGATCGTGAGAACAGTGAGGATGAGAATGTCAGTATCTATACCTCAGGAAGCCTTATCACATACCAAGGTACTGATGGTGGAATATATTATCAGGATGGGCAAATAGGGACACGTGCGGTGGATCCTCTCTCATCCATCAGGGCTGATCGACTAAGCTTCCTCTCAGGTGGTGATCTCATGGTTCATGACGCTGCCTTGTATCTTGGTCGGGTTCCTGTTTTCTGGACGCCTTTCTTCTTTTTCCCTGGAAACCGGATGGTGGGCAACCCTGCTCTCGGATTCACCAGTGACCGTGGAATGTTTGTTTCTACAACGTGGGAAGTATATGGATCATATCCAAAATTCGAGGAGAGTGAACAATCGAGTATAACCAAGCTGTTAAGTTCTCCTGATGAAGGACCAAAGTCCCCAGGGAAGGTTCTCTATACGAATACTGGAGAACTCTCTGCGGTACAGTCCTGGGCAAAGGAAACCGATTCCTATCTTACATTCTTCTTCGATGCCTATGAGAGCGCGGGATTGCATGCAGGCTATGACAGCAAGACAACGTTCTTCTCAAAACGCCTAACATTCAACTCCCTCTCTGCATTCGCGTTATATCCCTTGGGGACAAATCCATTAGCGCTCTATTCTGATGTAGGATACAACCGCTACTATCTTAACCAGGGAGTTAAACTAAGCACCACATGGGCGAAGCTCGATATATCAATGCCCCTCTATTCTGACCCAAAGGTGCTCAGCATGTATGGAAATCGACTTACCTCATTTTCCTTTGATGCATTGCTGGGAAAGAATCAGGAATTTCCCACAACCTACCGATCAGACATCACCGGTTTTACTTGGAAGATGAAGGGATCATTCTCGCTTCCAACCAGTACTCTTTCGCCATATATTTCTTCATTGAATATCTCCAATCTCGAAGCTGATGCGCTCTTCAAATGGCAGGATGAAGGCCCTGCCTACTCCTATGTATTGCAACAGATGCATCTTCCTCTTTTTTCTCTAAATCTCAAAGGCACTTTGCTTGATTATTCCTCTAAAAAACCTAAAACATCGGAAAGCAAGGAATCAGTTGAAGAAAAGAAAAAAGATATCTTGTTGCCTGAGGCATACAAAATCACCTTGGCGAACGGTGACGTTTCATCAGAAGTGTCTGAGAAGTTGATATCCCTGTCCTACTCCCTAGACCAGAAGGTTACCCATACCCTTAATGCAACGCTTGGTGTGATTGATTGGGATGAAGCATATCTTTACAGCCTTACAAAAGGGTCTATTGCACTGAAAGCTTCGCCCAATACCAAGCTCTTCACGATCTCGAGTGAATTGCTTCCACAGCTTACCTTCCTGGAAGACCAGAGCAAGAGCATCTATAAAAGCTACGCATATCAACTCTTCAATGTAAATACGGTTGCTGTTCCCTCTATTGGCCTGACCTATACCTTGAGCCAACGACTGTATCGTTATCAGGAGAACTACAAGAAACCCCTCGGTAGCCCAGTAGAGAGTATCAAGCAAGAGTATGCGTTTGACGATGAGTCTGTGACAGTGCATCAGGTCCGCTACCAACAGTCTTTCCCTCTTGGGGAAGCAACCATAACGCCTAGTGTTACTGCAAGTATCTATCCAGTAAAGCAGAGCCTACTACCAGGTTTGAAATATGTTATGGGACCGCTCTCAATCTCCTCATCCCTACTCTTCAGCGAATATGAGTCATCTCTACGCAAGGATACCTTGAAATCATCATTTGCCTATACAACGAAACCACTTTCTGTTTCTCTATCTGGGTCATACGATTTTACGAGGACCACTACTTCCTGGGAAGAGGCCATGCATCTTGAAGGAACAATCAAAGAACAGTTCTTTTCATCCTTTCTCACTATGACACAGAGATTTTCATTCTCGTTCCTTACCAGTGATGGGAAACCAAACTTTTTTGACCATATTACCTATGATGCAGCGATTCCCCATCTCAAGGTAACATATGCATTGGAAGGGGAGGCCTCAGCCTTGCAAGCCAAAAAATTGCAAATCGATATTGCAGGGAAGGATATACAACTCAGGTGGTGGAAGAGACGTATTGCCCTGACATTGGGTATTGACTCTTCCCTGAAGTTCTTTTATCAGGACCGATACGCAAGCTCCTTCTCGATAATGGCATCAGCACGACTGCAAATTGCTGAGTTTTTGGATATAACACTTGCTGCAAAAAGCACAAATACCGGGTTCTTCCACTATTACGATGTTGATGATACATTCTCTTACTCCCTGCTTTGGCAGGATCTGCTGAGAAGCTTTGACTTCAGTGGAGATGGAAGATACAATACGCAATTCAACCTCAGTGAGCTCTCCATTATGTTGGTCCATGACCTTGAAGATTGGTCACTGAATTGTAAATACAGCGGAAGTGTTGTATTATCGAACAACCAATACAGCTGGGTTCCAACGGTTTCAGTCTACCTTACCTGGAATACGATTCCCGAGCTGGATGTGGAAGAGACATGGACGCAGGACAACAGTGTTTGGATGCGTTCATCCTCCTCATAGGATTATGCATGGATAGAAGTGTGGAATTTTCCAATGAAGAACAGATGGAACGGGTGCTGGGTATCAATGATCGGAATCTTCCCTATTTAGAGGCGTTGCTTGGATGTGATTTGTTCGTAAAAGGCAATTCGCTTTCTTGTCTGAGCAAAGATGAACAAGTCTCCAACCGATTTCTCTCCTTGATGGCACGTTTGCAGAAACTTGCAGAGAATCAGCACTATTTCAGTGAAACAGAAATTTTCATGGAATATCAGGGCATGAAAAGCGACCAACCAATCCAGGAACTACTCTCCAGTGACCAATGGGAAAAACCATATATTATGGTGCATAATCGTTTTGCCTATCCCAAGAGTCGGATGCAGGAGCAATACATAAAAAGCATGATGGAGAACCAGATTGTTTTCGGTATCGGTCCTGCGGGTACTGGAAAAACTTTCTTGGCAGTAGCCTATGCACTTGGGCAGTTGTTGAGTGGGAAGAAACACAAAATCATCCTTACCCGACCGATTGTTGAAGCAGGGGAGAGCCTAGGCTTTTTGCCTGGTGATCTTGCCCAGAAGATCAACCCATACCTAAGACCGCTCTACGATGCAATGGAAGCCATGGTCAGCATACAGAATATCAGGCGTTTGGAAGAGAATGGGAGCATTGAGATCGCCCCTCTTGCTTATATGAGAGGAAGAAGTCTGCAGAATGCGACAGTCATTCTTGATGAAGCACAGAATACCACCAAGGAACAGATGAAGATGTTCCTCACCCGTCTAGGCGAAAATGCCAATGCAATTATCACAGGAGATATCAGCCAGGTTGACCTTCCCAGGCACAAAGATAGTGGATTGATCCATGCAATGCAGATATTGCAAGGAATTGCTGGGCTCGATTTCATACGTTTCGATTCTCGCGATGTGGTACGCTCCCGAATTGTACAGCATATTGTTAATGCGTATGCAGGGGATGAGGGGAACGAAAAATCATGATAAAGAAAATGCAAATTTCTGAACGCAAACAGAAAAAACGTGAGCTTCAACAACAACTTTCTCTCATTTTAATGGTGCTTACCGTTTTTCTGGCAATGGTGGTACCGCTTTTAAGCACTCACTCCAGTGGATCGGGTCTCAAGGACTTGGGATTACGATATACAGAGGGTGAACTCTCCAGTGAGGATATTTTTGCTACAAGCAGTTTCCAATACATTGATGATGAACAAACACAAAAGCTCATAGAACAACGAATGCAGGAAGTACTACCGTATTTCAGTTACTCACTCAGATCATCTACCATTACCAGCAGGCGTTTGGATAATTTTCTTGCTCTATTTCGCCAAGAAAACATAGACTCCAAACCCTTCCTGGAGAAGGAAGGGCTCACCGATGAACGTAATGTTGTACAAAGAATTGCAGGGCTGGCTCCTGACCAACAACAATTGTTGCTGCAAGCACTTGAAGAAACAGGCAGCTATGTCTTGGAGAGAGGATTGTTTGATGAAGAGGAAGTGAATACCGTTCGTTCCCAAGGCTATGAGGAGCTACTCGTGAGAAATAGTCTTCTCCAACAAGAAAGCAGTGAACTTTCCAAGCAAACCATTGATACGCTGCTGACGAAAAAGAATCTTCCTTCACAGCTGTCTTCTATACTGGAGCCGTACGAGCTTATCGATAGTCAGTTCCAACCATATCTCGTACTGGATGCACTGGAGATGCTTTTAGACCCAAATGTAGATTATGAAGCTGTTGAGACACTGACACTCAGGGAGGAAGCTGCTGCAGAGATTCCCGAGCAGGTGATAACCATAGAACGGGGAGAAAAGATCATTGCCAAGGATACGGTGGTCACCAGCTCACAGATTGATCTGCTGCGATTGATGGGGTCGAACAGCTTTCAGTACACGATCCTTGAACTGATTGGTAGGGCAATCTTCATCCTGCTCTCAACAAGCGTTTCTGTATATGTCTTTATTCAATTCCTGCATGCAGAAAAGCGATTGTATCTCTATCTGAACCTTATGCTTGTTTCCGTATCATTGTCGCTCGTGGCAATGTATGTTGTCAGTCTGTTTTTTACTTCACGATCCTCTTTGTTTCTGGACTCCTATCTACCTGTATTTTTTGCACCGCTCTTTACCAGTCATATCACCAGCAAGAAACGCTTAGGTTTGGTTAGTGCCTTTCTACTTGCTTGTTATGCAACATTGATGGAACAGTCGAGTTCTATTACGTTCTTCTTCGTTTTGACCATCAGTGGTGTCTGTCTCTACTTCTTCCGCTATACGATCAAGCGAATTGATGACGTATTTAATTGGTTCTATGCTTGTGTTATCAGTAGTTTTGCTGCCCTTGCACTGTATATGCTGGAAGTATTGCCCCTTCACCAGGTTATGCCTCTTGTTGGTGGGATGATTTTGAATATCACCATCACGTTGGTATTTCTGGAAGCATTCGTACCATTGGGCGAAAAACTCTTCAATATTCCTACAGCGTATCGTCTGAGCGAGCTGGCATTCAGTGCAAGCCCTGTGCTAGACCGTTTGGAATCAGTAGCACAGGGAACATACAATCATAGCAGGAATGTGGCAGACCTGAGCTTCAATGCAGCTCGCTCCATTGGAGCAAATGCCATGCTCGCACGAGTAGGTGGTATGTATCATGATATCGGGAAGGCTGACCATCCTGAATACTTCATCGAGAACCAGAGTGGGGAAAACAAACATGATGAAATCAAACCATCCCTCTCGGCGGCAATCATCAAGAGCCATGTGAAGCTTGGATTGGAGAAGGGAAGGGAGGCAGGTCTTCCTCAGGAGGTGCTGGATATCATCAGTCAACACCATGGCAATGATATCATTCAATTCTTCTATAATGAGGCAAAGAACCAGGCACAAGCTGCGGGAATGGATGTAAAAGAGGATGACTTCAAATATAATGGAAATCCACCAGCTTTTCCTGAATCTGCCATTGTAATGCTTGCTGATTGCGTGGAAGCTGCCAGCCGGACCTTGAAACGGCCAAACCACTCGAAGTATGAAAAACTGGTACACTCGCTCATCATGGGAAAACTGGAGAGGGACCAACTCAAGAACAGCCAACTTTCCCTTACAGACCTTGATCAGATAGAGGATGCGTTTGTGCAAACATTGCTAGGACGTGATCATCGCCGTATTGAATATCCATCAGAGCAGAAAGGATAACCAGGACAATGAATACATATTATATCGATGTTTCCTATGAGGATGAGCAGTATGCCGAACAGGCACCATCCCAGATGGTTGTTGAACATCTGGAAAAGGTGCTCGCACTGCTTGGACAGCCAAGCTGTGAATGTTCTGTTAGCTTTGTAAGTGATGATACGATTCAGGATCTGAATAGAACGTATCGCGACAAGGACGAACCTACAGATATCCTCTCTTTTGTTCAGGAGGAAGATGTAGAAGATTTTTCTTGGCCTGAAGTACAAGTAGGATTGATTGATGGTCCGCCAGAGGAAATCAGGGTACTGGGAGACATGGTAATCTCTCTTGATGCCTTGAAAAGAAATGCACTATCCTTTAGTGTAGAACCAGATGAAGAGTTGTTTCGCCTCTTGATCCATGGCTTGCTTCACCTTCTCGGTGAAGATCATTCCAGCAATGATGCTGATGAGCCGATGTTGATCAAGCAAGAGGAACTTCTCCATCAATTGAGGGGGAGCAAACGTTGAGCTTGCCATGGAAAAGTCTGTTCAAGAAACGCTCTGACAATCGTGAAGAACGATTTAAAGCAGAGTTGGAAGAGCGGCAGACGATGATCGAGGGCATTCAGGAACTGCGGGATAAGACTGTTAAGGAGATTATGATTCCCCGGGTCGATGTCCAGTTTATCAGTAGTGATATCACGATTGATGAGTTGTATGGGATTATTCAGGAACAAGGATACTCCCGTTATCCAGTATATGAGCAGACAATAGACAATATTGTTGGTGTTTTATATGCTAAGGACATCATTCGTAATGGCATAGACAATGTATTTGATGCCAAGACACTGATGAGACAGCCGTATTTTATTCCTGAAAGCAAGCATCTTGATGATTTGCTCAGAGAATTCAAATTGAGAAAAGTCCATATTGCCATTGCTATTGATGAGTACGGCGGTGTGAGTGGTATTGTCTGTATGGAAGATATTCTGGAGGTCATTGTTGGTGATATCCAGGATGAATTTGATGATGACGAAGATGATGGAATGCGAAAGCTAGATGACAATACGTTTGTTGTCGATGCAAGAACTTCCATTGAAGATTTGAATGAGTCAGTAGGCTTGCATCTATCAGAAGAGGAGTATGAAACAGTGGGAGGCTATGTCTTTGAACTGTTTGGGAGAATCCCACTCAAGGATGAGTCTGTTGAGGATGATGAGGCTATTTTTACCGTTGAGGATATTGATGGCCATAAGATCAACCAATTGAAATTGGTTGTCAAAACATAATATATATACGTTGACCCTTGTAGAAGGAAAACAGTATATTAATATCGATACACAATTACATTTCCCGGAGGAAACAAACAATGAAAATTGCAATTAATGGTTTCGGAAGAATCGGACGCAATGTTTTCAAGATCGCTTTTGAAGACAAGGACATCGAGATTGTAGGCATCAATGACCTTACTGATCCCAAGACCTTGGCCCACCTTCTGAAATACGACTCCACCTATGGAGTATACTCCAAGAGCGTTGAAGTAACAGACAATGCTATCGTCGTTGATGGTAAAAACATTCCTGTATTTGCAGTACGCTCTCCCAGCGAACTTCCTTGGAAGGAGCTTGGTGTTGATGTAGCAATCGAATCCACTGGTGTTTTCTCTGTTGCTGAAGGCCCAAAGGGCGGTTACAAGGATCATATCAAGGCTGGAGCAAAGAAGGTTATCCTTACCGTTCCTGCTAAGGACCAGATTGACCAGACCGTTGTCTGTGGTGTCAATGATGATGCTATCGATCACAGCCTTCTTGCTTACTCCAACGCAAGTTGCACTACCAACTGCTTGGCTCCTATCGTTAAGGTTCTCAATGACAGCTTTGGCATTGAAGAGGGCTTGATGACCACTGTTCACTCCTATACCAACGACCAGGTAATGCTTGACCAGCCCCATAAGGATCTGAGAAGAGCAAGAGCTGGAGCACTTTCCATTATTCCTACCACCACGGGTGCTGCCAAGGCTGTTAGTTTGGTTATCCCCGAGATGAAGGGCAAGCTTAACGGTATGGCAATGCGTGTTCCAACCCCAACCGGTTCAGTTGTTGACCTTGTGGTAACCTTGAAGAAGGATGCATCTGTTGAAGAAGTGAATGCAGCAATGAAGAAAGCCAGTGAGGGTGCCATGAAGGGCGTTCTTCAGTACACTGAGGATCCCATCGTTTCCCGCGATATTGTAGGCAACACCCACTCCTCAATCCTTGATGCTGATCTTACCATGAAGATGGGCGAGAAAATGTTCAAGGTTATCAGCTGGTATGACAACGAAATGGGTTACTCCAACCGCGTTGTTGACCTTGCAAAGAAGCTGGTTAAATAACTCTGTGTTACTGTGAATGTCAGGCCTGTTTCTACAGGCCTGATTTCCTTGCTAACGATTACCATCGAAATATAGAGGAAAGCTATGATTCTAAATACCATTCGAGAGTGTGATTTTTCAGGCAAGAAAGCCTTGATTCGTGTAGATTTCAACGTACCCATCAAGGATGGCGTGGTTACTGATGATACACGTATAAGAGCTGCACTTCCTACCCTTAAGTATCTGTTGGATAACGGTGCATCACTTGTGGTCATGAGCCATCGTGGACGACCAAAAGGGAAGAAAAACCCTGAATTCTCCATGGCACCAATTGCAAAGCGTTTCAGTGAACTGCTGGGCAAAGATGTCCAACTTGCAAGTGATGTAATCGGCGAAGAGGTTACCAGACAGGTTGCTTCAATGAAAGCTGGTGATGTTCTCTTGTTGGAAAACGTCCGTTTCTACAGTGAAGAAGAGGGCAATGATCCCGATTTTGCAAAGAATCTTGCTTCCTTGGGTGATGTCTATGTAAATGATGCTTTTGGAACAGCACACCGTGCCCACGCTTCTACCGAAGGGGTGTCCCACTATCTGCCTTCCTATGCAGGCTTCCTTATTGAAAAGGAAGTTAAGTTTATGGCACCGCTCTTAAGCAACCCTGAAAAGCCTTTTGTTGCCATCATCGGAGGTTCCAAGGTTTCCAGTAAGATTAGCGTCTTGGAAAGTCTGGTAAAAACTTGTGATACGATAGTCATCGGTGGTGGAATGGCATATACATTCCTTTCTGTCCAAGGCCACACCATTGGAAAGAGTCTGGTTGAAGAAGAGTACAAGGATGTTGCTTCTTCCTTCCTGGCAAAAGCAAAAGAGAAGGGTGTACAGGTAATTCTTCCAGTTGACCATCTCTGTGGAGCTGAGTTCAAGGAAGATGCAAAGGCTGTCAGTGTTGATTCCACTGATATTCCAGAGAACCTGATCGGTATGGATATTGGCCCCAAAACCATATCCTTGATCGTTGATGCGGTCACCAAGGCAAAGAGTGTTGTTTGGAATGGTCCGATGGGTGTATTTGAGTTTGATGCATTCGCTGAGGGAACCCTTACCGTTGCCAAGGCACTTGCAGAGAGTCAAGCTACCTCTGTTGTTGGTGGCGGTGACTCTGTTGCAGCTATCAACAAGTTCGACTTGGCAGACAAGATCAGTCACGTAAGTACCGGTGGCGGTGCTTCGCTCGAGTTCCTCGAAGGAAAGGTTCTTCCAGGAATCAAGGCATTGGAGAAATAAGATGAGAAAACCCTATATCGCTGGAAACTGGAAAATGAACATGACTCCAAGAGAAGGTGCAGCCTTCGCTCAGGAGCTTGCAAAGGCAGTGGAAGGAACAAACACAAAGGTGATGGTTGCTCCCCCTTACGTCACAATCCCTGCTGTGCTCGAAGCACTCAAGGGCTCTGAGATTATTGTTGCTGCACAGAACATGAGCGACAACCTGAAGGGTGCATTCACTGGTGAGGTGAGTGCAACCATGCTCAAGGATCTTGGAGTTACCAACGTTATTCTTGGGCACAGTGAAAGACGTGCCCTTTATGGTGAAACAGATGCTTTCATCAACAGAAAGGTGTTGCTTGCACTCGCTGAGGGCATGGATGTCGATCTGTGTATCGGTGAGACCCTGGAAGAACGTGAGGCAGGTAAACTTGAAGAAGTATTGAGCCGACAGGTAGAAGAAGGTCTGAAGGGTGTCTCTGCAGAGCAGATGAAGCATATCACATTGGCTTACGAACCTGTTTGGGCTATTGGGACGGGAAAGACAGCAACCCCTGAAGATGCTGACGCTGCACATGCTTATGTTCGTAGTCTTGTTGAAAAACTCTACAATAAGGGTGTTGCAGAAGAGCTGATTATACAGTATGGTGGTTCAGTGAAGGCTTCGAATGTGAAAGCCTTGATGTCTAAAGAACATATCGATGGCGCACTGGTTGGTGGTGCCTCCCTTTCCGTGGAGCAGTTCCTTCCGATTGTGAACTTTGATAAGTAAGTATTCGGAGTAAAGAGAAAATGGGTGTTTTGAGCATTATTCTGTTGGTATTATTCGTCGTCGTCAGTCTTCTGTTGATTTTCCTTGTCGCAGTACAGGATGAGCATAGTGAAGGCCTGGGCGGAATTTTTGGTGGTGGAAGCAATACCGCCTTTGGGTCCCACACAAGCAGTGTGGTAACCAAGGCTACAGGGACGCTTGCAGTCTTGTTCTTGCTATTGGCCCTTTTGGTGGCTTTCGTGAACAAATCGCCATCACAGGATGAGTTGCTCGATTCCGTCACTACGGAACAGGTTCAACAGACTACCGATTGGTGGACAAGTGGCGAAGGTGCAGCAGCAGCTGAAACAGTTACTGAAGCCAACTAGGACGGTCGCTGTTCCAATAACTATCGACTACCGGCCGCAGACATGCGGTCGGTTGCTGTTTCAAGGGAGTGTCTATGAAAGTTTGCGTATTATATGCACCAGCATCGAAGGGGAATGATAAAATGAAGGCAATCGCCAATGCGTTGTCGGAAGGTATCTCCTCCCAAGGTCATATGGTGGATGTATTCGATATGTCCCTCGAAGCGGGTAAGATTGTTTCTTTCTATGATTATCTGATCATCGGGACCGAGACACTCACGTTCTTTGGTGGGAAAATACCAAACACTGTTTCTGGGTTCCTGAAGACAGCTGGTAGCATTTCTGGAAAACGATGCATGGCTTTTATCACGAAAGGGGGTGTCCGATCCATGAAAACACTCCAGACGTTGATGAAAACAATGGAGAGGGAAGGGATGTTCCTGAAGAAAAGTGAGATAATCAACAAGGTTGATCTTGCTCGCGCTGTCGGTAAACATGTGAAAATCTGATTGATTCCCGATTCTGTTGGTAGTACCTTATGAGAAGATATTCTTAGGAGTTGTTATATGAAACGTAGATTTAGTGTTTTGGCTGTCATTCTGCTCATCGGCACAATGGCCTTTGCTGCAACGATTGGTGCCCCTGCCGCAACAGTGAGGCTCACCAAGACCACACCCATCAGCATGGCAAATCTTGATGCAGAAGTAGCACAGTACAAGGCAAGTGCAGCAGAGCAGGGAGAAGACCCTGAAAGCGTTGACCCACTGCAGGTATTGAATCTTCTGATCAACAATGAACTATTTCGTCAGGGTGCTGCCCGTGATGGTGTCAAGATAACTGATGCGATGGTAGATAGTGCTTATGATTCCCAGAAGGCCAATCTTGAGGCTTCTTCTGGGCAGGCATTCACCGATGCACAATTCGACCAGATTATTACCAATAACTTCGGTTCTGTTGATGCATATCGCAAAGCTATCCAGGAACAGTTGATGGTTGACTCCTATGTACGTATGAAGAAAGCCGATATGCTTAGTGCAAAGGTCCAGATCTCTGACGCTGAAGTTAGCTCCTTCTATCGCAAGAACAAGACTCGTTTTGTCAGCCCTGAAACAGTGAAACTGAGTCATATCTATATTCCTTTTACCAATGACTCCCAGAAAGACTCACAGAACAAGACGCTTCTGGAAAATGTTGCAAGAGATATCAAGAGCGGATCCCTTTCATTTGAGAAAGCAGTGGTCCAGTACTCACAAGATACTCAGAGCAAGAATAAGGCTGGTGATATTGGTTGGCTGACCATGGATAATACTGAAGCGCTTGCTGGTCTTGGAGATGCTTTCTTTGATGTGGCATTCACTACAGATGTGGGAAATGTCAGTGATGTAGTAACCAGCAATACCGGATACCATATCCTAAAAATTCTTGCGTACAATGATACCAAGATTCTTCAGTTGGAGGATCAGATCAGTCCAACCACTTCCACTACGGTAGAACAGTACATCAGAAGTGAACTTGCTGCCGCAAAGCAACAATCGAACTACTATGCGGCGATCAACAGCCTGGTGGATGATTTGAGAAAATCTGCCACTGTTAATATTTTGTATAAATAACATGAAAACACGACATAAAGCACGCGAATTAGCGCTACAGACTCTCTATGCAATGGACTTCAATCATACACTTGCGTTGGAATCCATACCGTACATCTTCAGTGGTATCACTGATGAAGAATATAGCTTACTCGAGGATGATGTAAAACTCTATGGTATGTATCTTGTAAGGGGTACATTGGAAAATCTTGAGAAGATTGATGAATCGATCAGTAAGTTTTCACTCAATCGTCCTCTGGAGCGAATTGATATTGTAGACAGGAATATTCTCAGGATGAGTGTTTTCTGCCTCATGTTTGGGGATATCCATCCTCATATCATTATTGACGAAGCGGTAAAGCTGAGTCAGGATTTTTCCACTGAAGTAAACTATAAGTTCATCAATGGGATTCTGGATGCGATGCAGAAACAGCTTTTCCCTATTCAGGAGCAACATACCGATGATTCGTTTAAAGACTGAAGCACAGATTGCTGGCATACGAGAAGCTTGTCATCTCACAGCTGAGCTTATGCATAACCTCTCCTCTTATATACAGGAAGGGATGTCCACGTTTGATATTGACCAGTACTGTTACCAGTTTATTGTGAACCATAAAGGGGTCCCTGCATTCCTTCATTATGAGGGGTTTCCTGCTACAGCCTGTATTTCAGTCAATGAGGAGGTAATCCATGGGATTCCTTCGAAGAAACGAATTATTCAGGAAGGCGATCTGGTTGATGTTGATCTGGGTATCAACATGAATGGGCACTTTTCCGACATGGCAAGGACATTCATCGTTGGAAAGACCAAGGATGAGTACCAGCAGCTCTGTGATGTCACAGAAGAGAGTCTGCGTCTCGGTATTGAGGCGGCTTCTCAAAAAGGAGCTCGGATCCAGGATATTGGAGCTGCTGTCTACAAACATGCCAGAAAGCATGGATATGGAGTTGTGAGAGACTACTGTGGCCATGGTGTCGGGCTTGATGTACATGAGGAGCCTGAAATTCCAAACTACACCAGCTCCTATTTGCCAAACCCTCGTATTCGGGAGGGCATGGTATTGGCTATTGAGCCTATGATCAACTTGGGAACCCATAAAGTAAGACTTCTTTCAAATGATTGGACAGTCGTTACGGCAGACGGGTTGCCATCTGCACATTTTGAGGATACTGTTGCTATTACAAAACATGGCTTGGAAGTTCTGACGGTTTTCTAGTCCCTGGGGGTCTTTTCTATGGTAATTAAAGAATTCATTACATGCGATGATATTCGTGACAGTGCATTGAAGCTAGCGCATCAGATGTACAAGGAAGATCATTTCGTTCCGGATATTATTTATGCTTCACTCAGGGGTGGTGCCTATATGGCAAACGTCTTTAGTGAATATTACAAGATGGTACGTATCAGAGAACAGGGTAGACCCGTTTTTTATGCTGCTGTTGTTGCCCGTTCCTATGGGTACCTGCGAACCCAGACAAATGTCATGGTAGACGGATGGACATACAGTCCTGAGCACCTAAGAACAGGTGATAAGATCCTCTTGGTTGATGATATTTTTGATACAGGAAAAACGGTCAATGCATTGGCAGAAATCATCATGCGTAAGGGGATACCCCGTGAGGACCTCAAGATTGCTGTCTTCGATTACAAGGTTCCTCTCTACAAGAAGGAAGAACCCCTTCCAGTACAACCTGATTATTTCTGTCGTAAACATGTCCTTAACAGCCCTGATGATGAGCGTTGGATCCTCTATAACTGTCTCGAGTTCCTAGGCCTCAGCAGTCAGGAGATTGATCAGCAGTTCCAGGATGAAGAGGTCAGGAATATCCTCCATGAGGTAAGGGGAGACTAAGCCAACTTATTTTTCAAATAGATATTCCAGGAAACCAATGATTGCTTCCTTGTTTGGGGCACTTTCTGGAATGACTAGCACTGATGCATCAGAATTAGCATACCTGCTTCCTTCAAGATTGAGTAGGTATGTTTTTCTTTGTCCATTACTGTCCTCAGCCATTTCCAGATATGGGGTGATGATCTCTAGTGAGGGATACGCTTCCACCAGTGTAGAGAGATCAGTCATGGGCAAACCGGAAATGTAATGCTCTGCTACATGAGGTGGTGCTATCAGGATATCAAGTTCCTTGGCTGCCATATAGGCATAAATCTTTGAAAGACTCGATTCAATATATCGGTCAGCACTCCCAAAAACCACATAGAGAGAGTCGTCAACAATAATCCTTTGATTCTTCTGAATGTTGAACAACTTTCCAAGCTCCTTTTCCAGAGAGCTTGCCTGGAAAACATCTTGCTCATCATTGGCCACAAACAGTTGTAAAACAATTTCCTTTTGTCTTTGAATGAACAAATCACCGATATATACTCCGACCAGTAAGATCAGAATGAAGAGAAAAGCTAGTGATTTTGATGGTATTGTCTTGAATGTACCTCTTAAACTCATTATTGGTTGCCTCATGTTCCTAAACTCCCTATCATAGTACGGTGAATAGAGGGGAATTACTATGAATATCAATACTATTTTTGATCCTGATAACGTTGTATGGGCTTTTCTGCTGAAGCTGTACTATTTGGCCTTTGCAGGATTGCTTTGGTTTATTTCCAGCCTCCCCATCATA
This sequence comes from Sphaerochaetaceae bacterium, assembly GCA_028532765.1. Taxonomy (GTDB): domain Bacteria; phylum Spirochaetota; class Spirochaetia; order Sphaerochaetales; family Sphaerochaetaceae; genus Sphaerochaeta. The sequence goes on along the minus strand of JAQQAR010000076.1, from coordinate 21,279 downwards.
ACCATAGGTGCTGCTACAGTGAGTCTCTATTCATACTGTTTCAATGTACTGGATGGTAATGAAGGGTACGTTGTCAGGACCTTCTTCACAACGTTCAAGCGTGTATTTCTCAAAGCTACTATTGTATTTCTCCTAATCGCCGTATGTTTAGCCTTTCTGGTTTTTGATGCTTGGTTTTTTCTACAGCAGATCCCAATGCTTTTCTTTGTAGCTATAAGTCTCATGCTATTGGTATTAGTTGGATCGGTACATGTATTTCCCCTGCTTTCTAGAAAACAACAGTCTTTGAAAACTCTACTAGCTTCTTCATGTATCTTGGGGTTCAAGCATCTTCCAGTAAGCATCACTGTTCTAGTAATTTCCGGATTATTCATCCTTTCACTGTATTATGCTCCTGTAACCATCCTTTTTTCAGCAGGATTGGCCTGTGCACTTTCAACAATGTTTGTACGCGCACTCTATATTCGTATTGGTATTTAAATCAGTATTGATATAACATCGCATATTGGTCGGTCGTATCTATTCATCAGATAAATTTAGCTTAATATTTCAATTTTTTATTATACATTCTTTACAGTTCTTTATCATTATATTAACAAATTTTCTTTGACATATGGGAGTAGAGAACGTAGACTTACTGATGGGATAACCCCACACTAGGAGGAAAAACATGAAAAAATTGCTACTTCTTATGACTATTTCATTAGTCGCAATAGGTATGCTCTTCGCCGGTGGTGCAGCAGAAACAGCCGCTCCTGCAAAAGCAGCTGTATCATACGAAGTAACCGAACCGATCACGATCGAATGGTGGCATGCTCTTGAGCAGCAGTATTGGCCATTGGTCGAGGAAATTGTTGGAGATTTCAATAACAGCGATTCCTTGGTTACTGTGGAGGCAAAATACATTGGTAACTATGCTACGGTAAACGAAACCTTGGTTGCCGCTCATGCAGCAGGTAGTGGTCTTCCTGCCCTTACTGTAGCGAACACTCCCTATGTTGCTGAATATGGTAAAGGTGGTCTTACTGAAGATCTAACCCCTTACATTGAAGCAACTGGGTATGATATCGATGACTTTGGTGAAGGTATGATTGCTGCAACCAGTTATGAAGGCAAGCAAGTAACACTACCATTCCTTATTTCCACACAGGTTATTTACTACAATAAGACCATGGCGGACAAAGAAGGTATTGTTATTCCCAAGAAAATTGATGATCTTGATGCATTCATGAAGAAAGCAAGCAAGGTATCCAGCGATGGCACTACTGATCGCTGGGCGATCATCATCCCCGGTTGGGACCAGTGGTACTTTGAACCGATGTACCTCAATAGCGGTGTAAAGATTGTCAATGAAGATCGAGTAAGTACTGATCTTGCCGGTCCCATCTCTGTTGATCTCACCAAGAAGTTCCAGAACTGGGTCAATAATGGGTATACCTATTGGGCAAGTGGAACAAGTGCTTCTTCCAATATGAGACAGAATTTTGTCGATCAAAAGACATTCTCTGTTATTCATACAAGTAGCTTGTACAATCTCTATACTGGTTTGATTGGAGACAGCTTTGAACTCGGAATGGCTTGGCTTCCTGCCGGCGATACCAAGATAAGCGAGATTGGTGGAAGTGTTCTGCTAATTCCTGCAAAGAATGACCAAAAGACCAAGAACGCTGCATGGGAATTCCTGCAGTACCTGATCGGTAAGGATGTTAACATGAAGTGGGCAGATGGCACTGGTTACATCCCAACGAGAAACTCAGTTCTTTCCAGTTCAGAAGGTGATGAGTTCTTGGAGAGAAAACCTGCCTTCAAGGCAATTTTTGACAATCTTGATGAGATTAATCCAAGAATCCAGCATCCAGGTTGGAACCAATTGGCAACTATCTGGAAATCATATCTTGACCAGATTATGATCGAGGGTGTGGATGTAGAATCCAATCTTGAATACATGGCTGAAGAGATTGATGAGGTTCTTGCAGACTCTGAGTAATGTGTCTTCATTATGTTTTGCCGTCCGGTACAGTGATGTACCGGCGGCATTATCTTGCAAATAAGGAATGCTTGGTATCATGAAACAACGTACTCCACTACAAAGACGTACAGAATCAGGAAAGGACTTTGCAACTGTTCTTCCTGCACTACTTTTTTTAGGGCTGTTCATTTACTATCCAGTAGTACAGGTGGTAAGAATCAGTTTCACCAATTGGAATTTGATCAATGATAACTATAAATATGTGGGACTGAAGAACTGGATCTGGTTGTTTCAGGGATCTGGCACAAAGTATCTCTTGAATTCTCTGAAAGTAACAGCGCTCTTTACCCTTGGAGAACTTACCATCACTATCGTTGGTGGTATGATCTTTGCGCTTATCATGAACCGAATCACTGCATCGTTTTCCGTCATGCGTGCTCTAGTATTTCTCCCAAAATATGTAGCTATGTCCAGCGCAGCAGTTGTCTTCATATGGATATTGAATACACAGAACGGTATTCTTAACTTTTTCATTGAACAATTCGGGGGAGAACGCGTCAATTGGTTGGGTGACCGAAACCGCGCCCTGCTGTCAATTCTTATGCTGACAGGATGGAGAACAGTTGGCTATGGCATGATGATCTATATTGCTTCAATGCGAGGTATCAGCAAGAACTACTATGAAGCGGCCTCAATAGATGGTGCAAGCAAGTGGATCCAATTTTCAAGAATCACTCTACCTCTTCTCTCTCCAACTACACTTTTCCTTTTTGTGACAACTTTTATCTCTGCTATGAAGGTATTCCAATCGGTAGATGTACTTACTTCTGGAGGGCCATACCGTTCCACTGAAGTAATTGTTTTCATGATTTACAAGTATGCGATGGAAGATTTCCGAATGGATCGTGCATCCACCATTGCAGTAGTCTTCTTCCTCGTGCTGCTAGCTATCACCGCTGCTACGATGAAAATCTCCAACAGGAGGGTGAACTATGATGCGTGATACAATAACACAAGAGCAAGCACGATCGCTGAACGAGAAGGCTATCAAAAGGAAGCAGGTACTCACAATCCTGCAATATGCATTAGCTGTATTTGTGACATTATTCATGGTATTTCCATTATATTGGATGTTCATTTCTTCGGTAAAATCACAGGAAGAAATACTGCTTGCGCTTCCAACCTTCTGGCCAAAGGAGTGGCATTTTGAAAATTACTCGAATGTAATGCAACGTGCCAATTTCAGCAAGTATTACTACAATACAATCGTAATGACTGCAGGTATCCTTATCAGTCAGGTCGTCACAGGCGTACTAGCAGCCTATGGGTTTTCCAAAGGAAAGTTCAAAGGAAAGAAGGTCTTGTTTGTATTGGTACTTGGTGCACTCATGATTCCCTTGCAAGTGACATTCATTCCTTTGTATATCATGTTTGCAAATTGGAAGCTTACCGACACATTCCTTGGCCTGATTCTACCAGAAATGGTCTCTCCCTATTATATTTTCATGATGCGGCAAGCATTTCTTACCGTAGACGATTCCTATATAGAAGCAGCCAAGATAGATGGAATGGGGAGGCTGGGTATTATAACGAGAGTACTCGTACCTATGTGTAAATCCACCTTGATCACCATTACATTAGTTACTTTTACCAATGGATGGAATTCCTATTTCTGGCCGAAGATCATTGCCAAGAATGAGGTACGACGAGTATTGACTGTTGGCTTGGTCCATCTCCGCAATACCTTTGCAGGACTTGATACCATGAACAACCATGAGATTATGGCAGGTGCAGTCATGAGTGTCCTCCCAGTTATTGTACTGTTTTTCATCTTCCAGAAATATATGCTTACCGGGTATGAAAAGACAGCAATGAAATAAGGTAGGAAATATATGAAAGTTATTGCACATAGAGGATTTAGTGGTGTATATCCCGAAAACACCATGCTTGCTTTTGAGAAAGCACTGGAAGCTGGGTGTACTGCCATTGAATTGGATGTACATTTCTCAAAAGATGGTTCACTGGTTATCATCCATGATGAAACGCTGGATAGAACAACTGATGCTACAGGGTTTGTGCGTGACTACACCCTAGCAGAGCTGCGTAAATGTAATGCTGGAACAACCAATACTTTCCAATCAATTCCAACACTTGATGAGTACTTCACATGGGCAAGAAACCATGGAATATATACCAATATAGAAATCAAGACCGATCGTTACTACTACCAAGGAATTGAACAAGATACATTGGATTTAATCAATAAGCATGATTTGAAAGATCAATGCCTTATCAGCTCTTTTAATCATGGTTCAGTAATCAGAATGAAACAACTTGACAGCTCGATACTTTGTGCATTTCTGGTTGATGCAAAAGGTCTTGGAGCAGCTGGCGCTTATTGTGCAAGCTTTGGTGTTGAATATTATCATCCCAACGGGGTATCCCTTACACAGCGGGCAGTTGATGAATGCCATGACCATGGGGTAAAGGTGAATGTATGGACTGTCGATAGCCTTGATCGTATGCACGATATGAAAACCTGGAAAGTGGACGGAGTCATTACCAATTATTGTGATTCTGTCTTAAAATTGGTTTAGGAGTATTCATGCAGAGAAAACGTAATGTAGTTATAGTGCTTCTACTTTTCATGGCACTGTCTTTGTTTGCTTCCAATTTGCTGGTACGTCATCCAGGTGATTTTGCCATCTATTTTCTTGATCTTGAGGTAAGCGAAACAGCTGAGGACAAGAGTGGGGATGCAACCATTCTCATCAGTCCTGAAGGGCAGGTAATGCTCCTCGATTGTGGACACCCTGAAAGTGCGCCACAAGTCCAGGAAGCACTCAATGCATTGGGAGTAGAGGAGATAGACATATTCGTCGCTTCTCATCCACATATCGACCATATAGGAGCATTTCCAAGCATTGCTGCTTCTTATCCTATTCATCAGATCTATCGCTCTGCATTGGAGTATCCTACAAATACGAATCAGGCAGCGCTTATGGCAGCCGAAGCAAATCAAATACCTACGACTATCCTTGCTGAGGGGGATTCTTTTTACTTTGGTGAATCAATTAAGGTTGCAGTATTCAATCCTCCACGTGAGATAGTGTATCCAAAGAACTTTCCTGATAACTCAACGCAATTCGTGAATAATCACTCACTTGCCCTGCAGTTTCAGTATGGTAGCTCTACTGCATGGTTCTCTGGTGATTTGTATATGATCCAAGAACGTAAGCTTACCCAGAAGTATGGAGATGCAATCCAGAGTGATGTTGCTAAAGCCAATCATCATGGAGGGGATACTTCAAATAGTCTTCGTTGGATTCGCACCCTTGATGCAGATATTGTTGTGGCAATGCACGACCAGCTCGACAGCATGACGGTTTACAACAACTACAAGAAGTATGGAGCTGAATATCATCTTACGCTGAATGATGGATTGGTGAAGGTTGTCATGGATGATGCCAAGCATTACCAGGTCTTTGATACGAAGGAAAGTTGGATGAATTAAAGTTATTCAGCAAGCTTAATTAATGTTTCAAAGGTGGTGAATTACTAGTAAAACTATTCATATGCAATTATGTTTTCTTTAACTTAATACTGATGCCGTAAATTCATTGTTTCATAATTTCTAGTAATTAATAATGAACTATTTTGCGTTGAGTTCCTTCAAGATCAATAAGGTTTTGTAGACGCTTCCAATACGTCTTGATATTCTATGCTTGATTATAGATACTAAATATAGTATCACTATACATAAATAGGAGTGGTTGTGTGTCATCAAGATTGATCAAACTTGTAACAAAGATGAAAACACAACCAAACAATATTAGCTATGAAGAACTAACCTATGTGCTAATAAATATTGGATGTGAACGACGTGATGGAAAAGGAAGTCATTTTATTTTCCATCTTCCTGGTTCTAATGCACGACTAACTGTTCCCAAAAAAAAGCCTGTTAAGGCATGTTATATAAGACAAGCAGTTAGAATCTTTAGTTTGGAGGACCTTCTAGATGAAGAAAATTGAAGATTATTTGAAATTACCTTATACCTATGAGTTTAAAAAAGAGGACGATGGAACATATTTTATTTCAGTAAAGGAACTCGAAGGTTGCTGTTCTGTAGGGGATACTGTTGAAGAGGCCCTAGAGATGATTGAGGATGCAAAAGAAACGTGGTTATCCTACAGCCTTGAGAAGGGGTTGCCCATACCAGAACCAGAAAATATAGACAGTAAATCTTACAGTGGAAAGTTTATTGTAAGAGTCACCCCTACGTTGCATAAGCAATTATCACTTCAGGCTAAATCTAATGGAGTAAGCTTGAATTATTATGTAAGCGAAATTCTTGCAGGAAAAAGTTCTGTTATTGAAACCCAAACCCGTTTCATCGAGGCTATTGCTGATAGGTATGCAAGACAAGAAATAAAAGCCTTAACATCAGGAACTGGAAAATTGGAGATTAATAGTGAATCTGTCACTACTCAATGGAATTCACAATCCAATGTGATGGATTTCCCTACAAAAAAAAGGATGTAATCATGATACTTGAAGAATTACTTGCAGAAATGAACATCGATACTGTAACGATTCCTGAGTACTGTTATTATTTCGATCAAACCAAGATAAAATCTGGAGCTTCGTTATACTATAATTTTTTTATTGATGACAAGAAGGTCTCTTTCAAACAAAAGGGAAAAGAGATTGATATCAAGATTCCCTATATCTTTTCAGCTTCTTCAAAAGAAACAGCAAGGTCCAAGAAAGATAGAGAAGGAATTTTCTTTAGCCTAGATATTACTTACAATCTATCAATTACATTAGAGAATGAAATTATGATTGAAAAAGAACATATGGATGCCTTCCTAAATGGTGTTGCCCCAAGGATCTTGCATCCCTATTTTAGACAATCTGTATCTGAATCCCTGCAAAAAGCAGGATTGCCACAATTGAATCTTCCTTTATTTGAAAATTTCTCTGAGCCTTTAGATTCTTGAGCGACTTGTGATTAAACACCATAACTACCTTTGGTAGGGTAGCTATGGTGATAATAATTCCAATAACTGTTATAGGGTGTACTCTTCTGAATTAGACGAATCATCTCCAGCAATATCAATCTCATACATACCATTTTCTAGAGTAGCTACCAACAATACGTTTACACTCTTCTCATAGCTATCTACAATTTCTGCTGCATCAAGATAGGCTCCATATCCTTCACGGATGGTACTGTACATAACAGAAGCAGTGTCAGCTACCGTAGTATCTGGAAAACTGATTACATAGAGTGGCTCATTGATTCCTTCTGGCTTGGTAATAAGTCTTGTGGTAGTACCATCACTGGTAGCATACATGAATGCATGTTTTTCATACGATTCATTTGTGTCATGCATCAGGTTGAACGTAGCTGCAGAGGGGGTTGCTGCTGCATACAGCTTACCATCAGTGGTAAGGAGATATACATCGGAATTGATAACTGCCATAGAGGCAAATCTTAAGCCACTTGTTGATGAATTGAGTTCAGTGACTGTAGCCCCATCATAATAGAAGTGTTTGTAATCACTACCATCTGTCAAAGAGACAAGTAGTGGGGCAGTCGCAGATACTCCCAAGTGCTCCTTTCCACTCAGCTGTAGCACAGCTTCCAGCGCATATCCACTAACCACTGGTGTTCCTGCTATCACAGTCAAAGAGTCACTATAATTATAGAACTTAAATGTATTGGTAACACCATCTTTGGCAAGCACCAACCCATTAGCCAATAGCTTCACGGTATCATATGTTGAAAAATCGGCGATTGCAGCACTATCTAAAGTTCCTGTTGTAAGGTCATAGCTATACATTTTTTTGGTACCATCATTTGTCTGGAACACAACCTTAGCCGCAGTAGTATCTAGATATGCAGATTGAATAATATTTCCTTCTTTATTAGCTACCAGCTTTTGCGAACTGGTACCATTGGTTGAGTAGAGACCTTCATCAGTCAAATAGTACAAGGTTTTTGATCCAGTGGAGTCTAGCCCCACAATCTGCTTGTAGACAATCCCTACAGGAGCCTTGGATTCACTGATCTGCCTAAATAGACCTGCAGTTGCATCGGCATTACAGCTAAGCAGCATGAAAGAGAGGAGAAGTGTAAGTGCAATCGATGTCAATATATGTTTTTTCTTCATGGGAAGGACTCCTATTGTCTGTAACTGATGGAGAGGGTGATGGGTACAAAACCCACGAGCGCATTGTCTTGTTGCAAATCTTCATAGTAGTTAAACTCGGGGATCAACCAAAGTCCGGTATTGATACCAAACCCCCAGTTCTCTCCAGGAAACCAAGTGACACCAACTTCCATGTTTGCGTACATGGTCATCATGGAAGCGTCATTGTACTTAATGTACGCTCCACCCAGGCCAAAGGAAATGGGCAGGTCCCATTCACCCTGGACAGGGACATATGAATACTTTGCGTAAAAAGGAACTGCAGTGAACAACATCTTGGCTGCAGAAAAATTGAAGTTATACCCGATCTCACCACCAATTGCGGTCTTTGGAGTATTAAACACCTGATAACTAATGGCACCATATCCGCCAACCTTCATACCCGTATTCTCTTCTCCCGGACCGACCAACGTTGATGGAGAATCATCAGAAAAGAAATGGGTAAATGCAGGAATGGTGGTTCCTATCTTGAAAGAGAAGATTTGATTTCCTTTATCATAGGTGTCAGCTGCAAAGAGAGAAGCTGAGAGCAAGAAAAGGAATAGTGGTAACAGTAGTAATTTTTTCATTCGGTACCTCAGTATATGTACAGGAAACAAGGTGGTTTCCTGTCAGTTACAATAGCATAGCTTCATACCCACTGAAAAGTATAGTAACAGAAGAATGGAAAAGCAAACAGACGGTTTACCTTTGTTGCCATACGTTGGTATTTTGCGGTACTGTATGGGATATTGAGGAGCAAGACATGCAGACACTATCAGGAAAAGAAGTAGCGCAAAACGTTTATGATACACTCACCGAGGAAGCAAAACAATTCTTGGGGAATTATGGGTATGCACCAACTCTTGCAGTTGTTCTGGTAGGAGAAGACCCAGCTAGCCAAAGCTATGTGGCCGGGAAGAAGAAAGCATGTCTCTCTCTTGGTTTTGGCCATAAGGACTATCATCTTCCCTCTGATACTTCCCAGGGGCAGCTCCTTGCACTGATTCATCAATTAAATACAGATTCTTCTGTACATGGGATCTTGGTACAGATGCCGCTCCCTGAGGGGCTCGATCCTGATCAGGTGATTCAGGCCATTGCTGTTGAGAAAGATGTAGATGGCTTCCATCCTCAGAGCGTAGGGAACCTCCTGATAGGCAACCCTGGCTTTGTGAGCTGTACACCGAAGGGAGTTATGGAAATACTTGACTATTACCACATAGAGACCGCAGGCAAGCATGCTGTGATCGTGGGGAGAAGCAATATTGTAGGGAAGCCCATGGCAAGCCTCCTGATGCAGAAGGGAAGAGATGCAACGGTGACCATCTGTCATTCAAGAACGAAAGATCTCCCATCTATCACACGCCAAGCAGATATTCTCATTGCTGCAATAGGGAGACCCCACTTTATTACCTCCGATATGGTAAAAGATGGGGTAGTGGTCATTGATGTAGGAATTAACAGAATTGAAGACGCCAGTCGTAAGCGTGGCTACCGACTGGTAGGTGATGTCGACTATGAACACGTCTCACCACGCTGCTACGCCATTACTCCGGTTCCCGGTGGGGTCGGGGTAATGACCATTGCCATGCTTATGAAAAATACCATGCAAGCTGCAAAGCAGTTTGCAAGCAAGGAAGTGAAATGATTCACACATATTGGCTTGAGACCTACGGTTGCCAGATGAACATTGCCGAGAGCAATGCACTGGAACTGCAGCTCAAAGGAGCCGGATTGGTTCCCGCAGCAAGTGCTGAACAAGCAGATTGCGCTATTTTGAATACCTGTACTGTACGAAAAAGTGCTGATAATCGTATCTGGGGAAGACTTGGTTTCTTTGGTCGGATCAAGAAAGAGCGACCTTTTACCTTGATTGTAACCGGCTGCATGGCAGAACGCCTGCAAGAGGATCTGAAAGATGAAGCCCCACAGGTAGATTATGTGATCGGGACGAACGACAAACAACGTATCGTCAATATTCTCACCAGTAAGGATGGGAAAATGGACGAGCACTCCCAGTCCTATACCTTTGGATCATCTTACTATCAGGAAGGTGAATTCAGCTCCTTTATTCCCATCATGAATGGCTGTAACAATTTTTGTGCTTACTGCATTGTCCCCTACGTACGTGGACGAGAAGTGTCACGACCAGTTGAAGATATTGTGAAGGAATTTGCTTTCCTCGACTCCAAGGGAGTAAAGGAAATAACCCTGCTTGGGCAGAATGTAAATAGTTATCACTTTGAGCAGGATGGGGAAATTATCAACTTTCCCAAGCTGCTAAAGATCCTGGCAGCTCAAAAACACTCGGTCAAGTGGATACGTTTTGAAAGCCCTCACCCCAAGGATTTTACCAGCGAACTGGTACAGGTGATCAAGGAAGAGAACGTGATTGCCCGTCACTTGCATATTCCACTGCAGAGTGGATCAACGAGAATTCTCTCCCTCATGAACCGCAAATACTCTCAGGAACAATTCCTTTCACTGATCGACGAGATCAGGGAAGCAGTTCCAGAGATTACGTTTTCCACCGATGTAATGGTGGGCTTTCCCTCCGAAACAGAGGAGGAGTACCAGGAAACACTACATGTTCTCTCTCATATGAGGTGTCTTGAAGCATTCATGTACTACTTTAATCCCAGAGAGGGCACCAAGGCCGTAGACATGGAAGGGCAAGTGGATGAGGAGATAAGGAAGAGACGATTGAGTGAACTCATTGCTTTCCAACATGCAATTTTTGCGGAAGAGAAGACAAAACGCAGTCATGAGGTAGTTGAAGTATTGGTTACCCAGGTTTCCAAGCATGATGCTTCCCAGATGCTCGGGAAGACAGAGCACAATGAAATGGTCGTCTTCTCTGGTTCTCCTGAAAAAGGAAGTATTGTTACAGTTCGCCTGAATGAATTGAAAGGAAACACCTATAGCGGAATTCTGGTATAATTTGGAGTGTAATGGAAAAACAACAAGCATTCGAGAAAAAATTCAACACACTCAGAGCAATGATCAGGGGAAGCCGTTCCCTGGTCGTGCTTACTGGTGCAGGCATCTCAACGCTCTCAGGAATACCTGACTTTCGAAGCAGTAGTGGAATATATGCAAAACGTTGGAATGAGTATCGAGTTGAAGAGATCTTGAGTATCGGATTTTTCCATGCTCATCCAGAGCTCTTCTACGAATGGGCCAGAGAGTTCTGGTATACATTGGATTCTTTTCAACCGAATGTGGTTCATACCAGTCTTGCTACCTTGGAGAGAAAAGGCTATGTGCGAGGTCTATTTACACAAAATATTGACATGCTGCATAAAAAGGCAGGAAGCCGAAAGTGTTATGAATTGCATGGAAGTGCTGAACACCACCACTGCACAAACTGCAATAGCTACTACTCCTATGCATCCATTGCCCCTATCGTATTGAACGGGGAAGTACCACGGTGTACGCAGTGTGGGGCTGTGATCAAACCGGATATCACCTTCTATGGAGAGAACCTTGATTCCTTGGTACTAGCCAAGGCATATGAGATGTTCAGCCATAGTGATCTTACACTGGTCCTGGGCTCCTCACTGTTGGTACAACCTGCTGCAAATCTGCCGTATCATTCACTACAGAATAGTGCTTCGCTGGTAATCGTAAACAAGCAAAAAACTGGATACGATCGATCAGCTACTTTACAGTTCACAGACCTACAACAATTCGGTGAAGCACTCGAGATATTTGCAGAAACACTTGAGGAAAGAAAATCACTGGTGTAACTTTCGCTCTTTTATGCCCTCCTTGCCTTCTTTGTAAATTCTGAGTATAGTAAAGATACCTCAAGGGATTAGTCCCATTGGGGGTGTTTCGGTTTCGACTGGCGGAAGATCAGGCCAGTGGCTGCAAGCGGAGCGCCAACTCCTAAAACTAGCAAAAACATTTAACTGCCAAAAAAGAAGACGAAGTCTCCTTCGAAGCAGAATACGCTCTTGCTGCGTAACAGCACGAGAACGTACAGGCCCGTCTGCTGCCGCTCTTAAGCAACGGATACCTGTAAAAGTAAGAGCTTACCCAACCCAGTGCCTATGGGGGGAGGGGACATTAAAGTAGGCTACAAAGAGTGGACGTTTTGCCGGTGAACCTAACGCACTTTGGAAATTTTGATCACCAGCTAAGCTTGTAGACGTCCCTGGGTGGCACGTTAGGACGGGGGTTCGAATCCCCCCACCTCCAGAAACACAAAACCCGTCTTCTTCGGAAGGCGGGTTTCTTCATATTGCAGGTTGAGAATCACCTGCTGTCAGCCTATACTGTGGTGATATGAGTACAACTCTTTTTCAGGAGCCTTCATGAATATTCTCCATACATCAGACTGGCATCTTGGTCGTTCGCTGTTCTCACAGAAACGCTATGATGAATTTGCCGCATTTCTTGGTTGGTTGATTGAAACCATCGAAAATCAACAAGTAGATATCTTGTTGGTATCCGGTGACATCTTCGACACCAGTACACCTAGCAACAAAGCCCAGCAACTCTATTACGAGTTTCTCTACAAAGTCTCCAAATCATGTTGCAAGACCGTCGTAATCATCGGGGGAAACCACGACAGCCCATCATTCCTACAAGCTCCGAGCGCTCTCTTACATGTACTCAATGTACATGTAATTGGATTCAAAAGAGAAACGCCAGAAGAAGAGGTGCTTATAGTTGAGGCAAATGGTAAACCGATGGCCATTATCTGTGCTGTCCCTTATTTGCGGGACAAGGACATCCGCTACGCAGAAGCAGGAGAAACCATTGATGACAAGAATAGAAAACTCCTGGAAGGAATAAAGGAACACTATAAAACAGTTTGTAGTATTGCAAAAAAGAGACAAATGGAATTGGGAAACAATGTACCCCTCATTGCAATGGGGCATCTCTTCACACAAGGTGGCAAGACAGTAGAGGGAGATGGTGTGAGTGAACTCTACATCGGCTCCCTTGCACAGATAGACAGCTCTGTCTTCCCTGAATTCCTGGATTACGTAGCGCTTGGGCATCTCCATGTACCACAGTGTGTAGGTGGCAAGGATGCGATACGGTACAGTGGTTCCCCGATCCCCATGGGATTTGGGGAAGCAAAACAGCAGAAACAGGTTGTATTGCTGCATTTTGATAAAACCCTTTCCATAGATCCTCTTCCTATACCATCATTTCAACATCTGGAAAGCATCAAGGGAAATATGGAGCACATTACCTCAAGAATTATACAGCTTAAAGAGAAGGGTGAATCCGCTTATATTGAAATTGAGTATACAGCACCCGAGATGGTCACCAATCTAAGTGAACAGTGTGAGGAACTTGTAAAAGATTCAAACCTCACCATACTCCGTATACGGAATCGTCAATTTATACAACGTGTTATGGCATCAATGCAGGTACAAGAAACCCTCGAAGACCTAAACCCTGAAGAAGTCTTTACACGATGTCTCGATACATTTGCAGTAACCGAGGGAGAGCGACAGCCCCTGAGAGATGCTTATCATGAAATACTCTTGGAGATGCATGATGAAGATACCTTTGCTGAATAGGACAAAACCATGAAACTACTCGAACTCAGATTCAAGAATCTCAACTCACTCTATGGAGAGTGGATTATCGATTTTACTCATCCAGAATATGAATCAAATGGTATCTTTGCCTTGACTGGACCAACTGGCGCAGGTAAGTCGACCATTCTCGATGCCATTTGTCTTGCTCTTTATGGAGCAACACCAAGGCTTGGAAGAATTACCAAAAGCAATAATGAGATCATGAGCAGACAGACAGGAAGTTGTTATGCAGAGGTGTTGTTTGCCTCAAACGCAGGACGATTTCGTTGTCATTGGGAACAAAGAAGAGCACGGAGCAAGGCTGAGGGAAATCTGCAGGAAGCAGAACATCAAATCTTTGACGCTGATAACGGGAAACCGATTGAAACGATGAAAAGTCGAGTCGGGCTTGTTATAGAAGAAAAGACAGGAATGGATTTTGACCGGTTCACTCGTTCTATCCTCTTGGCTCAAGGTAGTTTCGACTCATTCTTGAAAGCAGACAGTGAGCAGAAATCAAAAATATTGGAACAAATTACCGGTACCGAAATGTATTCTGAGATCTCCAAACGGGTACATGAGAGACAGAGAAAAGAAATGGATGCATTAAAACTGCTCCAGGCTGAAACCTCTGGTATTGTGATTCTGGAACCCGAACAAGAAAAAACCATAAGAGAGGAGCTGGAAGAAAAACTCCATCAGGAGAAAATCCTTACCAGCGACTTGTCAAAAACAAACGAAGCCTTGCTTTGGATGAAGAATATAGAGAATCTCAACAAGGAAATCAATGACCTTACCCAAGAGAAAGAAGCACTCAATCGTGAAATGGAAACATTCAAACCAAGAAGGGCAATCCTGAGCAATGCCACCAAAGCCTCATCTCTGGATGGAATATACGCAACACTCTCAGCCCTCCGTTTACAACAAGCTGAAGATAAGACTGCTCTAATAGATGAAGAATCAGCTCTCCCTGAAAAGGAGACTTCAACAAACAATCAGAGCAAAGTTCTTGCAGATGCAGAACAACTGACAATACAAAGAAAACAAGAATTACAAACAGCAACTCCAAAACTCAAAGAAATCCATGACCTCGATCAGAAGATAGCTGATTTGGAAAAAAATGTGTCTGACGAGGCTGAAAGTTACGCAAAAGATACTGTACAGATAGATGCTGATAAAAAGATTCTAATCGAGGAGCAGAGGAAGAAAGCTGAAAGTGAAACCCAGAAAGAAACCATAGAGCACTATCTTTCTGAGCATTCACAGGATGCATGGCTTGTCAGTGGTCTTACCGGTATTGAAGAGCAATTAGGATCGCTCCTAGAGAAACAGAAAGAGATAGAAGAGAAGGGAACTGCTCTCGAAATAGCTGAAAGAGCGGTATTTACCGTTACTAAGAAACTAAAAGAAGCAACAACACTATGCACTGAAAGCAAAGCCAAACTTGAAAATATCTCTTTTAATCTCCAGGAAGCAAAAAATGCATTGAAGAGACTTCTAGAAGATATCCCTCTTAGCTCCTACCGCAAGGAAAAAGATTCCTTGCTTCGAGAATTAGCATATATCAAGAGAATTGAGGAACTGGAAAACCTTCGTACAAAGCTGGAGGATGGAAAGCCCTGTCCACTCTGTGGTGCAATAAAACATCCTTTTGCAGAGGGTAACCTCCCTGTTCCCGATGAAATTGAACAACGCATTGAAGAATTGACAACATTAATTACAGAAGCTGAGGATCAAGAGATAGTCATAAGTAATCTTGTACAAGCAGAAAATGATGCACGTACTGCACTGCAAGCGTATGAGAAAAGAGAAGCGAGTGTAGCAAGCGAGAAGAAATCCGATGAAAGAACCTGTAGCGAGATCGCTTTGAGTGTCAAAAGCCTTCGCTCAAATATTGATGAGATCATACAATCTCTTTTGGAGAAATTGAGGCCATTGGGTATTACCCAAGTAGATGCTTCTTTGGTTACATCCTTAAGGAAAGTACTCGATTCCAGACTGAAAGCTTGGCAAGAAAAGACGAAACAGAAGGCAGAAATAGAAAAACACATCGACAGTATTGGGGGAGAGATTAAACATCTAGAGGGTATGATTTCCACTCAGGAGAAAGCTCTGGTTGGCAAAAGGAACCATCTCGATACGCTAAAGCAACACCTAGCCGATGCCAAAGATACGCGAAAAAGCTTGTATGGTGATGTAATTCCAAATGTTGAAGAAAAGCGTTTGACCGATGCAATTGCTAATGCCGAGTCAGCTGAAAAGAGTGCCAGAAGTCTACTTAATGAACTTCAACAGAACCTTGCTACAGCGAGAAGCAAAGTTGAGTCTAGAAACAAGAGCATTGAGCAACGGGCTCCAAAACTTGCAGAAGCAGGAGAACAATTCCTGAAAGCATTACAATCCTCCGATTTTTCTGATGAGGAAGCATTCAAGGAAGCCAGGCTTTCCTATGAGGAACGGGAATCCTTATCCCAGAAAGCAAGGGAGTTGGATAATACAGAAACTGCACTTGAGACCAAGCTGAAAGATCGAAAGGATCGTTTGGAATTAGAGCAGGGGAAGCATCTTAGTGAGGCAACATATGAAGATGTACAAGCACAAGCAAACACCTATGACGAGTCTTTGAAGCAGTTACGAGATGAAATTGCTACCTATAAACATACACTGCAAGAAAACACTGCAGCGATGGAACGTATACAGGGCAAGAAGCTCGCCATAGAATCTCAAACACAACGTTGCGCTCGTTGGGACTCCTTGCACAATCTCATCGGCTCAGCCGATGGAAAGAAGTACCGTACATTTGCCCAAGGGCTTACCTTTGAATTGATGGTGGCCCATGCCAACCGTCAGCTGGAAAAAATGACAGACAGATATCTATTGATCAGGGATGAATCCCAACCACTGGAACTGAATGTGGTTGATAACTACCAGGCAGGCGAGATTCGCTCAACAAAGAACCTCTCTGGAGGTGAGAGCTTTATCGTAAGCCTAACCTTGGCGTTGGGGCTGAGCCAGATGGCGAGCAAGAAGGTGAGGGTAGACTCATTGTTCCTTGATGAAGGATTCGGCTCTCTTGATGAGGAAACCCTGGAGACAGCACTGGAGGCGCTTTCAGCGCTGCAACAGGATGGAAAGTTGATTGGTATCATTAGCCATGTCTCTGCTCTGAAGGAGAGAATCAACACGCAAATCTCGATTACGCCTCTCTCTGGAGGCCGCAGCACAATCAGCGGACCAGGCTGTAGGAAGCAAACAACATAAGAAGCTACCAAAACTATGATCAACAATATACGTGTACGGAATAGAAAAAGTCTCATTGACCTAATTATCGGGGTATTTGGAATTTTTAGTACACTTCTTGTAGTAGTCTGGCTGAACCAACAATTCCTGATGCAACTAGCCCTTGGCTGGAGAATGGTTTTGTTGATCACTTCCCAGTGGTTGTTTATGATCGTTCCGTTACTCCTGATGCGTATCAATCATGAACGTATACGATTTCTGATGAAATCAGAAGTGAGATTGCCAAACCAGATCCTCACCGGAATTGTTCTTGCCTTCCTGATGTCATTCCTTTTTACCGTGGTTCCTATTCTGCTCGGATTCAAGGAAATGGTTGGAAGCACAAGCTATACCAAGGTATGGCAATTTGCTTTTGATTTGCTCTATTCTCTATTTGCAGTTGCTTTGGCAGAAGAGTTTGTATTCAGGGGATATCTCTTTCATAAGCTCTTGGAAGTAAAGCAATCAAAATGGTTCGCCATCCTTATCTCATCAATATTGTTTGGACTGTTCCATAGTTTTCAGGGTGATATTCTTCAGGTTATTGTGACCACATTTCTTGGCATTCTTTTTTGTCTTCTTCGGGAAAAAATCACATCCTGCTCTCTCCTTTCCTTGGTAATCATCCATGGATTGTATGACGCCCTGATTACACTCTGGGTTGCAATCCTATGATCCTAGACACTATTGCTTACTTGCTGATGACTTCTGGTATTGGTGATGATTGAATAAGGAAAAAAATCTCATTACACTAGTATATTGTTAACAGAGAGCGTAGATTGCCCTTACATCCATAGATGTATTACTCTTGGCAATGTTCTAACTCTTTTGGAAGGAAATTTGATGGTTTTACCAATTCTTGCCGTTATCGGCGGCCTTATTGTACTGGTATTGAGTTCAGATAGATTTGTAGATGGTGCTGCAGCTACTGCACGCCATTTTGGCATGCCCTCTCTCCTGATAGGAATGGTCATTGTAGGGTTTGGTACCAGTGCACCGGAAATGGTGGTCTCTACATTGTCAGCTCTGCAAGGAAGTCCTGGTATAGCTCTGGGAAATGCGTATGGGTCCAATATTGCCAATATTGGTCTCATTCTCGGGATTACTGCCATTATAAGTCCAATAACGGTGAGTTCAAAGATCTTGAAGAAAGAGTTGCCCATACTCTCATTGCTTACACTGCTTTCCGTTGCACTGCTCTTCGATTTGGATATTTCTCATTTTGATGCTGCGTTAATCCTAGTGCTTTTTGCCCTTCTAATATTCTGGAGTGTGTACCAAGGCTTGAAAGAAGGTAACGATCGACTCGCTGAAGAGATTGATGAAGAGGTTCCAAGCCCGTTATCAATGAAACGAGCCGTACTCTATTTGATTTTTGGTCTCTTGTTTTTAATTCTTAGTTCCAGAGTTTTGGTGTGGGGCGCTGTGGAGATTGCTAGATACTTTGGAGTCAGTGATTTGATCATCGGTCTTACCATTGTCGCTATGGGAACCAGTCTACCTGAACTTGCTTCCTCGATTCTTGCTGCCAAGAAAGGGGAGCATGATATCGCGCTCGGGAATGTCATTGGTTCCAACCTGTTCAATACCACCGCTGTCGTTGGCATAGCAGGAGCAATTCATCCATTTGCTATTGATCCAATGGTTGTTTCACGAGACATGCTTGTCATGTCTTTGCTTACACTCAGTCTCTTTATAATCGGATACCGATTCAAGAAGGATAGGCAAGGTCGTATTAATCGCTTTGAAGGAATTGGCTTATTGCTCTGTTATTTTGGATACACGGCTTACCTGATCCAATCCTCACTCATTTAGGTCTTTCTTATACCTTCAGCTGTTTACCATGCTCCAATGGATAATGGAGTCGGTCAAAGAGTGGAAATCCTTCCAGTGCATGCTCGACTTCCATGATATAGCGATGGATATCATAGTCGACTCTTCGGTGAATACACCGAATACTGGTATTCTCAATATCCACAAGAGCATAGCTAGGTCTAACATCACCATCAA
Source organism: Sphaerochaetaceae bacterium (assembly GCA_028532765.1). Lineage (GTDB taxonomy): Bacteria > Spirochaetota > Spirochaetia > Sphaerochaetales > Sphaerochaetaceae > Sphaerochaeta. The sequence goes on along the minus strand of JAQQAR010000076.1, from coordinate 2,280 downwards.
ATGAATAGCCTACAGCCCCAGGATTAATGAATCTGATACCATCACGTTGAAAGTCAGCAGGAATATGCGTATGGGCACTGAAAATCAAGTCCACTTTCTCTTCTGCAAGTTTCTTTGAAAGTCCTGGAGAAAAAGGAGTATCCTTGGCAATGCCTTCATTATCATCATAGGGAGTTCCATGACAACAAATGAGGGAGACACCCTCTATCTCCAATCGTTCTACAGAAGGAAGGCTGGAAAGCTTTTCCTTGGCCTTTTGATGCATCCTGATGGAAGTGTATTTCAGAAGTTTCAATATCTGGGCGTCATGTTCACTCTTGACGGGAAATGCCTTGATATTTTCCAGGTACACATCCGTGTTTCCTTTGATCATGACCAAAGGTTTTTGCTCCATAAGCAAATCAAAACAAAGTTGAGGATCAAGTCCCATAACCACCAAATCGCCTAGGAAAATAACCTGGTCAACTTTGGAGGCCTTGGCATCATTTAATACTGCTTCAAATGCACGGATATTACCATGGATATCACCAAGTACAGCTAATCTCACTGCTGCCACCTCCTAAAAGTGTTGTATGAATTTTACCATAGGCCCAATTTGAATTAAACCACACAGGCATTCAGTTTTGATCAAATTCTTGCTTTAATACGCTTAATTTTGATACATCAACCAACTTATCGTCTGTAAACCATCAATTACATTACCTTTCACAATGGTTTTGATTCAAGAAGAGGAAGGATCATATTCTGTTGAGCAAGTTGCACACTCTCAAGACCACGTTGGCTTAGGTGCGTGTAAAGATTACTCAATTGTTCACTCGTATGACCAATCGTCATTCTCAATACATGCTCATCTACAGTACCACGTAGGAGTGTATTGGCCATATGTCTCAATGAGTGAAAGGTTATATTCCTTTCTTGGAGGCTACTCTTGTCAAAAACACCACTGCGTACCAACTCCTGTTGAAAACGTTCAGAAAAATAATGACTTGATACAAACGCTCCATGCTTCTTGCTCCAGAACACCAGGTTATGTGTATGAGAGAATGGATTTTCCAAGGCCAATGCCTTCAGTTCATCACATACAAAAGTAGGGCAGGGTACCATTCTTGTTCTTTTTCCTTTTGGAACTTTCAGTCCAGCTCGATCTGCATAAGCCTGAGATATGGTGATCATTCCCTCTCCAATTGCTTCCGCACACAATCCACGTAACTCACCGGCTCGCATACCAGTCAGTAGAGCCAAAAGACATGCCAGATAGATTCTTTTTTCACTATGTACTTTTGCATATTGCATAAATGCAGATAATTCTTGCTCACTAAGTATGCCCCGCTCCTGATGCTGTGCAGCAAGTCCCTGTATGCTCAATACCACCGTAGGAGGAACAAGGCCTCTTCTCTGTGCCTCGCGGAGTGCAACGAGTATGGTGGTCATTGCCATATTGATCGTCGTATTACGAATTGCACCTTCCTGTACCAATTCAAGTTGTAACCGTTCAAGTTCAGTCAATGTTACTCTTGAGAGTAGCAGATTCGTGTGGATACGAGGAAATACGTGGTTTTCCAGGAGGTTCAACCGTGTAGCAAGGTAATCGGGAGAAATTGATCCTGGATCCAGTAGATTTCTTCGTTTAGCGTATTCACTTGCCTCCCAGGTATAGAAATCCCTAAGATAGCTTACCAGCGTTTGCTCAGTTTCTTCTGAGAAGATAATTCCTGCGTCCAAAGCTTTATAACAGATACGTATAGCCTCATCTCTTCTTTTTATAGGAGTTGTATCAAATATCCCCAAGCGTTTTCTCAGCATCTCCACACTTTTCTTATTCGTCCGTTTTCCAGTGTCCGGATCACGAAATAGTGCGTAGTAATACGTCCTTTCGCCTCGAAATATTCTACATAGGGTAAATGGTGCTGGGCTGGACATTATAGCTCCTCGTATTCGTTGTCTGTTCAATTATTTGTTCAATCGTTTAAAATAGTTCATTTTTACATTTGCTATATAAATCTTTTTAACCTATCTATTATAGTACTTTATTTGCCTCCTCATGTCTATCTTTAAATACTATACTACTTACTGTGTCACAGTAAGTAGCTTGTATTTCTATATATTTTTATATATTGTATATTTAATGGCTATGCATTGTTTATGCATATAATATATATTTCAGTTAATTATATTTTTTGACTTTGTAAATTGAAATTTGCCATTTCTTATTATATTATATATATTGTTTAAGTTTTTTTTAAAAACTTTTATTGCAATTTTTCAACTTTTGACGCATTT
>JAQQAR010000075.1 GCA_028532765.1 Sphaerochaetaceae bacterium | reverse complement strand
TTGCTCATTGATTTTGATTTCTTGCTCTTTTTTTCGGCATTGTGTTTCTCATAAACATGGACTATTATCATATATGAAGTATCGAGTAAAATACATTTAGTTAGGTTGTAACAATGAATTACCATAGTCCTGGGGTATTAGAACCTTCAAAAATTTTTCTTTATAGTGCCAGCAGTCGCGCACGGTCTCTTTTCTATTACTTGCTCTGCATTGGTCACTATCATTGTAGCGCTGAATATCTTGTTGCGCGACAGCGCTATGACAGTTTCCTGTTGATCTACACACTCTCCGGTTCTGGGTATGTCCTCCAGGGTGGGGAATATAGGTCGGTGGGGACAGGAAGCATCGCCTTGCTAGACTGTTATCAGGCGCATACCTACAAAGCATCGAAGGAAGGGTGGGAGATTCTCTGGATGCATATAGATGGGCCCACCTTGAGAAGCTGGTTTTCAGCGCTCTCTCCCGGGGGCGAACCGGTCATACAACTGCTTCCATCAGCGTATGTGGTTGAGCGTAACCTCTACCAGATATTCTCCGTATTTGACAAAAAGGAAACGGTCAATGAAGCACGGATTTCACAGTTGATCACAAATGTGATGACTGAACTCTATCTTGCCCGGTTTGCAGGTGAGAAGACCTCCAGTGTGGATGCCATCGAGGAAGTACTTACGTATATATCGATGCATATCGAGCAGTCATTGAGTGTCGAGGACCTTGCCAGGCGTGCAAATCTCAGTCCTTACTACTTTTCCCGGCTCTTCAAGCAGAGTACCGGGTTTTCCCCACATGAATACATGCTCAACCACCGGGTGGCGAATGCCAAGTACCTTTTACGTACTACTGACTTCCCGATCAAGAAGGTTGCTTCCTGCTGTGGGTTTTCAACAGCAAGTTCCTTTTGTACAAACTTCAAGAAACGGGTAGGATCGAGTCCGCTGCAGTATAGGGAGGGGGAGAAGCAACATGGCAAGAATTCGTGAGAAGGGAGAGGGCTTTCCCAAGGAGAAGCTCTATGTGATCCCCCGCAGTATGCTGGATGCGTTCAATGCAAATCCTGCATTACGTGGTTTTGTTATCACGGATGCAGGGTATTTCCCTCGTGCTCGCTACCACCTCCGTCAGCGTCTGCATGGGTGCGAACAGAACATCTTCATCTACTGTGAAGAGGGTGAGGGTTTTGTCAGTATAGATGGGGTAGTAACCCATCTTTCCAAAGGACAGGCCATTACCATTCCTGAAAAAACTGCCCATCTCTATGGGGCAAGCAAGGATCACCCTTGGTCGATCTACTGGTTTCACTTTGCAGGTGATTTCTCCCCGACCTATGTCCCTAGAGCGCTTTCAGGGAGGGGTATAAAGATTCCGCATGCTTCCCAGTCGGTTATCCTGGGATTGTTCACACAGGTGTTCACCCCGCTCTCCAGAGGCTACACCCATCGCTACCTACTTGCAGCAAGCAGCGCTGCTGCCCTGATACTCTCGCTCTCCTATGAGCAGGAGTATTTTACCAATGTTCACAACTTAAGCCCAACTCCCCCAAAATCTTAACAATTTGACTTGTGATTATGATGGAATTTGGTCTTTCGCTTGTTTTCCGCCCTTGATACTGTCCGCCCTGGTTTTATGGGGCAGACAAACTTTTCAGCCCTCTGAATGATCTTATTCATCCGCAATGTCAGGGTCTTCGGAGTTTTTGCGGTAAGCGCATAAATGAGGTCGTCACGCATGATTCCGACGAATATATTCCGGTTAACCTGATACTCATACTTGTTGCCTTTGTCTTCCCTCTCCTTGCTGATCTGCTCGTCCACGTCCTCTTCAAGGACCATGAGCATGGTGGAGGCGAGTATGGTCGCCCAGAAGTCCTGCTTGAGGGTATTCTCTGTTTTCCCGGTGAAGTTCTCCAGCTGGAATCGGTTCTTCAAGAGCAAGTAGGAGCCTTCGATGCCCCAACGCATGAAGTACAGCTGCTTGAAATCCTCAGTCTTGTGCTCTGTGTCATTGGTGATCAGGGTCTCTACCTGGCCTGAGCTGAGCTCGAACTTTATGACCCGGATGACTGATCCCTCACTAGTGACTGTTGTATCACATCCAAGGGGAAGAGCATCAATCTCACAGTTGAACTTGGTCCTGCAGCGCATGAGGTATATCATCCCCATCTTCTCAAATTCCTGGATGAGAGCGATGGAGGGATACCCCCTGTCGAAGGTAAACATGCTTTTCCTGTCCCCTGGGCGCAACTTCTCATACCGTTTCATATGGGAGACCGCACAGGACCGTTCATTGTATTCGGATGAGAAGGCCGCATCTATCAGGCGGTTGTTGCTGATGTCGTACAGGCAGGAGGCCAGGGCGGTGGGGGAAGAGGCGTTCGCACCGATGCAGAAATACTTCTCCCTCAGCTCGGGAAGGTTGGGAAGGGCTATCTTGGTCCCGTCAACAGCAAGATATGTCCATCCGCTGTCACTGCGGGCAGGAAGCCTACCCATCAAACCCTGATACTCGTCCTCGATCTGCTGCTCGAAGAGCGTCCTGAGCGGATACTCGGAAATCTGGTTCCTTGCCTTGCTGAAGGCTTGTTGCGTCACTTCCATCTCTTCCCCTGGCTTCCTGAAATATTCGGACAGCCTGTGTTGCTTCAAGCTGGAGGACTCACGCCCGACATCAAGTATTGTAAGGATTGTACGTCTGAAGTTCAACTTGCGCTCACGGGTAAAAGCCCTGGGGAAGGCTTCTGTTCTTGCCTTGGCGAGAAGGTTTGGGTTGCCAATTGCAACAACAAAACGATGGAACCAGGTACGGGAGAATATGTTCATGAGGTGCCCTCAGTTATACAATAATGATATTGTTATTATATAACATATGGCAAAAAGAGTCTTAATTTATTGCAAATAATACAATTAAATATGACTTGAGGGGTTGTTCAAACCTCAGGTTTTCTTAAGTTGTGAACATTGGTA
>JAQQAR010000074.1 GCA_028532765.1 Sphaerochaetaceae bacterium | reverse complement strand
GAGCGGTGCCATTGCCTCGATTCTGGTTTCAAACTCCCAAAAACCAGGTATTCACGCCAAGGTACATGTCCACGGTTCAAGTGCTGCTTCGGTAGGAGTACAGACAGATGGAGGGGCGATGTTCATTGCAGGAAGAAGCGGAATTGCAGAGCCTCCCGTCACTGATCTCTGGACCATTGAAGGTGAACAGGGAAATATCGAGGCATGGAAGACAGAAGATACCGATCTATTCAATTCCATCGACCCGGTTGCCTACTTTTTCACACTGCAGATTGAGAACTTCACCCAAGCACTCTTGAAGAAATGCCCTCTCATCTCATCTGGAGAAGAAGGGAGAGAGACGGTAAAGCTCATCGAGGGCATGTACAGGAGTCAGAGAGAAGGAAAACCGGTAAGATATTAGACAGAAAGCCAAGCTGGATAAAACCCCACTATACCCCCCTTTCAATCGAGAGGGGGGCATTCTTCATCATTTAATCAAATCTGCCAATTGTTCACCCATTGCCACGATATCTATTCCCTTGGTGAACTGTAGGCAGGTTCCAGAGGGGTAGCGTACTTTCTCCACCCAGTGTTTCGGAATTGCAGAAAGACCATACTTTGCCCCCAGGATTGCTCCAGCTACTGCACCGATGGTATCAGCATCCCGCGCAAAATTTCCCGCAAGTACCAACCCAGACTTGAAGTCACTGTGTTCCAGCTTCAGACAAGCAAAGGCTGCGGGAATAGCCTCTGCAGTGGTTGCCCAGGTGCTGGCACGGATTTCATCATGCAGCTGCATCCAGGAATTCAGTATACTTCCGCCCGCTTCCTCTATAATGGAAAAAGCTCGTTTCATATTATGGTAGAGCCAACTATCTGATGGGATTTGGGAGAGAGCAGCAGCAAAAATTTCCTCGAAGCTTCCGTCAACCATGGCCACAGCTACGGCCGCAGCTACAGCCTGCGCACCCCAGACTCCATCTCCAAAATGGCTGATAGTTGCATCAATTTCTGCCATCTCTGCTGCTCGTTGAGGTTCTCCTGCACAGATTATCCCAACAGGAGGAATTCTCATAGCTGTACCATCACTCATATGAAAGGTGTTGAATTTTCCGCTCTGGGGGGGCCTCAAGCCTCTACGGAGATTGATTGCAGCTGCTATTTCACTTGCACCACCCCGTTTGAATTCATCTTGCACAACAACATCCTCAAACCAGGCAGCAACAACATCATCAGTGGTTAGTTTGCCTTCACAGGCAACCAATGTCTTTGCGGTGAGAAGTGCGAATTCTGTATCATCGGTACTCCAGGTAGCCCCTGCATTGAAGTCAGTGATAAATCCATAGCTCTCCCGATTCGCCTGCATCCGGGCAGCATCTCCGAAAGAGTCTCCAACTGCTAGCCCGATAAGAGCCCCCACAGCACGGTCACGAACAAGAGTCCTATCTTCTACAAACTGAGCACGCCTCATCATATCCTATATCTCCTTTACTTCCAGATTTCCAAATCCAACTCTGGCACGGTCATACGTGGCATACCCAACCATACCATGGGCAAACGTTGGGTCTTCCACACTGAACGTTTCATATCCTGTAATATCCAATTGTAATTCTGTCCCAATTGCAATGAATTGAAGGTCATAGGCTGATTCCAGCATAGGTATTCCTTTCATTGTACGAATAGGAGCCAATATGCCTTTTTCCTTTTTGAATACTCCTACTTGCCCAGCATAGAATCCCCCATAGTAACCTCTTTGAGCTCCCTGCACTCGTAGACTTATTAATGCAGATCTGCCACTATGGCAGATTACAGATCCCTTCAGCAATACGTCCTTTGTGTAGTAATTTCCGGTCATCGCATCAGCGAAATCGAGCGTCATGGCCTCCATCCAGGTCCTGTTTCCACTGTCCTTGACAAGTTCCCAAGCTCCATGATTGTGACTGAATGGGGTAATCGACTGAAACTCCTTGCACTGTTTTGACAGATCAATATGATAATGAGCATTTCCATCACACACGAAGGAGTACACATGCAATGACCCAAAATCTCGATTCTTAGCAGGGGAATTTGCCTCAAAGAGCAATCCAACCTCATCAATCATGGCTCCACCAAGGTCGGGAAGCACACAGGAAACAGTATGTTTTTCCTGGTCATAGACCACCTTGGAATCGAGAAGCACTACCTCTTCATTCCAGGTATTACGTACATAGGGGCTAATCATAACCGACTCCCCAGTGAACTTCTCCAATTGGTAGGTCATTGTCATTGTCTGCCCGGCATATACTGTAGGAGAAAACACTGGCATGTAACGCTCATCATCAAAGTCTTTCCTTCTGTAGAAGGGTTTGTAGTAGAGCCGACACTTCTGGGGTCGAACCATCCGGTTGTACACCATTTCCAGGGAACCGTGTTGATTTAGGACCATACAGAGATTGGGATTGGAAATACGGAACCCATGGGTAGAACCAGGAAGTGAGAAATCAAAATCCACAGCACCGTCTTTACAATTGCATTCCTGAGGGATGTCCTTCTTATGTATGACATGGGAGAGAGCACACAGGTGCTTAATATATGTTGGGATGTCAAGAATATTCAGATACCCGGAAACTCCGGAAAGCACCAGAAAATCATTGATAGGTTTTCTGTAATGATCTTCCACACTATCCAATCCACCGGCAACACCAAGAATTGACCCAACATTACCTGCATTGCAATCCGTATCCCATCCTGCCATGGTGGCAATCTCAACGCCACGGCTCAGCGTTTTTCCGTAGAGCAGGGCCATGATACATACTCCTGCATTAGGAATGATGTGGCAAACACCAGGATATCTATCATATCCCCACTCGTTTTGTAGATAGTGGAGACAAGCTTTCCAATCATCTGGCTGTGCTGCATGAAATATCCTCACTGCAGTCACAATCCTTGCATAGGTCGAGTTGCTGTCTATCTCTTTCAATGCAGCATCAAGAATGATATCCACTTCATCCGTTTCAAAAGCCTTCGCTATCGCCCCTGCAATAAATGCAGCTCCTTCCAACCCTTCCCCATCATGGGATACGCTGGCAGCAATCCTTGCATAACGAGCTGCTGTCGAAGGTTCCCCTGGAAAGAGGAATCCCCACGTATCTATAAAAATCTGTCCACCGATTTGTTCAGCTAGAGTTTTCCCATTTATCTTGATGGATCCTGACTGTGGAGCAGGAATCCCTGCTTTCAAATTTAGGTAGGCTGTATGCTCAGTGCTGACTCCATAACCACCCCACCAAAACATCCCAATTCCTTCACGTGCATAGTTCAGCCACGCTTCAGCCACATCTGATGCCTGCAATGCTCCCGATTCGCTTGCATCAAGCAAGGAACGAAGAAAAAATACTGGGCCGTTGGCATCATCATCAGCCGCAAAATTCTTAAATTCTTTCACATACGAGTGAATATCTCCATAAAAACGCTCAATACGTTCACTACTCCAGTGACTTGGTTCAACAGGAGCTCCGAGACGAATACCGATATTCATTCCAAGAAATCCAGCATAGAGACGGTTGAGATATTCTGTAGTATTCATACTCATTCCTCATCCAATATGGACGGGAGCATATGCCCCCGTCCTCAGATACATTCAGGCTTACAAAACTGTTGACAGGTAGTCACTAATCTTCTGACCACCGGCAGCATTCCACTTCGCAACAAACTCCTCAAAATCAGAAACAGGTCTGACTCCACGAATAATGTCTGTTGAATATTCACGATACAGCTTGTCCATTGCATCCTTGAGTGGAAGCAGGTCCTCAGGAAGCAGCACATTGGTGTCAGGTGCAAAATACTCAGTTGCAGCATTAAGTGAGCTAATAGCTGCCTTGGAGAGCACTTCCCCTTCTACCTTTGAGATATCAAGTCCGTTCATGGTTGGCCAGAACTTTGCCCACCAGGAAGGGAACCTTTCAGTCAGGATATACTTGCCATCCGTCATCTCATAATGGATGCCTTCAAGCCCCAACTTGTCGAGGATACGGCCTTCAGGACCAGCCATGTACTCGAGCACCGCCCATGCAGCGTCCTTGACCTCAGAGTAAGCATTGATGGAGAATCCACGACTTTCCTTGGTGACATCGATGCTCTGATAGGCTTGGCTCACACCCTTTGCAGGAGGAAGCACTGTCAACTCAACGCCTTGCGTATCCTTCATCTTGTTATTATATACGTTGACCACATCACCCGAGGTTCCTGAAACAAAGGCTGCAGAGCCTTCATAGAAAGCCTGTTCCATGGTTTCCCAAGTCTTGGTCACATACTCATTGTCAAGAAGTCCATCACGATACAGTTTTGCATAGAAAGCCAACTTGTTTTTGTTTGCTTCTGTTGCTACAGAATAAACCCACTTGCCGTTCTCCTGTACGATGGTAGCGGTAACCCCAAAGGCGTGGTTGAAAACTGAATCAAGTTTGAGAATTCCTCCATCAGTGGTAATTGCCCACTTAGCCATGCCTGTGTCCTTGATTTCCTTGAACATCGCATAGTAATTATCCACTGTAGGATTTTCAAGCAGGGCCTTGCTGCTCTTCAGCTGGGCAAACCAATCAGAACGCATGACTGGAATCTGGACACGAGCAGGAGCCAGCCACATCAAGTAAGGATAATTGCCCATTGCAGCCTTATTGTGGTCTGCCATGATTGCTTTCACATTGGTTGACTTATCCACGTACGGAGTCAGATCTTCCAGCAAACCTTCTTGAGCCAGTGGTTGGTCGTTGCCCTGGAAATAGATCAAATCAGGATTAATCTGGCCTGTTCTGAAGGCAATGGGAACAACCGTGGCGTATGAGCCGGTTGGTGCTGAAAGAATGACCAGGTCAACATACGTTCCTTGGGCTGCCATTCCTTCTTCAATCTTCTTCTCCAACATACCCAGCTGCTCGCCATCGGTGATCGGGTCAACATCTTTGCAGAGGTAAGTCACCTTCACCGGATTCTCCGCTGTTCCAATACCACCTGCAGTTGAAGCAGGAGCCGCCTCCTTGCCACCAGCTGCAAACAACATGGATGCAGAAAGCAACACGACCAACAGTAACACTACACCTTTTGTTTTCATAGAAACCTCCTTGGTTTTCACAATACTTATTCTTTGATTCCACCCGAAAGAACATCTTTCGCATAGAACCGCAATACAAATGGATAAATGATCAAAATGGGGATGATTGCAACGATGATGGTTGCACCCTTGAGTGCACTATAATCTGCTCGCGCCAGAGCGTTGTAATCAAATACATTCTGCTGCCCTAGAATCGAAACCGTATCCCCGAGCACCACAAACTGACGAAGCACTACCTGTAAAACAGTGTCTGTAGACTTCCTGGTAAGATAAATACCTGCTCGGAAATACTCATTCCAACGAACCACTGCATAGAACATGGTAATCGTAGCAACCCCAGCCTTGCTGAGTGGGTAGAAGATGCGCATCAGCATCTGGATATGGCTTGCACCGTCAATGGTAGCTGCCTCAACAATTGATTGAGGTACTTTCTCGAAGTAGCGCATCATGATGACCAGATAGTATACATTGACGGCTGTCACAAGGATTACCGACCACTTGCTACCCATAAGGCCGAGCTTCTGTACAACGATGTACTCAGGCACCAATCCAGGATCAAACAACATCATAACAATCAAGAAGACCATAATGGGTCGCTTCAACGTGAGCTTCGGCCTCGTCAATACATACGCAGCAGTAGTTGTGAGCACAATATTGATGATGGTTCCCACTACGGTGATGATGATTGAATTAATCAATGAAGGTACAAGAATCGGGTGGCTGAACACGATACGATAGTTCAGGAAGTCCAACTCCTGGGGAAGAATTCTCAGACCGCCCATTGAGATTGAACGCGTTGGACTGGATAAAGACTTCGCCAAAATATTCAACAAGGGAATGAGCATCGTCAGCGTCAAAGCAAAGAGCAATACTACCAGGAACATCTGGGAGAGTGAAATATGTTTTCTTCTCAGCATCACCATACCCCCGAACCTGTAAGTTTCTTGGAGAAGACATGGGTTACCCAGACCAAGACAACCCCTACCATGCCCTTTATCAAGCTGACTGCAGTTGCCAAGGAGTACTGCCCACCCTCAATACCTATGCGATAGATGTAGGTATCCAATATATCGATGGTGCTTTCGACTGCTTGGTTGGAAAAATTGAAAACCTGATCAAATCCGGCATTTAGGAAGAAGCCTAGATTGAGAATAAACATGGTGATCATCGGAGTGACAAGAGCTGGGAGTATGATGTGTGAGATGATTTGCCTACGGTTCGCACCATCAATTTGAGCAGCCTCATACAAGGAAGGATTGATAGCCAGGATTGCCGTATAAAAGATGATAGAATCCCATCCTAAGCTTCTCCAAGCCTCACAAATCATCAATATCCAACGAATCTTGCTTCGATCAGTCATGAAATCGACAGCATCTCCTCCCAAAAAGGTAACGATTTGGTTCACTGCACCAGCAAGAGAGAGGGAATTGATCCAAATGCCCGCAATGACAACCCAAGAGAGGAAGTGAGGAAGATACGAAACAACCTGCACATATTTCCTGAACCGCCATGAGCGTACTTCATTAAGCATAAGTGCAAAGATGACAAAGAAAGGGAACAACAAGACGTACTTCATAAAACTGATGATGAGTGTATTAACTAGGATTTGTGCAAACGCTGGGCTGGAGAAAATCATCTTGAAATACTTCAATCCAACATAGGGCCACTCACCCCGTGCCCTGAACTGAAAAAATGCAAGGCGCATGTTGAGGATCGGTAAGACCCTGAAGAGTATGAAGAAAAGAATGGTGGGAAGTAAAAGCAAATAGAGAACTCGCTCTTCCTTTATTCGTCTCCATATTGATTTATGATTCATAAGTTCTCCTACACTAGGGAATGAGTAATCCCATCAGGGGAGCATGTTGTTGCGCTCCATACACATCTCGATCTCCACAGGTACCTGAAGAAACCTGCCGTCTGTATGTAATCTTGATTCCAAGTGCTGCTTCAAAAAACACGATTCCCAACAGTTGTTCTGGAGATAGGTGGTAGCATGCAGCAATTCGTTCTTTGGTAAGCACTCCGCTGTTTACCACCCTTCTGTATGCAGCCAGATCATCAAAGAAAATATCCAATGTGATCAGAAAGGGGCCACTGTTCTTGCTCCTCAGCATACTCGCCACATCAACCAATCGATCCATTGGCCACCTCCTGGTTATACCATTGCCAAGGAAAATCTTTACAAGGATCCTCTACAGCCATCAAATGGTAGACAGAGAACTCATAGACAGGTCCAAAGGGGATATCACTGGGAGCGTAGGGAAATGCAAGATTTCCTGCAGTTGACTTTCGCCCTTCATAATCAAAGTGCATAAACGTCGAGCGAACCGAGGCACAAATTGCATTGGCAAGCTCCTGCTCCTTTGCAAGGACCTCAAAGAGTACCCCAATCTCATGACTCGAATCTGATTCTGGCTCTAATTTTCCCATCACTCCATCTTTTCCGTAGTTAATGAAATTAATGGCGTAAGTTGCAGGATCCACTCCCCTGTATTGTTCCTGTACACTTGAGACGACTTGTTTTTGGACTTCCTCAAGTTTCTGAATCAAGATAGGATCTCTTACCCCGGCTACAACAAAGGTACGATAGGCAACCTTACGTGCTCCTTCGAGCTTTATCTGATAGGGATTTGTTGCTTGCAGGCGACTACCTGTTACTCGTACCCGATTCTCCCCTACCTGAGTGAATGTACAATCACTGAGGTCCATGGCGATACCCGGTCCATGCAAAATATAGGGGTGGTCTTTCTCATAGAAGGTATGGGCAGCAACACTCACTGGAGTACAACGACGCGTAGGGTTGCAGGGATATACTTCAAAACAATCTTCATACAGGGTACCAAGCATACAATCCTTGGTTGTTCCTGGGTTGCAGCACAAGGCTCCACACTCCAGAACCTTCCCTAAATGATAGCTAAGAGCCGTGTCAAATCCATAATATACCCCCATTGCAGCAAATGGCGCTGGGTCATACGCACGTCCACAAATAATGATATCCGCCTTAGCTTCGATGACACGGAGGATTGGCTCTATCCCCATTTGCGCTACGATCCCTGTCGTTTCTTCAATACGCTCCTGGGTCAAAGACAACGATGGATTATCGCAAGGGACGATATCGCCTTTCTCCAGATTGTCAATCACTACCTGATTAGGGATATCGGCCCAGATGACAGCAATCTTTGGTTGCACATCTGCATGTTCATGCAGTATCTCGTCAATGATGGAGAGAGTCCACTCAACATGCTTCCTGCCTCCACTTCCTCCAGCTGAGCCAACAAGAACAGGAATTTTGTGCTCCCAACCACCAAGGATAATACGCTGTAAATCTTGTTTTGCCGCCATTCGGCTTACAATTGCAGTCTTTGCTCCAAGTTTATGGGGACCAGCATCTGTTGAGCCTGCATCGACAACAATAGCATCAGGGTTCTGAGAAAGCCCAAAACTGAAAGATGCATCAGGAAATCCATATCCGAGGATTCCGCACGGTGCAAGCAGGGTTAATGACTTCATAGGCTGTGCTCCGTCTCCAATTTCTGTCTTCGTTTCCTAACATTCATAATGTGACGTTTCATTGCTTTATGGGCAGCTGCCTTATCGCGTCTTGCGATGGCTTGTACGATCAAAACATGCTCCTCTGCAATGTGCTTGAGTGATCCTTCTTGCCGCTTGTTTGCCTTGGCGAGTTCATCAATAAGATCATAGTAGGTATCGATGAAATTCATGTAGAAGACATTTCTGCTCGCTTGCGCCAATTTGTAATGAAAGTAGTGATCAAGGCTGAAATGCTCTGAAAGCTTTGATGAATCAGCATCCAGACTTTCAGCAATCTCCTGGATCTCTTCATCCGTTGCTCTTTCAATAACAATTTCAACCATCTTTGATTCCAAGGAGTCACGAAAGTCCAGAAGATCCTGGAATGTTGCTTCTTTCAGTGCATCAGAGACTGGCCGGGAAAGACGATCAATCACATCCTTCTCAATGTAGGTTCCTTGTTTCGTCTTTCGGCTTATATATCCAAGAGCTTGCAGCTGGATCATAGCTTCTCGTATCACTCCCCGACTTACCGCAAATTGTTCACTGAAGACAATCTCGCTCGGGAGTTTTTGTCCCGGCTTGAGTTCCCCACTATGGATCAAGGAAAGAATTTGGTTGACTACCTTATCGGAGAGACGTTCATTTCGTACTGGCACTATACTCAATGCAAACTCCTTTTGTCCATTTGTCGGACAAATAGAGCATAGCATTGAATCTGTAATCCCTCAACATTTTTTTCTCGTCAATTTTAGTTTTTTTTTCGTCAATTTTAGTTCGTCAATTTTAGTTTGTTGATTCTCTGATCTCGCTTCCAATATTTCTTGACAAATCATCAGTTTGGTATAGTATATACGTACATACATACATTTAGATACATTAGCGTATGAAGGAGCCACCTATGCCCACCTATACCCCTGCACAGAAACCCACCATGTACTTTATCGGAGTGACTACCACCAAGTCATCAATCATGAAAGTATTTCCTCGATGGATGGAGCATTTTGGAATCGATGCCGAGCTGAAAGGGATCGACTTTGCACCACACTCCGCACCTGAAGCATACAGAGAAGCTGTCTCCTTTATTAAAAATGATCCTCACTCCCTAGGAGCATTGGTCACCACCCATAAGCTCGATTGTTACCAAGCAAGCAAGGACTTGTTCGAAGGAACCGGGCCCTACACCAAGCTACTGCACGAGGCGAGTTCCATCAGTAAACGGGGAAAAGAACTCTGGGCACACGCAAAGGACCCGATCACCAGTGGCCTTGCCTTGGAAAATTGTATGCCCAAAGGATATTTCACCAAATCTGATGCTTCCATGCTTCTCTTGGGCGCTGGAGGCAGCTCACTTGCACTCAGTCTTTACCTGATCAACAAGGCAAAAGAGTCCGATGACGTTCCAAAGCACATCATCATTACAAACCGCAGTGAAAAACGATTGGAAGAGATGAAGGCTATCCATGCAACGCTGGATAGTCCTATCTCTTTCACGTATGAACTCTGTCCCACACCAGAGGAGAATGATGCGGTGATGCAAAGATTGCCTGAGGGGTCCCTCGTGATCAATGCAACAGGACTTGGAAAGGATGGCCCAGGATCCCCTCTTCCTGATAATGCACACTTTCCCAAAAACGGATATGTCTGGGAGTTCAACTACCGGGGTGAGTTGCAGTTCCTCAGCCAGGCAAAGGCAGCACAAGCAGAGAAAAAGCTTACCATCGTGGATGGTTGGCAGTATTTCATCTACGGATGGACACAGGTCATAGCAGAGGTCTTTCATATTGACATCCCAGTAAGTGGACCTGCCTTCGATACCATCTGTGATATCGCATTGAAAGCAATAAAATAATCAGGAGCAATACATGCAATCATCAAAAACCAAATTCAACCTAAAAAACGGACTTGCAAAAAGTGAAGGCGTAGAATCCCTCAAACGCTATGCCACCAACCTCAAGGGCATCTTCGCAGATGAGGAAAAGCTCACTTCCCTGATCGATTCCTCCAATCCACTGATCTATGAATTCTATGACCTTGGAGTGGAAGAAAAACCAGGAAACCTCGCGTATGGCACCAGCATCGTCTACCCTGGTGTGGTGGGACGTGAGTTTTACATGACAAAGGGGCATTTTCATACCGTTCTCGACACTGCTGAGGTATATCTCTGCCTCTCAGGACATGGTTTAATGGTAATGGAGAATCCTGAAGGGGAAACCGAGATACAAGAACTTACAGCAGGAGAAGCCGTCCTCGTTCCTGGTCGATATGCTCATCGGTCGGTAAACATCAGTGATTCCGAACCACTGGTCACGTTCTTCACCTTTGCTGCAGATGCAGGACATGACTATGGAACCATCGAGCAGAAAGGCTTCAGGAAACTAGTATTGAGAACAGGCAATGAAACGTATGAGGTGGTAGACAACCCTAATTGGAAGGCAGACTGATGGTAGAAAAACACATTGTTGATTCACTGGAAACATGGTTTTACGAAGAGACAGACAAACTCCCTGTTAACTCCATGCAATTTGCATGGGTGGGTCAGGCAGGATTCCTATTCAAAACCAAGAGTATTCGCCTGGGAATTGACCTCTACCTCTCTGACTCCCTCGCAAGGAAATATCAAGGTGGGGAATTTCCCCACAAACGCATGGTGGATATCCCCATTCCACCAAATACACTCACGAACCTTGATGTCGTGTTATGCTCCCATGGCCACACAGACCATATGGACAAGGAAACACTCACTCCCCTCTTCAGCGATGGCAGGGGACCACTGGTCATTGCCCCTCGCTACGAGGTTTCCCGTCTCCTGGATATGGGAATCCCCTCCGAGCGGATTGTTGGGTTGAGTGAGGGAGAGTCTTTCCTTATGAAGGAAGGGATAGCTATCCATGCAATCCCAGCTGCGCATGAAGAGCTCACCTATGATTCCTGGGGCCAGATAAAAGCACTTGGATTCGTGGTCGATATGGGGTTTGTAGCCTGGTACCACAGTGGAGATACCGTACGCTTCCCTTCGCTTAGTGAATCAGTCAGAACCCGGAACCCTTCACTCTGCTTCCTCCCGGTAAATGGGAAGAAACCCCATCTTACCGAGAAGGGCATCATTGGTAATCTCTCGACAGCAGAAGCAGGAACCCTCGCCAAGGATATCGGTGCATCCCTTCTCATACCACACCATTTTGGTATGTTCGATTTCAATACTGTAGCAGAAGATGCGATTATCACTACGCTCAGTGATCAAGGGTGGAAAAAGGATACTACCTTCATACTCCCAAGCCTCAATACCATCTATACCTACACTAATGAGAGGAAGTAGCAATGCATAGTTTTTTTGTACAGCAACAACTCGACAAAAATACTCCCATTCCACTGTATTTCCAACTGAAAACACTTCTGCTCAAGTTCATAAAGACCCAGGATGGGGTGGTATCGCTACCTACAGAGCAGCAACTTTGTAATCATTTCAATATCTCTCGCTCTACGGTTCGCCAGGCCTTGAAAGAGCTGGTGAATGAAGGAGTCATCGAGCGCCACAAGGCAAAGGGGTCCCTCAGCATCCCCAAGAAACTGGAGCAAAACTTTCTTTCAGTCTTGGAGAGTTTCAATGACGAGATGCAGGAAAAAGGGTTGCTTCCTACAACCCAAGTTCTCGACCTCTCCCTCATTGAACCATCTCGGGCAATCGGGGAAGCTCTGGACCTTCCCCCTGGAGAACAAGTCGTACAGTTGATCAGACTCAGGGGAACTGGAGAAGAACCCATTGTCCTGGTATACACCTACCTTCCTGCCTCCTTCAAAGGCATCCGCAATTTGATCCAGGAAGACCTGGTAAACAACTCCTTGTACAAATTGCTGCAGAGCAAGTACCACGTTGCAATTGACTGGACCAGGAGAATAATTGAAATCCGGAGTGCAGGAGAGTTTGAAGCAAAGCTTTTACATATCAAGGCAAAGGACCCACTGCAATATATCGAAACCATCTCCAGGACCAAGGAAGGAGTACCATTCGAATTCTCAAAGGCATATTACCGTGGCGATCTCAACAAATTCGTCATTGAAATCAGAAACAAGAGGTTATGATATGAAGCAGACGCTACTCGCCTATGGACCAAGCCTGAAGACATCACAGATCCAGGATCTTGCAGATAAAACTGAAGCCGAGGACATGGATACCTTATACCTCCAGGAAATTGCTGTTGGCAGGCTACCCAGGGAGGAACGGTCAGGGATGTTGGCTTCTCTTCCCTTTGCAGGATTGATGGATGAACAACTCTCTTTCATGATGGAGAGAGCCATGGAGTTGGATTGCTCACATTTCACATTTGCTCTTCCAGCAGGCTATGTTCGTGATGGGCGTTTTCACGAGATTGAAGCTCTGCTTTCAACCTTGAAAGCAAAAAGTTCTCTTATCCTGGTCCCAACCATAGTCCTCGCTGAACTACCTGTGGAGCGTTTGGAAGAAATAATACATCGCTGTTTCACCTTAGGCTTGAACCATCTCTGTTTGGGAACAGGAACTTCGCTTGATGGAGCCACCCCAGAGTATATTGAAACAGCGCTCTCTCTCTACAAGAAACAGGGAATACCGACTACGAATCTGGAAATTGCCTGTTCAGTACCTGACCCGGCACTTCCTGTCACACACCGTATCTGCCTTTCGCAGACACCGGGAAACCTGTCGGCCTATTAAGGGGGATACGTACCATGGACAGAAAAACATTTTGCCATATCATCGACCATACATTGCTTAAGCCTGAGGCAACCAGAGAACAGATAGAAAAGCTGTGCATGGAGGCAAGGGAAAACGAGTTTGCAACCGTCGCCATAGAACCCGTTTACATACCCTATGCTGCAAGTCTCTTACAAGGCAGCAAGACAGGCATCACCAGTGCAATAGCTTACCCCCATGGATCATGGAGCATTAAAGCGAAGTGCCATGAGATCGGACTCTGCCTGAAAGCAGGTGCAAGTGATTGTGACTATGTCCTCGACTTAGGTGCTCTAAAAGAGGGAAATTGGGATCAAATCAGAAAGGAAGCACGGGAGTGTAGAAAAGCTACCGGTTCTGCAATTCTCAAGATTATCCTCGAAGTATCGCTCCTCACTGATGAAGAAATCCGTATAGCTTCTCTTATAAGCGCAGAAGAAGGTGCAGATTTTATAAAAACTGCAACCGGTTATCTCGCATCCCCAACCATCGAACAAGTAGCCATCATGGCTGAAGCAGTCGCAGGAACCAAGACAAGTGTCAAAGCTGCAGGGGGGTTTTCCTCCATGAAACGGGTACAACAAGCATTGGATTTAGGGGTAAAACGCATCGGCACCAGTTCCGCATTTAAACTCCTGGAAGAACTGCAATCGTAATCTGATCAACAAGGAATGCATATGAGTGAGCATCGTATTTTTGAACTATGGCAGGAATTTGCACTCCACCAGAAGCCGGTGGATCTGGGCGTGGTTGCACCCGAGATAGCAGCTTCCTGGCATCGCTCAAAAGACCTGGGTCTCGACCCCTTCCTTGCAGACATGCAAACTGTTTCCGACCAGGAACTGAATCAGAGACGGAGGAAAGTACAGGAACTGATCACCTCCTCCCTACCCTATATGCATAAACTCTTTACCCTTATCAAGGATGACCAAGCGGTAATCACCCTCTGTGATGCTGATGCGGTTATCCTGGAGGTTCTCGCCAATCCCACAGCCTATCCGGAAATCAGTTATCCTGAAGAGGGAACCATCCACAGCGAAAAACTTGTAGGAACCAATGCGATTGGATTGGCACTTGCCATCGACAACTCTGTGGAAGTGGTTGGTGCAGAGCATTGGAGAAAGGTGAACCATGAATGGGCATGCTATGCAAACCCACTCCATGCAGGCAACTCTATCGTAGGATGCATCAATGTTGCCTGTCCCATTACCGGCTATAAAAACTCGGGAACCATAGCACCCATGGTACAAGCATCATCAAACGCCATTGAGCGGGAATTGATGTTCAAACTCAAGCTTAGTGACCAAGAAAAAGTCATCCAGCAACAGAAAACGCTGCTCGAGTATGTTGATACCGGGATCATTGCCATTGATCGGGATGGAGTAATCAAGCAGATTAACCAACAGGCACTCGACATTTTCAAGGTACAGGGAGCTTGGGAAGGCCGTCTTCTGAAAGACCTATTCCATAGTGAAGTAAATCTTACTGCATTGGCTGAACAGGGAAAGATGCTCGATGAGCAGGACTTACCCATCAAGATTGGCTCATCCTATGCACACATTACCTGCTCCACCTATAAATTGGAGCTCGACAAGCTTGGTATTAATCTCGTCATCTTGGTAAGAACTCCGGCCACGGTACGGAGAATCGTCAACAAGGCTTCTGGAGCGAATGCCCGCTATAGCTTCTCTGATATCATCGGCTCCTGTGCAGCTATGGAGCAACCGCTGAAAATTGCCCAGTTGGCAAGCAAGAACAACACAAATGTACTGGTGATGGGAGAAACCGGAACCGGCAAAGAGCTGTTGGTCCAAGCGATTCATAATGCAAGTGAGAGACGGAATAAACCATTTATCGCCATAAATTGTGGGGCACTATCCCGCGAGCTGATCCGAAGTGAATTATTCGGATATGAAGGTGGGGCATTTACCAGCGCTAAGAGCAGCGGTAGTCTTGGAAAATTTGAACTTGCAGAGGGAGGAACACTCTTTTTGGATGAAATTGGGGAGATGCCACTGGAAGTCCAGGCAGTCCTCCTTCGCGTATTACAGACGCAGGAAGTAGTGCGAATAGGTGGAAAGTACCCAATTCCGGTGAACGTCCGTGTGATCGCAGCCACCCACAGGGACCTTGCAATAGCAGTACAGGAACAAACGTTCAGAAATGACTTGTACTACCGCTTGAATGTCCTTTCCATCAATTTACCTGCATTGAGGGAGCGCAATGGCGACATTCATAAGCTGGTCGCATTCTTCCTCAAGAAATTTCAACATCAATTCGAAAAACCAAATCTCACGATTGATGACATGGTCTGTAAATTGTTTGAAGTATATAATTGGCCTGGGAACATCAGGGAGTTGGAGAATGTACTGCAGCGTGCGGCTGTCATTTGTGAGAACGATCTTATTACCATCCACGATATTCCCAGCACCATCGTGAATTACCAACCAAATGATTTTTCCCACAGCCAAGCCCAGCAAGATGGATTCTCCCTCGAGGAAGGGAAACGCGAGAAGTTGATCCAGATTCTCCAGAAAACGAATGGAAATGTACGAGAGGTCTCCACACTGCTCAGGATTTCCAGGGGAACAGTCTACAACATGCTGAACCGCTATAACATTGACTTGCAAGCCTTCAGAAAAGGCTATATCGACTCATAATACTTATCCAATAAGGAGCAACCCTATGCATGAAGCACTATTTGAACAAATCCATACGATCGGCCTGGTACCGGTGGTGAAGATCGATGATGCCAGCAAGGCCGAGGGCCTTGCAGGAGCCCTGATCGCAGGCGGCCTGCCCTGTGCAGAGGTCACCTTCCGCACCCAAGCGGCAGAGGAG
>JAQQAR010000073.1 GCA_028532765.1 Sphaerochaetaceae bacterium | reverse complement strand
TTATGTTGTCCTCTGGTACCCGTACCTGGGTTATTACGAACTTCTTTCCCCCGGTCATCGAGAGCAACTTTTGCCAACTGTGTTCCATAACGACTCCTTAGATGTATTCAATCTAAGAGGGAATAACATAAAAGTCAATATTTAAATATTAACTTTTTTAATATTTTTAATGGATATTATTAAGATTATTAATTTTTATGTACATTATATAGAATATTAGTCTATTCTTGCACCAATTCTACGAATGCGACATCAAGCAGTTTCCTCTTTGATACACTGCCATGTCTATCCTTGGTTATCTTGAGCAGTTCCTGCCACCCCTCGGGGCCAACTGGAATGATCATGATTCCCTCAGGAGCAAGCTGATCAAGCAGTGGTTTTGGGATATTCTTTGGTGCTGCGGTTACCATGATCCGATCATACGGAGCATGCTCAGGCCAGCCAAAATTGCCATCTCCCACTCGGTAGTGGATGTTCCTATATCCCAAAGAGCTTAGTCTCTCTTCTGCCTTCTTGCTTAGTTCGCCGATTCGTTCAACGGTATACAGCTCACCAGAAAACTCAGCAAGGAAGGCACTCTGGTAGCCACTGCCCGTTCCGATCTCCAGTACTGTTTGGGTTTTGTTCAGTTCAAGCTGTTCAGTCATATAGGCAACCAAGCTTGGTTGGCTGATGGTCTGTCCGTGTCCGATGGGAAGTGGACGGTCAAGGGAAGAGAGGACTTTGTAGGGCTCATCCACAAAGCGGGAGCGGTCCAGAGAGGAAAAGAACTGCAAGAGCTTCTCATCCATATACACAAGCATACCACCGGAGTAAGACAATGATAAGAGACGAAAGAGTCAGAGGGTCTCCAGAATACTTGGATTGAGGAAGTATCCTGTCTTTGGGCCGGTCTCTCCAGAGGGTACCAACAATCTTTCAATGAGAAGTTGCTGAATATCTCTTGAGGCTGCAGCTGGAGAGCATTTGTTCATTTTTGCCCATTTATCGGTTGAAAGCTTACCCTCAAACGATCCATCGGCAAGCTTGAACAACATCGACAACTGCCGTGAGTTATAGATGGACGGATCCAGGTTTTTCATAAACCGTGTAAGCTTTACACTCCTCTCATAGGTATGTAGTGCTTCCAGTTTTGCCTTGATTGCTATTTCAATATTCCAAAGGAGCCACTTGGTACAATCCAGCGATTCTGCCTGTGAGCTGAACTCCCGCAAGAGGCGATAATAGTCATTTCGATTCTTCAGAATTAAGGATGACATACTGTATACCCTGTGGGTCTCATGAAAACCTTTTGAGAGTACATACTCTGCAATCGCCCTGGAGATTCTTCCATTTCCATCCCCAAAGGGGTGAATACAAAGAAACCATAAGGATGCAATGGCACTCTTTATGAGTGGCTTTTTCTCATTCTCCTCATTAATGAATGCAATGAGCTGTTCCATCTCTCTTGGAATCCTTTCAAAGGGAAGTCCCTCGTACACAAGTTCTTCCTTCCTCCCATTTCCTTTGCTGATGTATACGGGACCGCTACGGTATTCACCAATATGCCTTGGCTTAATCCCAGCCATCTGGGAGAAGAGAAGGGAGTGCCACCCTTGTATCCTGTCAGTAGAGAGCGCATCCAGATTTCCTGTTGCATCAAGGACAAGCATTGAAATACTTTCGGCGTATCGGTCACTTTTCGCCTTCTTCTCGAGATGAATATCAAGATGCTTGCATATTGAGGAATATACGGAATCGTAGGAGATGGATACTCCTTCAATCTCCAGACTGGCTCGTATCTCATCGGTAAGGGCTTGCGCATGCATCCTGTCTCTCATATCTGGATCGATCATTGCAAACACAATATCAGTTGCTTTTTTCTGCAATATATACGCTTCGTATTGCTTTATAATCTGTTCTTCATCATAGGTAAATGACGGCCATTCAAGATTATTCCAGATATATGCCATTGTTCTACTCCTACTCAATGTTCGTTCATGAACCATAAATAGTCCATCATTTTTGATGGGGTAAACGGATTTCTCTATTATCCTTTTCACTTTTAAGGGAGTAGACCGCTACTTCCTCATTTCTGGAAGGGTATCACCAAGTATACGAAAGGTACCCATGTACTTAAAAGCAGAAGAACTATATATACCCATTGAACGGCTTCTTGTGTTCAATCAGAACCATGTGGAGTGCAGGGTATATCAGTTAGAAAAGTTTCTTATATATGAGAAACATTTGCAAATATGGTACATTATTCTCTCATAAGAGAAACTAATGAGTAGGAAGAGTTTCTTCTCTGTAGAGAAACAACTTCACAGTATTGAATACTTTTTTCTCCTGATAGGAATAAGTATTGTAATCAAAACCGGTTTGCTCTTTACAGTACGGTTTAGGTATTGTGAATTCTACAGATCCGTATATGGAGATTCATTACCTAGCGTACAGAAACCATAATCGCTAGTCGGACACAATGTAGAATTCTAATCACCTGAACATAGCCCAGCAAATGAATCCCTCAGTCTCTCAAACTCAGCATCCGCTGTATTGATGAATATCCCTATTTGTCCAATGGGGTACTCTCTTTCTACTGTACAGTGACCGGCAATGGTCATACCTGCAAAAAGGTCGTACCAGGAACCGTCAGGAAGGGTGACTGCACGTGAGCTCTGTCCTTCCTCCAGAATGGGGGCAACCAACAGAGAACTGCCCAATAGATACTGGTCGTAGATATCAGCGTATAGGCTGCCAAATGCATAGAACATTGGCCTCATCATGGGCTGTAATGTTTCCTTGGAAACAGTTGCTTCCCTCGTGAGATACCACCTCATTTCATTTCTCATGGCGCTGTAGCGTTTGGTAATGGAGAGCACCGCTTCTCCATACAGCTCAGCCATACGCCATGGACTTCGGTCGTTGATACGATCTTCGCTCTTCATCACTTCACTGAACTGTCCTCCAACCGGCTCAGAATGCCACTGCATTACAGGAACCAGAGAACCCAATTCATAGCTTCTGAGGTATAGTTCCATGGAGGGCATTGGACCGGCGAACCCGCCGATGTCAAATCCCCACCAGAAGATTCCTGAGATCGCTGCACTAAGCCCTGCTTTCAGAACTGCCTGCAGCTCAGACCACCGGGAGAGCTGGTCACCTGCCCAGAAGAGCATGGAACCTTGTGCACCCAGATATCCAGCTCGGCTGAAGGTAATACGCTCTGGGCCGATGAACTCCTGATACGCCTCAATATAGCTCTGAGGGTAGCGGTTACGCATCTCCTTCCCTGTTGAGCCATCATGGAAAAGGACATCATCTGCGAGGATGCACTCCCCTCCGTCAGTCTTGAACCCCGAAAGCCCCATATCCATCAGATACTTTCGTTTAGCGAACCACCAGTCACGTGTTTCTGGGTTGGTGAAATCGGGAACCATGGAACCAGCGAACCAGTTCCCTTCAGGAATGGTGTATGGTGTTCCGTCCCTGTTCAGTACTGCGAGTCCATGCTCACGAACATACGCCAGGTCTTGCTCATGACGTACATCACGCCTACCTTCTTCCAAGGCCTTGAAGACAGGACATTGCCATAGAACGAAGTGAACTCCTTGATCGTTCAGCTTCTGCACAAGTTGTTTGGGATCAGGCCAGAGTCCTGGCTCCTCGCCGAAGGTATAGAATGTCGATTCATCACTCCAAGCTTCCACTACCAAGACTGAAATGGGAAAACCATGCAAGCGTGCAGCATTCAAGGCTTCAAGCACATCCTGCTCGCTTCTCCATCGGTTTGCACTTGCCCACTCTCCAAACACCCATGATGGGGGAAGGGCTACCCCTCCAAGGTAGGAGAGTAGCTTTTTCAGGGTTTCTCTGGGTGTCCCGGTTGCAATAACGAGAGAATCTTTAGGAGAAAATGCTCCTTGCAAGGTGAGCTGAATACCATTCTCGTCCCCTTGCGACTCGATGGTAAAGACACGGTCACTCTGTACAAGAAAAGCATACTCATCAGAGAGGAACAAGGGCTGTGGAAGATAGGTATGTACACCCTGCTGGGTGAACACTTCCTCCACCTCATTTCTTCTGGGGTGTGAGAGGAACTCAACACGATCAAAATGCTCCCCTGCGCCCCAGAGATGTGTCCCCTTGAACTGAAGCCGTACACTGTCCAGTTCCTCGACCATAACAACACTCGATGCCTTTGCATCCAAATAGATAGATTTCATCCTTTTACTCCTCCAATTTGGAGACCACTGGCGAAATATCGCTGAGCACCTATGTAGATGATCAGAAGCGGGACTATAGAAATCAGGGAACCTGCCATCAGAAGGTCATAAGCCGTCTTGAACTGCCCGGAGAGGGCATTGAGTATGATAGGAAGCGTATAGTTCTTGGGGCTGGTCATAAGAACCAACGGCAAGAGATAATCATTCCAGGCATCCATGGCGATAATGATCGCCAAGGTTGCGAGGGCTGTCTTGCAGAGCGGGAGAAAGATCGTGATAAATGACCTGAATAATGAGGCTCCATCAATGGCAGCTGCATCGAGGTACGCATCCGGTATGTTCATCATCTGCTGACGCAGCATGAACACCGCAAAGGCCTTGAAGGTATAGGGAAGGATCAGGGCAAACAAGGTATCCACCAGATGCAGGTCGTTCATGATCAAGTAGAGCGGTATGAAAAGAACATGGCTGGGAAGCATCATGGAAGCAATAAAGAGCATGAACAGAAACCCGCTCCCCTTGAAGCGAATCTTTGAGAAGGCGAAGGCTGCCATGGAAGAAGAGAAGAGTGCAACCAGCACCGCACCAGAAGTTACCACCAGCGAGTTACCGATGGAGCGAAGCATCCCAGTAAGCGCAAAGAGCTTTTCGTAGGCTTGGATGGTGGGTTCCTTGGGGAACCACTCGATGGGAACGACCAACAGTGCTCCCCCACTCTTTAGCGAGGTGGAGATCATCCAGAGAAAGGGGATAATTGCAAGAATTCCCAGCACAATTGCTAGTAGGTGATAGAGGAAGACTTTCGCATGTATTTTATACATCATAGTTGACCCACCTTCTCTCCCCTCGTTTCTGGATATAGGTAAATGCCATGATGATCACGAAGAGAATCCAGGAGTATGCGGCTGCGTACCCCATCTTTCCGTATCGGAAAGCATACTTGTAGATACGCTCCACCATAACCATCGTTGCCCCATTCGGCCCAGCATTACCTTCCTTGGTCATGACCATGACCTGGGGAAAAAGCTGGAATGCATTGATCATGGAGAGCATCGAGACATAGAAGAGCACAGAGGAGAGCAAAGGCAAGGTGATGCGAGCAAATACCTGAGCTTTTGATGCTCCGTCGATTCTTGCAGCCTCGTAGTACTCTACGTTGATACTCTTCAAGCCACCGAGGAGGATCATGGCATAGAACCCCATGTCCTTCCAAATTGAGGCCAGCACAATGGATGGCATTGCCCAGACCTCGCTCTGCAGCCAGAGTGGTCCTTCAATTCCTATGATTGCAAGTGCGTTATTGATCGGCCCGTATACCGGAGAGAGCAACCATTTCCAGATCAAGGAACCGGCGACCCAGCTGGTGAGCACGGGAAGATAGTACACAACCCGGTAGACATTGGCCCCACGATTCGGTGCATTGATAATCAAAGCCGCGGTCATGGACAGGGCAAGCATTAAGGGAAGATAGAGGACAATAAAGTAGAGATTATGGGACAAGGCTCTCCAGAACTCAGCGTCACCCAAGATTGCCTTGCTGTTCTCCAATCCTACAAAGTGCTCTGCAACAAACTTCAGGAACCCATCAGTCAAACGCACCCTGGACATACCTGACCAGTTGGTTACACTCAACATCAGCGAGATAATGATCGGAAGTATGGCAAAAAGAAGGGCACCAAGCAGGCTCGGAAGTAGATAGGGAAGAGCAACTCTGATTCCCCTTCTGCCCTGGATACTCATAAGACCTCCAGAGGCATGGCCAAGAAGGCCATGCCACTTAGTTTTTGGTTACAAAGAAATCTTGGCTTCAAGTTCCTTCTGACATGCATCAAGGGCAGCTTTTGCACTCTGCTTACCGGAGACAATCTGACCCAAATAGCTTTGGATGATTGCCTGCATCTCTGCCTGCTGAATACTTACCGGTGGAGTTACCAGGTAGTCGAGAGAGGCGAATACCGCTTCCCTGTTCTCAGGAGGAGTGATGGAGAGATAGCTGTCAATGATCTCAGGATAGGTTACCGGGGGAAGTTCCCACGATGCTTCAACCCTGAGTTTGGTAGCTTCCTTGCTTCCTGCAAGGAACACTGCCAGTTTTGCAGCCTCAGCGGGATGCTTGCTGGTCTCACTCACCACATAGGAGTTGGAGAAGAAGTGCGTGGCCTTCTGCACGTTACCGGGTTCGATGGCGATATCCCAATCGAACGGGCAATTGGCGGTGAAATCCCCAAAGGCCCAGATGCCGGTCACCAGCATGCCCAGTCGGCCGCTCTTGAAGAGGTCCCAGTCACCCATGCCTGCCATATCAGCATCGGTTGGCATGATCTTGGAATCATTCTGCCAGCCTGCCATGAGGGACGCTGCCTCAACGTTCTGGGGAAGATTGACGGTGAAGGCTGTTCTCTCAGCATTCATTAAGGATCCACCATTCTGTGCAGCACCCTTATAGAATTCATGGAATGTCAAAGGTCTGTAGAAACCCCAGATATTCTTACCGAGGGCCATGATCTTCTTGGAGGCAACCTCAATGTCCTTCCAGGTCCAGTCAGAGCTGGGATAAGCCAGGTTTGCCTGGTCGAAGAGCGCCTTGTTGTAGAACAGGACCACATTACTGAAGGAGTTTGGTACACCGTACTGCACACCTTGGTAATTGAAGGCATCGAGGGCGGTCTTATTGAAACCGCTGGTATCCCCAAGTAGCTTCGTTACATCTGCTAGGGCACCTTCGCTTGCGTAGGCAACAAAATTCTCATAGTTGAGTTCGAACACATCTGCTGCGTTGCCCCCAACCACCTTGCTCTGAAGCTGGGTGAAATAATCATCGTAACCAATGGTCTGCAATTCGACCTTGATCGTTGGATTCTGCTTCTCGAACTCTGCAATCATTCCCTTAAGGGCTTCTCCTGAGAGTGTCGCTTCTGAACCGGAAAACTGTTCCAGTTTCAATGTAACAGTGCCCTGAGCAGCCTCTTTTGTTCCTGCTGAAAAAGCAGGGAGCAATACGAGAACCAGAACAAGGGCGAGTGAGAGAACGTTTCTCGTTGTTTTCATTACAACAAACCTCCTGGTACAGGCATCTTCATTTCTTGTCTGTACAAACCGCTTCGAACTCACTACAATTGGATTTGCAGTGATACACCAGTATGACTCAATCCGATGATCCGAAGCCCCGCACGGCTTCGGATTATCAATTTACTACCAACTTCCGTACCGATTCCCGCTCCACCAGAGAGACAGGTAGTACAATATTCGAACTACTTTCCTTCTCTTCTATCGCATCAATAACCAACTGGGCAGCAATTCGCGCTTTACTATCCACATCCTGACGTACTGTGGTGAGGGCAGGTTCCATGTTGCTCGCCATGAACCCATCGTCAAATCCGACCACCGAGATATCCTCAGGAATCTTCAGCCCTCCCTTCTTCAGTCCCTTGACCAAGCCAAAGGCAAGAATATCAGCAGTGGCAAAGACAGCAGTAGGCCTATCAGGGGATTTTGCCAAGGATAAACCCAGTTCAATCCCATATTCATAGGAGATGGTACCTGAGTAGACATATCTGTCATCCTGTGACAATCCATGGGCTGAAAGCGCATGCTTATACCCTTTCAAACGCTCTGTATTTACACCTTCCTTGGTCAAATACCCGGTAGCTATCCCTATGGTTCTATGCCCCATCGAGATCAGGTATTCGGTTGCAAGGAATCCCCCATTCTCATCATCAATGGTGACTGAGCTGAGCTCCTTGTCCATTCCGTAGGAATCAACAAGGACGGCAGGGATTCCATTCTTCTTCAACCCCTTGATGTCCGACTCAAGCTCAACTCCAACGATGACTATTCCATCAAGACTTCTCTTCTGTGCCACATCCAGATAGCTTTCATCAGCAGAGGTTCCGCTGATGAGGATGTTGTAGCCCTTCTTCCTTGCCTCATACTCAAAGTTTGAGAGGAAGGTCCCATAGAAGGAGTTGGAGAACATCAGCTTCGTCTCCTTTTCTGTCTGGGGGATCAAGAGGCCAAGCAGGTGGGAGTGTCTCGAGGCCAAAGCCCTGGCTCCCAGGTTGGGAACATAGCCCAACCGCTTGATAGCCTCTTCCACTTTCTTGATGGTCTGGGGCGCAATGACCTGGTCTGAACGTTTGTTTATGATGTAGGAGACCGTAGCCGTCGAAACCCCGGCTTCCTGTGCGATGTCCTTCATGTTAATCCGTTTCGTTGCCATTCATTGCCTCACTTATGCGTTTAAGTTAAGTATTGAACTCATTTACTCATTTGTCAATGAAATCTTTTCCACATGGCTGCCTTTTGTATCACAAACCACCCGATATCGCTCTCCTTTGTAGGTGATCTTACTCTCTATCTGCTGCCAGGAAGCAGGCAAGGAAGAAGAAGATAAGACACTGCCAGTGAAGCTCAGTCCCATTACCCCAAAAAGCACTGCCTGCAGGAAGGCTCCCATCGCTCCGATATGCAGCCCTTCCCCACTCGTGTTCTCCATGAGCTCCTCAAGGTCGAGGAACATAGCCTTCCTGAGATAGTGCTCGCCTGCCTCCCTCAAGCCAAGCTTGTAGGCAATGAGGGAATGCATACCCCAGCTTAGGGTGGAGTCATGGCTGGTAATGGGTTCATAGAGTGACCAGGCGTTCTGTGCTTCCTCCTCACTGAAATACTCGGGTAGCAGGAGATAGAGCAGCAAGACATCGGGCTGTTTTACTACCTTGTACCGCTGGAGACGGTCGAAGCAGATCGTATGGTAGAGAGCCCTACCACTCGTCTTGTGAGCTTTCAGATCGAAAGGTTCCTGCAAGAGGAACAGATCATCCTCTAGGTAGGTCCCTTCTTCCTCGCTGTAGGGGATGACAGCCTTGCTGATAATTGCCTCAAACTCAGCTCTTTCCTCTAAAGAGAGAATGAGTGCCCCTCTCTCTGCAGCTGCAAGGGCCAGCTTGATCGTATGCAAGGCCATGCAGGTAGTATAGGTGTTGTTCTTGGTCACCCCGCCATACTCGTTGGGACCTTTCACGAAGAGCATCTCATACCGGTCTGTTTGATCAATGTAGGTAAATCGTGAGGCCCAGAACCGTGCTGTCTCCAGGTAGATTTCAACGAGGCTCTTCTTTTCTAATGCATGGTCGCCGGTGGCTTGTACATACTGGTCCATCGCCCACACGATATCGGCAGTGACATGGACTTCACACTTTCCGGTATCCCACGATTCACACTGCTCTGAGCCGTCGAGAGCACTCATCCAAGGATACCGTGCCCCCTTCAGGTTCAAGGAAGCAGCATACTCCTTGGCTGATGAGAACGTCTCCACGCGGTAGGAGAGGATGTTCTTGGCGACCACTGGATTGGTGCAAAGGTAATACGGAAGTATGAAGACTTCTGTGTCCCAGAAGTAACAACCTTTATAGCGGCTATGGGTAAGTCCCCTGGCCCCGATGGAACAGCCCTGCTCTGGTTCATTCTGCTTCAGATTGAAGAGAGCCCAGCGAATGGCGCACTGGTCTTCCACGGGTCCATTGAGGATAATGTCATGTTCTTCCCAGAACAGGGAGAGTTCTTCTTCTGATTCACTACGTAGCTTGTCATAGTCGTACCCTTCCAAACTCTTTCCTTCCAAACTGACCACTGCCTCCAAGAAGAAGGACGAACCAGCTTCAAGGACGGTTTCATAGTGCTTCAGGTTACCACCCTCACTCCCAGGAACAGAGGATTTAAAACGCTTGGTGTAGGTGAAAGAGAGGGCGTCATGGACACTAGAGCCTTCCATGAATAAGATTCCATCCTCCCAAGAGAATCGGCACTTCTTCAGTAAAACAAGACTCTCTTCATTCTCTACGGTCTGGTCATCGTTGACCGGGAGGTTCATAACAGAATTGTCGATTGCATCCTCTACAAGTAAAGCAAGCCGATTCTTTGCCTTACAGACAATTCGGTGACCAACCAGGTCCTTCTCTTTAAAGGAGACCACTCTTGAGTATGTACAGGAATACTGATCGGTTTCCCAGGTACGGGTCACCAACCCTCGCTTCATGTCCAGTGTTTGTTTGCTTCCACTATTGGTGAGGGGTACTGAATCAATAAAGACGGACAGGCGTAAGGGGTCGGGCAAGTTGACCATGTCTGTGATGCCGCTCTTGATGTACTCAAATCCTCTAGCCTTGTAGACCCCATGGTTCTCGCTTGTATAGGTATCGCCGGGCAATACTGCCCTGAGGCCGAACCTTCCATTGCCTTGGTAGAAGATACTTTGGCAGAAGCGTTCATTCTGCTGAGTTATGTCTGTTTCAATCTGCCAAGGCAGGTAGGTATTATGTTTTCCACTTTCCACGTGCTTTCATCTCCCCGATGAGGACATAAGCGAGGTATCCAGCGCAGGTGGCAAATGCCTCACCTGTACTCGCGTACCCACTGTGCTCATCAATGCTTTCACAGGCGATGCCATGGTCCATTGGTGCATGCAGAAGCTTTTGGATTGCAGCTTCTGTATGCAGGGCCCTGATTTCATTCGCCAGACTCAATATCCAGGGATGAGGTGCATGCGGACACCCAATCGCAGCAAATTTGGTTCCTGCAAATGAGTACTCATAGGCAGGGTTGGTAATGGTAGAGACCGTATTCAGGTACACTTCATCTGTGAAGGAGGTAATCCCGAAGAGAGGGAGGAGTAAGAGACTGCCAGGTGGCTCGTCATAGATGTCATAGTTCCCGTTCCCATCGGTAGACCAAACGTACTGTCTCTTGCCATGGTGGTCTTTAACCAAGTGCATCTCGATCGCACGCTTCACAGCTTCTTCTCTTTCTGTCCAGTGGGAGGCCTTCCCGTTCCAATTCCAGGAGGCAAGGATGGAGAACACTGCATGGACCAAGGCATTGTTGTAGGTAAGCAGGGGGTAGACATGCATGTCATCGGTTGGCTGGAGGAAGGTCTTATAGAGTCCTGTTTCAGTCTCAACTGCTTCCAATTTACCGATGATGCAATTGGTGAGGGACTTGATATCACTATCTTCCAGTATTGGCTCAGAAGTTTTCTTGATATATGCGTCGATGGCGAGAATGGGGGCGCAGAGCTCATCGAGCTCGAATCCAGGTTCAAGGATGGTCCCATCAATGTACCTGCTGTGGATCCCGACGTTCCGCTTCTGCCGGGTGGAGACGTAGTAGAGCATCTCCCGTGCAAGTGCCTGGTCAACTTCCAGGATTGCCGGGAAGGACCAGAGCAGGGAGTCCCGGTCCCAGTAGGCTGCGCTTACGTAGTAGCGCGGGCTTCTGCTGGTCACCAGGACGAGCTCCTCGGAGTCGATGGTTCTTCCGGTTGCGTAGTGGATGGCAAAGAGCAGGTTGCTGAAGAGGGTCTTGTCCATCTCTCTGTCACCGGTTGGTCTGATGATGGAGTCCAGATAACAAATTTGCTCATGGTAGAGGGCCTCTACTCCTTGCCGGGAAAATTCCCGTGCACTGGTGACTGCTGAGACTTCCTCAAACCCTACTCCCCAGTAAATGGCAAACTGTGCATTTCCTAAAGCAGGAACTTCCAATGGGGAATCCATGGTGAAAGAGATAGAAGGCTCTTCGCAAAAAACCCAATCACTTCTGCTAGAGGTAATCGGGGCAAGTGCGAGGACTGGAAATCCTGATCGGATGTCAAAGCAAGGACAGTCTGACCAGTCAGTCTTATATGCGTGCATGCTGCCTTCGAAGGGTTTGCTTTCATTAACGGTATGCAGGACTTCAGCGATAGAGCCCGTAAGGTTAATCCTTGCCTCAAGAGACTGCTCTGTTTTGTTCTGTATCGTAATTACCTGCACGAAGCCTTTTTGGTCTTTCGGGGAAAGTATCTGATAATTAGCGCTATAGGAAGGGGTTTCTGAAGAGAAGGTTGGTATCCAGTAACGGTCCTGGGTGAATGATGCGAATTCTGAAGGAGTTCCGTTAACAGAGAGTCCGAGGTGAAGGAAGGGTTTCTCCCCTCCCCGAAATTCAATCATGCCACGTTGAGCCATGGAGAGGACGTTAATGCTGAGTACGTCACTGTTCTCTTCAATTTCAGGGATTGCTATGTATTCATTACCGGTACAGATCATCGGGAACCTCTACTTATGCGTTTAAGTAATTATTAGAATGGAAGAGAGGTTCTGTCAAGGGAAAAGAGAGAATTTCATGAAAGGTCGTCCTCTACGGTTTTTTAAGAGTGCTCTGCAAACTGATAAATCCTTGCATTGTTCTCAAATCTGGAAAGGATGGAAATGGCTTCCTTATGAGGATAATTCATTTCGTATACCATATGACAATATAACCTTGCATATTCTGTCTGAATGTTGGTAGAGAATATTCCTGGGTCATCAGTACCAAGAACAATAGGAGGTATACAGTTTCCCTCTTGCTCCCAGCGAAGCCAAGTCCAAAGATGATAATCAGAGATACTACTATATGGGCCAATCATGATATTACTCGTAGGTAAAGTTTCAATCACAATCTCCCTAGAATGCATCACTTTAAGTATTGCTTTTTGAATATTTCTGATTGATTCTGATGTGAGTAAATTGTTACTATATTCAAATATATTTCTTAACCGCTTTCTGTTATTCATGTCATGATAACTCAAATTCCCGTCTCAGTTATAACTAGGATTTGAATAATTCTTTTAAATAGTTGCAGATAATGGCAGAAAGTACGTGATAAACGACCTGAATAATGATGCTCCATCAATGGCAGCTTCATCGAGGTACGCATCCGATATGTTCATCATCTGCTGACGCAGCATGAACACTGCAAAAGCCTTAAAGGTATAGGGAAGAATCAGGACAAACAAGGTATCCACTAAACGCAGTTCGTTCATGATGCAGGCTTTCTGTTGTACTATCAGCAGGATTATACTTTCCCTGTAGCAAACAAGGTTAATCTATCATATTCAGAATTCTTCTTGTCCTCCGGGTGAGGTTCGAGCCCTATTATGGTAATTTCCTGCTTGTCTGGGCCATATATCCAGAAAATCCTGCCGGCTCTGCTTGTTTTATTCTCAAGGTAAGATTCCCAGACTTTTATTCCATACCGCCGACTTAAAGCCTCAATTTCATGACTATTAAGACCTGGACGCCTTGGGTTATTTGCTAAAAGACACATGGCTTTTCCCATTTTCTTGTATAGGAGGTTTTCACTTACTGTAAGAGTGCCATTCTCTTTTCTCTGTAAAAGATATGTCCAAAAATCTTCCATTTCAGGAATCCCCAGCCTAATAGTAAACATTGACATAATACCTTATTCTGGGGAGAAGGATGAGAGATCAACCGGTTTTGAAACTCTACCCTGCTTGAGGCTTTTCACAGAGGAATCCATCATAGAGAGTGTGTTCTTGGAAATCTCAAAGGGAGAGACCAAAACTCTTGGTTCAAGAATGATCCGGCCATCCTCTAGTTCCTCTACATGGTAATGAGAATACTTACAGCCTCGCAAGGTAATTCGTTTTTTCATATCAACGGAGGCATCATATTTTGCTAATGTCTGCATTTGCATGCTCCCTGTGGGATATCCCACAAACACAATGTAGGCAATCATGTCAATTTTGTCTAGTACTAGAGAATCAATAGATACCTATAGAAATAGATTAGAGCTGATTTGCTAAATACATTCTTTTTGGAGTTTCCTTAAATTCTGGTCTATTAAGCTGTAACTTACAAAATTTAGGTTGCTGACTTTCTGTAAGGGACAGAGATCTCGCTGATGTTAATATCCAGAGACTCACAAAGGGAGATGACCTTCTGGGTCTTCTTGCAAGGGTGCCAATCACCGGCGAACTTGTTTGCGCGTACCTTGGTGAGCAGCTGCCTCAGGTCTTCAAACGAGATGTCCTTTTCCTTTCCGTGCAAATAGATTTCCTCGATTACATCCACAGTCATCATCAGGGACAGGTGATTCAAGAAAAGCCATCCCTCAAAGGACTCGTTGTTCCTGAGATAGCTGTCGTCGTAGTTCATTGTATCCCCATACGTCTTGAAATACTGCTCGATTGCCTGGCGCTGCTTGTAGATCGCATACACCTGATGGGCATTGAGCTCCTTGCGGTTCGTCTTTATCGACAAGGTTCCCATTTCGGTGGTGTCACCGTTTTGGAGGGCGTTCTCGGTGGGGACAAGGGCGGCAAGCGCCTTGTCGCTGACCCTTGGTTGATTACAACAGCAGCAGTGTATGGATATACCATTGTCACTTTTGAGAAATTTGTAAATGTTAATACAAGTAATCCAAGTGGAACTCCAAAGATACCAAACATCGCAGAGAAATTCCATGTAAGAACAACCGATTTATTCCATATGATCAGGGACTTGGGTGTCAGATTATAGAAATTGGTC
>JAQQAR010000072.1 GCA_028532765.1 Sphaerochaetaceae bacterium | reverse complement strand
CCAATGTCATTAAGTTAAGGCAATGACATTCCGGTGAGATCCAAACAACAAGGCAATATGTAGCTTCGGCTATGTGGTGCCTTGTTTTTTTGTATATTTAATAGTATCGAAACAATATAAATATGATATAATTAATTAGAGGTAATTGATTATATCATGAGGAAATATCTAGAAAACAAAATCATCAAATCCGTCTCCAGATTGGACCTTGACCCTGATGATTTTCGGATGAATTTCAGCAATCCAAAAGCCGATTTCACCCGATTCAGGCGTCAATCTTTCAGTGATGTCGTCAAGGTCGGCCTGCTTTCGCCCGGAAGCTGCATGAAGGAGAACCTGAGGCATTGCTTCGGCGTCGGTTCAGACAGGCCTTCCGCATCGGCTTACATCCAGCAACGTGACAAGCTGGGCGTACAGGCATATCGGGCCCTGTTCGACCATCTCAAGGATCTCGCTGAGGAGTTTACGCTGGTCAGGGACAAGTATCTGCTGGTGGCCTGCGATGGTTCCGACATCAATATCCACCCGAACAAGGATGACGCAAACACGTTGGGGAACCTCTCAAACAACCCCAATGGGAAGGTCTGCAACCAACTTCATCTCAATGTCTTCTGCGCGGTTCCCAATGGGTATTTCCTGGACTATGTCATCCAGGATCACAGGGAGATGAACGAGATACTGGCTTGCGAGCAGATGCTGGAACGGCTTGCAGCATGCCCCGATTACCCGCTGAGCATCATCACCTGCGACAGGGGCTACGAAAGCTATAGGCTCATGATGAGGATGTCCTCTCTGGGACTCTATTTCTGCATACGGGCAAAGGACATCAACTCAAGGAGCATCAGCCAAAGGTACCGGGATATGGCAGCAGAAGACGGTCTGATGGATGCCATAATCACCAGGAAATACACACGATGCACTACAGTGCTCAGGAACCCAGGATTATATCCTGACTATGTTTATGTCCCAAACAACTCAATCAACGAGTTCATCCCTGAAACAAGCAACCCTAAAGGGGGCGCCAGGAAAGGCCGCCCACCCACCGTCGACTATTTCGAATATTCCTTCAGGATCGTCAGGTTGAAGCTTTCCGAGAACTCGTATGAGGTGCTGCTGACAAATCTGCCTGAGACGGAATTCTCAACGTCCGACCTCAAGGAGCTGTATCATCTGCGATGGGGGGTGGAGACCGCCTTCCGCCAGTTGAAATATGACGACTGCTCGTCATTCAGCAACACAAGGAAGAAGGTTGCTGCCATCGGCGAGATAATCCTTTCGTTGATCTTCCACAACATGTGCGTATCGGTGATGATCGCCTTCGCCAGGAAACAGTTCCGCAGGCTGGAGAACCGCAAACTCCTCTACAAGGTCAGCTATTCCGACCTGGCAAAGACCTTGAGGCTATACGCCTCGGGAAGGGATCCGACCATCACGATACAAAAAATAGTCAAGGAGCTCGAGATGACTATTCAGCCGGTAAGGAACGAAAGAGTATTTTCCCGAATTCTCAAACCCCGTTCTTTTACCCCGTTCATCTACAGAGCAGCTTGACTTTCTTTATTGTAGTGGAAACCCAAGCCTCGCACAATTCAAAATGTTCGCAGGCTCGGATCATCATGCACCTAATAACAACTTCGAGACTGAAAATGAAAGCTATCAAGTCAGAAACGTAGGTTTCTTCATTGATAGCTTCCTTCTCCTTTGCTCGGGAGCCTTAACTTAATGACATTGGCCCCGATCCTCCTTTAAACAATACGCTAATGGTACATAAAGCATCTTCTGCTTCCCTTCCCTTTAGAAAATTGGAAAGCAAGGAACAGAATGCTTTAGTCATTGAAAAAATAAGCTGCCTATCTTTTTTTACAGACAGGCAGCCTACATCAGTTATCTTGGTCTTCGCTCTTGTACCGAAGGTAAAATTGGAAATTCTTGGTGCGGTTCTGTCTGATACCAGTACGCAACAGAAGAGATATCATCACTCCGCTCGAATAATGAGAAATCATCATGCCCGATATCTTGTGCAGTTACCCGCAAAGCTTTCTGGAACCTGATAGGATCAAGAATATGCCACCGGTAAAGGCCATGACTTGGCACCCCTTCCCTACTATAGTTCCTTACCTTGCGATTATGGTTCTTCCCATAGTAGTGATACCCCAAGTAGGGAGTTGAATATGTTGCGATGGAGTGTTCATCGATGTGTTCATCTTCTGCTTGCCAATAACACCAAGCACCGCCAAAGTAATCTTCAATACCCGTGCCACAGATAGTAGGATAGGTGGAGTCATCGTCGATAAAGAATTTGAACTCTCCTTCACCCCACCAGAACCTTCCCAAAGAAGCTAGGGCAAAATAAGTTCCTACAAAATGGCCTTTTCCTTTCACACCATCAAGGATGACATGATCTTCACCTTCCTTGATAACATTGGTTCTTCGCCATTGTGCATGAAAATAGGCGGCATCCTCAGGGATTGATGCTTCCAAAGAGTAATCAATCGAGTAGTAGAAACCTTTCACATCTTCACAGTGTTGGTTCTCAATGGTAATCTTTGCGTGCTTTCTAAACGGCATTGGCCAATATGTATTAAACCCTCCCACCGGAGCAACCGTAACAGGAATGGAGTTCACCTCACACTTTGCACCAAAGCCACAACAGAAAAAGTCTCCAAAAGGAACCTCAACTGAAGGAATTGGTTCATTATCCCAGTACATCCTGACAACCAGATTCCGTAGGATGTAGTCTCCATGTTCTGTATGCTCACCAACAGTGAACCATAGATGACGAAGCATACCTGGACCATTAATATCAGCCAGTACGACTGTCTCACCCTTAGGAAGTGTAATCTGGGGTCTTCCTTTTCTTCCCTTCCCCAAATTACTCGATGCCTGCCCACCGTTACCAATAGAACCATCAGGATTCTCTGCGCTGATCGACCGACTCAAAGAACATTCCTTGACGGTATAAATAGAATCTAAAACATCCATACCCACTAACCCCTTCTTCTTTTTGAATTATGATTTATTCCTTAATCCCACCAGCCATCAAATTGACCAAATATTTCTCAAACCACAGGAACAAAACAATAACAGGAACTGATATAATCGTTCCCAAAGCCATTATTTGCGTCCATTCTGTATAGAACGGCCCTTGTAAATATTGTATTGCGATGGTCAACGTCCAACTCGCTTTCGATTTGAGAATTGTTGTTGCTGTAATGTAATCGCCCCAAGCTCCGATGAATGCAGTCAAGCCGATTGCTGTAAGCGCATTGACCGATACAGGTAGGACGATCTTCAGCAATACTCCCCAGTTCGAACACCCATCGATTCGGGCAGCATTTTCCAACTCATCAGGTATCTTCTTGAAGAACCCAACCATCAACCATGTTGAAGGAGGAATGAAACAAGCAGTATAGACAAGCATCACTGTATTAAGCTGATCCAACAATTTCAAATCAGAGAGCGTCATATAGAGAGGGATCAGAGCAATCACCCAGGGAATACTCTGCGTCATGGCAATCACAAACCAGATACCCTTTCGGCCATGGAACCTGAATTTGGCAATTCCATATGCCATCATGGCTGAGGTAATGATTACCAGTAAGGTAGAAACACCTGTTGCATACAACGTATTTATCATCCACTGTGTAAGGCGAGTATTGTTGTTCCATAAATCCTGATAAGATTTCAAACTGAAATTCTTGGGAATCAAGGAAATTCCAAAGTCGTAGAGCTCAGCATTGGTTCTCAATGAGTAAGAAACCATGATAATAAACGGGACCAATACCAGAGCACAGAGCAACAACACGAATACCAGAATCATTAATCGTTGCAATGAATTGATAACTATACGATTCTTCATGATATCTCCTTTCCTTCCCGCATAAAGTAGGGAATCACAAAGAACATACTGATGACAAAGAGTACAACACCCTCTGCACTAGCCATTCCCATCTTGAAAAGCTTGAAGCCATTTACGTAAATATCATTGCCAATGACGTTCGTGGCATAATTGGGACCACCTTCTGTCAGTAAATAGACAATGTCGAATGTACGTAATGATGCCATTGCCTGCATAATAACAAGCGTCACGACTGTCGGAGAAATCGAAGGAAGCGTGATGGAGAAAAATTGCCTCCACTTATTTGCACCATCGATAGAAGCCGCCTCATACAGATCTTCTGGAACAGTGCTGAGAGCTGCAAGCAACATGACACTCACAAAGGGAAATGCTTTCCATATATGAATGAATGAAACCACGATGAAAGCTGGGACTTCAGTTGCAAGATATGAAGATGAACTCATTCCGAATAAGGCAGTCAGGAATTTTGAGAGCATTCCATAATCCCCATTGAAGGAAAGAAGAAAAATCTGACAAGCAACAAATGCAGGGATTGCCCAAGGTAACATGGAGATGCCACGAACAATGGTACGGCCCCAAAATTTCTTATTGAGTAGAAGTGCTATCAACATTCCACCACCGATCGCCCCTACTACAGAAACCAATTCAAACAAAGCCGTTACAGTGAAAGTCTTTTTCAGATACGTTAATCCAAAAAATTCACGGAAATT
This sequence comes from Sphaerochaetaceae bacterium, assembly GCA_028532765.1. GTDB lineage: Bacteria > Spirochaetota > Spirochaetia > Sphaerochaetales > Sphaerochaetaceae > Sphaerochaeta. The sequence continues at coordinate 67,903 of JAQQAR010000072.1, read as the reverse complement.
ATCGAATCCGACAAAATAGTGGCCGTCAGCAGCCCGCAGCAGATGCCAGTTTGTCACACTCATGACAAAAGACTTGGCAATTGGATACACCAAAAAGAAACCTACAAGAAGGACCCCTGGGAGCATCAACTGAACCAAAAACAATTGGGTTTTTCTCTTTTCAGAAAGTCTCACATGCAACCTCATTTATTATAACTGTATCGCAGTGAGCTTCAGCTCACCACGATACGTATACCATCATTACTTACTTAGCCATAATCTTTTGCATCTCTGACTGCCCCCAATCAAGGGCATTCTTCACAGTTTTAGTTCCAAGAAATGCATCTTCCAAAGAGCGATGGATAATATTATCAAGATCTCTCCACTGGACAATATCAGGTACCATTCTCTGCTCATCTTCAAGTACCATATTTAAAGTCTTTGCTTGATAAGGATATTCTATTGCATACTGTTCACGAGCCACCTTGTTGACAGGCACTCGAGTCATCAATTTCTGTGCATATTCACTATGCAGGAATGCTATGAACTTGAATGCTTCATCAGGGTGCTTGGTGTTTGAACTGATTGCAACAGGATTACCCCATGTAATAGTTACTGGGCGCTTGTTTCCATAGCTTGGAAAGTAAGCAATACCCAGATCATTCTTGAAATCATCCTCTTCCATCATATTCTCAAGACTCTCAAAACACCATGTAGTAGCCTGCATTGTTGCAACTGTCCCATTTGCAAACAATTGCAATGCATCATTTACAGTATACTTTCCGGTTGGTCCAGCTTCTTTGATCAACTTCAAAAGGTATTCACTAGCTTTCATGTTAGCATCACTATTCCAGATCAGATTATCAGCAGTATAGGGGCCTTCCTCATTGGGGAAAATTCCACCACCAAGTTGCCAAATCCAATGTAAAGTCCACCAACGGATCAATACCGACCCCTCGGTTTGGTGGGCAAATCCATATACATCAATTTTGCCATCGCCATCTCTATCTTTCGTCAATTTCTTCACTGCTTCATAGTAAGTATCCCACTGTTCCAAATCAGTTGGATCAACACCGGCTTCTTCCAAGAGACTCTTTCTATAGATAGTTACTGGTGCAGCATAGGTGAACCAAGGAAGCGCAATGGTTTTTCCATCAATCTGGTTGGAATAAATGAGATCCACGTCTTCCAACTGTGTTCCGTCGGATACTACATATCCAGGGATTCGATCATCAAGAGGGATGAAGGCCCCACCCTTGCGAATGTTGTAATAAGCACTAAATCCATCACCCGTATCAAGTGTACAGATATCTGCCTCATTATTGGCAGCAATATCAACTGCCAGCTGTTTGAAATAGTCAACATTCTGAATATAGATCTGATTAATCTTGATATTGGGATTTTCCTCTTCAAATTTTTCAATTGCCGGAGTGATAAATCGTTGTTGTTCTGCCTCTGGGAACCAATGACTCCAGTTCAATTCAACAACATCAGAACTTTCTTCAGCAGTTCCTCCTGCAAAGATGCAAGTAGAAACAACTAAACATAGTAACAACCATCCTAACTTTTTCATACGAACCTCCTTAAGGTATTCATGGGTATTACTATAGAGTTATAATTTTTATTCTGTCAAACTATTTAAATTATTATGCTTTTCATTACAATTTAGCATTACAAACAAATATTATTGGCATTTTATATTTTTTTATTGACAGTTTTGTTATGATACATAGTATTATTACAGCAAAAGGAGAAACCAAATGCCCAAAATAGTATTCCCAGTCTTTCTAAATCGTATGATGCATGATATTGACCAGAATTACCATAAAGATGAAAGGTATCTCAGTGTTCGTGAAATTGCCTCCAAATTTGAAGTAAGCATTCAAACTGCCCAAAAAGGAGTCAAGGATTTGGCCTCCAGAGGAATCCTTCTACCCAAGAGAAAATCAGGTATTTATGTTTTACAAAACAACATTTTCAACACTCCGCTTGAAGGAAAACAACTAATAGTAATCACTCGCATTGATAATCCTCTTTTCTACCAACCATTTCTTGATGGTGTCATCGAGAGGACAATCGATACCGGGATTGCTACCAAATTGATCATCAATTCGCACCACGATATAACCAGCCTCTCTTTTGGAGAGTACCTGGTAGACCTCCGGGCAGATGGAATCATCACCCTTAATTTCGGATCTTCCTCGTCACTCCCGTTTTATCATGTCATCAGAGAAAAGGTTGATATCGTCAGTGATATCATCATCGATGAACTGCCCATTCTCCCTGCAGTCCAGACCGATAACTATAAACATGCGTTCAGTGCAGGAAGAACAATGCTGAATAGTGGTATCTCCACATTCTATGTCTTTGGTAGCTATCCAGTACAAAATAAACGATTTATTGGATTCAAAGATGCTGTCAAAGCCCACGCAGAGAGAATCCGCTATATCCAAATATCAGAAGTCGACTCAATGAGCATTGCCTTGGGAATACTCAACAACATCGCTCCTGATACTGGAGTTTTCCTTTGCGACTATACAGCGGTACATTATATTGCAAGTCTCTGCTCCCGGTTCAAGATCCAATTTCCTGAACATAACATTATTGCTTATGATGGAGAACATAAGGAATTCCAATATCCAGAAATTCCAGCCATACCTTGTGTCGCCCCTTCCTTCGAAGAGATTGGGTATGAATTATGCAACACTATGATCCATAAATGGGAGCAGGGAACATTTCCTAATCCCTTGCATAAGAAAATCTAGTCAATTGCAAAACAAGAGGATGAAAGAAGATACTGTCCACCGGAATCAGAAATCGAACAGCCTCAACCCTGTAATACCTGAAGCAGTGAAGAACCTGAATGCCTTTTCTCCTGCACCCTTGAAGATCAGGTCATTGATCGGTTCACTTACAAACTGGATCTGGATATCCACTTCCCTTGCGAGGTTGGACAGTTTTCTACAGGTCTGACGAATTGTATTGCTCATCACCGGATAGAGCTTCCAGTTATTACCTCCCAGTATTATCTGGTCAGGATTAAGCACATCAAACATTTCAGCTAGCACTTCCCCAATTTTCTGGGCAGTGTATTCAATACGCTCAGATATCTCATGATCTTTTAATCGACTTAGCAGCGCATCACAGTAGGCAAGGCTTCCCATCTGGCGCAGTTGTTCATACTCACCAAGGTCACGGGCAATAGCTGCAAGCGGCACGACGGTTCTCATACAACCAGTATTGCCACACTTTGAGCACTTACGGTCCACTCCTGTCAGTTTCAAATGCCCTAATTCGCCAGCAAACCCATGCGAGCCGCGGTACAGCTCGCCATCGATGATTATTCCAAGACCAATGCCTTGGGTAAAGAACACAAACAACTGATTCTTATGTCCAGGTTTGAGAGGATCGAGCTGGCTGAATGCCGCTAGGTTTGCATCATTCTCAATGAGCACAAGAAGATCTGGAAACACTGAATGCAAGTGCATCGCAAGATTGACACGTTCGAGCAGTGGATTGGATGCTTGCAACAAGATTTTTGATTGTTCATTGTAAACCGCAGAAACACCTACAGACAGACAATACAAACGTCCTTCACACTCTGTAAGCAAGGATTGCGAACATGACCTGATAGACTCCATCAATCCCTCAATCGTCAAGGAATCAGGAAGACTCATACGCTTTGTCTTGACAATGGTGTTTGCGAGGTCAACCAACGCCATTGCAATATACTCTGTGTGATGCATATCAAGCACCAACGCATAGGCATATTCTGGGACAAATTCAACTGCTACAGCTTTTCTTCCACCAGTAAAAATGGACTCTTCCTCATATCTGGCAAGCCCCTGATTAACCAGCTGGTTACAGATACTCGACACCGAAGCAAAGGTCAATTCGACCTCTTTTGCCAACTGCCTTTTTGTCATCGGACCACCAACCCGTAAGGCGGAATATACCTTTAGGAGATTCGCCAATCGAACATCAGTAGTCGTAACAAGTGCCATGAATTACCTGCCTTATTTACATGAAGCATACCAAACCACCCTGCTCTGGGCAAGTTACATCCCCAGTAGCCGAGAACCAGTATCGTGGAATATGGCCTTCAAATCTTCCTCACGTACATTGAGAAATCGGAAAATCCTGTGTTGCTCCTCCAAGTAGGGCATAGAGAAACCTCTAGGCAACCAAGACGAATCGGTTGCAAAAATTATCCTTGAGGGTCCCACTGTTTCCAGGAATTTGCGAATAACGTCTTCCAGTGTTAACTGATACGGCATCCACCTAATCCATTGGTTACTACCTGAGGTATCAACATACACATTAGGTCTCGTCCAACAGAGTTGCAACAAATCTCCCATATGGGTACACCCAAAGTGTGGAACGACAAAATTCACTTCCGGAAAATCGAGTGAAATCTTTGCAAGACGCAAGGGACTAATGTTATTGGCAACCGGAATTCCCCCTGCTGCCCCGAGCAGACCAAAATGCATCAAGACAGGAACATTATAGGCTCTACACACCTCCCACAATGGATAATATCGCTCATCATCTATCGGCGTCTCAATTTCCGGGGTAAGCAACTTATATCCCTTTAGAGAGAGATCTCTGAAGGCATGCTCAAGTTGCTGCGCTGCATCCTTAGCATCCGGGCTTTGATGGGCAAACCCCGTGAATCGCTCTGGTGCCATCTGGACTATCTTCGCCAGTCGCTCATTCCCCCCACCAGAAACCCAGACAATTCGCTCAACCTGCTTCTCATCCAAATCCTTCAGGTAGGCATCTACCATCTCCTCATCTGATTTGGCCTCTTCTGGTGTACCAAAATTGAAGGCTTGCCGCCAGATCTCCCCATAATTGCGGGTATAGGCTGCATTAAACGACACCTTTTTCTGTTTAGGATAATCAGGAAACCATTCGCCCTGTACAGGAAAATGACAATGAAAATCCAATATCGGAAGATTCTGAATCATATATATCCATCCTTATTCTTTTACACCGGTCAAAGCAATTCCTTGAACAATCTGCCGCTGAAACAGCAGGAATACCAAGAAGACCGGAATCGTAGCCACAGAGGCCCCTGTCATGACCATTTCCCACTGAGTCTGAAACTCACCATTGAAGAAGGAAAGACCGATAGGCAGGGTATATCTCCGTACCTTATTGATTACAATCAACGGCCAGAGGAATGCATTCCAGTTGCCGATGAACGTAAATATAGCGAGAGCAGATAGAGCGGGCTTTACCAATGGGAGCGCTATCCTGGAAAAGATTCTGAACTCGGAGAGACCATCGATGCGCCCAGCATCCAACAAATCATTTGGTACTCCTTCAAAGAAGGATTTCATAAGGAATGTCCCAAAGCCACTCATCAAACCTGGAAATAGGATACCCCAGTACGTGTCCAACCAATTGAGATTGTTTGACATGATGAACCAAGGAATTACCAACATCTCAGTTGGTATCATCATGGTCGATAGAATCAACAGGAAGATCAGACGCTTTCCTTTGAACTCATACTTACAAAGCGTAAATCCTACCAGTGAGTCAAAAAACAGTACAGAAAGGGTAACAAGCATTCCAACATAGAGAGAGTTGAAAAACCAGAAAGGAAACTCACCTGACGTAAGCAATCGCAGGTAATTCTTGAACGAGGGATTTTTGGGAATCAGGGAGAGGCTGTACACCTCTGCTCCACTCTTCAAGGATGTTGCAAGCATCCATATGAATGGAAACAACATCGCAAGACCGAACAAGAACAACAACCCATGTCTCAGAATGGTAGTAAACCGTGTACTATTTCTCATCTCTTGCCACCACCATCTGTATTAGTGTCACCAGGAGAATCAGGAGAAACAGGACAACAGTCATAGCTGCAGCGTATCCCATCTTGAAACTCTTGAACGCACTGTCGTAAATATAGAGGACCAAAGGTTTCGTTGAATTCAGCGGTCCCCCCTCTCCCTGATAGGTCATGTTCATCACCTGGGTGAATATCCTCAAATAGCGAATGGTTCCTGTAATGCAGAGAAACACAATCGTTGGCTTGATCTGAGGCAGAGTTATCCGAAAAAGAATCTGTCGATCGTTTGCACCATCGATACGGGCAGCCTCAAACAAATTGGGGCTGATAGCCTTGATCCCCGCCAGGAAAATGATCATCTGGAACCCAAGGTCGGCCCATACTGTAGTTCCCAATATTGCGGGTAAAGCCTGGGTTGTGCTGCTGAGAAAAGGCTGGGTGGGAAAGCCCAAGGAAGAGAGAATGTTGTTGAATACGCCTATCGGCACAGGTTGGTACAGCCATCTCCATACCCAGGCTACTGCAACCATGCTTGTAATATAGGGGATGAAATACATTGCCTTGTAAAGGGCATCGACTCCCTTTACTCGGTCAATTTGATAGGCAAGAATAAAACCTATCAAGAGACTGATAGGCAGTCCCAAAATAACATACTTGAACGTATTTTGCAGGGTAATCCAGAACACTTGATCTGAAAACAACCTGGTAAAGTTCTCAAACCCTACAAAATTCATATTCTTGGAGACAATGTTCCAATCAGTAAAGGCGAGAAAAAACGCAAAGAGCGTTGGGTAAAATCGGATACTGACATAGAACATAAGAGGGACACTGAGAAAAACATACGCCCATCTTCGTTTTGTCCGTTCCACAGAATGCTTTGCTATTGTTGCCATCAATCACCTCTCTGCGTAGGACAGAAAAGAGGCTTAGGGACCTCACCCCCGTAGGGATGAAGTCCAAAAACCATATTCCTGCTACTTTTTCGTTGCATAGTATGCATCAAGAACAGCCTGTTCTTCCTGAGCAGCCTTGTTAACAGCCTGCTCAACGGACATACCATTCAAGACAACTTCATCATATGCATTGATCCAAACCATTCTCTGAGCATTTTCATCAATGAACTTTGTTGCCTGCGCATAGTCAAGTCCTCTGATGAACGGCCCATAGGTTGGATGGTTCTTGAACTCATCCTTGAGCGCAAGAGCCTTTTTTGCGGGAAGTTCGCCAATTGCAGGAAGCCACATCGACATGACTTCATCACTGGTGAGGAACTCCAAGAATTTGATTGAAGCTTCAAGCTCCTTACCTTCTGTAGTACTGGTAATACCATTTGCCCAGAAGGAAGCGAAGTTGGATTTCACTCCATTCATCTCAGGAAGCTCAGCTACTCCATAGTGCAAGGTATCCTGCAACTTGTTGAAGTTACCAAGGCGGAAGGACCCGTCAATGGTAATACCCATCTTGCCAGCACTGAACGCTGTTACATCATCTGTCATGTACTGCGGAACACCTACTTTGTGCTTCAATTCAAGATCAGTGAACCACTGCAATGCATCGTATCCGGCCTGAGAGTCATAGGTTACCTGGGTTGCATCCTCATTATAAGGGGTCCCACCAAACTGACGGGTAAGGACCTCTCGCAACACATGGTGCATCTGGCCACGCAGCTCAAGAGTCATTCCTGCCTGCAGATAGTTGCCACTCTTGTCCTGTTTTGCAATCTTCTTTGCAAATGCAATCATCTCATCCATGGTCTTCGGCGGTACTTCCGGATCAAGTCCTGCTTCCTTGAAGAGGTCCTTGTTCCAGAACAGTGCGAGAGAGCGAACTGCTGTGGGGAGAGCATAATATTTACCATCAAACTTTGCTGCCTCTACCAGTGGGAAGAACTCTTCTTCAATTCGGGAGTTCGGGAATACACTCTCTGGAAGTGGCTGCAAATATCCGCTGTCGATATACAACGGCAACCATCCATAGAACAGGTTGATCACATTCGGCCCTTGCCCAGAAGGAACGGAAGAAGCTACTTTTGTATTGTAATTTTCATATGGGAATGTCTGCTGTACAACCTTGATATCGGGATTACGTTCCTCAAAGATCGTAATTAACTCATCCATCAGGTTCTTCTTGGTCTCATAGAAATACTGCCAATACACAATCTCCGTGACATCCTTATCGGAAGTCGCCTGTGTCTCCTGTCCTCCTGCTGCATAGGTGAAAGAGAGCACCATCACCAGCATCAGCATCAAAACTACACTTTTTTTCATCATTTCCTCCTTTTGGATTGATGGGGGACATTGCCCCTAGTATTCTTGTATCTGATAGGGAGCGCAAGCTTTTTTAAACGCTTGCGCCACCCTGTCCAGCCGTAAATCAGAAACATTAGGACAAACAAACTGCATTTTTGGTTCGGTACCACTGCTACGAACATAGAGCAAGTCATCCTCTTCATAAGAACAAGCCAACATGTCCATATCCTCTACAAAGTGGACGGGTTGCAGGGAGACGCCAAACTCCGTAACCAAAATCTTCCTAATCTGCTCATAGAGTGGAGAACCCTCATACCAATGTTTTCGCTCGATACCACGGACTACAGTCTTTTGTACACCTACTCGTTCAAGGGGCAAAAAACCACCTTTTTGGAGTTCTGCAATGACCAAAAGCCCTGTAAGTAACCCATTTCCACTGTATAAGAACAGGTTTTCTTCCAACGCAACCGGAAAAATAACATGACCGCTGTCCTCTGCCCCTATAAGTGCTATTGACTCCATTCCATACCGGAGATAGCGATCCCCTACTCCTTTCACATTGAGAGTTTTCTCCCGGAAGAGAGATGACAGCATACTCTTTGTATGGGGATCGCTCTCAATGGTGATTGCCAGGTGTTTCACTTCTGTGAAACGTCTCGCAAGCAACATAAGCTGTTCATCACCATGTAAAACCGCACAATGCTCAGCTCCAGGTTCCAGCAACAGTACCATACATCGGTCCCCATCACCGTCAACAGCCAATCCAAACTGCCTTGTCTGTGATTTTTGACATCTTGTTGTCATGTGCTCAATAAGGGGTGTGACAAATGGAGGCTTAAGGGGAATATGAAACCAGTCTTCCAATTCTGCAGCACCACACTCTTTGTTGATGGTCCCGGGTTCCACAGAAGCAGCAACTACATCACAACCAAGATCCAGTGCATCACATATGTCTTGATAGCAAAGGGAAAGTGCACCATTTGCACAGTCAATAGTAATTGAAGCGTGCTTCAGCAACTCATTTTCATCTTCAGAAATACAAGTGAGAGTAGCCTCTTTCAGCAATTCAATTCCGCTTCGTCTTGCCTCAGGAGCTGCTGGAAACGTAATCTGCTGGGCTTGGAAGGATAGATTGATAGCTCGCTCACTGATCGCATATTCTCCCAATGATCCATCAGGATACAACTTCGTTCCCTGAACAAAGCACTTTATTCCATTGTACTGAGAAGGATTGTGGCTTGCTGTTATCATAACGCCCAACTGGTTGTACTTCAGACTGTACGCAGCAACACCAGGAGTGGGAAGAATGCCCAGATAATCCACCAGATATCCTTCATCACGTGCGGCAGCTGCCACTGTCCGTACCAAGGCACGACCAGACGTACAGTCTCTTCCATCCTCAGCTACCACAATATGGCGGTTCCCCTCTTGTCCAACTTCAGAAGCCAAGGAAAGAAAGGCTCTCACCAGCAGATAGCAGAAAGCAGGACTTAGCAAGCCATCCTCGAGATAGTCGAGCAAGCTTTTTGAGAATGTTTGTTGTGCAGAAACAACCACCCCTCGTACACCATCTGTACCATGAAACTTCAGTTTGCTGACTCTCAGTATTGTCTGCAAGCGATTCGTTGCTACAGGAATTTGCAGTTCCTGCAGCAGCGACATAGCTTTCAATACGGCAATTGCATATGTTGCTCTGTCCTGCTCAACCAATGTGAGGAATTTCTGTACCACAGACAAGGAAACTCCTGTTCTCTTTGCATGGGCCATCATTTCGTGGATGGTTATTTCCTGCATGGTTGATTCATCGATGAGCAACATTCCTATGCCTCTTCTTTAATCCAAAAGTGCTTTGGCTAGTGCCAAATGATCTTCTACGAATGCTCTTCTTGAAGGTGCCACAACATGCTCCCCAGGATTCCACTCGCTGAACCAATAGCCAATACGCCCATCAGAGTTATGGCTGAGCATCAAGTGCTCCCAAGCTTCCTCAATGGTCTCATCGCTCTTATGTTTGCGGTCGCATGCAATTAAAGTATCCCGCACCGCTACGGTTGCATCCCAAATAGATTGAGCAGCCCCTTCTGTGAACGTCTCTATCTTGGTATTTCCCAAGTAATCGGGAAGCGTAATCACAGCACTTTCATCACAAGATGCCAGCGTTTCACTAATGAAAGAGGGCTGGATACAATCGAGTTTGGAAAGTTTTGAAAGAAACTCATCCATCACTTCGAATGTGCCCTTAAAACCACTGTTGAACATATCGATGAAGATGGTTTCAGCATCACGCTTGAAGAGCAACAAGCCACCAGGATGCTCCTCTGCAAACATCCGAACCCCTTCGATGACAGTATCAACAGGCACTTGTCCTTTCATCATAAGTTTAAAAAAACGAGCCGGTGTCTGTGGTAGTTGATACACTGCAGGAACGGCGGTGAGAGAACGCTTGTCAGCAAGTTGCACTTTGTACGGAACATATGGATCCCTGGCAATACCTGCGCTTTTTAGTCCCTTCTCGATCTGGGATGCCAAGGCAACAAACCACTGCACTCCTTCGTCTGCCAACACCTCACCCATTTCAGCACTGTAAGCAAACTCAGGTGGCAGGAACCCAACAGTCTCAGCACCCAAGACTTCCCGATCAATATCCAACCCCTTTCTCATCTGTCTGCTGAACTCTTCTTTCTTCAGCAACTGCGGAATGGGATGGGTGTAGGTATACGTACCAAGTTCCAAGGTCTTTCCCTGTAATTCCTTGATGCTGGCCAGTAAATCAGGTGCTTCATTTTCTAGAAGCTTGGTAGTGAACCCGGAGAGGAAGCAATTTGCCTTAAGATGATACTTCTTAAAGAGCTCAATAAGTGGGCGATATCCCTGCTCAATGATCTGAGCCTCTTCCCCCACCTCTATTTCACAACGTTGCACATTGAAATTGAATGCGAACCCCAATTGAATCATACTGATCTCCTTATCTATTTTATAAGTTATTATAACTCGTTTAATATCTCTGTCAACAATTATCTCCTCTTTTTTCAAGAGACTCCACTTCCTTATTAGCTGATAAACCGGAATCTCGTAGCAGGTCCTCTACCGACCTTTTCGACCATACCCTTCTTTTGTAATTCTGAGAGAACCTTTTTGGCCATGGCTTGGGACTTTCCAAGATACAGAGCAAGATCCATCGAAGAAAAAAGCCCTTCCTTTAGATTCTCAGGGTTGATTGGAACATAGAAGGTTCCTGGGTTCAAGAACTCATTCCTATCTGGAATGGGTTATGCTTATGGGAGCTTCATAATCATAGGCTCTGTGGGCAACTGCATTGACAAGTGCTTCACGGATGGCATCAAGAGGGATTTCATAGCTCACTGCTCGCTTGATCAAGCCATCCCGTTCGTATTGTGAGCACCAAAGAGATGGGAAACTCCGGAAGGATACCCAAATCTTTTTATAGAATGTGGTTTTCATGGACCAGGGAACACTCGTATGACGCAGGTTTTTCCTGCAAGAGGTTATCATACAGGTCTACGGCAATTGGTGGATATATGGCATCAGCTATGACCTGTGGTATTTCTTGGCTGTAGCGCTCAATTTCTTTTCTATCCAAGCCAACAATCAGACGATCACTATCCCTGATACTAATAATAATCGTTCCTTGAACTCCAGATTCTTCGACTTGATAGCGTCATAATGTATCGCAAGACTCAATATCGGATAGTATCGAATATTTTGGCTTCTCTAGAAACCTCTTGTGGAAATATGAAAACATCAGACCAAACAAACACTTGCAACTGAGGTGCACCCCTCAAGCGAATCAGCGAGTATGGTTCCTTCGTTCTATCAGGGACAATCGAGTGACCATTCATGAATCCCTGAAGCACAAGACGAGAAGCAGCCTGCAACCAACGTTGATTGCAGGCACCATGTATCAAGTTAAGTCTAGTTTCTCTCACTCTTTATATTGGAATATATGGAATACAAGATCGTAAATGCAGTAAGAAGCAAGAAAGCAAGGGATATTGGACGCGTGAAGAATACGGTAATATCATTCTTGTTCACAAGCAAGGCCCTATTTAGGTTCTCTTCTGCGATTGGTCCCAGAATCACCCCCAATACCAGTGGAGCACCAGGGTATCCGAATTTCTTCATAAAATAACCAATAACACCAAAACAGATTGCCACGTACACATCATACAATTGGTTGCCAAGTGAATAGGATCCCACCACACACAATATGATGATGATTGGCATGAGAATATTTGAAGGGATTTTCAACAACTTCGGAGAGTGCTTCGCGCTCAACAAGCCAACCCCAAGCATCACAAACTGAATGAGAAACATACCTGCAAAGATTGTATAGACCAAGTCAATACTTTCAACAAAGAGCATCGGGCCTGGTCGAACGCCTATGAGAATAAGAGACCCAAGCATAACGGAAGTAACAACATCACCAGGAACACCTAGGCACAACATTGGAATCAGCGCACCACCGGTAGTAGCATTATTTGATGCCTCGGGAGCAGCAATCCCCTCGTAGGAACCTTTCCCAAAATCATCAGGGCGCTTGGAAATTTTCTGGGCAACGTTATATGCAATAAAACTTGCAATGGAACCACCTGTACCAGGAATGATGCCTACAAACACTCCAATTACACCACCAACCACTGCTGCAAGCATAAAGCCTTTTATATCCAACCATTTTGGAAGCATATTGGTTATGACCTGTGTATTTGTCTTTTTCACATTATGATCTTTGTTGACTTGCGTGAATACCTCTGATAGGGCAAAAACTCCAATAAGGACTGGCAGCAAGGAAAAACCTCTCATCAATCTGGGGATTCCAAACGTAAATCGATCTGTCCCAGCGATAGAATCGATTCCTACCGTAGAGATAAGCAATCCAAGACAACCTGCCAACAACCCTTTCTCAATATTTTTTCCAGAAGAACTTGCCATTATTGACAATCCGAATACTGCCAGCGAAAAATAGTCCGCCGCATGGAAATTGAGTGCAATTTTAGCTAGTTGAGGTGCAATAAGGAACAAGCAAATTGATGAAATAACTCCACCAATAAATGAAGATATTGCGGAAATACCCAACGCCCTCCCGGCCTGCCCTCTCTCACAGAGCGGGTATCCATCCAATAATGTGGCAGCAGCCGAGGGTGTCCCTGGTGTCTTCAATAGGATGGCAGAAATGGAACCACCATACATAGAACCACAAAACAACCCACACAGCATAACCAATGCAGTATCTGCAGGAAGCTGATAAACAAGGGGCAATAACAGAATAATTCCCATGGAACCAGAGAGTCCTGGAAGTGAACCGATAACTATCCCTATCACCACGCCAAACACCATCAAAGAGAAGGTAAGAGGCTGTAAGACCAAAGCAAATCCACTAATTACACTTGAAAACATGTTCCTTCCCCTAATTAGAATAGATTAAATCGTGGCAGCAATATCTGGAAAGCGTACATAAACAAGAAATAAATCACTACAGATACAGAGATACTTATGACGACACCCTTTTTCTTGTTTTTGTACCCAAACATACCAAACAAAAACATCAGAAAGAATGGAGACAGAAAAAGGAACCCAATATACTTCATGAGAAACACATACAAGAAGGTACCTCCGATGAGTATTGCAACGTTGGCAGCTTGCTTTGGATTATAGGCATTTTCACCACCAACAATCACACTTTGAGAAACAAAAGCCTTTACAGCTTGGACAACCCCCAGAATGATTACTATATAAGCTACAAAAGAAGGGTAATCCCCAGGACTGATACCCGTCTTAACTTGTGGCAGTTTCTTTGATTGCATAATCACAAAAATGCCAAACAGGATGGCGCCGAGTCCAAACCAGAATTCTGCAGACAGTTTCTTCTTCATGATAATCTCCATACTCAAAACATGATGGGGCGATAGACTCCTCTATTCGCCCCATCTATACTAATCGAATTAGTATCTGTCACCCAAGCCTTTCGCTTTTACAAGCTTCTCATAACGAGCGTCTTCACTTACAAGGAATTGACCATAATCAGAAGCATTCTTATAGGTAGGGCTTACGTTCATAGCTTTCATCTTTTCAACAAATACAGGATCTTCTATACACTGCTTAAAGATATCATGCAATCTCTCGATTACATTCTCAGGAGTGCCTGGAGGACATACAACACCTCTCCACTGGGGAAGAACAAGATCAAGGCCTTGCTCCTTGGCAGTAGGAACATCAGGGAAAGAGGGATAACGATCTTCTGAGAATACTGCAAGCATTTTCAGCTGACCAGCCTCAATATTGGAAACACCTTCTGGTGCATTATTCATCGCAGAATCAACCTGCTTACCAAGCAATCCAATGATTGATGGACCACCACCGCTGAAAGGAATGTGTGTAAACTCACCATTAATGGCATCTTCAAACAAGATTGCAGCCATATGGTTTCCACCTGCAGTACCAGCATTACCAATCGAAATCATACCAGGGTTAGCTTTTGCATCATCAATGAAATCCTGCAATGTATTCCATTTTGCATCTGCGTTGACCAGAAGATAATTGTAAGAACTTACAACCTGGAGAACTGGCTCAAATGTCGTTGCAGTAATAGGTGTCTTGCTGAGCTGTGTTTTTGTCAGCGAAGCATTATTCCAATGCATTACAGTATAGCCATTCGGCTTTGCATCCAGGAACTCAATAGCACCGGTAATACCTGCAGCCCCAGGCACATTCTTGATGACCAACGGCTGACCGTTTGCATACTTGGGAAACACTTCTGCAATGACACGGAACACAACATCTCCACCACCACCGGCACTCCAACCAACGACAGCTTCAACTGGCTTATCCGGAAAGTTTGACATATCAGCAGAGGCTGCTGAAGCTTCGGGGGCTCCCTGTGCAAACAACATGCTACAGGACAAGATGATTGCGAACGCAATACTACTAAATTTTTTCATATTCTCTCCTCTATTATCCCTTATCAATAAGGGTTGTTTACAATGGCAATCTTACTGATTTCCCAATTTTTGCACTCTCATATATTGCTTGTATGATCTCAACAGATTTTCTTGCCTCTTCCCCTGATACCAATGGTTCTTGGTTCTTTTCAACAGCACCAAGGAAGTCTTTAAACTGCTCTACATGTCCATGAATGCCGATTGAGGTTGGATTGGAGGCTCCACCACCGGTCGAAGACAAAGAAGAGAAAGACTCCCTTATCGCTGCGTCTTCATCTGTTTCCTTATCAAAAGACCAATAGATGATATCTTCTTCTTCCAGAATCGCACTTCCTTTCGTACCACATATCTCAATCCGTTTCAGGAACCCTGGAAATACTCCGGTGCTGCTCTCAACCACCCCAAAACCGCCATCCTTGAGGCGAAGAATAGCAACAGCTGTGTCTTCGACCTCAATTCTCTCATGAGCAAGTGTGGCTACCTTTGAATCAACCTCCTCAACACTTCCTACAAACCACTGCAGAAGGTCTATTGCATGAATTGACTGATTCATGAGTGCGCCACCACCATCCAAATCCCAGGTGCCTCTCCATGCTACAGCATCGTAATACTCTTGACTCCTGTACCATTTCACTTTGGCAGTTGCCAGAAGAATTTTCCCAAAACGTCCTTCATCCAAAGCCTTCTTGAGAATTTTGGCTCCTCTATGAAATCTCGATTGGAATATTCCCCCGAGCGTTACCTTGTTTGCTTTCGCCGCTTCAATTATCTGATCACATTTCTCGATGGTAATCTCGATAGGCTTTTCCACTAGGACATGTTTCTTTGCCTGTATTGCTGCAAGAGCACCATCCATATGCAAGCCGGAAGGAGTCGTAATGGTAACCACATCAATGGATGGATTGGAAAGGAATGCATCCAGATCTGAATACCCTTTTGCTTGATACTTTTCACAAAAGGCATCAGCTTTCCCTGGAACAATATCAAATCCGGCTACAAAACGAGCATTAGGAATTTGCTGTATTGCCTTAACATGAAAGTCTGCAATAGTCCCAAGTCCCAGGATTCCAATTCCAAATGATTTCATCAACAAAACTCCTTCCTAAGGTCTTGTATCCATCCTAAAAGCGAATCATTATTTTGTCAATCAAAATTACTAATTCATAGAATAAAAACGTTATTTTTTTATTCTAATTATTCTAATTTATTAGTAATTTGTATAAATATAGTTATTTATTATCTTTCTATTTATTTCCATTAATTTACAATTTACTTGCTATTTTGCTGAGTAAGTGTTAGATTCCAATAAAAGATAAGGCTTGGAGGGACCATGACAATACATGAAGAATTTAGAATAAAACTGCATCGTATCAGGACATTGATGGATACAAAGGGGTTGGATGCAATCTACCTGAAAAGACAAGACGACTTTGCATGGCTATCCTGTGGCGGCCGGAATTATGTAGGAATCGGGGACTTGGGCAACTGTGGACTCCTGATCACCCATGATTCACATCATGCAATTACCAGTACAATTGAAAGCAACAGAATGATGGAAGAAGAGAACCTTGGTGAACTTGGTTTTTCCATGCATGCAGGACTCTGGCATGACAATAGCCATGAGCTTACAGTCATGAAAAATCTCGTCCCTTCATCATCTATCGGATGCGATTATTCACATGCAAGATATGAGAATATTTCTGATGACATCAAACAACTACGATTGTCCTTGACTGAAAATGAAATCACAAGATTCCGAGAACTAGGATCCTTGGCTTCCCTGGTTATCGAAGAAGCAGCAATGCTGGCCAGGCCAAATGACAGTGAGTATGAAATACTTGCACGTGCTTCAGAAAAAGCACGTTCTCTTGGCTTGGAGGTAGTCTCTCTCATGTGCGCTGTAGATGATAGAATCTCATCGTATAGGCATCCATTACCTACAGATAGAAAAGCGATGGAACGAGTCCAAATTGGCGGGAATCTACGCAAATGGGGCTTAACAGTGTGTCTCACCCGTTATGTAAACTTTGTACCGGTAACGAATGAACTTAGTCATCAGATGCGATGCAATCAGGAGATAGATTGTATTTTCATGCAGGAGACAAAAGTGGGAAGATCACTTACGGAAATAGTAGAGCTTGGGAAAAAAGCCTACGAAGAGAGAGGATATGCTGAAGAAATCAACAAGCATCACCAAGGAGGACCCATCGGGTATGCAGGACGGGATTATCGCGTTGATTTCTCAAATTCACGCACAGTTGTCGAGAACCAAGGCTTTTGCTGGAACCCCTCCATCACAGGCACAAAAAGTGAAGACACAATACTAGTGAACTCAGATGGATTTGAATTTATCACCAAACCGGTACTATTCCCTACATGTGAAATCAAATTGGGTAATGTAACATTTTCCAGGGCTGACATCTTACAAAAGTTGATGTAGAATAGTTTGACAAGGAAATACCAATGCCTTTTGATTGTTCTGAACTGAATACATACAAAACGATTGTAACGTATATCACCGAAAGTATTGACAAACCCTCTCGTGCAGCTCTAGCCAAGCAACTAGGGCTGAGCCGCACGACTGCCTCCAATTATGTGAATAGATTGATCTCAAGAGGGATTATCAAAGAACTTGATTCTGAATCCCAAGGAAGAGGAAGGCCCGGAAGACCTCTCGTCTTGTCAGAAAAAAAACACTATTCAATCGGCGCCTTTTTTGATGAGCATGACTGGTATCTAGTCATTACCAATCTCCAAGGGAATATCATTGAGCGGTTTCATCATCCCATTGATCGAATGACCATTGACAGTTTCCTACAGGTTCTTATCGCTGCCATCAAACATGCTCAAAAGAAATACAAAACACTACTTCTGCCTGCAATTGGTATTGGGAGCCCAGGTGTCATTGACAGAAATACTGGCACCATTGTCAAAGCAGTCGATCTTGGATGGAAAGATATTCCCCTTGCCAGGGTTGTAAAAGAACAGACAGGGTTTGATTGTTATGTTCTGAACCGCTACAGAACAACTGGTCTTGGCGAAGCTCTCTATGGAAAAGGGAAAGGGGAGAAAGATTTCATCTTTATCGGAATTGGGACAGGAATGGGATCGGCAGTAATTCTCGATGGAAAGTTGATGTTCTCGACAAATATCCATACTGGTGGAATTGGCCATATCATCGTGGATCCCAGTGGTCCTTTTTGTAGCTGTGGGCGAAAAGGTTGTGCGCTTCCCGTAGCATCTGAAGATGCATTAGTCGCGAATACAATTGCAAAAATTACCACCCATGAATCTGCAAACCCAGATAGTCCACTACATGAAATATTCATGTGCAACAATACAGTAACACTTCAGGATATTATGTCGACGGCAGACACAGGTGATCAATTTGCCCGTTCCATGGTAGAGAAAGCAGCTGACCCGGTCTGCATGATCATTGGGCATCTCATAACAATCATTAACCCGAACAGAATAGTCTTGGGCGGCCCGATGGCTACTGCTGGGTCATATTATGTTGAATACGTTTCAAGAAAAGTAACGGAAACAAACCTTACACCGGATATTGCCATCGTCCAAGGAAGTACTGATGTTTATACCGGCGCACGTGGAGCCGCTTCTCTCGTAACAAACCGCGTAGTAGATCTCGTCCTCGGGGAGAACTAAATGATACCCAGCACAAGCTCTTGTAAGTACATGCTTGCTATCAGGAATACTGTTTAGAGGGGTGGTATTTGCTGCAAGATTTCCTACCTTCCAAGTGGGAATACTATCCAGTTCCACTTCCTATAAGCACAGAGTCCCCTCCTACTTCCCAGGAACAAGCGGGAGAAACAGACCAAGCCTGGTGATAAAGACTGAAACCAAATTCTCCTTCTCTCCTGCTGGTAAGAATCCCTATAACTACCCAGACAACAAGCAACCATCCGACTGAACTCAGCAATAGTTGCCTATTTCAAAGACAGGAAAGAGAGGAGGGAATCCCCTCCTCTCCTATTCACAGATAGAACTATCAGTAGCTAGACAGATATTCTTGTGCTTCGTCCTATCCTCGTTGCAAAAACTACTCAAATCGGAAATTGTCCACCAAGAGAGCAGAGATATATGCCTGATCACCGACATCCGAAACAGCAAAGCTAATGGTGATGGGACTACCCAAACCAGAAATATCTACCTGCTTTGTCTTTGCTCCAGTATGGTAGAGGTCGTCATAAAGATTACTCACCAATACTGTGCATTCACTTGCTTGATACGAATTGACCGTCTCAATCGTCTCTATGATGGTACCGTTTGGCCCAGAGAAGGTCATAGTCAACGTATCATCAAATTGCGACCCAATAAACTCTGTGAACTCAGCAGAGAGGAAGTAGTAATCAAAGGAGCACAGCGTCGCACCGCCCGGAACATCAAGACTTCCACTGCTTAGCATAGAGGTTGCCTCATTCAATGGAGTCCCAGATAGACCGTAGTCAACCGCTGAATCGGTTGTGATCATGGCGGCCTTGACTCCCTCCAAAGACAACTCTGAAGCAAAGGGAAGATCAACAATTCCTCCATTACCAGTGATATTCCACCCAGTCAATCCGCTTTCAAAGCCCAAGTTTGTAGCATCACCCAGATAGGCTGCAGCGGTATGGAATGTGAAGACAAGCTCACTCGCCAGGGTATTACCACCCTTGTCCAGCAATCCATTCACACTACTCAGCGTCACTGTGACATCCACATTATCCGCAAAAGGTTGTGACGGGGTGAAGTGAAGTACCGCAAATAGATCATTGGTTGAACGCTCCAGCGCAAAGGTACCGGCTACAACCTGGTCAGCAACAGTTACCGACATGGAGACATCATTCAGACTTATTGGGTTGATCAAATCATCAAAGTACACAGTGATAGAAGTACCAACCGGTACATTTTGAGCTTGATCGGAAGGAACAATAGAAACCACAGTAAACGGTGTACTATCAGTTTCATCCGGGGTGAAGTTGTAATCAGGATCAATCACTACATTCACGGGAGGTACTACACTAAAATAGTGTACTGTAGAAGATATGACCGTACCATCACTCACTCGCAATGCCAAATTATAGTGACCGATAGCTAGCATATCGCCAAAGGTTATTGTTGAGAGGGTTTCATCCGGTATCATGACACCATTGAGAAACCATACATAACTGTATGTCTCACTGGATGGATCTACCGAGCTACTCACTTGCATGGATGTACCGGCAGTCAGTTCATCCGAAACCCCAGAGAGACTTACAAGAAAGGGGTTCTGCATGTCATCGTCAATATCAAGGTTCAATGCACCTTTATTGCTGATATTCAACATCTCCTCAGTCAAGATGAGGGTTCCCTCTGTAGACTGTCCTTCTACAATTCGAACAGATTCATAGGTACCCCAAACCGAAGTGGCCCCATCAAGCAACTGCACATTCAGATCATAATACCCAGCTGCCCATGTTCCACTATAGGAACCAGTCCCTGCAGTATAATCCAAGGTTGGAGACAGTACATGCGCTACTCCTTCCTTATCAGTCAGTATTACCTCAAACATGTCATTGTCAAAGAGGCTTGTAGGCCAAGTGACATCCAAATCCAGTGTTCCATTACCGCTCAGAGGTACAACAGTGATTGTCCCATTGGTAGTCTGGGCTGCTGTAATCACCAAGCTCTTAGACCCTCGTCCAATCACTTGTTCTGATGCATTCAATCCCTCTACGGTAATATCCCAGGAACCCTTGTAGAGGTCAGGGATGGTAATAGAGGCATCGAGTGCAAAGGTTTGCGGCCCATATGTTCTCTGATCAGGACCAGAGCCGGTAATGCTCCATTCCACAATATCCATGGAAATATCAGGAACCAGAGTCCTCTCTGCGAAATCCCCACCTTGTTTTACCTGCAATAATAGGGTACCGACATTTTTCGTATCTAAACCCGACATGCCTATGTCACAACCTGCGACTATAAGTATCAATAACAGTCCAAGAATTCCTATCCATTTACCAATAGTATTCATACAAACTCCTATGAATTTCACTTGTATAAAGACACATAAACCTTTCCTTAGCGATATGCAAGGAATCCAGACAAATCAGAAAATGTAGAAGATTTCTTTTCTTTTATGGCGGTATATCGATATTTAATATATTACAATATAGTTTTTTAGTACTTCTAGGCACTAGCTTTGCTACACTTGTAGTCCACTTCATTGAATGCCTCATCAACTGAAAAATCACTCCGTACCAAGATACGGTCAGCAACGATGAACTCCATAATGCTCACAGTTAAAAAACAGCAAACAATGCTTCAGAACGTATGTCTTAAGCTATATTTAAGTATCTATACACATTTCAATATTTGTCAATGTAGAGACCCAGTAATTTTTATACAATACAGATTCTCAGTAAATCAAACGCTGGAAGTAGGCGTAATGATCGTACCTTGAACTCCAGAATCTTCGCCTCGATTACGTCATAATGCATCGTAGTCCCCAGTATCGGATAGTATCGCTTATTATCCGATACAATAGAAATTATCCGATAATTCAAGGCTTGTATCCGATACTATCCGATAATTACGCTTCTGTAGGAATGGCTCTCATCCAAACAAGAAAGCAATAGAAGAACAAATATTATGCATCAGACACAACAAACACCTGCAGCTGAAGAAATCAGATGCAGGTATGAAGAGTTTTAAACTAATCGGTTATAGAGAACCGTATCTACTTATAGGTTCCTGTCAGGACAAAACTACCATTAGGGATATAGTTTGGATTGGGAGTCCCTGTATTGGGATCAATCACTAACCAGGTGAAAATGCCATCAACCTTTCCTCTTGCATTCACTCCTGCACTGTTCTCTTTCATGACCCAGTTCATGGCAATCTCAGCACCAAAGAGAGATCCTTTTACTGTTCCGTTGGCATCAAGGGTAGCCACAACTTCCCCTGTTACAGGATCAACGATGCTGATCACACTGTGGTTCGATCCCCCAATCGCAGTAGTAGCCTCATCGAGGTTATAGTTGGTTACATTACTCATGACAACCAGCTTGCCGTCCAAGAGGTCCCAATCAGAAGAAACGAGGCCACCATACTGGCCATAGGGCCCGAGATCCATGAAGCTGTAGAGTGTCTCTTCAATAGTCTTGTGGTGATTACTGTTACCCATATCCAGCGTCACTACTGAGGTGAAATCCTGGAAGAGCTGGACAG
This sequence comes from Sphaerochaetaceae bacterium, assembly GCA_028532765.1. Lineage (GTDB taxonomy): Bacteria > Spirochaetota > Spirochaetia > Sphaerochaetales > Sphaerochaetaceae > Sphaerochaeta. Next base: position 45,710 of record JAQQAR010000072.1, on the reverse strand, counting down.
AGGCAGTAAAGGAAACCGGCTTGTTATTCTTCAGAGCACGCTCAGAATCGAGGGGACTATCCATTTTTACCCCACGACTCGAGAGAGCAGAGGTATCCATAGCCATATCACAACCAGTGAACACACCAAGAAGCAGAACCAGAGAGACAACTAACATCAATGTTTTTTTCATTACACACATCCTTACAAATGTATTAATACGAATGTGTTAAAAGTGACCTATGACCTAGGTGGTTGTCAACAAAATTCTACACATATGCCGCTAGTATGATAATAATATGAGGTTTTTAGCTTACACTTTCCCCTTGATGATCCCAATCGTCCCTACCATGAAAGGAGTCCTAAGGATGCTCGGAATTCGTTCAGACTCACCAAGATTGATAAACTCCACGGATTTCGCACCCCAACTGGAGAGCTTTTTCAGCATGGGATCAAGATTGCCAAACATCTTCTTGGTCAGGAATAGGTCTTGGAATACAAAGACTCCCCCATGCCTGAGAACACGGAAGGCTTCCTCCATCAGTTCTCTTCTATCCCTTAGTTCAATCACTTCATGAAACGTAAGGTTGCTCACCACCAAATCGAACTCATCATCTTCAAAGGGCAGCTCTACAATGCTACCTTCCTTGAAAGAGACTCTGTCAGAGACCCCTTCAATCTCAGCGTTTTGTTTGCAGATGGCCTTAGAAAATCTTCTGTATTCGATTCCGGTAACATGTGCCTCGGGGTACTTCTTCGCTAAACGGATAGCCAGGGCTCCATTACCGCAGCCGATATCAAGGGCCTTGCCCTTGCCATTCCACGCTATCTCTTCGATGAGCATGGAATGGAGTTCTGCCTGTATATCCTTTCCCTCAGGGGAGAACAGATGCCGCGCATAGACAAAATAGAGCATCATCAAGAGAAAAATTACGGGGAATATCATGATCCAGGAATAGAAGGCAGTAAGGACGGCAGTCCCCAATGCCAAAATCCCAGGAACTATGACCAGTTTAAGGGAAACCCAATTTCTATATATTGGTGTATCTGAGGTTGTGTTATGCATGGGAAAAGTCTACCATTTTAAAAGTTGGTTGTCATTGAAAACCAACCTTTTATGGCAATCACCAGGAGAAGGATAACTGTATGGACACAACCACCCGTAATTTACTCGTACTTAAAATCCTTTCACTAGGGTTTCGAGCAAGAGACCTTGATACCAAGGAAATTGTTTCCGTCAAGACAAGAGCTTATAAGGTAGCAATACTTGACACAGTGGTATTCCTTGAATCAAAACGGTGGCAGTTCAACCAGACTACCTACATCAGTGGAGAAGTCCAGAGCAATGCATTCTCCCTCGATTCCCTTGCAATTGAAGGTCATGACTATGATGAGGGCGAGAGCCACTCCACCACTGAGTACTATGAGAGGAACGAACTTAAGGGCCTTCTCGGTGCATGTCTGAAAGGCGGAAAGAGACCTTCCATCGAGTTTCATGACTACACAGGATACGGTTTTTATGGTCGGGACAGCGACCCTGTCTTTGAAGCTGCAGACAGCATGGATCCATCGAGACGGTATGACATCCTAACCAAACTCTGGGAGGAGTTCCCCCAATGTATCGATGCCTTGGCACACATCGCAAATCCCTATGTTTCCAGCAAGTTTTACTATAGAAATGCAGAGAACTGTTATCGTGCTGCCATTGCTATTGCAGAGAAGAAGCTGCCCCCCGATTTTGACGGTATAACGCTCTGGTCATGTCTGGAGAACCGCCCCTACCTAAGGGCATTACAAGGCTACTGTATATTGCTCTGGAGATTGGGTCGGTTTGCAGAAGCAGAAAAAATTGCATGCAAGGTATTGCGTCGCAATCCCCCTGATAACCAAGGAGTGCGTTTCATTATTGATGAGATTCACAACAAGGAACCATGGACTGAGGATTGATCATCGCTAATCACTAATGACCAACATTCTCCCAAAAGAGATAATCTTCGGGTCATCAAAGGAGTATGATCGAATTCCCACCTCACCTGTTACAGAATAGGCATCAATGAACACCAGATCATCGTCAGTCACAGCATGACAGAGCGCCACATGGCTCACTACCCCATCCTCACCCATGAAGATAAGATCACCCCTCTCAGGTTCAAGCAGAGGGAGAGTATACTGATTTGCCATCGCACTGGCAGTGGTATCGTTAAATAGTAGCCGCACTGAGAAGCTCTCTGCTACCTCGTCATATATCTCAATTACCAACCCAGAACAGTCCACCCCACCGCCAGTATCGCTGTAGTGGCTTGCTCCACCCCATACATACGGCATCCCAATATATTGGAATGATATCTCATACGCCTTTTCTCTCATCTCCTCGCTTACTGGGACCGTATGTTCACCATCACATGAACTGCATAGCAGACTGGTTATCAGCAAGGATAAAGCAATCCTCTTCATAGCCATATTCTATCACAACCACTGTCGCTAACCTTGTGCTATACTGAGAATAACCGAAAAACATCTCAGTACTGCTTGCCGAGAGGCGGTTCACCTTATGAAAAAAAGGAGAACAGGATTCAAGCGTATGAAACACCACAAACACCTCACACTGCTCATCATTCTACTCCTCATTGCCACTTCTGTACTCTTTGCAGGACAATCCATCACGACCCGCCACTTTACCTTCACTGTCCCCGATTCTATGGAGGTACAGGTAGCAGACTTGAAAACAGCCTTCTCTCTCCAGGCACAGCCGGGAGGGACCTATACCTATACGCTGCAACCCAAGGGGATGAACACCAAACGTTTAAAACCGGCCAATTCTGCTAATAATACCATCACCTTGAAAGCTGAACGCCTAAGCCAGGAACGTGACAATGCAACATTCCGCACCCAGACGCTTGCCTTCAGTGAGGAAGAGCTCCTGGAGGCGTCAAAGGTATTTGAGGAAGCAACCAGAAGGTCTGAGGTAGTGAGGACGTGGTATGATCTATCCACTACTGAAATCGATGGGATGTTCGCATGGAAGTATGGCTATGAAACACTCACAGGAATCCATGCAGAGGTGTACATCATCCATGCCGGAGATACCCTTATCTCCATAACCACAAGATACACGAAAGATGAACAGACTATCTGGAAACCAGTCTTCGAGCAATTCCTTGCTTCAGGGATTTCTTTTCTGGATTCTCTGAAACCTAAGGAGGTACAAGACGATCCAGCAAGAGAAGAGGACACAACTGCCTTGTACTCCTACCCTCTCTTCGGATCATCAGAAACTTTCCTCTGGGATGATGAGCCTGACTGGAGAAGCAGCTCTGTGTATCTTCCAGGGCAGGGAGGCAAGAAGGTTCATACCATCAAGACTTCCACGGAAACGCTACAATCGAAAGGGTATTACTGCAAGGTATCAGCCATAGAAGGGCTTAAGGCTCTTCTCGCTTCAACTATCTCAAGACAGAACTATTTGCTCCAATCAAAGAGGGACATAGAACAACAGCTTGAGAATAATACCAGTCTCAAAAACCGCGAAGTCCATAGGAATGAGATTGACTACGAGAACCGCTTCTATGTAATCACCTATACCTATGACTATCCCTATGGGGAGGAAGCTATCCATGGTGCCATGATCGTTAAGATCACCAAGGAGAATGTCATGTTGCAGGTAGAAGTTGAGTGGTTCGATCGAGGAGAAGCGTTGGCATCGGCCATCATTGAATCAATCATGACTGAATAGCAGAAATATGGCACGCATGGAATTCCATACGTGCCATATATGATTTAGGTATTTTCAACCCGAACTACAGAGTGATTAACCCTTGAAAGCGCCGGGAAGAATCAGATCACCATACTGCTCCTTGGCCTTGTTGATCTTAGCGATTGCTGCATCCCAGTAATCGAAGATCTCCTGGGGAGTATTCGGATCCATCTTCTTGTAGTAAGCCTTGGTCCTCTCGAGCTTATCAACCCACTTGGTGCAGCGGAAAGTAAAGAGGTAGTCATACTTCTCCTTGGAGAAATCCTCATCAAGGTGTTCCTTGAAGAGTGCCTTCAGGTCCTCATAGAGAGGGATCTTACCGGTAGGAGTATCCAATGCTTCGTACTCACCATGTACACGACCTTCTGCCCAGTGCAGCCAAACCTTCTTGGCGAGCTTACTGGTCATGAACTTGCCGTTTTCATCACGCATGAAGTAGTTGTTGCTGAATACCTTGGGAACATCCTTCACACTCTCACCGAACTTGATATTGTTCATGGTGTAGGTGCCGAGAGGATAGGAGACAAAGTCCATGTTTGCCATCGGGCTGGGGGTGCGAACACCTTCCTGACCGAGGGTTGCACTGGTGGTCTCACTCTCGAGGGTAGCTGCCTTCAGCAAGATACCATCCTTCCAGTTCGGGGACTCTTCAACAGGAACGGTGATGTCACTGTCTCGTCCACCGTAGAGAACACCTTCAACCTTGACACCGTCCTTGGCTTCAAAACCAGCCTTGTCGATGTTGTCCAGGTAGTCCAGACGCATGGTGTAACGTGCGTTACCATGAGCAACGCCAACTTCGTTGCCATTTGCATCCTTCACGCCCTTCTTCCATTCACCAAAGTGGTTGCGGCCTTCCTCGGGAGCATCAACACCCATACCAAGCCAGTAAGGCTTGTTGTCCTTACCACGAAGAACGTTGGAGAAGATAACTTCCTGGTCGATCATCAGGTTCTTGAAGATAACGGGGTCATCCTGCTCATTGACGTCTTTGATGATACCGAACATACCAAACTCGACGTTAACAGCGCGGAACTCGCCGTTGATGTTTCTGAAATATGCAATGTCATCACCAACGATCTGCTCGCCGGGGATCATGGCAGTGGAGGTCTTACCACAAGCGGAGGGGTATGCACCACAGAAGTAGGTCTTGCGATCTTTCTTCTTGTCAACTGCAGCCATGACAAACATGTGCTCACAGAGCCAACCTTCCTGGCCGCTCTTGTTGATTGCAAGACGCATGGAGTGCTTCTTCAAACCAACGGAGTTACCAGCATACTGGTCGTTCATGGAGTATACGATGTTGTTCTGGGTGTCCATGTAGATTCTGCGGTTCTGCAGGTTTACAGTACAACCATTCTCATCAAGCTCACCAGCAGAGTGGATGAAACGGAAGAAATCATCCTTCTCATCGTCCTTCATGTTGAGGAAGTGGCTGTATGCAGTGCGGTACAGGATATTCTCGGAGTGAGCAACGTACCAGCTATCGGTGAACTGCACACAAGGAATGGTGAACGGGCTCTGGGTAGGACCTTCAGAGTAGAACAACACAACTGCGTCCTTGCCCTTCATGATGCCCTTGGCAATGCCCATGATCTCACTGAGGCCTTCTTCATACTCGACGGAGTTCAAGGAAGCCATCTTATCCATGTTCTCTTTGTAGACCATGAAACGGGTGTTCTTCTTGTCGCGAGCCTGGTCGCCATAACCGTCCCAGTGGATGGTCTGCTTGGAGTTTGCAAGAGGGTGCTCCTCGCCTTTAGCCAGAGCCTGTTCTCTTACATACTGGGTGTCTTTTTCACTGTCATCACATACATAGATGGATTTGGGATCACAGTGCTCAGCGAAGGTTCCAACGAAGTCCATCACCTTGTCATTTTTCAAGGCTGCAAGCTTCTGGAAACTCTCTTCACTCATCTTTTCTTTTAGCAATGTTTCAAATTTACTCATATTTTCTCCCTATGGATAAGGTTATACCTAATCATTGCATGTATGGCCCGATTATTCAACCACACCGGCTTAAAAACGACGTTTCCATAAAAAAAATGAGTTGTTTTATTGTGATAAAAAGCATATTACTCTGTGTATTTTTGAATAAATCATCAACATTACTATATAAATACTGGGAATCCATCAGTTTTGTACTTCTGTCGATTTTTACCTCATATATAGCTCTAAGTAGACTTTTCTGGGATTCTTCCTGCATAGATTTGTCTTCTAAACCTACAAAAAGAGTATCAAAGGAGGGCAAGAATTCTGCAAAACGAACTCTCCATCCATAACAGAAATGGAGCGCTTTCACCTTAGCAATAATGAGCATAGGAGCAATCGGAATAATGAGAAAATGGAGTACATCTGAATGTTAGTCGACATGTCGACCTACTTTCAAATCATTTAAACTCCGCTTCCAAAATCTTCCGGCTTCTACAAGAAACGGGCTGGCCGGACACACCACGGGGTAGTACTGCTCACAAATGTAGAATAAACGAATGTGGGAGAGAATTTTTGAATGTACGCTGCGGTATCATTGAATTGTGTAGAGGTCCAATATAAGGAATCTTCCTGGAAAGTAGAGAGAGGATTGTATTGGTTGTGTAAAACCGTAACCATCTCTTCCATCTCCGCCTTACTGGGAAGGAACCAGTCATCATACCCATTATGCACAAGGACAGATGCAAGACGAGGAGCATACTCATCAGTGGCTCCACCAGCAGCAACCAAATTCTCCGTGGAGAGCCTCCCAGAGCCTAGGTTTTGGTAGGTCTCTGTAGCTCCATAGCTGCCAAAGGGGAATTGGCTGGCTGCTGTCTCATAGCCAAGAAGGGAGCTATCACACGTGGCAGTCCCATCGCCCAGTACCCGTAGGTCGTCAGGAGCAGCTTCCAGGTATCGTTTCATCGGATAGTAGAGCTTCAATTGCTCTTGATCATCATAGATCTTCACATCTGCTATATATCCCTTGAAGGCTTGACGAATATTGGGATAGTCGCTCCCGATGCGAAGCTTTCTCCCCGTTGCATTGAGATACACATCATTTCCCGCACCAGGAACACCGTCATTCCTGTTTCGTACTAAATTGGTTACCTCAAATACATCAGAACCCGTTCCGTCTGCGTCCCCATCGTCAACGAACAGACGAATCGTCTGGTGCACCTCATCACGTACCCACTTTAAATGAATCCACTGATCCTTACGAACGTCATAGCTGTAGACAATGTCACGGGTTCCTCCGTCCCACCATATTCGGGGATTCCCATTGGTATATACTTCCCATCCCATGGTATGGGTATTCACAGCACCTGTGGTTCCATCATAATTCCCCGCAATAATCCCTACCCTGTCTGCGGCTTTATGATCGCTATACACATAGATTTTTGCCTCAAATACATTGGGAATGATTGCAAGATCCTGACTCAGCTCCAAGTACGATCCTGAGTCAAAGAACTTCATGCCCGAGTAGCCATCTATGGTTGACCTGATCGGTCCATGTATAGAGGCTCCATTTGTCCCCACTGCATCTGGCTCTGTTTCTTCATCATACGCATAAAACACCAATCCACCAGCCGGACCGATATCCCCGATATCGTAGGAGCCGACATCAAAACGTATGGAATGCGAGGTCACCTTACCTTCAACAATGTGGGGATAGAAGGCTTGTGTATCCATAATTGTCGTATAATCCATCAGAATTATTTGTATCTGGTACCACCCAGCAGGCAACGAGATATCGGGCACAACCATCCCATTGAAAGGAACAGAGTATGTAGTCATGGATTGGCTATCACCGTTCTCATCAAATACCTTTACCCTGACATAGGGATCATTGATCTGATCATAGGTACCCTCGATGGCCACGGAGATGGACAAGGTACCTTTACCAGAGCAGGGAACAATACGGGCGGACACCTCACTCACCTTCCCTCGTTGCACAGCAACAGAAAGAGGACCTCCCTCCAGTTCAGCTACGATGCTTCCTGCGCTATTTTTTCCTGCAACGCGCATACTCCAACTTCCAACCGTTAACCCTTCAATGACAAAGGAGGTATCGCTTCCCTTGTTCTTGGTGGTAGTGACTATTGTCCCATCAGCCTTGGTCAGAGTAATTGTGTATGTCTGAACCACAAGATCAACACCATCAGGCTCAATGTTCAGGGACTTTTCGGTACTTGGTTCAACAATGGTTACACTCAGCACACCCTCAGGAGCAAGGCTCAAATCACAGGAAGAGAAAACAAGCAGGAACAGCATTGCAAGCATGAGCAGTGTTAGTATTTTCTGTTGTCTCTCTATCATCTTGTGCATCTATCTCAACTCCCTAGAATGACCGTATGGGGCGGACTGCATATTCAAAATATTTTTTTGTTGTTTTGGATGATCGGAAAAAAACCGAAAAATATGTATTCTCAGTCGAACTCCAATGCCAAAGTGATTCCACCGACTCAGCAAAATCTGCATTATTTGCAACGAATGCTTCCAGCTCATCAATAGAGGGTAAAAACCAATCGGTAAAATCTGGATAGCCATATTGCGTACAAGCATATGCTGCACTGCTGGTATGCCCTTCTTGGGCTATGATTGCAGCAGTATTTGCCTCACCGCTTCCTATATCCCTAGAAGTTCCAACAAGTACATTAGTAATATTGCTCCAAGCCATTGGAGTAGACAGATCTTCCGGTGCTCCTTCCAAATAGGTCCATCCTTCATATTCTCCCTCTATATCACAGAAGAAGACCCAGCCCCCTGCTTGACCATGATTGCCAATAGTGTAGGCTGGTTTAATGGCCATGGTGATTTCCTCTCCATTGACGACCCCTCCGTCCTTCACAGCTACCAATACCCTGTGGGTACCATGCTCGCTGAACCTATGGGAGAATGTTTTATTTGTTTCTCCGCTTATAGCAACACCATCAACATACCACTGGTAGGAGGCTGTAGGGCTCTCATAGGTACAAGAGAAGTGTTGTAGCACACCTGCATAGGCTACTTCATCAGCTCTGACTTGGGTGATAGCCAAATTCTCCAGAGCTTGCTCCATATCCTCGGTAAAGCTCCAGTCTATAGATCCGGTTACCAACATTTCATCGGTGATGTCCAACACAACGATTGTCCCGGTTGCATCATTCGGTACTACTTGGGCGAAGTCGATACTACGATAGTAGAGCGTTGCATCCCCTGTGGCATTCTGGGGAATAAGACGAGTCTGGATCTCATACCAGCCAGGAACCAAGTTCGATAAGGTTCTGGTAGCGGTATGTGCAGCATCATTTACTACAATCAATTCACTATAACTGCTGTTGTCCTCGTACACACTGGCATGTTCATTGTATCCCCTCACCTCTATCTCCAATCTTGGATTATTCAGGATGAGAGAGGAACCTTGGTCTTGTTGGGGCCAGTTCACGGTAAGCGAGAGAGACCCCGTTCCTTCAGTGATGGGAACCATGGCAAGGGATGCAGAGGTGACTTCCCCACGTTTTACACTGCACTGTATCGATCTGCTTTCTTCTTGGTTCTTTTCCAGTGTAGCTATCTGCTGACCACTCACCTGGGATTCCCCTGCATCCCATCCATTGTAGCCAACAACCTCGATGGTCCAGATTCCAGGAAGCAGTCCTTCGATAACTAAGGAATCTTGTTTTCCCACCTCATAAGTTTTCGTCTCACTCCCACTGGTCAACGTAATCTTGTAGGAGGCTATATCCAAGGGGATGGAAGGAAGATAGATTTCCCTTGCCTTTGGCTCAGAAAAATGAATCGCGAGTCCCCCAGATTCAGTGGAGCTATACTCAGCACAACCACTAAAAAGAAACAGGAAAGAGAGAACAAAAAGCAGAATCAAAGAGGGGCGAATATGTTTCATCAGTCAACCTCCCCTTGTTCCACCGTGAGCTCCCACTGTGCCATTCCCCAGTTGGTAAGAATCCCACCGCTATCTTCTTCTGTTACGCTGCTGGTGATGGTGTACTGACCAGCTTCTGTAAAACTATAGAGAAGGATCTCTGGGGGAACCTCATCGCTTTCAGTTTCGCTTTCCACCTTTTCTCCATTCACATACCAGGTATAGGACAGAGAAGATTCACTTCCTTGACCGGTGACAGCAACGGTGAACTCCCCTTTCTGATCAGGGTCCAAGGTAGAGGGAGCAGTGGAAGTGAAAGAAACCCCAAGAGGATCGAGATGTTCCTCTATCGGGATTGTTATACTTCCTGTTTGTAGGGCTGGATCAAGCAAGGAGATATCCAAGGAAGTAGTCCCATCATCCATAACACTCGCAAACTGAACTCCCTTCCAGAGCCTTACAAAAGATGCTTCTGTGCGGAGTTCTACCGAGATTTCATACAACCCAGCAGGGAGGGCACTGAGTGCAAGCTGAATAGCTCTTCCCTCTGGAAGCATTCCAGTTTCCGGTGAAAGCTCTACAGAGAGAGCGTCATCTGTCTCTTGGCCGGTGATGGTGTACCCACCCAGAGGGGTAGCAACTTGCACCCCTTGTAAGGATAACACCTCACTCAAAGGGGTTATGGACACTGCCAAACCTGGTTTGGTAGAGAGGAGATCGAGATCAACAAGGGACCAGTCCAAGGAGAGGGAAAGCTCTCCCTCTCCTACCCAGTAGGGAACCAAGGTGCAATCAACAACTGAAACCTCACCCCGTCTTACCTCAAAGGAGATTAATCGATCCTGCAGGGTTGAGTCATACCCAAGGGAGCGAAGCATCTTGCCCTCTGTATTCTTTGCTTGTACCCGGAGCTTCCAAGTTCCGGTTGGCAAGGTATCGAAGGTAGTCTGTTGCACCTCAGAATCGAGCGTTCGCTCCAAAACCAGAGTTGTACGCTCAGGACCATAGAGGGTTAGATCATAGCTGGCAATCTCAAGGTCGAGGTCAGGGTTTATGAAAGCTGTTTCCTTGGTTTTCTCTATTGAGCGGTCCAAGGAAATATGGACCGCTCCTCCTGGCGAAGCAGTGCAGGAGGCAAAGAGCAGAAGCACAACGAAAGAGCCAATCAAGAAGATTGACAGTCTGTTGAATATTCTCTGTTCGTTGCCCCTGTTTCTCATCACGTTATATTCCTGTTTTAATTAAATCCAATTTCAAACGTGTCGCTCCCCCAACGAGTCAGGTTTCCAGTAGTGTTATCTAGCTCGTAGGCAAAGACACACAGTCCTTGTGAGATAGATACGGTGCATGTGTTGCTCGTGGTTTTCTCAAGGAACGCTCCGCCATCGCCATACCAGACATAGGTAAGGCCTGTAACAGGATTACTATCATAAGTTACGGTAGCAACATAAGTTCCAGGTGATTCTGTATCCTCTGCAACTGTAACATTCAGCAACTCTTTCGTTCCAAGACCAGAGCCGACCACCACCTCATGGGATGCACTACCCCAGTTGACTGCAGTCTCTCCATTTTTCTCATACACCACCGCTGTAACCGTGTATTGGCCAGCCTCGCTGAAGGAATAGATCATGGAAGCAGCAGTTTGGTCACTTACCAACTCTCCATTCACATACCAGGCATAGCTCAAGGTGTTTGCTTCATCCGCACCAGTGGCTTCGACTTCAAAGGAACCGTATGCTTCTGAGCCAAATCCATCAGTATTCGGATAGTTGATACCTTCTGGGCTTCCCATCTCAGTGAAGCTTACGCTAAGCGGATCCATATCCTCACTGATCGAGAGATCGAGGCTTCCTGTTGCGAAGCTGGTTGCATCAGTAATGGTGAATGTCCCAGTTGTTTTAACCGCATCTGCACTAGCACCATCATCAATGACTCGCACATACCCCATACGTTTCAGCTGAGTAACGTTGCTGGTCTGACTACTGGAGGAGGTCAAGGTGGCAACTACCTCATACCAACCGACAGGTAGTTCGGTAAAGGAGATGGTGGAGGAATTTCCCCCAGCATCCAAAGTACCTGCTTTTGTCTCGGTAGTAACTGATTTGCTAGATGCGTCGTTCCAATTCGTGGTTGGATAGTTGCTGAATCTATCATTAATCTGGGTAACTTTTACACTTACATCAGGATTATTGTAGAGTTTCTGTTCATCCACAGAATTCAGTGCAGCCCAGTCAATAACAATATCTAAAGCTCCGGTATCACTCCGCATAGGAACCAAGACAGCCTGTTTGCTGGTAATTGTACCTCGTTGGATAGAAAATGTAGTAGAACCTTGATCCAAGTAGGCAATTTGCTCACCAGAAACTTCGTTGGTGTTATCATTCCACCCATTGTAGCCTGCAATTTCCATACCCCAAAGCCCAGGTTCCAAGGCCTCAAGGACAATCGGTGATCCATCTGCCTTGCGATGATACACCATTCCATCAAAGCCCCTATCAGTTCCTGGAGAAATGAGCGTAATCTTGTACCCCTCAATATTCATATCATTGCCAGTAAGGGTATTGGTGCTTGTAAAGATATTCCTGGTCATCGCCTCCTGCACCTGGACAACAAGACTCCCTTCAAGCACTCCAGATTCCATGCTACACCCTGGAATAAGTAAAAATGCAAGGAATGCCATGGTAAGCATCAGGTAATTGTTCCATCGCCTTTTCATTGTTTCTATCTCCTTTTTTGCGAACATACACAGTACTGAAACGAGAACTATCCTTGCCTCGCTTCTTTCAGAGCATGGATACTTCACATTCTTCTGGGCATGACATATGGCCATACCAATCAAATTGTACTGAGTGTATATAAGATGGAGACAGTATCGCTTCCGATACTTTAGACGATACCTAGTTCAAGAGCTCTTCTGACGGCTTCAGCTCTTTTTCGTACATCCAATTTCTTGTATAGGGCAGTCAGATGCTTCCGTACCGTTACCTCTGCAACAAATAGGCGGCTCGCAATTGCCTGATTTGTTTTACCTTGAACCAACAACGAAAGGATTTCGAGCTCACGACTACTGAGCATCTTCAATACCTTCACATCATCAAGTCCATCTTTCATGGTGGCAAAGTAATCGAGCACAAGTGAGATAACCTTGTCTAAATATGTAGAAAAAGCAATGGTTTGTGCGTTCTGGGGAAGCAACATACCTGCCTGGTACCGCTTCTTGACATTGAGAAGGATATCCATGATATCTGAGCTGTATTCTGCAAACGGAACAATTAGATCATCCGAAAATCCTATCTCCAATGCCCTGATAAGGGAAATCTCTGCACTGGTTGCATCATACAGGTGATTTTTTGCTATAGCTTCCTGAATATATGTGTGGAGATATCCCAACTGGTTGGAGAATATTCTGAAGGTCTCTTTCATCTTTTCACAGAGAACCTCTAGCTGGATGTATGATTTTTGCATGAGGAGATACTTGCCATAGACCAAATACACAAAACCCCGTGCATGATAGAGGATCGGAGTGCATTCTATCTCACCATTTCGGATCCACTGGGCGATGTCATCGGGCCTGTTCAGCATTGAAGCTATATAGGCTACAGACAAATCATATGAGGCTTGGAGAATTGGACTATTGAGTCCAGCAATCTTTTCTCTCTGCAATTCCATAATGGATGATGCCTCATGAATCTCTCCCTTGCTGGCTGCAAGACGAGCAAGACAGAATTGGGCGCTGAGCATGACCTCTTGCTGATCAAGGGAAGATGCCTTGTAGAATGCTCGGTAAGCACATATGTGGGCTTTCTGCATTTCACCCCGCTCAAGACAGTACTCTGCACGCAGCAGGTCATCCAATCCCTTGCCACAACCACCTGCCATCTCACTGTAAAATGGAAACATCGCGAGTACAGTTTTCAAGGTTTCATCGAGGCTCCCCTTCTCTCTATAGTACAGGTAGAGAGAGTGCGGCGATCCAAAGGTAATGATCTTATCCTTATCTGCAATCTTGGAACGTCCACCGAGTAATTTAAAAGCCTCACGAAAATTCTGCGCCATCACTTTCGCATCATTGAAAAACGCATATGCTCTCATAAGAGCCATTTCACCTTCAATTGCTTGAACCTGTTGTTCGCCAAGCGATTTGCGCCTTGCATGCAGGACGGACTGAACCTCAGCGAGCAACGTCTCAGCTGCTGTGATGTCAATATTGGTGATGTAGAAACCAATATAAGCCAGCCATGGATAGAAATGTCGATTACGTACTTCATTGGGGATGGTATTGAACAAGGAAACAATGAAAGAAGGTTCTGCGTCGAGAAGGCGATTCCTTGAAGCCTTGGAAAACTCCTCCATAATGGTGTCATAGGCATGAGCTTTCAGCAGGTACGTAAAAGCAAGGACTGGAGTTTGACGCTCAAGATACCACGTTCCTGCACGGAAAAATATGGTTTCAAGATCAATCTGAAGTGGGTCAAGTCGTGCTTTGTTGTTCTGTTGCAGCAGAGAGTGCTTTGCATATTCTTGCTGCAGATACTCCCTGAATAACGGATGCATACGGTACATCCCCTTCTCTTCATCGTGATAGATGAATGAACTCTCGTGTTCGAACTGCTCCGCCATCAGGGGTGAGATATCACACCCACATACGCTACTTGCCAAGGAAGCATTGAACTCCTGCAAGGCCGAAAGAATTTGTAGCAACCAGAACTTTTGCTTGCTATAACGAGGTATTTCACTGCTTGCAATCAAACGATACAGGGAGGTACTGGGAGCAAGTCTTCCCGTACTACGAAACTGTTCCAGTATAAGATGAATCGCTGCAACCCATCCTTCACTCATGGTAAGTAGTTGATACTCTTGGACAGGAGTGAGTATCACTCCACACAATTCGGTATAGGCATGAATATCTTCCTTATCAAACTGGAAGACATCAGCAGGAAGCATCTTGCAGCATCCCTTGAGCACCAACTCATCAACAGGCAAGCTTACACTGGTTCTCGAGAACACCAATATATGCAACCCAAGTTTGGGATATTGTGCAAGATGCTCTATGAGCAAATCCAAGTCTTTGCTTTTTGCATGGTGGTAATCATCCAAAACAAGTATCAAGGAATCATCACACAGCTCACGCTCGATAACCTCTGCGCAGAGCTCTCTCTCCTCAACTGTACGAGGGACAGGAATTGCCTCCAGCTCTTTTCCCAGATCTGGATCAACCAGTTGAATTCTCTTAATGATTCGCTTCCATAGATAGTCTGCATTGCTCGTTTCATGTGGCAGATTGACATAGACGAATCGCATCTGAGGATGCATTTCCATGAACTGGTTTATCGCTGTCGTTTTTCCATACCCTATGGCTGCCACTGCTACTATCAAAGGGATTGTCTCAATCGATTGCAAGGAAGTTTGCAATGCCTGGCGCCTTAGCAAGTACTGTTTTTCTGATTCAATCATCTGCCACCCGTAACTTCTCTTGGATCAATGCATAAACATTCGCTAGGTATCATATCATACCTACTACATGAGACAAACCTTTTTCTTGGAGACCAGAATTACTGTCAGCATCATTTCATCGCCTAGAGTTTTGATACGCACATAATTCTCGTATCGCTTGCGATACTTTTCATGACATACCCCTTCTTTACGTTTGATTACAAGACAATCTTGCTACTAGTATGTGCTGTGATGAACAACAACCTCATGACACAACCGATACCATTCAGCAGATCGACAATGGTGTTCTGCATGCTCATACTCCTTTGCCTCGCGCAAACACTCGTAGCAGAGCCGGTGTATCTTGAATTTTGTCCAACATCCCCTGAAATTTCCCAGTTCCGCTACAGGATAAGTGAGGATGGCAACTCCCCTTGGGTCACTTCCGATATCAAGTCCCCCCTGATTACCCTTGAGGACTTTGACAAAAGCAATGGAGTGCTCACAATCCAACAATCCAGCAATGGAACGTCCTGGGGGCAAGAAATACTCTTCAGGTTCAATACCACAGATAACAAGTGGGAAACGTTCTCCAAAGCAAATGTTGCTCCGATTCCTGCACAAGATCCCGTGCAAGAGAAGAGTACCTTTGGAGCATCGTCTATCGACATACGGGGTCAGTACCTATTACCTCTAGGACTCTGCAGCGAATCCTACGGTACTGGATTTGGTGGAAAATTGCAGATTAATTTCTCCTCTTCTGGTTCTTTCAGAAATTCGGACTCCCTGCTTCCCTATACCACTCTCTTCTACCAGAGGCCAAAATCCTCAACCAGCTTGGTATCTTCCTTCCAAATCATTGGAACCACCTTGGGCCTCGGCTTTCCCCTTCTTGCGAATCCTGCTCTCAAGGTATCAATCGACATTGAGGCTGGAATTATGCAACATATCATTGCCTGGAGTGCCCAATCTGGGGAACCACAGAGTTATACCTTATATCTGGACCCTATAGCCCGCATAGCTGCTACATTGCTCCTTGGTTCTGCAGATGGTGTCCAGTTCTTGGTTTCACCTGGTTACTCGTGCTTCTTTGAGCAAGGAGCAATTGGACAGCTGATAAGCTTGGAAGCTGGGCTACGGATGAATTGGTAGGAGGAGAGCATGAAAAACAGTAAACGCTTGGTTATTGGCATTCTTATAAGCTTGATATTGATTTTCCTTTCCTCTTGCAGTGATCTTCTCATGCAACTAGGGGAACATGGGAATGCACGCCTTGGTTTCTCTGAAGGTCTCTCAGTAACTCTACAGATTCAAGTTTCCCCCGAAACCGCCAGAGAAGACTCAATGGTACAAGTAGAACAAGGAACCTTATTGAGGTTCTCTGCAGTAGCAGACTCCACTGAGGAGCTTGCCCTCACCTACCGTTGGTTCTTGGATGGGGAAGAGCTTACAGACGCCACATCTGGAGTAACCCTGGATGAACACACCTTAGAGCTCGATACTTCAGTACTTCCTATCGGAAACTCTGAAGTAAACGTTGTGGCACAAGAACCACTACTCAGTGTATTTGAACAAGAGACGCTCACCCTCACAATTACCAAGCGTTCTCGTTAATAGGGTTTCCTAATGCCCACCCCGGTTGCAGTACTCAAGAAAGTGAGCCCACTTTGCTGCAATCTCTGCCCTCCAGTCATACCCACCCATATGCAGCTCATACGGTGCAAAATCCATGAACCAATCGTGGTATCTGCTGTGGCAGTACCACGCAAACATGGCCAAGGCTTCATCATCCAAGGAAAATGACTGCTCGTCGACCCACTCATTGAGGGCGTTCTGCACCAAACGAGAGCGGAAGAGGACAGAAGAGACTCTGGATCCTAAAATAACTGCACCTCTGGTTCTCTCACGGAGAAAATCGACGCAGATGGGTTGCAGAATATCGTGGGCAAGGAATGAGGTTGAATCCCAGTCATGGAACAGCTCATACTCGGTCTCTGCTACCAGCGATACTAAATCTTGCAGGAACTGTTCGTGGGAAGTGCTATTCAGATCAAAGGCTGTGCTATACGCCCCAAGAAACCGCCGATAGGTCGGACGGGACAACAATTCCCTTGCGTCCTCTCTTGTCATCTCCATACATTGTACCTCTTGAGTCATGGTATGCCCGTTCCCACTCCCTGGCAAGAGGAGAAACTTTCCACTTTTTTCCCTGTTTTCATCCATTCAACGGGTGACAGCACCTAGTGAATACGATATAAGTAGGAAAGATGCCTATACCCTTTCCAATTATAACAATGAGGTAATATAACCATGAGAACCGGGCGTATCCTGACCTGGAAACATATACTCTTTCTCATCCTCTTTCTTACTATTGCTGTCTCATTGTCTTTTCCTGCCTTCTATCTCTTACGCCGCACAAAAGCTGTATTGACTGAAGAAGTAGGGTCGAAAGCGGTGGATATCGCACACACCATCTCCTCTGTCTTGGAGATGGAGATTGACATGTACAGAAAGCTCTCTGAAACTGAGAATCTGAACAAGGATGATGAGCTATGGCCTTACTACCAGAAACTGAACGAGATGATGAGGTCAATAAAAAGGAAGGCTGATGCTGATTTCATCTTCACCGGACGCTATATTGATGACCAGACCAGTGGCTATGTGTTGGATGGAGAAGATCCAGAGAGTGAACTTTTCTCACCCTTCGGCAGTACTGATGGCATGAATCCTACTGAACTTCTGGCCTACCAACAACAAAAAAGCATGGCCAGTGACGTAGAAACCGATCCTGATTGGGGATCTTTCCTCACTGGATACAGCCCGATCATTGATTACCGTGATGGTACCATGGTGGGTTTGGTAGGTGTCGACTATTCTGCAGATTTCATTCAAGATCGCATCAAGCGTATTGCTCAGATACTAATCATCAGTTTTGCATTGATCACTTTACTGACAAGCATCGCGTTGGAGACGATTATCCTCATTGCCCATGAGAAAGCACACACCGATGAACTGACCAAACTCGGCAACAAGAGAGCCTTCAACCGTGCATTGAAACACCTCCATTCCCAAGCAATCCGGTTCAAACGGCCCTATGCAGTACTCCTGATGGATATTGATCTCTTCAAGAACATCAATGATGAGTATGGGCATCCTGTCGGGGATAAGGTATTGGTAGCCGTTGCCAAGGCCATTCTCTATGCATCGGATCAAGAGCAATTCTGTTTCCGCTATGGTGGTGATGAGTTTGCAGTACTCATACCACAAGCAGAAAACATGCAGGCACTGAGAGTGAAACGAATGATTCAGGAAGAGGTGAGAAATATCATCATCCCAGAACTTGGAATGCAACGCTTTACGGTAAGTATTGGCTCCAAGGTTTGGAACAAAGGATCCAGTATTGAGGATATGATCAGTGAGGCTGATGTTAATCTATACAAGGAAAAACGCAACAGCGCATCCTCTCTCTCATAAAAGATGCTTGCAATCTATCCTGATGACCGGTACTGTATCGTAATTAATACCGTTTGCAAGGATACGTTATGAGAACCATTGAAATACTCTTTCTCACCAGCACCCATTTCTGCCCTGATGAAGCAGAGATTACCCTGCTCAAGGAACGTTACCCTCAGGTCTCCCTGACCGTTGTTGAAGGGAAAGACTATACCATAGAGCAACTAGCCAAGGCAGAAATTCTGGTAGGCACTCCAAGGCGTCGTGATCTGAGGGAAGCCAAGAACCTCCGCTGGTTCCAGGCTCAGAGCAGTGGGGTCACCCCCTTTGTTGACACTTCGCTGTATGTCCACGAAGATATCATCCTCACCAATGCAAAAGGAACGTATGGCAGGCAGATTGCCGACCATGTGTTGGGTATGATTATTGCGTTCAATCATAATCTCTTGACCTATCATGAGCAAATGAAGCAAAAGAACTGGGAGAGCCACTGGCCTACAAAGGACCTGTGGGACAGCACCCTGCTTATCATCGGGTATGGGGATATTGGGACAAATCTAGCTCTGCGGGCAAAAGCCCATGAAATGCGCGTCATTGTGGTGAAGAGAACCCCTATGGATATTCCGTCACATGTCGATGAAATCTACACCTCTGATTCTCTGGATGAGCTACTCCCCCAGGCAGATTATGTAGCGGTTTGCGCTGCGGCGACTCCCGATACAGAGAATCTGCTTGACCGAAAGAGACTCCAAAGCATGAAAAAGGGCTCCATCCTGATCAATGTCGCTCGTGGCTCGCTCGTCGATGAGGAAGCCTTGGTTGAACTCTTGAAGGATGGCCATATTGCTGCGGCCGGCTTGGATGTCACCCAGAGGGAACCACTGGAGGAAGAGAGTCCGCTGTGGACACTCCCCAATGTCCTGATCACCCCGCATGCAAGCGGATTCTCTGAAAGTGACCCACATCAGGTCTTTGCTCTATTCCTAGAGAATCTGGGACACTACCTGGGAGACCGAAAGATGAAGAATCTGGTGGATTTCTCACGAAAGTACTGAGGCGCCCTAATACAGAGGCCATTGCATGTCTATTGATTACAGCTCATGGCTGTGGTAGGTTTTGCTCAGATTCATAGAGGAGCAAAACCCTTGGGAAAACGATCGTTCTTCGTCTTTCTTCGCTACTTCATTCTCCTGCTCGGTACGGCCATGATCGCCTACGGCATCATGCAGTTCTCGAACAAGAGCCTTGCAGAGAAAACCCCTACCCCGGTTCCGGTCACCACTGCAAAAGCGGAGTATGGGACACTGCAAGAGAGCATCTCCCTTACGGCACATGTCCAAAGCGACCACATGGTTGCGCTCCTACCCTTGGTAAGTGGAGAACTGGAAACGGTCTCCTTTGAACTGGGAGACCAGGTTGAGAAAGAGCAAGTACTGGCACAGATAGACAGTGAACCCTATGAGCAACAACGTGCTCAAGCAACATCAGCAAAAGCAGTAGCCCAAACAACCTTCACACGTGTTGAGAGACTCTTTCAGGCAAAGGCAGTCACTGAGCAGGCTTATGAGGAAGCAAAGGCAAATAGGGATGCGACCCTGGCTCAGTGGGAACTGGCGGAATTGCAGATGAAGAATACTGCCATCAAGGCCCCGATATCCGGGACGGTCATCGAAAAGTACGCATCACAGGGGAATGTTGCTTCCTCCCAGCAGCCTATAGCCCTGATAGCCGATCTTGATTCCTTGAGCATAAAGGCTGAGATCCCCTCTTACTATTTTGACATCATCCAAGCAAAGAAGGAACAACTGCAAATCCAGGTGAGCAGAACGGATTCCTCGGGCAAAGTGCATCTAGCACAGGCAAGACTCAAGGCAATCTCACCCTCAATCAACCCCTCTTCGAATACCTTCTCACTGGTCAGCACACTTCAAGAGCAAGATGGCTCGTTTGTGCCAGGGATGGCCGTGACGATCCGAATCGTTTACAACCAAATTGAAGGGGTATATCTCCTAAGGCAAGAGGACCGTACGGTCGATGGTGCCTTCTACGTATATGATGAAGAGACCAACACAGCTCGCTATGAGAAACTTGCCATCATTGCTGAGAATGACTCCCTTGTAGCCATTGATCCGGCCTATAAGGATGCATCTTTCATCGTGGGAGGACATCATACAGTACTGGATGGGCAGACAGTCTCCGTTCAGCAGACCAGGTAGGGGTAGCCGATGAAGATTTCCCACTTTGCAGTGCGACACCCGGCGGTTATCGGGATGCTCCTCATTGCCTTGATCGCCTTCGGTCTCTATGCCCTGACTGGTCTGAATGTTGAATTCATGGCTGATATCAGTCTTCCTACCGTGGAAGTCCTCGCAGTCTATCCTGGAGCAAGCGCTGAAGATGTGGAGAGGGATGTAAGCAAGGTGCTCGAAGAGCACTTTGTCACCCTCCCTGATTTCAAGAGCATTGAATCAACAAGCAGTGGATCATTTTCCTGGGTAACCATCACCTTCCGAGATGGGGTAGACCCATACGATATGCTTGGGGAAATCCGCAACCGTATCAGACAGATGGAAGCAGAACTTCCCGACAATCTTGAGGGAGAGCCCGTAGCAATCGTAGGCAGTGCCACCATGCTTCCGGTAATGATGTTCAGTGTTGATGCAGGCGAGGATACCAGTCATCTCTCCTCCTATGTGGAAGACAATCTCATCCCAAGGATTACCAGAATCCAGGGAGTTGGAGAAGTGTCGGTAACCGGCATGCAGACCCAGGAAGTACGTGTTACGGTAAGAACCGAGGACCTGAGGGCAAGAGGAATCTCCATGCTGCAGGTGTATCAGGTACTCCAGTATGCCAATATGCGCCTGCCTGTAGGGAACGCAGTATGGCATGGGAATAGTGCAAATCTCCGCTATGAGGGGAGCCTGGAATCG
Organism: Sphaerochaetaceae bacterium; assembly: GCA_028532765.1. Classification (GTDB taxonomy): domain Bacteria; phylum Spirochaetota; class Spirochaetia; order Sphaerochaetales; family Sphaerochaetaceae; genus Sphaerochaeta. Next base: position 24,319 of record JAQQAR010000072.1, on the reverse strand, counting down.
CTTGAACAGTTGAGGAACCTCCCTATCGGGGCAACCGAGGAGGGGGAGGTGATCAGACTTGGCCATGTGGCAGATATTGCATTCGAGACAGCAGAGATGAATGCCTATGCTGATGCAAACCAAGTTCCACGGGTCGTGATCTCAGTTACCAAACGTAGCGATGGCAACACCCTTTCCATTGTTCGGGAGATCAAGAAGGTTCTCTCTGACGCACAAGAGGAAACGGGAGGAGCCGCGTCTTTCCAGATACTCAGTGATGACAGCAAGAACATCATTGCCTCCCTGATGAAGGTTTCCCAGTCAGGACTACTCGGCATCCTTATGGCTGTGTTTGTCATCTTTCTGTTCCTGAGCGATCCAAGGGCGACCATTACCATCGCCCTCTCCATCCCCCTCAGTATTCTCTTTACCTTCATCGGCATGCGTGTGGCTGGTGTGACCATCAACCTAATGAGCCTCTCTGGCATTGTGGTTGCCTTGGGTATGGTGGTGGATGGTTCCATCGTCATGCTCGAACAAGTCATGCGTTTACACAAAGAACACAAGATACCCAGCGAGGAAGCACTGCACCGCGGTGCGGACCTGGTGGGCTCCCCTATTCTTGCTTCCACCACCACGACGCTCGCTGTATTCATCCCACTCTCCCTGCTCTCAGGCATTGTAGGGTCAATTCTCCGTGATGTTGCCCTTACCTTGATTCTTGCCCTGGTAGCCAGCCTACTGGTGGCATTGGTGGTCGTTCCCTTCATCCTTCGTTTGGTTTTGAACGTCCCGGAGAAAGTGAGAAAGCGAGAACCGCGCTTCTCCCTATTTCTTAATCGTCTTGAAGGAGGATATCGAAAGGGGCTGGCATGGAGCTTAAGCAACCGGAAATTCATCCTGACCCTTGCCCTTCTCTCTCTTGCCTTGGTCATCATGGCAGGAGGAATCCTGGGGCTTACCTTCATTCCCTCAACTGATAATGGCGATTTCAACATTGCTCTCACATTTCCCCAAGGTTACAGCCTGGAGCATACCAGGGACCGGGCTCTTGAAGCCCAAGCCTTGGTGAGCTCACAGGTCCCAGAAATTGATTCCATCGTACTCTTTTCCGGACAAGGAACTGGATTTGGTTTCTCATCTCCCAACCAGGCAAGTATCCGCGTTGTGTTGGTGCCAACCAAGGAACGTAAGCGTTCTGTGCATGAGATCATCAATGAGGTGCAGTATCTGCTCTCCTCCAGCATTGTTGACGCCACAGTCAACACCACAAATGGAGGGTTTGATGCCTTGGTTGGATACATCTCGGGTGGTGGTGGCTATGGACTGAAGCTTGTTGGAGAGGATATGGAACTCCTGCATGAGACTGCAGAGTCCCTGAGAGTGAAACTACAGGAAGATCCTGAGGTCCTCGTTGCCAGTATCGACACCAGTTATGATGCGCACATCCTGGTCATGGATATGTCGCACCAGCTTATGAGCAACCTTGGGGTGAACAGCAGCGAAGCGGGGCTGACAGCCAACCTTCTGTTCCAGGGAATGGAGGTAGGCAATCTCACTAATGCACAGGGAGAGCGATATCCGATCAGGCTGGAGTCAGACCTCAAGGACTTACCCATCACCAGTTCCACCCTTCTCTCCGCAGAAGTTCCAGCATCCACTGGAGAGCTCATCAGCTTTGCCAGCTTGGCTGAGCTGAGAGAAGAGCGGGCAGTAAGCCGTATCGTCCGCGAGGACAGGGAGAAAACCGTAACAGTCTCTGCAACGCTTATCAGTGAAGATACCAAAGGGGTTTCTGCAAGGATGCAGGACCACCTAGCTAAACACCCGCTCCCTGAAGGGATCAAGACAGCAAGTGGAGGTTTGATGGAACTCATTGCAGACTCCATCAAACCAATGGCTACCGCCCTTGCCATCGCAATCTTCCTCGTCTATACCGTTATGGTCATCCAGTTCGAGAGATTCCGCCAGCCCCTGATCGTCATGGCATCCATCCCATTCAGTTTGATCGGGGTAATCCTAGGTCTCCTTCTATTTGGTTCCTCCATCTCCCTGATCAGCTTCATGGCTCTCATAGCTCTTGGCGGAATTGTAGTGAACAACGGCATCATCCTGATCGATGCAATCAATGTGCTGAGAGAAGAGGAGGCAACCGAAGGAGAAGAGAGCTTGGAAATGTTACGCATGAGTGTGGCAAATGGAGGCGCCAGCCGCCTCCGCCCTATCCTGATGACCACCCTCACCACGATGCTCGGGGTAATCCCCATGGCTCTAGCAACCGGGGAAGGAGCTGCAATTTATGCCCCGCTTGGACAAGCCATTGCAGGAGGCTTGCTCAGTTCCACCTTGATCACGCTCTTCATCATACCAATCCTGTACTATATGACTGAGCGTAGGATCATCTTGAAAAAGCAGTATATGAGGGACAGCAGATGAAAAAAAGAAGCATCTTTCTTTGTACAGTACTGATCTCCCTCTCATTCCCGCTTCTTGGTGCAATTCCCGGGAATCTTGAACTCGCCACTCTTCAGGAGGAGGTCAACCAAGCCATACTCGATGTACGCGATGCAAAGGCTTCCCGTTGGCCTACCATTGAGCTCGAGCTCAGCGGCACGTATATGAGCAACCCGCTCATCGGGCCCATCACACTCCCTGCAGGATCCTTGGGTCCAGGTACACCACCAAGTAACCTCACCTTATTCGAGGGAATGGAATCGAGTATGTATGACTTCTCGGTGAACATCACCCAGCCACTCTTTACCTGGGGAAAGATCAATGCATCGGTGGATGTACAGGAAGCTATTGCTGAAGCAAAGCTCCAAGAACTTCACAACAAAGAGAAAGAACTCCTGGCTGAGATTTCCACGAGGGCGGTAACACTCACCGCCCTGGAGGCAATTTCGCAGTTGCTCAAGCAGCAACATTCGCTTGGAAGGGAGCTAGTCTCTCTTGCAAGTGAAGCTGTTGCATCCGGGATGATGCTGGAATTGGAACAGCTCGAGACAGAGGTAGCTCTCCAGGATATCGAGCTTGCCATCTTGGAGAGTGACTATGCGATCACCGAACAAACACTCAACCTGCAGGCATTGACCAGTGACCAAGATATTTATCCCCATACCTTCGATGAGCAGGTAATCAAGGAGTTATTGCAACTACCAGTCGAAACACTCATTGAGGCATCCCTCTCTCCAAGACAGTCATCCTTGAGGGCACTCTCTGCTCTGAAAAGAGCAACGGAGGCAGCCGGGAGGCTTGCCAAGGGCTCTTTCTATGGCAAACCAGACCTTGCCTTGGTTATGTCGGCAGGCTACAGTAGCCCGAATTTTCCCTTGTCAGAATCAGACTGGAATGATCAGGATGCATACAGCATATCCGTTTCGGTAGGACTGAAGACTACGCTCTTTGATGGAGGGAAGATTGCCAATTCCATCAAACGTGCAGAGAGCCAAGAGGAGTCCGCTACCCTTGACCTACAACAAGCAAGGCAGCGCATTTCCCAAGAGGTACAGCAGCAGTATCTACTGCTGAAGACCTCCATGCAGAAAATTGACTTGGAACAGAGGAAGCAGACGGCCCTGGAGCAACGTGTGAGAACGAATGAAGAGCTTCATCAAAGCGGATACGGAACCAGAGATGAGCTGCTTCAAGCCGAGATGAATCTGCTCTCATCCCAGATTCATGAGCATCAACTGAATATAGAAGCTTGGAGCGCCTTCCAGACGTTGCAATATCTCACGGGAAACTAGAGTTCTGAAATCTTATTACTTTTCTTGCTTATTCTCAACTTCCTTTTCTTTACCTATGGTATGCCTAATGGTACCATCATAATACAAAGGAGAGAGAAACAGTGTCAGTTGTCCTTGCCATTGATGATTCTTCCACCGATCTTGCCGTGATCCAGTATACGCTTTCCTGCTGTACGGTACTTACTGCAGGGGATGGCGAGGAAGGTTTACTGGTGCTCAGCGCGCATCCGGAAATTGACTTAATACTACTCGACCTGCATATGCCAAAGATGGACGGGTTTGCCTTTCTGGACCAGTGCAAGGCTATTTCGATAGAGATTCCAATCATCATCCTGACCAACTCTGAGGAGATAGAAAAGGAAATTCTCGGCCTTGAAAAGGGTGCCGTCGATTTTATCCGTAAACCACTGAACTTTCGTTCCCTCCAAAAACGCATTGAATTACAGCTTAATCTAAAAAAAGCCAACAGGCAGATGATAGAATACAATAAACAGCTTGAGCGTTTGGTGGAGGCACGTACCGAAGAGATTCGAAAAACCACCGCGATTACCATCAATGCACTGGTGAGGTTGTTGGAAATCCGCAATGTTGAGACCAGTGACCACTCTAAACGCACCAAGAACATGATGCGACTCCTTTGTAACGAACTCCAGAAACAAGATGATAACTCTTATCACCTCACTGATAGGGAAATCCAGGAGTTGGTTGACACAGCACCGCTGCACGATATAGGGAAGGTGGGTATCCCTGATAGTATTCTTCTCAAGCCGGGGCGATTGACCAAGGAAGAGACTGAACTCATGAGAAAACACGTACTGAATGGAGTGGAAGCGCTCGACTATGGCACAGACAAGGATGAAGCTCCGATCAGCTTCATTGAAACTGCTCGTTCCCTTATCGCGAGCCACCATGAGTGGTACGATGGATCAGGGTATCCAGTAGGTTTGAAAGATTCCAAGATTCCTCTCTCTGGACGTTTGATGGCCGTGATTGATGTCTATGATGCACTTACCAGCAAGCGTGTGTACAAGGATGCGCTTTCTCCAGAGGAAGCAATACAGGTAATGAAAGAGGAGGCTCCCAGACACTTCGACCCAGTAGTGTTTCAGGCCTTTCTCTCCATTGCAAACAAGTTAAGTCGTACCTAGACAATCCAAGGAGCCTCAATGCTGCGGTCCAAATACAGGAACCTGATTCTTATCATGGGAATGCTTCTGTGCTTGGCCAATGTTGTGTACGCAGAAGAGTCCCAGCTGTTTTCCAAGGAAGAGTATCAATTCATCGAGGAACATCAAACAGTGAGACTTGGTATCGATCCAAAATTCATGCCGTTTGAGTTCCTCAATGAACAGGGAATCCATACTGGAATTGCTGCAGACTTGCTCTCCCTTATCTCAGAGAGAACCGGATTGTCATTTACCTATGACCCTACCCTAAGCTGGACTGAAACGATCAGCCAAGCCAGAGAAGGGACCATTGAGGTATTGTCTGCAGTTGGGTATACGAGAGAACGAGAAGCGTATCTGAGCTACCTTCCTGCCTACATTTACTTCCAGCGAGCTATCATTGTCCAGAAGAGCAATACCTCAGTTACCTCCTTTTCCGACCTTCTGGGAAGGCAGGTAGCAGTACAGAGGGAAAGCTCTCATGAAGGCTTTTTAACGTCCTATCCGTCCATTACTCACCGACTCTACGATACGGTGGAAGAAGCTCTGCTCGCGGTAAACCATGGGGAAGAGGTTGCCTTTGTGGGAAATGAAGCAACAAGTGTATATCTCAGCAGATTGCTCGGACTGACTGAGCTTACGATTATTCCCATTACTGAAGACGCAGATCAAACGCTCCATATAGCAGTACAACGTAGTGAACCAATACTGGCGAATATCCTGCGAAAGGGGCTCGATTCCATTAGTGATGCAGAGCGAGCGCAAATTTTCAATAAATGGATTCGTTATGAGACAAAGATAGACTACTGGCCCATCATCAGAATTGCAATTGTCATTGCAATCATCATAATCCTTGCCTTCGTTCTCTCTTCCTACTGGATTGTTCGCTTGAAGAAGGCCATCCATGAGAAAGAAGAAGCCCAGCTACGGGCCGAGGAAGCAGACCGGGAGAAAAGCCGATTCCTGGCTCGCATCTCCCATGAGATACGGACCCCACTCAATGGAGTGAGAGGAATGAGTTATCTCCTTGAGAAGACTAATTTATCTACAGACCAGCTTCGCTATATTCACAGCATCTCCACAGCAACGGAGACTATGCAGCAGATCATTAATGATATTCTGGAGTACTCTCGTCTGGAAGAAAATAGGATGACGTTTGAATCAGTTCCATTTCATCTTGATGATGTACTGGAGAACTGTGTATCAATTGAACAACACCTGATCCAACAAAAGGGATTGAGTTTCAGAATTAATGAAACTCCCGGAGTTCCAAAGCAATTTATCGGGGACCCAACACGTCTCTCCCAGATTCTCATCAATCTCATGAACAATTCAGTGAAATTTACTGAAGATGGCTTTGTTACTCTCTCAATTACTGCTCAGCAAAAAGAAGAAACAACCTGTACCCTCTCTCTGGAGATATCTGATACAGGAATTGGGATGAGCAAGGAACAACTCGATACCATTTTCACCCCGTTCGTGCAGGCAGATGAAACAATCCACCGTAAGTATGGAGGTTCCGGCCTAGGCCTCTCCATTGTGAAAGAACTGGTTGAGAAGATGCAGGGGAAGCTGGAGGTGGAGAGCAACCCAGATGAAGGGACCCGCTTCACAGTGTCTCTCCCCATGCAATTGAATACTGACCAGGAAGAAAAATCGCAGACTTCCGTTGATTTCTCCTCTCTCAGAGCATTACTCGTCATTCAGGACAGGATGCTCTATAACCGTCTCGCTATAGTATTCAATGAGTATCACATGCAATATGAAGGGGTTACCTCATTCAATCTAGCAGCCAAGGCACTCGAAGGAAATCAAAATTATGACCTTGTGGTATTGGATTATCGTAAATCCATGGTTATACCGGATAATTTTCGAAATATATTCAACACTCACGATGAATTGCGTCCGAAACTTCTAGTATTTTCAAACAACCAGTTGGAGCTAGAAAAAGAGCTGCAAATCCCCTGTGACTTGGTTCTTATGCTACCCCTTATTACCAGCGTTCTGTTCAATGGGTTGCTCCAGTTGTTTGGAACAAACACCTCATCACTTCGAACCGCGAATAATGAGGTACAGAGAAGGAAAAATGCATCATTCACTGTATTAGTTGTCGAAGACAATGCAACAAACCAGATCATTGCAAAGGAACTGCTCGAGCAGATAGATGCAACCGTCTACCTTGCTTCCAATGGGAAAGAGGGGTATGAACGGTTCCTCGAACACGAGGATATCATTGACTGCGTCTTGATGGATCTTCACATGGATGTCATGGATGGGTATGAGTCAAGCAAGCTGATCAGGGAGAAGAACCAGGAGGTTCCCCTTCTGATAACCTCAGCAGACTTGATCTCCAGTGTCCTAAAGCGATGCAAGGAGATTGGAGTAACTGAGGTCATCGGTAAGCCCTACAACCCCTTGGAGCTTCAAAGAAAGGTACAGAGCCTTGCAGAGGCATATCATCCAACCAAGAAACCTGCTGAAGCTTCCATCGACTACCACAAGGGAATTCAACAGATTGGCGGTGATGAGGCAGCCTACAGGATTCTTCTCGGTACTTTCATCAAGGAGATGACCGACTTGGTTGATGACCTGAACAGAGCCTGGGACAACCAGGACTGGAATGAAGTAGCAGAACTTGCTCACCGAGCAAAGGGCAGCTGTGGAGCTATTGGGGCAACAGGCGCACAGATGTTGTGTGCAGAGTTGCAACATGAGCAGCCTACTGATGACCATGCATTGTGGAATAAGACAATCGAGGAGCTTGAACATGTGCTTGCTCAAGCTCGCTCGTACCTCGGCCTATAAATCGGCCAACACCTTTTCTACAATCGCAGCAATTGCCTCAGCATTACTCTGGTAGATGAAATGGTTTCCTTCAAGAACTTCAAACTGAGCTTGCGCTCCGATACGTTCAAGATGTTGCTCTTGATACTCTTTCGGAGAGAGAGGAATCTGTGGATTGGGCTTCTCATACGTGTCCTTGGCAATAACCTTGAAGAAAGGGACCTCTTTTGGGTACGGAAGATCCATTGTCTCCCGAATGAATTCAGTAGCATGGGCAATCTGATCAAGGAGGGTGTCATTCATCGAGAACCCGGCAAAGGCAAGCATATCATCCACTTCCTTCTCTGTGTATCCAAGCTCCATTGCATCACTCTTATTGGTAACCAGGGGACCGAGCAAGCTGGTCAATCCTAGGAATTCTTGTATCTTGGCGATGGGGAGCAATGCAGCAACAAAGGCAGGGGTTTCCGCGTAGTAGGCGGTGGATGTACCATCCAAGCTGATGATTGCCTCAACCTCATCTGGATAGAGGGAAGCGTAGTGTTCGCTATATACACTGGAGATGGAATGAGGGATCAACACATAGGGCGGTTCATACCCAGCAACACTGAGCGCTTCCCTGATCTCTTCTACATAGTGCTCGCTCGTACGCTCTCTTTCAGTGGTGGTACTGAACCCCACCCCGAAGTACTCAACTACGAGCGTCTTATAATCCTCAGCCAAGGCCCGCTGCAATGGCCCAAAGTCAGCAGATGGTAGAGCTACACCCATTCCAGGAAGCAACACTATGGTATGGCCACCCTCACCTAGATCAGTAATGTGCATCTGTCCATCGAAGACAGGGACTAGGTGCCCATATGGGGTAATTGCATTTCTTCGTTGCCTGAAGAGTGTTGCATGCAATACAGAACTTATCACCAAGACAACAGCAATCACCGCAAATATCCAAAGGAGGATCTTTCCAAACTTTCTCAGTCTCTTCCCCATTATTTCCACCTTCTCGTAGTATCCCGATTATCCTACCATAAACCACCTCTGTTGTATTCAAATTTTTTCTCACACAATACATTTGTACCAATAGCGCAGAAGGCAGGAGAAAGCTTCAGTATTCCAAAAGATACCAGGAGGGGAACAGATTGTACCAGAACTCAAAATCCGTAGGCCAGTGCGCCTCCATCTACAGCGTAATCTACTCCAGTAATGTAGGTAGCGTGTTCACTGAGCAGGAAGGCGGCCATTGCTCCCAGATCATTCGCATTCCCAAAGGCATGCATCGGCATACGGGAAAGAATCCGTTGTTTTCTCTCATCATCCATCACTTGCTTGGTCATCTCGGTCGGGAACCAACCTGGAGCAATACTGTTTACCGTCACATTGTTCTTGGCCCATTCAACAGCAAGGCCCTTGGTCAATCCGACAATCCCACTCTTGCTTGCGCTGTAGGGGACTACTTCTGAAAATCCTAGGTGAGCTGCCATACTGGAAATATTGATGATCCTTCCGGTGTGTTTCGATGCTGATAAATAGGGAAAACAAAGAAGACTCAGATTGAACGGTGCACAGACATTCACTTCTTGCACCTTTGCAAACTCTTCAGGTTGCAACAATTCAGCACGCCGCTTGATCGTGATGCCGGCATTATTGACCAGGAAATCAATACCTCCATCATCCCCAATCTTGGTAATGATCTGCCTCATTTCTTCATTGTCGCAGATATCCCCCTTGAGGTGAACAACACCCTGTGGGATTGCCTCTTCATCATTCTTGGGTTTTCCTGTCCTGCTGATACAAAATACGGTTGCCCCACACTCAGACAAGACTTTGGAAATAGCGAGCCCAATCCCGCTTGAAGCTCCAGTTACAATACCGCGATATCCCTGTAAATTAATCATTTTTGACCTCCTTCAATTGGCTCTAGACTCGACTCCTTGAAGGAGAAGCCCCAACCAGCCCCCTCGCGGGGAATGGCATAGCCGTTCTCGATTTGCATCTGATTATCGATGATACCATCTATCCAGTCAAAGCTCTCTGCGCCATATGGACTGGAAAGCGTGGCCAACAGTGGTACATCATAATCCTTATAGTAGTGAGGCAGGCAAGGAATATGATAGGCATGGGCAAGCGCAGCGCTATCACGATAGGCTTCCACCCCACCAATACGAAGCAGGTCAGGTTGCCAAAGATCGAGTGCATTCCGTCTTATGAGTTCTTTCAATGCCTGTACATCGTACTCACGTTCTCCCATCGCCAATGATATCCCTGTTTTGCTTCGAATCAGTTCATACCCTGCAAAATCCGTATTGGAAACAGGCTCCTCAAACCAGGTGATACCGATATCTTGCACTGTCTGAGCCAGTGTGAGAGCATCACCCACCGAGAGTCCTTGGTTCGCATCCATCATGATCCTCACCTCGTCACCAACAGCCTCCCGGACCTTATGCAGTCGTTCTCTGTCACGCTCAAGGTTGGGGCTACCTACCTTGACCTTTACAGCGGTAAAACCACGTTTCTTATAGCCTACCACCTCATCGATCAGCTCCTCATTACTGTAGCTAAGCCAACCCCCACTACCATAGACAGGAATTTTAGTTGTTTTCGTACCAAATAATTGATATACAGGAACACCAAGTGACTTGGCCCAAGCATCCCACATGGCAACATTCAAGACGGCATAGGCCCATCTCTGTAACCCTGCACTCCCAAAATACTCTGTTTCCCTATCCCAATCTTCCCGAATTTTCAGTGTTTCATGAACCTGATAGTCATGACAGAGCACAAACGAGCGTAGATCCATCAAGGCACCTTCAATTGCCATGGGGGAATAATGAAAACTCAGCAAGTATCCTTGTCCGATTGTTCCCCCTTTGGTAACGACTTCCAAGATGTAAAATTGAATGGAAGAGATGGTATGCGTTGCGTCAGCAATCGGTTGGCTGATAGGCGATACCGCACGATAGAGATGAATATCCTGGATGGATGCATGCATTGTTTCATTCCTTTTGTTGATATATCAGAATACACTAGACTATATCATGGTGTTTTTAATGATTCAAGCATTTATTACGTGTTTTGGAATAATTACTCTTGCGGAATTACGAGGTTTGGATTACGATATAGAAGCTTCTAATATATCATATGGAGATAGCAATGACTGAAATCCATAACAACTCACTAAAAGAAAACGTATATGACTTTCTTAAGCAGAGTATTCTTACGTGTGAAATGCTTCCTGGACAGACCATCAGTGAAAAGGATGTTATGGAACAACTCTCAGTCGGCCGGACCCCAGTCAGGGAAGCTCTGCTTATCCTGCAGAATGAGCAACTTGTTGAGATGTTTCCAAGAAAGGGGACAATCGTAAAACCGATAACCAGTAAATCGGTGCTGGAACTCTTCTCCCTGCGAAAGATTATTGAACCTGCTGTGGCTGTACAATTCTTGCATCAGATTGATCTATTGACGTTGCTTGAGCATGACAAGAAACTTAAAACTGTATGCACGAACAACGCTCGTGAGTCAATCCTTGATTTCTATAAGACAGATATTGCCTTCCATGAATACCTTATCAGTTGCTCAGCGAACGAGAAACTGATCAGTGTTTGCCAACCTCTTTTTCTTGAAGGCTTACGTATTGGGATGTACGGGGTAAAAACACATACCAACCGGAGTTGTGAAGAGACCTATACACAGCACCACCAAATCGTTCAGGCAATTCTCGCAGAGGATGCCCAAGCTATCAGGAACACGTTCATCGAGCATTTGAATGAGGCACAGATCAGTGCACTCGCTTCTCTTACCTAATATATATTAACGATTGCTCATTATTTCAAACAGATATATACATTTTTAAATATTTTTCTTAGTTCATGTAATTATCAAAGGTATATCGATTCAACTGTAATATACCATTATCAATCCTCAAGGAGTTACTGTCATGAAAATTGAACGATTCGAAACATGGTGGGTTGAGCGCAACCAATGTCTATTCGATAAGAAACGCCAAGGAAGCGCTGCCATGCCGTGGGATGTGGTCGTATTGAAACTCACCACAGATACAGGTCTCGAAGGCATTGCCACCGCGCTGGCTGCCAGAAGTGGGAATATCACCGAAAGCTATCTGCATGAAACGATTGCACCCGTTGTACTCGGTCGTGACATGCATGACCGAGAGAAGATCTGGCATGAGCTCTGGACGATTGACCGACACCTCACTTTCTTTCCTGTCTATCTTCCCGGACCTGTTGATGTTGCATTGTGGGATCTGGCAGCCAAGGAAGCTAAGCTTCCTCTCTACCAGTATCTGGGCGCCTATCGCACGCAGCTGCCGGTCTATGCAAGTGGAAACTTCCACGCAACCATAGAGGAGTATGTGGAAGAAGCTTTGAAATACAAGGAACGCGGCATTACCGCATACAAAGCCCATCCCGGTGGACCACTGGCCTTTGACATGAAGGTACATGAGGCGATCAGGAAAGCAGTTGGGGATGAGTATGTCCTGATGAGTGACCCGGTAGCCGAATACCAACTCCATGAAGCCATTACCGTAGGTCGTCAGCTGGAGGAACTTGGTTATCACTGGCTTGAAGAACCATTCCGTGACTTTGAGCTCAATAAATACAAACAGCTGTGTTCTGCTTTGGACCTCCCTATTGCAGCCACTGAAACAACACGTGGTTGCCACTGGGGTGTAGCCCAATCCATTGCCCTCCAGGCTGCCGATATCGTGCGAGCTGATGTGAGTTGGAAAGATGGGGTTACTGGTTCAATGAAGATTGCACATATGGCCGAAGGATTCGGGATGAACTGCGAGCTGCATACTACGACCATGAACTACATGGATGTAGCAAACCTTCATGTAGGGTGTGCAATCCGCAATACAGAGTATTTTGAGTATTTTGTACCAGAAGAGAACTATCAGTTGCCCATGAAAGGGAATTTACCAATCACCAAGGATGGTATGATTGAGGTACCTACACAGGCTGGTATTGGCGTAGAACTTGACTGGGATCTCATCAAACGTCAATGCAAACACTACCGTGAACAAAGAATCTAGGTATTGAGGTCCAAGAAAGGGTGCCACCGAAAACGGGGCACCCTATACATGCATTTTTCCTGAGCTGACATTACTAGAAGCCGAAGTACTCTTTCACATTGTGGTAACAAACATCCTCGATGATTCTCTTCAGATACGACTCACCTGAGAAATATTCACCACGCTCCACCACCTGGGCGAGGAATCTGCAGAGCAATCGTCTATAAAGCTCATGCCTCGGATAGCTGAGGAAACTTCTACTATCGGTCAGCATGCCTACACTCAAGGAGAGTGGATACAGATTACCGGCAGCGGCAAATTGTCTTTCCAGCCCATACACCTGGTCATTGAACCACCAAGGTGCACCAAGCTGGACTTTCGCCTTGGCATCACTATCACAGAAACCAGCAGCCAAAACCGCATAGTTTTCAATGTTTGTGCCATCGAGTGGATAGAGAATAGTCTTGGGTAGGGCACCTTCGCTCGTGAGTGCGTTGAGCAGGAATCCGATACTCTTGACTTTGGTAGCATCGTCAGTACAGTCAAACCCTGTTGATTGCCCAATGGACGCAACTCTCGTGGTATTGGCATCAAGATAGGTACCTACATGCAGTTGCATGACGAAACCGTGCCGATGATACAGTCTCCCCATTGCAAGGAGAAATGCTGTTCGATAGGCATCAATCTCATGCTTACTCAGTTCCTGGTTGCCCAATGCCTTCTGGTAGATGTCCTCTATTTCTTTTGCATCCGCAGCTACATAGGTAAATTCTGGAATCCCATCATCACTGACCGTGGTTCCCAGCTCCTTGAAGTACAGCAACCGGTTCTCAAGCGCATCGATAAGCCCATGAAATGTGCTGACCGGCAATGAACTCGTACTCCCCAGTTTCTGGATGTAGGCAGCAAACCCAGTACGCTCACAGAACATTGCGTTGTCTGGCCTGAATGCAGTAAGGACCTTTGTCTTTGTCTTCCCAAGCAGTTTCTTATGATAGAGAAGATCATCCGTTGGGTCCTCGGTAGTACAGACCAACTCGACATTGCTCTTCTCCATACACCATTGCGGAGTCATATGATTCTCTCGGATCATCTGCTTGGTTCTGCTATACATTTCCTTTGCATTATCTGCACTGAGCGGCTCAGAAATCCCAAAGTACCGCTTCAGCTCCAACGCACACCAGATATACAGAGGATTCCCGATGAGAAGAGGAAGGATCTCTGCAAACCGGTAGAACTTCTCCTCAAAGGAGGCTTCACCGGTTATATACATCTCATCAATCCCGAAAGTTCGCATTGCCCTCCATTTATAATGGTCATGGGCAAGCCACATTTGGCCTAAGTCCTCGAACTCCTGGTTCTCGAAAATCTCTTTGGCTACCAGATGGCAATGATAGTCGATTATCGGCATATCCTTTGCATAGGTAGTATAGAGATGCTTCGCGAGAGGAGTATCAAGATATAAATCTTCCTGAAAACCTTGCATTCCCACTCCTCCCTAGAATCCAATAAGTGCACCACCATCAACAGGCAAACAAATCCCATTGATGTATCTTGCCGCCTCGCTGCTCAAGAAAGAAACTGCCATACCGATGTCCATAGGATCGCCCACCCTGTTCATCGGGATCCGCCCAAGAATCTTATTGAGCCGGGGAGGATCGTTATCAGTAGCCTTATGGAACATGGGAGTGTCGATCCACCCTGGAGCCACTGCATTGATACGCACATTCTCCGGACCACATTCAGTTGCAAGGGTATGTACCAACCCAAGAATACCAGCCTTGGCAGTGGAATAACCGGCCACGGCAGGTTGTCCAATATAGCTGGTCATGCTGGCCATAAAGATGATACTTCCAAGCTTCTGTGCTTTCATATGGGGAACCAATGCTTTGGTCAGTGCAAAGGCACCTACAAGGTGGACATCGAGCACCTTCTGGTATTCAGCCACACTCATCTCTTCAATTGGTTTCTTGCAATGGTTACCAGCATTATTCACCAATATGGTGATAGGGCCATGTTCGGCGATCAAGGTCTCCACCAATGCTGGCGTATTGTCTGTATCAGTGATATCGAACTGATAAAATGCCACACGATCACCGAACTCCGCCAACGCCTCGGAGGCTTGTTCCTTGGTCTCAAAACTCAACACCAGGACCTTTGCACCACTTGCAACCAATGCACGGGTTGTCGCAAGGCCCAATCCAGTCGAACCACCGGTAACTACGGCACATCTACCCTCGAGAGAATACATTTCATTCATATCTATCATTATCTTTCCCCTTCTTATTGTTCACAAGCGCGCAGTACTACTTCTTTCTCCTGAAACTTATAGGGAATGAAGTACTCCTTATGGCCAAGTGCTTCACTTTTTGTCAGTTTCCCGGAAGCAACCTCTACAACCATTCCAGCAAGCTCCTGTGCAAGCTCTTGCTGACTACATATTCCAGATAGGACCTTCCCTGCATCAAAATCCATATCAGATTCCATTTTCTTATAGGTGGCACTATTTCCCGTAATCTTGATAACAGGGGCGACAGCACTACCTACCACTGTACCTCTTCCTGTCACCAAGAACGTAATATGAGCCCCACAACTGATAAGGTCCATCAGCCCTTCATTGTCATTGGGATTCGTAATACCGAATTGCATCCAATGTGGGTCTGGGGTAGAGTCCAGCAACCATAGGCCAGGGTATGGTACTTTCTGGCTTACCTTAAGCACGCCGCAAATAGGCCGACTCCCGCTCTTGATAACCGCCCCCATACTTTTCTCTTCAATTGTGGAAAGGCCACCTGCAAAATTGCCTGGGCTCACCGAGTACTGACGTACCGATTTGCAATAATCCAAAGCCTTCTTGTAGGTGCAGACAATCGCTTGTCTCGCTTCCTCATCCGCAGCTCTTGCTGCAAGAAGGTCACCCAATCCTATTGCTTCAACAATCTCCTCAAAGATAGCTGTTCCACCAACATCCACAAGGAAATCGAAGAAATTACCAACTACCACATTCCCTGCCAAACCGCTGGTATAATCCGATCCTCCACACTCTGCCCCGATGACCAGGTCTTTCAGCCCCATGGGGGATCGTTCGGTATGCTCCAGCTCGTTGAGCATACGTTTAACGATCGTCAATCCTTTTTCTATGGAAGCAGAGGTTCCACCAGATTGCTGAATGAAGAACCAGTCGGCTGGCTTGCCCTCCTGTTCAGCTATTTCAGCCAACCACTGTGGTTGGATGTATTCACACCCAAGGCCGACTGTCAACACAGCCCCGATATTGGGATGGCGAATCATGGAGATAAGCATCCTCACGGCATACTCATTATCGGTACAACCCTCAAAGCCTATGCATTCAACATCAAGATTATTTGAATGTAAGGCAATCTTCTGCGCAACGAAGGCAGCACACTCCACTGTGTAGATCACCAATACCCGGTTTCGGATACCCAATCTACCATCCCTACGTTTATAGCCAGAGAAAGTCATTGTTCCTAGATCCATGCATTCCTCACTCATTCGTACTGTATATCCTGTGGTGCTCCGGTGTGCACATCCAGATGGCTGGAACGTTCATCATAACAGCTCTTCAAGTTATGCAAATGAACCCAGCTCCCCTTCTTGATATACTCGCTGGCCGCACCGATTACCACTGAATACTTCAAGACAGGTTCCCCTCTCTTGATGTCTTTCAATGAGATCTTGTGTCCTACAGGAATCGCCTCTATTGCCTCGAGTTGCTGAATCGAAGCGTCATGATTCAAAGAAACAGGCCCCTCGACCACCTCAGTCAAGCACGTGGCTACTGTATCCTCAGAACCGATTTGAAAAGCTTTTTGCATGATCTGCTCCTAGAGAATTCCAAACTTTTCGAACGCTGCTGTTGCGCTCATCCCCTCTTCGATAGCCTTCCGTACAACCTTCTCACCACTGGCTTTCTCCAATGATTTGACAATTACTTCCTCTGCAATTTCCCGAGGTATGGCTAGTACGCCATCAACATCCCCAAACAGCAAATCACCATCATTGATGGTTACTTGCCCGATCTCAATAGGACACCGGAAATCAACGACTTGGGTGCGAACACTGCTATCCTGGGCATAACAACCACAAGAAAAAACAGGCCAGTTCTGTTCTAGGACTTGGGGAGTATCACGGTGCCAACCATTCACCACTGCCCCTACAGCTTTGCGAGTACGAGCGGTGGCTGTGAGTAGCTCACCCCAGTACGCACAACGTTTGGACCCACCGGTAGCAAGGTAAATCTCATGCTCCTTGAGTTGGTCCAAGGCTTCAGTAAGCAAACCAAACGGTTTCTTCTGCGGTCCAAACACATCAATCATCAGCACAGTCATGGCTTTCCCTGCCAACTTCATATCATCACGCAAAGGCCTGATCTCCTGGGGCAAAAACTGGTGGGTATACCCCATGACATCAAGAATATCACCAACAACCGGTGTATACAGTTTCTCTTTCATCAAGGCAAACATTTCAGCCTCATTATTCCACAATTTCATTCCCTTCTCCTTCAATCAAATCGCCCAACCACTGTAGGCAGAGCGTAAACCATGATGCAACTTGCGCATCTGCAAATCTGGCTTTCTCAATCTCTTCGACTTCCTTGGTGGCCAAGGAGAGCCCATGTACTCCATGGGGATACACATGCAACGCAAAGGGGACGTTGGCCTCGGCAAGTGCTTCAGCAAACACCAAGCTATTTTGGACTGGAACCTCCATATCTTCTGCGGTATGCCAGAGAAATGTAGGGGGTACCTTGGCATGAACCCACTTCTCAAGTGAGAAAAAATCGGGCTCTGGTGCTTCTCCTAAATTCTCCATACTTTGCACATGCCCCATCTTGCCTGCACTGATGACAGGGTAACACAGGACCAGGGCATCGGGAGCTGCAAGTTGCATTCGCTCTGCATGCACTGCAACACTGGCAGCGAGATGCCCCCCGGCAGAAAACCCTATCAATACAACGCTCTGTCCTGGACTCTGTTCCTTGATCGCTGCAATCGCCCAGGAGGCTTCTCTCATGGGAAGACTCCCCAGCTGTTTTCCCACAGTATACTGCAGCACAGCAACACTAAACCCATTCTCCTGGAATGCATGAGCAACCGGCCACATCTCCCTTGGGGAAAGCCACTGATAGGCACCCCCTGGGCAGATGAGCACAACACTGTGAGCACCGGTTGTCCGCTCATACTCAACCGTGGCTGAAGAGAACGGACAAGCAAATTGTTCCATATGCTTATCCAATAACCGGCAGGAACAAGTTCGGCAAGAACATAATCAAGCCTGGCACATACGTTATGATGATGAGAACAATAACCATAACGGCGAGGAAAGGCAGAAGTGTCTTTATCAGCTTCTCGATAGGTACACCCGAGACGGCTGAACCCACAAACAAGGTTCCACCAACGGGAGGCGTGATCAGACCGATACCCAAGTTCAAGATCATGACAACACCAAAATGCACTGGATCCATGCCACACTCGATTGCTATCGGCAAGAGGATTGGGGTTGCAACCAAGATGATGGCAGACATATCCATGATCGTACCCAGGAACAACATCAACAAGTTGAGAATCATCATGATCACTATCTTGTTGTCAGTTAATCCAAGGATTCCGCTCGCAACCATCTCAGGCAACCTCAGGTAGGTCAACAACCAACCAAACACCTGACTGGTAGAGATGAGGATCATAACGATTGCAAGGGTACCCAGAGAACGTTCGATAAGACGCCACATTTTTCTCAAGGTCAGTTCCTTGTAGACAAATGCACTGACAATCATCGCCCAAACAACGGCAATAGCAGCACTTTCAGTAGCAGTAAAGACACCACTTACTACACCAAAGACAACAATGAGGACCGTTATCAACCCCCATATGGCATCCTTCAGCGTCAAGAGCGCATGACGTAGGCTAAACGCATCGCCCTTTGGATAGTTGCGTTTGACACTGAGTACATAACTATAGATCATTAAAGCAAAACCTAAAATTAACCCGGGTATGATCCCCCCAAGAAAAAGTCGTCCAACCGACACACTACCAGCAACCATGGCGTACATGACCATGTTATGACTGGGTGGCAACAGCAAGCCTTCCACGGAAGAACACATCGTAACATTGGTGGAAAACTCATCATCATACCCCTGGTCCCTCATCATGGGAATTAAGATGGTACCAAGAGAGGCTGTATCAGCGGTTGATGAACCAGAGATACCTCCAAAGAACAAGGATGCAACAATATTGACCATGGCAAGCCCACCGCGGACCCAACCGACCAATGCATCACTGAGAGCAATCAATCGTTTTGAGATTCCACCGGCTCCCATGAGCTCTCCAGCGATAATGAAGAACGGTACAGCCATAAGGGTAAAGACATTCACTCCCTTGACCATCAACTGGGCTATCTGCATTAAGGGAAGCCCCAGGAACATGGTGGTAAGCACACTGGAGATGCCAATAGCAAAAGCGATGGGGAACCTGCAGATCAACATCACGGCAAAGCTCCCTACGAGAATTAAAACAGCAGTGGTATTGGTATCCATTACGTGGTCTCCTCGAGTTCGTGTTTAGCCTCTTCAGCCATATGTTTGGATTGTTCCTTAATCGTTTCGGCTTCAAGAGTCTGCCCATGGGTAATGCGATAGCAGAAATTAATGAAACGCTCAATTTCCATGAGCACAACAGCAATTCCGGCAAACGGACAAGCAAGATACAACCACATACTCGTAATCCCTACTCCAGTCATGAGATTACGTTTTGCCAGCATTGAAAATTGCCAGCCATACACAATCATAAAGATCCCGAAGGCAAAGATTGAGACATGTGCCGCACCGCGCATCACTTGGATGAACTTCTTTGGTGCAAGATAGTCGATAATCTGCATACGAATATGGGTGTCCTTGCGAATTGCCAGTGCAGCACTTCCCAAAGACATGTACACCATGCACATCAATACTACCGGTTCTCCCCATACGAGACTGTTCTTGATTACATACCGGTTGAATACCACATATGCGGTAATTGCAACCATAGCAATGAAGAACAGTTTACACATGGTCATGAAAAACCAGTAAACGGCATCAAAGAATTTTGTAACGTGGTTCACACAGACCTCCAAATAGCAGGGGGCCGAAGCCCCCCCAATATTACGGTAACAAATTATTCTTACAGAGAAAGAATCTGTTCGTAGTATGTCTCGTATCCAGCTGCATACTTCTTGACAACATCAGCGGTTGCTTCGATGTACGGAGTCTTGTCAGAGACTTCAACTACGTTTGCACCAGCTGCCTTGATCTTCTCAAGCAATTCGTTGTCCAGTTTCTCGATACTCTGGCGGTTCCAATCAGCAGTCTCCTTGGCAGCCTCTTCGAGAATGGCCTGTGCTTCAGCATCAAGTTTCTCGTATACGGAAGCGCTCATGATGACGATTGAAGGACTATAGGTGTGACCACTGAGGATGTAGTTTGGAGCTACTTCAAAGAACTTGTTGGAGTAGTAACCGCTGTGTGGCTGCTCAGCACCATCAACCGTTCCTGTCTGCAGTGCACTATACAGCTCACTGAAACTGATGGGGGTGGACTGTACTCCGAGAGCGGAAACGGTCTCAGTCATCAAATCAGTAGTAGGAACGCGCAACTTGAGCCCTTGGTAATCATCAATGCTGTCAATCACAACGTTCTTGGCAGTGAAGAAGTTACGAGCACCTTCATCAAGGTAGAACAAGCCAACAAATCCAGAGTCAAGTTCTTCCGGCTCATTGAGGAATTCCTCACCAAGAGGACTGTTCAGGACGCTCCAGAGGTGAGCACGATCCCGGAAAATGAACGGAAGCCCAAAGAGCGTTAGTTTCTTCATACCAAAATCACCCAAGCTATTGGTATTACCGCGACAGATGTCGATGGCTCCACCGCCCATCTGCAGGGTCTGGTACATGGTCTTCTCATCACCGAGCTGGCCTGCAGGATACACCTGGATCTTGATGCGACCTTCGGACTTCTCTTCTACCAACTTTGCAAAGTAATCTCCAGCCTGATCCATGATGTGCCCATCAGGATTCAACTCAGCATACTTCAATACATAGTTCTTCTTACCGGATGCATCGGTTGTCTCAGCATTACCTGATGCAAAAACAAAAGAACCGAGAACGGCAACACACAGAATCATTGCGAATACTTTCTTCATGAATTCCTCCTAGAAATGTTTCTAATCCGGTTACATCAGTAACCGGTAATACCCGTTTTCATACATGAGCAGATTGCTCGGGAACACCATTTCACTACCAACGTACATGGTTGGCATGACGGGGCGAATATCCTTGAGCAGATACTCAGCCAAGATTTTTGTTGCCAGATAGGCACTCTTATAGGGATTGTTTTGTACTAAGTTAGAGAGCACTCCCCTACGGAGGAAGTCCATGGTCTCATCAAACAAGTCCATACCGATCGAGTACACATCATCACTCAATTGGTATGCTTCCAAAACACGACCAAGCATGGCAGAGCTACGTGCGGTAACAGCACAACACCCTTTGATCGCCTTTTCCTTGATGAGGTTGCAGACAACTTCCCCTGGCTTATCGGTAGATGAGGAATGTACTTTATATACCGGGTTGGTACATCCACTCTCTCTGAGGTACTCCTCAAATCCTTCCACAACCTCATAGTTTGAAGGAATCTGCACGTACCCGGCACAGACAAGCAGAGGGGCATCTTTACCTACCACCCGTACCATGAGTTCAGCCATGGTGCGTCCCACCATGCGATAGTTTGGTAGTACACAACATAATCTTCCCGAGTGTGGTACATCATTGCCAACCAGGACCATGGGAATTTGTTTCTCTTTTACGGCCTGGAGACCGATCAAGCCTTTTGTGGGTGTATATCCTACAGAGATCAGTCCACTGATATCATCACGTTCCATCAGGCTCTGCATCTCCACAACCTGACTGTTCTGTTCATTTTCATAGTAAGGTGAGGAGACCAATTCGACATTATAGTCACTAAGTGTGTTTATATAATCAGTCACACCTTCCCAGATTGCTTGGTAATAGAATCGATTCTCTCCAGCCAAGGCAGGGATAGCAGCAGCAATTTTCAATTTCTTTCGTTTTAGCGATGCAGCAATAGCATTGGGACGATATCCAAGCTCATTTGCGATCTGTACAATGCGCTCCCGTGTAGAATCACTTACGCCAGGCTTCCCGCTTAATGCACAATGTACACTTCCAAGAGAGACTCCAGCATGTTGCGCAATGTCCTTGACTGTAATTCGCTTTCCCATAAAATCCCCATAAATTACTAAAACGTTTTGGTTCTTCTTTTAGTAGCATAGAGGCGATTTTGGCTGTTGTCAATAAAAAATTATCATAAATTTTGTACATATTAGACAATATTTATCGCTATTTGTATATATTTTTATGAAAACATATTTCAATATCATGAAATTTCCTCTTGAAATACCAAAACGTTATGGTATGCTTATTGAGGAGTCTAAATATGCAAGAACGTGTTCCAAAATCGATACTCATCACCACCCATGTGAATACAGAGGTGTTTACTACATTCAGTAAATTCAATAATTTCACCTTCAATAGAAGAGGTGTTACGTTTTTCTCGTTTCCCTTTCTAATGGTTGTGCTTTCCCTTATGCATTTTTTCAACCATGACACTACATTGGGGGTTCTCTTCTTGATTTTCGCTTTCCTGCTTCCCCTCGGATATCTTGGATTCCACTCACGGAGCGTGGCCAATCAAGTAAAACGCTTCAACCTCGAAAAAAGCAGAATTGCCTATACCATCCGTTTACAAGAGAGCGGTATTCAGGTAAGCAACCAGAGGGAGAGTGCAGAATACCCTTGGGATATCTGTTATGGTGCATATCGAGTGAAAGGCTATTGCTACCTCTATGTGACCAAGGCAAAGTGCTTCATACTTCCAGATGTAGATATTGAAATCAACGCATCACCCGACCAGGTATGGCAATTCCTCCAAGAGAAGCTTGGAACAGAAAAGACCAAATCCTTTGTGAAGAGATAAGGAAGAGCGATGCATGCAACAACATACGAGGAAATTCGGGTATACATACAAGATCTGTCAGTCATCGACACGCATGAGCATTTACCTTCTCACCAGTCAGACCGAAAGCAACATCCAGACATATTGGCTGAATACATAAGCCATTATTTTAGATATGATCTTTTCTCAAGTGGCCTCAGCCAGGAACTCTATGCCAAAGCATTGGACAGTAACATTCCACTACTAGAACGATGGGACATATTGGAACCCTACTGGGAGTCTTGTCGCTTTACCGGCTACGGAAGGCAACTCGATGCAACGGCAATGGAGTTGTATGGGGTCGCTGGCATCACTCGAGAGAATATAACCGAGCTGAATGCGCAGTATTCCAAGCAGATTTCAAATAAGTTATATATCACCGAGCTATTCAAACGGATGAACATCGAGACATGCATCAATGATACTGAGAACTACCAGAGCGATTATGACAGCCCTTACGCCCATCCCGTCTGCAGAATTGATCGCCTTGTACACCCACTCGGTACGCAGGAGCTCCGTAAAATAGCACGTATATCCGGCATTCGTATTGACTCTTTCGCGCAGTATATTGATGCATGCCAGATAATTGTCAAGCAAGCAATCGCACGTGGGGCAAAAGCCCTGAAGCTGGGTCTCTCCTATACAAGAAGCCTCTCTTTCCCCCTTACTGATTACCATACAGCCAAAAAAGCAAGTAGAGCTTATCTAGACGGGACAGCCACTGCGATGGAACCAGCTACCCAGAATTACATACTCCATGCAATTTTATCAATTGCGAATCAAGAGGGCTGGAATATTCAGGTCCATACCGGTCTACAGGCAGGAAACGGCAACTACCTCTGTAATAGTGACCCGCTGCTGCTTACCAATCTGTTTCTCGCATATCCCCAAGCCAAGTTTCATCTATTACATATAGGGTATCCCTACCAAGGACAACTGGCAGTGTTGGTCAAGAGTTTTCCCAATGTGTTGGTTGATATGAGCTGGGCACATGTGGTCTCTCCCCATAGCAGCATTCAGTTCTTGGAGGAACTCCTAGAAACGGTACCATCAAATAAAATCCTGGCATTCGGTGGGGACAGCAAGGTGATTGATTTGGTTGCCGGGCATGTAAGGATGACAAAGGACAATATTTCAGCATGCCTCTCACGACTCATTGAAGCAGAGCGCATTGACATGGATCAGGCAAAGATACTGAGCAAAAAGCTTCTCTATGATAATCCTAAACAGGCTTTTGACTTGTAGAGCCCAGCATCTCATCCAGATGATCAAGCAATCTCGTCAAGGAAGCAAGAATCTCGTTCGTAACCAATGCGTTCAAGCTGGAAGGCAAACAGGGCCGAGACCGCCGCTGCGACAATCCCCCGGGGGGCAATCCAGCTCAGGTAGAGCTTCTCTCGCCAGTTCAGCGAAGTGCCGATGGCTGAGAGAAAGACACTGACGGGACGCGCAATCAGCATAAGGCAGGCCAGTACCGCGACCAGCCCCCAGCCCAGATCGGCAATGGCGGCAAACTCAACCCGGGCTGCCAGGATGATAAACAGGGCGG
>JAQQAR010000071.1 GCA_028532765.1 Sphaerochaetaceae bacterium | reverse complement strand
TGAACACAAGGAAGCAGGTGGTGTGCTTCGTTATGGCATACCAAGCTATAGACTCCCAAGAGAAGTGCTTGCAAAGGAGTTGGAGCTCTTTGAGCAACTTCCCATAACCTTTGCCTTCAACAAGCGACTCGGTAAGGACATGTGGCTCTCTGATCTCAAAGGCAACTATGATGAAGTCATTCTTGCTCTTGGTTCTTACCATCATGCAACCTTGCAGCTTGATGGTGCTGATAAGGGTCAGGTAGTGCAAGGTACCGATGTCCTCAACGCTCTTGCTGAGGGTGAGGTACCCTCGGTTGGCAGGCGGGTTGTCATTATTGGAGGCGGCAATGTCGCCATCGATGTTGCCAGGTCTCTCTGGAGAATGGGAGTGGAAGTAACCATTGCCTATAGGAGAGATAAGGAAGATATGCCGGCCAATGAGAGTGAGATCGAGGAAGCCTTCAGTGAAGGTATCCCCTGTATCTTCAACGTTGCACCCAAAAAGATTGCCAGAGACAAGAAGGGAAGACTCGAAGCCCTTGAGGTGGAGGAGCTGGAGATAGGTGAATATGACCTCAGCGGTAGAAGAATCCGTCGAGGTACCGGCACCATCCGCGCAATCCCCTGCGATACGGTCATTGTAGCAATCGGGGAACGGGTTGACACAGACCTCTTGCAGAAAGAGAGGCTTGCCGTCTCAAAGCGTGGTCATCTGGAAGTGAATCCATACGTATATGAGACCAACCAAGAGCATGTCTGGGCGATTGGGGATGTCATCAACGGACCTTCCACTGCAGCGGAGGCAATGGGGCAAGGCAAGGAAGTTGCCCGCCTGATCGACTTAAAGCTGAGTGGAGAAGACCGTTTTGCACAGCTTTTCACCACCTTCAGGTATGATCAGACAGTGGGGAAGACCCTGCACGAGGGAAAAGCCATCAACGCCGAAAAACTCCCTATTGCTGCAAGAAGTGGTTCCTTTGAAGAGGTGAACAAGGGCTACACCGGTCGTCAGGCAAGAATGGAGGCAGGAAGATGTCTCAGGTGCGATGTCAAGTGTGAACAGGAGGTACTCTATGGATAGGAAGATGATCACACTCTCCGTTGACGGGAAAACAGTCACGGTCCCGGAGGGGACAAGAATCCTAGATGCATGCAAGGTTGCAGGGATCAAGGTACCTTCTCTCTGCTATCTGGAGGATGTCTCTGCGCACGGGTCCTGCGGCATCTGTGTGGTCGAAATTGAGGGATTCAGACGTTTGGTCCGTTCATGCCTCCATACCGTCCAGCAGGATATGGTCATCCATACACACACTGACCGTGTTATGCGTGCAAGGAAGCTGAATCTTGAGCTGTTGCTTGCCAATCATCCATTGCTCTGTACCAATTGTGAGAGAAACCTCAACTGCGAGTTGCAATCCCTTGCCTTGCAACTGGGAGTGAGAGAGTCACGATTCGAGAGGACGAAAAAATCGATACTCCCGATTGACTCCTCTTCCTCCGCAATTGTACGTGACCCGAATGCCTGCATTCTTTGCAATCGTTGTGTCGAGGTATGTGCGAAGGTACAAGAAGTGCATGCAATTGAGATGATGGGCAGGGGACTCCGTACGACCGTATCAACCTTCTTTGATGAAGGACTGGCTTCCTCAGTCTGTACCAACTGCGGGCAGTGCTCCCTTGTCTGTCCAACCGGTGCCATCACCGAGAAGAGCCATGAAAAGGAAGTGTTCGATGCGATTGCTGATCCAGATCTCGTAGTGCTAGTGCAGACCGCCCCAGCAATTAGGGTAGGACTTGGAGAGGCAATGGGCTTGGGTGAAGGTTCCTTGGTGACCGGCAAGATGGTCAGTGCTCTGAGGACACTCGGCTTTGACAGGGTTTTTGACACCCAGTTCAGTGCTGATCTTACCATCATGGAAGAGTCTCATGAATTGATACACCGCATGACCAATGGTGGGACGCTTCCCATGATCACCAGTTGCTCTCCTGGATGGATCAAGTTCATTGAAACCTTCTATCCTGAACAACTCGACCATCTCTCATCCTGCAAGTCGCCACAACAGATGTTCGGCTCCATTGCCAAGACCTATTACGCTGAGCAAGCTGGAATAGATCCCAGGAATATTCGGGTGGTCTCGGTCATGCCCTGTACTGCCAAGAAGTTTGAGGCAGGCAGAAGTGAGATTGACAGTGCCTTCTCCTACTGGCGGGAAAAGGGTTCCTTCTCAGAGGAGGAGTACTTCCCGGATGTTGATTATGTGCTGACCACACGGGAACTGGCAAGGATGCTGAAACGGATTGGGATTGATTTCGCCCATTTGGAAGAGGGCAAGTTCGATGATCCCCTTGGACAGTCAACAGGATCGGCAGTACTGTTTGGTGCTACAGGTGGTGTGATGGAAGCAGCGCTCAGAACTGCATATGAGACCATCACAAAGACTACCTTAGAGGAGTTGGAGTTTGAACAGATTCGCATCGGTAAGGGTATCAGGGAAGCAACCATCATGATCGGGGAAACCCCGCTTAAGGTTGCAGTAGCCAATACCCTGGCAAATGCTCGCGTCCTCCTGGACCAGATCCAGGAAGGCAAGAGTCCCTATGCGTTCATAGAAGTGATGACCTGTCCTGATGGATGTCTGGGGGGAGGTGGGCAACCGATTCCATCGACCAAGGAGATCAGGAGAAAGCGAGCCATGTCCATCTATGAGGAAGACCGTGGCATGCCGATACGCAAATCCCATGAGAATCCGTCCATCCAGGAACTCTATACCTCATTCCTAGAGCAGCCTCTGGGTCATCTGAGTCACCAGCTGTTACATACCACGTATGTAAAGCGTGGTGCCTATCCAGATTGATCCTCAGGTTGCAGTATCTTTGGAGGGGGGGCATCTGCCCCCTCTCCCTGCGTAAAAACCCTGCAACTATGATATACTGCGCTCAATGGAGGACGGAATGAGAATTCTCGCATGTGCAGACATTCATTTGGGGCGAAAACCGGAGCTCGCACAATCCGGACACGCTGCTTGGGATTCAATCATCCAAAAAGCGATTGGGCTTGCCGTGGATGTAGTGGTATTGGCCGGTGATGTCGTGGAACATGAGAGAACCTGGCTATCCGTCTATGGTCCTCTTCTTTCTGGGTTGGAAACGCTCAAGAATGCAGGAATACAGGTTGTCGGGGTAGGGGGAAACCATGACTGGTCCGTCTTTCCCCGGTTGACCGAAGAGAGTGATGCGATCAAGATCCTTGGTTTGAACGGAACATGGGAATCCCATGATATCGGGGATGTTCGGTTCATTGGTTGGTCATTTCCCAGTACACATGAGGAACAATCCCCGCTTTCCGATTTCGATGCATCACTGGTTGATGATTCCAAGCTTTCCCTTGGTCTGTTGCATGCTGACTGGACTCAGCAGTACTCCAAATATGCTCCCATAGACGAACATGCATTGTTGAAAACCGGTATTCCTCTCTGGATGCTTGGACATATCCATAGAGGAGGAAGACTGGGCACTTCTTCTGCCTACTATTGTGGCTCCCCCTTTGCTCTCGACGTGAGTGAAACAGGTGCACATGGAGCCTATCTTCTGGAAACCGAACAAGGTCGCACATGGAAGGATCCACTGTTCATTGCCCTCTGTCCGTATCGGTATGAACAATGTATAGTTGATGCTACCGGTATACAAGATATGGAATCACTTCGCTCTGCGGTTACCAGATCGGTACGCGCCTATATTGACCAGATGCCATTCCATGGAACAGTTGCGGTACGTTTGGTGTTCACCGGGAACCTGCATGCTAATCTGGACTTGCAACAGGTCTTTTCCTTTGAAGGAAGGGAGATGGAACTCCTATTCCAGGACGAGGATATGGAGGTGCTGTTGTTGAACCGCGCCGAAGATGCAACAGACCTGGAGGTAGATCTCGATCAACTGGTCAAGGGCAGCGGTCCGCAAGCCCTGCTTGCATCTATGCTTCTAGACAGCGATGCACTGCAGCAACTGGGTGTGTCCTATCAACGATTGGATACAGAGAGTTACAACACCAGTGGTTTCAATCTTCTCAGGCAGACCTCCCTTACCCAGGAAGAGGCCGTCAAACGGGGAAAACGGGCAGTTCTTCAGTTGCTCAGGGCTATGGAATCCCAGCGGAGGGAGCATGAAGCATAAAAACTCGTACAGATTCACACGTTTTACGCTTTCAAAGGCTCCTGGATTCCTTGTTCGATCCTTTGGGGATCTTACCGCACTACACCCTGGGCTTAATATCCTTACCGGGGCAAATGGGGTTGGGAAGACGACCATAATCAAGGCCTTCTGGTCACTCCTGTTTACACCAGCCAAACATCCATCGCTGGAAGCTGAGGCTGTATTGCAGAGGGGCGAGGCAGAGTGGTTCCTCTCACTCTCCTCCAATCGTCTGGAGCAGAAACGAATATCAGACGGGTTAATCACCACACTTCCCGGTAGAAACGACGCGTTTGCCGATGCATATTGGTTTCCCTTGCATGAACTCCTGACGAAGGAAGGTGTGGGTGAAGCATTTCTGGAAGCCATACGCAAGGAAATGCAGGGCGGAGTTGATCTGGAGAGGGCAGTCCGGGAAGCCGGAGGCATTGAGGCCTTTTCCAGGAAGCGACACACACTGGTACAGGCTCTGAAAGAAAAGCAACGGTTGGTGAGGGATCAGCAAAAAAGAATTCTTGAGAATCTGGATCTCAGGCAGAATATTTCAGATTTACAGGATACGCTCGAAGAGAGTGAGGGACATACGGCAGAGAAGATCCGCTTGGAAACCTTGCTGGAGTATCTCTCTGTGAAAGAGACCTATGAAGAGATCCTATCCCAGCAGAAATCGTACCATCCTGTTCTTGGGAACATGACTGTCCATAGCCTTTCAGAAGCGAGAACACGAGAGCATGAGTGGGAAGCTGCAACTTCTGCAATGCAACAAGCAAAAGCTGCGCTCATGGAGACCCAAGGCCTTCTTGATCAATGCAACGTGAATCAGGCAGTCCTTGATGATCCGCTCATGCCAAGATTGATCGAGCAACGCAGTGATGCTTTGCAAGAGGCAAAAAGAGCGCTTGATGCAGCGAAAAATGAAGCCAAACGGGCTCAAGAGGCAAGAAGAGCATGGGAGAATGCACACCGTTGGCTCATGGAAGATTCCCCCAATGAGCAGACCCTTGAAAAGATGGTCAGTCAGCTTAATTCCCTTGCCTATACCTCAGAACCAATACGATGCCAGCTAGCCAGCAGTGAATACATTGTACGTGCTATAGGGGAAGAAGAACCCATTGCAGATGGCCTGATTGAACGATTGAGGGATATAAAGCAACAACTCACTGCCCTGGTTGTACTGGCTGCAAGGAAAGAATCACTGCAGCCAACAATTTCCCGTGTGAAGTCTTCTCTTATGGGTGTTTTCTCACTCCTTTCTGTAGCAATTGGTTCAATCCTTGGCCTTCTCTTTCATCCAGGATATTCCGTGTTTGCCATCCCTCTCCTGGCATTGCTGTTCATCATTGCAGGGAGAAAAAGGGCAAATCCCCTTTTGAAGGAAGCAGAAATCCAACTAACTAACGGTATTGGAAAGGTAAATGCCCTATTGGAAAAGCATGGACAGGCACCACTGGATTCCTCCACTGCTGCTGATATCTCCCGGGCTGTAGGACTGCTCTCAAGCAGTATAGCTTCGCTTCAGCAGAAGGACGCTCTGAATGTGAGAAGACGAATTGCAAGGAAGGCCTATGAGGAAGCATTGAGCCAGTGGAAGGCTTGGTTACATCAATGGGAGGATGTTGCCTCTGATCTCAAGCTATCCTTGGATCCATCTTTGGAAGGCGCCCAGTTCTTTCATTTTGCTGAACACTTACAGGAGTGGGTTCATCTTCAGACAGCTGAAAAGGAATCTTTTGCCTCGCTTGGAGAAGTCGAGAACGCCTATCGGGAAGTCCTCTTGGCGCTTCAGAACCTTTGTGGCACCAGTACCTCTGATGTTGTGGAGTTACTGAATATTGCTTCTACATTGGTCACCACCATCACCGATGCTCGTAGCTTCACAAAACAGTGCCAGAAGGAAAACCAGCATCTGGAGAACGCCATTATTCGGTTCCATGAAGCTGAAGAAGCAAGAAATGCATACTATACAGATCTCGGACTCGATGTTGGAGATATCCATACATTGGAGCGGCTCGATCCCCAGGTTGCGGAGTATCAGGGGATTGCCTCGAGATTACAACTGGTAAAAACCAAGCTTGAGGGGTACTCAGAGCAGATCCGTGAAGAAGCGGAGCATGGCAATGCCTCTGATTTCATTGTTCTGCTGGAAGAGACAAATACACAATTGGAAAGGCGCAAGGAACAGGAGAAGACACTCTGGGAATGGGAGCGTACCTACCGGGAACTCTGTAATGACTCGAATTTGGAGAATGCTGAGCTGGAATGCCTGAAGGCAGAAGAGGCATTGGAGGCTTTCCGACAGGAAGAGGTTGCCCAGCGGATGGTGTATCAGCTCTATGAACAGACCAAGGAGCAGAGTGAACGTACCTATCAACCACAGGTTCTCAAGAAGGCAAGTACTTGGTTGCAACGGATTACCCAGAATCGTTATCTGTTCACCGTGGGAGATGCAGGCTTCCTAGCTCACGATACGGTAACCATGCGTCCCTATACATTGGACCAACTCTCCAGTGGTACACGCATCCAGCTCTTATTCTCCCTAAGGATGGCATTCCTCGAGATGCTGGAGGGAGGCGGAGCGTATCAGTTCCCTCTTTTCTTTGATGAGTTGATGGCAAACAGCGACGATGAACGTTCCCTCGCCATTGCTAAGGCTATTGCAGAAATTGCTAAAGAGCGGCAGGTGTTCTACTGCACGGCACAGCAGGATGAGGTAAGGAAGCTTGAACAGGTGGCAAATGGGGATTGCCTGCTTATTAATCTAGAGGATGAGCAAAGAGAGTACCGAATATTGCAACACCCCTTCCAGGAAGTACCAATGGAAAGAAGTTCCCTGCCCCCATTCAAAGAGGATTATCTTGCCTATGCGGCAGCCTGCAAGGTATCGAGACCTGATCTATGGGAACCCCTGGGGAGCCTGTCCAGCTGGTATCTTTGTACCACCAGCAAGGAATTGGAACGGATGCTCGATCGGGGTTTTTCCAAGGCAGGCCAGGCAAAGGAAGTCTCTGCGTTGTATACCATGCGTTTTACCATCCTCTCTGTAGCCCAGAAAATGGCAAGGAAGGGGAGAGCAAAGCTCCTTGCTCCCCAAGACCTTGAAGATGATGGATTGAGCATGAATCGTGAGGCGAATTACTTTGATGCATTGCTTACCTTCCTAAAGGAAAGACCCAGGAGTGGAGATGACGTTATTGCTGCAATAGCAGAAAAGACCTTGAAAGGATTCCGTGAACCTACGCTCTCAGCCTTTACTGCCTGGTTGTATGAGAGGGGGTATGCCAGTGAAGAGATGCCGTACACCCTTTCTGAAATTCTCGAGAGGATTTGCTTGGAGTTTGAGGAACTTACAGTGAGCTCAGATGACTATATGTTGGTAAAACGCTATCTCCAAAGTCTTGGTCTTCCACAGTAATACATGTATCAGCAAATGACCGACACCATCAGTGCCTTATTTCCAGAGATGGATTTCTTTTATAAAAAACTCGGCGAATTTTGCAAAATGTTGTGTACCAAGGTTGTAATGTCACTGAAAGTGCGCTAGAAAGATAACAAGTATATCGCTGTCAGTAAATAAAATAAAAGGGAGTCAATATGAAAAAGAGGGTATTACTTGTTGCATTCTTGATTCTGGTAAGCTTGGTTTTCACCAGCTGTGGTACGTTGTTCACAAAGGGAGGGAGTGATTATCGTAGTGGCGTTTCAGCTTATGAGAAGAAGGAGTATGTATCCTCTCTCAGGTATCTTAATCAGGCATTGGCTGTCAATCCTGAGTTTGTGGAAGCTGCCCAAATGTATCCTGTGGTTTTCAGCGAAGGAACTTCTTATTACAAGACTCAGATTGCCAACAATGCTGCAAAGCAGGATCGACAGGCTGCTGATATTGTCTTTCATTCCTATACGCAATTACAAGCTTTGCATGAAGTGGCCAGGGCAAGCGGAAGAAGTGGTTTGATGGTTGAAAACTTCACCAGCAAACTAGACGAGGCACGACTGAAATCAGGAGATCTCTGGTTCAGCTATGCACAGAGCCTCCAGGCAAAAGGGGATCGTGAAAGCCTGAAACAGGCTGTTGCTGCATATGAGACAGCAAGAAGTAGAAATCCGAACCTTGAAAACATAGATGATACGATTGCCTCCCTTATCAAGGAAGCTACGGTGACCGTCGCTGTAGCTGCATCTGGGTCCATGGATGATAATTACCCAAAGAAGGTCCTCTCTGATGTGACGAGAATCCTTGGTTCCGACCGATTCATTGAAGTGATACAGGAAGAAGATTTCACCCCTGGCCCCGACTCGATGGTTGGTCCCCTCGATATTGCCATCATGACCGGTATGGGAAGGGGATGGGACTATGTATTGGAGGTCTATGCCAGTACCAATTTTGAAGAGATAAGCAAGGAGAGTCCGGTAAGACTTCCCTCGGATGCTCCGCTTTTCTCAGGGATCAAGCGTACGATCGGGTACCAGAACAAGACCTATATTTCCTATAGGCTGTTTTCCATCAAGCAGGGGGTGAAGACTGTCGCAGAGGACACAATCACCACTATTGACGGCCCCTATGAATACGATTTCAGCTATGTGAATGCTGAAGGGGTGCGGGAACTCAACCTCGGAGGAACAGGAAAAAAGAATCTACGCTTTGTAACAAGCAGGAAAGATGATATTACCACAAATACCACCATCAGTTCCTTACGGATGGATTACGAACGAATACCCATTCCTGCACAAGTTGTTGATCCGACCGACCAAACGCAGTGGATTGCCTACTTCAAGGATCAGTACTACAACTTCCAGGATTTTGCCAAGAATGAGAGTGGGCGAGAGCTCTTCTATGCGATTGAGGTGGTTCATCATGAGCCGAGTGATACCTATTTTATGATAGGACCAGATCTGGATACAGCAATCCAACGCTCCAAGATCAATAGTGCCATCATGAATGCACTAAGTTATACTGCCCGTACATTGGCGGATGCTGAGAAAGAGAAAGCAAAAGATGGCACCCGGAATGCCGGAGAGATTGCTGCAAACGCTGTAAAAGACCTATTCTAAGGTTTCTGTATAATGAAATTGACAAAGGGAGTACCTAAAGAGGTGCTCTCTTTGGTCAATTTCATCATTCCATTTTATCTGTACTGGTAGTATACTCAGCCACATGTACAAACGCACCATTCGAGCCTGTTACCTAGGTAATTTCATTGGGGCCTTGACCTGCAACCTGGCTCCGCTCCTCTATGTAACCTTCATGAGTGAGCTTGGTCTCTCCTTTGAACAGGTAGGGCGTCTTACCTTGCTCAATTTCTTCACCCAGATTGTCGCCGACCTTGTTTTCAGCAGACCAGTTGACCGTTATGGAGTCAGACCGTTCATTACCCTGGGGCACTTCCTGGCGTTTGTAGGTTTTCTTTTCCTTGCCCTTGCTCCTCGCTTATTCCCACACAACACCTATCTTGGATTGATGCTTGCAACTATCATCTACTCCATAGGTGGTGG
>JAQQAR010000070.1 GCA_028532765.1 Sphaerochaetaceae bacterium | reverse complement strand
TACTCATAGATGAAGCAGAAGACTCCATACCCTCTCTTAGGTAATACATACCCCGTTTGGACACCAAGCCTGTGCTTGGAGGGGAAGTTGACCAATGAGGTCTGGAGGAACTATGAATAATTTGAACTCAGTACTGTTGGACGTTTGTATTTCTAACTCTATATATTGTAACGAGTTAAGCGTGTATGGCCATGATTTAAATAGGGGAGGAGTCCATGAATTATCAAGATGATGAATTGATGCAATTCTTTTCAATGTTGGATCTTCACTCGAGAGCAGATCGAAGCAATCTAGATAACGTGCTTGATAAAATCTCCTATCCTGAGCAATGTTTTGACCCCATCAAACGATATCGTTTGGAGACTAAAACACACCGCAAGCTGAAGATCTCTGCCCAAAGCGGCTATAAATATCAGGCTGTCCCAGCAATAAGATTGCAGGGAAAATGGCTAGAACAGCTTGGTTTTTCTGTTGGTCAGGAAATCAATGTCCAATGCCAGAAGGGCCGTCTGATTATCCATTTGGAAGACAAACCCTCAGATGCACGATAGCAAGCAATCAGATAACTGAAGGCAGGCAATGCTGATGCAAAACCTGCCTTTCATGATTTTTCTAAAAAACAGAGGTCAGTCCCTTGAATCTCCTTCTTGCCCCCTGTGCTCGGTATAACACTTCCGGCTGCAATATTTTCGGTTGGTGCCGTAGGTCACAAACGTCTCGCCACAGTTTTGACAAGTAACTTTGTTTGTAGCCCGTCCTTCGCCAGCTTTGAATTTTGCATACCGATTCCACCAATCCTGCCGGCATCCGTCCGAGCAAAAAATCTTTTTCCTAAAACCGGGGGTATGTTCAAGTTCTTTCCCGCAAGTCTTGCAGAGCACATGCTCTCCATCTTCTTGTACTGCTGCCTCATTTTCCGATGTTCTGGAAAGGCAGAAGCTGCGAACCTGTCCACGAGGAAGATTCAGCTTTTCTCCGATCTTCGCATAAGACATTCCATCTCGCCGAAGACTGCTGATCTCAGTCATCTGTTTCTCTGTGAGAGGAGGGCGTTTCTTTTCCTCTTCGGATAAGTCAACCTTGATTTCAGATCCATCGCGGAAGATGAATCGGACATCATTTGGAGAATGCACCTTGAGATGATCAACCAGTCCGCTCCATAGGTCCTCATCAAAACGCACGACCTGGCTATTCTGTTTCTTAAGATTATCGAAGAATGAAGTTGCAAGTGCTTTTTTGGCTACCTTGTCCTGGATAGTACTGTCGAGCTCCTCCTTACGTTTCTCAGCCTGCTCATAACGTATCTGTAGTGCTTGATACTCTTGAGTATGGGCATATCCATTGGATCTTGAGCTGGGTTGTCCGCTCGACATACGCTCCATGAGTTCGGCTGTAACACTCATGTCAGCTATGAGTACCGTCCTTTCCCTTTCCAGACCAGCGGTATCGAAAACCGTATCGTAGACAAGTTTCTGTGTTTCAAGGATGCTGGAAGAATCCTTCAATAGCCTGTTGACCGCTATCACGAACATTCTCTGGACATCCTGTTCTATCAGATTGCCTGAGGTACATTGGGAGTGTGCCTTATCATATTTTCCATTGCATTGCCAAACCACTTTCTGATATTTGCTGTTAGGGTGCCATTTCTTCTCTCCAAACCAAGATCCGCACTGGGCACAGAGGATTCGTCCTGAAAGCATTCTCCTGCGGTTTCGTCTGCCAGGCATTCCATCGCGCCGTTTCATCTCGGTCTGGACTAGAGCAAACATTTCTTTGGATACGATCGGTTCATGATGGTCTTCCACATAGTACTGTGGTACCTCACCTTCGTTCACCTTCTGCTTGTGGGTGAGGAAATCTACGGTGAAGCTTTTTTGCAGCAAGGCATCTCCGATGTATTTTTCATTTTGCAGGATGCTTTTAATGCAGGAGGAGACCCATTGTTTCCCGCGTCCGGGTGAGGGGATGTTTTTCTCGGTGAGAATTTCGGCGATCCCATTCGGGCTCTTTCCTTGAAGGAATAGAGCGTAGATGAGCCTTACCAATTCGGCTTGTTCCTCATTCACGACCATGTTCCCATCAGGCCCTTTGTCATATCCAAGGAAGTTGCTGTAGGGAACTGAAACCTTGCCATCCTTAGCTTGCTTTCGCTTACCCCATGTGGTGTTTTCAGAGATCGACCGGCTTTCTTCCTGTGCGATCGAGCTCATGATGGTTATCAATAATTCACCTTTGCCGTCGAAGGTCCAAATGTTTTCCTTCTCGAAGTAGCATTCGACATTCTTCTCCTTGAGCATGCGAATGGTGGTCAGACTGTCAACGGTATTTCTGGCAAACCGGCTGACCGATTTGGTGACGATAAGATCGATCTCTCCCAACAAGGCGTCGTTTATCATCTGCTTGAAGCCTTCCCTGCGATTGGTGCTGGTCCCGCTCACGCCCTCATCGGTATAGACCTTGATGAATTCCCAATCAGGACGACTCTTGATGAATTCGGTATAGTACTCGATCTGGGCTTCATAACTGGTGAACTGTTCATCACTGTCAGTCGAAACCCGGGCATAGCCTGCGACCCTTCTTTTCGTTGAATGGGGGTTGTTGCGATTGTTTGTTATGATTTTCTTTGCTGGAATTATCCTTACCTTTGCCATGCATGCGCTCCGTTGTCATTGGTTTTTCTTCTTCTATCGATTGCTGCCTTATAGGCTTTTTCCCTGGAAGGCCAGAACCGGTTGATTTGCCGTCCATCACGAAAATGGAAGGTATATGAGCCCTCTCCATCACCGGAGATGTGGTCAACCTCCTTATAAAAGGCTTGCTCATCAAACTCGTCTAGCCCCAACATGAAATTGGACAGAATCTTCAACTGTTCCTCATTGATACCGATGCTCCTGCATCCTTTGATTCCATCTCTTCGGTTGGATTTGCATCTCCAATTCGCATTGGTTGGTGTCTTGTAGGTCCGGATATAGTTGTTTCCGCATTTCTCGCAGATGATTTTACCGGTGAAACAACGCCGACTCACCTTGGGCATGTTGTACACACCGAGTTCTCTTCGACGGTCAATCTCCCTCGAGACGGCTTCGAATATTTCCCGCTTGATGATGGGTGGGTGCGTATCCTCGACATAGTACATGGGATGCTCCCCGCGATTCTTCTTCCGTGGCTGGGACATGAAATCCACGCAATACGTTTTCTGGAGCAAGGTATCACCGATATAACGCTCATTGTGTAGAATGGTATGGATTGCCACATCATTGAAAGGTTTCCCAAAGTGTAGGATGGAACGATTGTTCAGTTCGTCTGCAATACGTTTCATCGACTTTCCCTTCAGATAATCCCTGAATATCTTTCTCACTACCTTTGCGGTCGTCGGTTCAATGACGAGCTCCTTGCCGGTCCACCGGTATCCATAGACGCGGTGGTGAAGGCTGATTCCCTTCTCGTAACGTTTCCGGACTCCCCACCTGAGGTTTTCAGAAGTACTTCTGCTTTCCTCTTGAGCAAATGATGCCAAGACGGTCAGAAGGAATTCTCCTGTACTCGAGATTGTTTCAATATTTTCTTTCTCGAACCTGACATCGATGTTGAGTTCCTTCAACCGCCTTACTGTCTCAAGCAAGTCGACCGTGTTTCTGGCAAATCGCGATATCGATTTCGTCAGCACAATATCAATCATGCCTTGCTCGCATTTGGTGATGAGGTCTTGGAATTGCGTTCTGCCAGATATCTGTGTTCCGGAGACGCCATCATCAATGTAGATCCCCTGGTATTCCCATTCAGGATTAGCTTGAATCAGTCTCTTGTAATGATCGACCTGGGATTCAAGCGAATGCTCTTGTCGTTCATGTACCGTAGAGACCCGTGCATAGGCTGCAACTCGCTTTTTTCGATTTTTGGTTGCCGGTTGCTTTGGTTTTTGTATCAGCTTAACTGTTTTCACTGGTTCCTCCTTGGTCTATACATCCCTACGAATTGAGATTAAATCAAGTCATATCAAGGAGATAGATTGCCAATTATTGGCTGGTATCTAACAATGAGTTTTCCTTGGACAATCTTGAATTCCTCGTCAGTCAACAGACCCTGAGCAAACAGATTCTTGATTAGCAAAAGAGCCAACTGGTAATCGGCCTCTGCCTTGAACTGCTCTTTAGTCATTTGCTTACTTCCTTCTTGAACCTTGTTTTGATATAGCACTCGTGGCTGCAGTAACTGCGTTTGGCATTCCCATATGCCGAGAATGATTTGCCGCAGCAAACGCAGGTGAATTGGTAGAAGGCCTTACGCTTCACCTGATCCTGATGGGCATTCCACCAGTCCATGCGACAACCATCCGAGCAGTACTGTTTCTTTCTTTTGCCGGGGGTATGCTCCAAACGTTTACCACAGGTCTTGCAATAATCTTTTCCCAGATCCTGAGGCACATGGGAGGGAGATCTCCTACCCCTGAGATTGTGAGTCCTACAGAAGGAACGGACACAATCCTTGGATAACCCGAGCCTTGATGCGATGGTGGTGTATCCCAGACCATCATTTCTCATTTCAGTGATTTGTGTAGTTTCTTTTTCAGTCATTGTGTTCTCCTGCTTGATACCGGAGAACCGTACCCCTGAAGTTTTATGAAGACCCTGTATGGCAAGTGAACAAGAGAATGGTCGTCAATCTTCTGCTCCAATCCTTTTTGCTTACTTTGATGAACTACATTGGAGTAATCTGCAGGAATCATTGGGTTTTGAAATTAGAGGTTGGGAGCTGAATCAGCGATAATGAAGAGGATTCGTGAAATTGGGAGATGCTCAACAACACTTACTTTGTATGGTAATTACTGGGAGTAATTAAAAAGATTGGCCGGTAAAAACCGGCCAAACACGATTCCAAAGAATAATATTCCTTGGATAGTTTCAATGAAATCCCTGGCAACTGATTTAAGGTTCACTTCCTTAATCGAAGTTTGGGACCCCTGCTACTTTTCCCGCTTGGAAAAACGAGCCTTGATATAGCAAGAATGGCTGCAGTAGACTCTTTTTGCATTTCCGTATGAGCTGAAGGTCTTACCACATTCGGCGCATGTGAACGAATAGTACGCTTTTCGCTTCACCTTGTCCTGATGCGCATTCCACCAATCCATACGACAAGCATCCGAGCAGTACTGTTTCTTCCTCTTTCCAGGAGTGTGCTGCAAGTATCTCCCACAAGTACGGCAAGTGTTGTTACCCACTTCCTTATCCACATGCGAGGAGGATCTCCTTCCCGTAAGTCCGTGAGTCCTGCAATAAGATTTTACGCATTCCTTTGGAAGCCCTATTTGGTTTGCAATCGTAGAATATCCCAAGCCACTTTCTCTCATGTTCGTAATCTGCGTTGATTGTTGATCAGTCATTACCTTCTCCTCGTTTAATTTGTTGGTCTATACATTCCTGCAAGTGGGATGTAAGTCAACTTGATAAAACGTTATAAAGAGAAAAGTTGGTAATTTTTGATATAAGTGAAAGTTACCGTACCTATTTGGCTATATATAATGAGTACGGTTTCTTGTCACTGTCATGAGAAATCCGAGACAGAATAAAACTTAACTTGATTTTTACCACTTATGTTCTTGGTATCTTCAATGTAATTCTTTTTGCTGAATCTAATAAATTTAGATTCTTTTGTTTAAAAAAATCCCATACTGAGAAGGATGCATGTACTATATATTCGTGCCGTTCTTCTGGAACTTACTTGGAGTGTTTTAAACTTTCTATCGATCCTATTATGCTAATAAAAACATCTCAATTACATTTTATAGCGTTAAGGGAGACCCTAAACTTCCGAGGGTGAGAGTAATATGAAAATTCTGTTAATAATTGCTTTGATTTCAGGCCTGTAAAACATCAGCAAGTATTTGGTGGAACTATTTAATATTGAAGTGCTCCGATTGCCCAAGCGTTTACATCCCTTGTTTTCTCATTAATATCAGATGAGAATGATTCTTCAATCTCGTCTACGTATAATCCGGTATAAGCAATTTCTGTAAGGAGAGAATCTAAAATGCTTTCATCTACAACGAGGCCCCCTTCTTTCAGTGCAGTAGGTGCAGTGTTTCTTAGCTTTGTCCCCTCCGCTAAATTTCCACTCGAGAAATCCGTAAAGATAAGATTTGTTGTCCAATCAACATCATCAGTACCGATCCCCTCTGCAACATTTCCAGTAATGCGTGATTGACAAATCCCTATACGACTTTCGGTAAATTCAGTTTCATTCTTTACATAGTAGATGCTTTCAGAACCCCTGGGAGCCACCAACGCATCTTGAATGTCAAAGAATCCGTTGTTTCTCAGATCAGCAATACCATTGGCGACACTACTAATTCCAATCGTTTGTGCTTGTGCTAGTTGGACTGACACTAACAAGTTGTTAATTATTATGGAACCATTATTTGTACTAATACCCGAGGTGATGTACAGGCTATTGTCAATTGTCCTTGTCTGTATGATAGTATTGTTGAGCATTAACGCATTATCTATTGAAACAGCATTATTATAGAGGGGTGTAGAGTCATATTGTCTTCCTTTGCTATGTATGATGTTTCCAATCAAAACTTTTGCTCCAGCTACTGTCCCACCCTCGCCACTATAGCCATCTCTAGTAATTTGGTTATTCAACAAAACTGACTCAGAATTTGATCCCGAGTAACCAAGACATTCATGCCAACCTGTTGATCGAGATTTTATAATGTTTCCTTGAATCAAGCTTTTAGAGTTAGTTTCCTTTATAGCGGCGCCATTCGTGCATTGATAATCGTTTGCCAGCACAGTACAATTAACTATTGACGTGGTTGAATTTTTATTGATTATTGCGGAAGTGTATGAGCCGTTAGTCCAAAATGAATTTATCCCACCACAAGAAATATCAGATTCCTCAATCAATACCAGTTTGGCATTTTCATTCTGTATCCCAATGGATGTCCCATCACCTACATCTGTGGAAGATGTTCCTGCCGTCAAGGCGGTGACGATTGATCTTTTTATGACAATACTTCCGCCGTTATTGATGATACCATAGGTTTTTCTTGCTTGATTTGAACTGATAGTTGAGTCCAGAATTGTTGGAGATCCGGTATTATATAAGCCAATCGATGAACCTCCTGTGAGTGCATTACCCGCGGAAATGATGCTCTCTGATATAATGGGATTAGATTCCTGAATATAAACTCCATAGGATTGATTAATTGCATTACCGCCCGAGATGACACAATCAGAGATAGTTGGTGTGGCTCCACCTGTAATTTTCAGAGATGTTACATGGCTTCTTGTATTACCGTCATAACCGATTTCTAGCCCCTGTACTGTCACCGTCTCGTCAACAGAACTTCCATGAATCAGTAGTACTGTTTGGATATCTGTACTACTTCCAGAAGCGATTATTGATGATGTAATTATTGTAGTTGGACTAGACGTGCCCCCATACGTTGGTTTTGTCCAAATTGCACCTGAAGAGTCTACTGAATATCCCCCGTATAGGCTTACTGGCGAGTTTAATTCAATAATACTTTCAATTGAATAATGTCCATTTTCAATTCTTACCTCTCCGGATGACAGAGAATCAATTGCCTCTTGAATATTTGTGAAGGGGAGCCCTTTAGAACCATTTGGTTCTCCTTTTGCAAGGCTCTCATGAGCAACGTAAGCAATATTTGGTTCAACTATTGTTGAAAGCATAAGGGGTTGAAGATAAAATGATGAAGAATCCGAAAGCAACGAGATTTCTCGTGGATCAGAAAAGGATGTAGTATCATTCCAACCCGAAAATATGACATTATCAGATATCTGAGCCTTGAGAAACACTGAATTGAATGAAGTATCAAGGTTGTAAATAGTTTTTCCCCCATAACTTGATGCCGGGGTTAAGGCAGCACCTTGGCATTCTTCGGAGGTGAAGACCTTAATGAACAAACAGGGACTTGGTTCCTCAATAATTAGGGTCTTTGGGATGTAAGAGACTTCGAACGACATTATCTTATCCTCATCAACAATGAAGCTTCCTCTATTCTCAAGTACTTCTGTAAAAGCTGTATTATTAAGGTGATATCGGGAACCATCGACCACGATTGTTCCAATAGCATTAGTAGGTACTCGGAGTTGTATGGTTGCAGAGGCTTCAATACTACCCTCGCGGCTATACCCAATACTCGCCTTTCTTATCACGTAGTCAATCGAGCATTCATCTGGAGTCTGTAGCTCCAACGTTGGCATTAAGTTATATGACAACATGATAGAATCATTTTTACTTATGGTAAAAGTACCCGCAAATAGCGAGTCTACATTTGCATCCCCTGAAACAATCATCAGCTCATTGCTATCTTCTTGATCTTCGGTTACGAACATATATGTGGATCCAATATAGTCAACTATTGAGTATGTATTGTTCGCATCGATAGAAGTGATAACTTGCCCTTCTTTCTTAATAATAATTCCAGTATTAGAAGGTGCTGTAATAGAGACTGAAGGTAATTCAATATATGATAATATGATAGATCCACTTTGATGGAGGGTGAAAACTCCACTGTCCTTAGATGTCAGGGTTGTAAAGTGTTGGCCTTCAAGAATCTTGACCCCATAATTGTTTATTGGATTTTGTACTTGAAAGGAATATTCACTCCCCTCAAGGTCAGCAATATTATGGGATGTTCCAGCAGATATCGTGATAAAGGCTCCTCCATTTTTCTGTACAATTACATCACAATTATCAGGGGCTTTTAACAAAATAGCATAAGTGGTTGGTTCGACTTCGCAAGACGAAAGTAAGAATATTACACTAATTAGCATCAATATAAAGAAGATTTTAAGCTTTATATTATTCTTCACATTGCAATCCTGAAAGATTTGATAATATTGAAAATTTCCCATTATTTGATTGTAACATATTTTACTCGATTCTCAATGTATTTCCTTTTTGCATATAACTTCTTCGTAATATTGTAAAGATTTGGCTGTATTAATCATCGAGGAAGCATTACACATGGCTTAACGAATGGAAGATGTATAATAAGACCAAATCATCGAAAGATCATTATCCGATTCCGTGTCGGTTCCCTTTCTCCCTGGCTTCAATAGCCCAGTCGATCTGATCCAGTCCTTCAAGCCGGTTGTACTCATCCCAATATCGTCTAGCCCATTTGACCAGCAGCTTGGTGATCTCACAGATGTAGGTCGTCCTTTTGAACTCGCCGAACTCCGAGTAACAGCCTCCGATGCAGTACGAGCATGCGCTCTCCACCTCGCATGTCCTGCACTTCTCATCACGTGAGCAATTGGATCGGTAGGCGCCCTCGCGAACCCTCAGAAAGTTCTCCTTGTGGGTGAACCCTTCCTTGGCGGTCCCGACGATGAAATCGGCCTTGTCGATTTGAGTGTGGGGCAGCCATCTGATGCACGGATAGATCCTGCCGTCCACCGAGAGGGCGGGCATAGCCCCGCTTCCGCAGTGGCCGGTACAGTCCCAATCAGGCCCTGTGGACAGATGCGCGTAACCGAATTGCTCCTTGCTGAGCATGCTCCAAAACAGATCGTCGCGATGCTCAAGCACATAGGCGGTGCACTTTTTCATCTGACGGTCCAGTTCCTCGTAGTCGGCTTGGGTACACCCCGTATCCTCCATGATGAAGTTCTGGTTGATGTACCGCAGCC
The DNA here is from genome assembly GCA_028532765.1 of Sphaerochaetaceae bacterium. Taxonomy (GTDB): domain Bacteria; phylum Spirochaetota; class Spirochaetia; order Sphaerochaetales; family Sphaerochaetaceae; genus Sphaerochaeta. The sequence goes on along the minus strand of JAQQAR010000070.1, from coordinate 53,644 downwards.
CCAGCTGTTCATGCAGATACACCAGCGAATCATAGAGATGAGGGATGCTCTGGCGGTTCGCGGTGGACTTGGTCTGCATCGACTGGATCGGGAAGGTCTTCTTATACCACGGCCAATGGCGGATGATGCTCTGCATCGAACCGGACCCATCAGGGAACACCCGGTTTGCGTCATGGATGGCGGGACATCCGTCGAGTGATATGCCCACCAGCAAGAGGTCCCTGTACTTCTCGCAGAACTTCCTGGCCTGCTCGGAAAAGAGCGTGCCGTTGGTGGAGATGGAGAAATGGAGCTTGCCCCGCCAGTTTTTGGCATTGGGGGTGTCGGTGGTCATCACCTTGGCCAGTGTGTGGGAGCAGATCTCGTCCAGGAACGGTACATCCATGAAGCTGTCGCCGCCGATGAAATCGACGACGAGCCCCTTTTGGTATGCCTTGCGGAAGACCGGATCAGGATCATCCAACAAACCCGCAGGATCGGGGTCGTTGAGGATGTGGTCGATGAAGGCCTTCGCATCCTCCATCGAGAGGGTTCTTCTTCTCTTGTGCACCTCATAGCAGTAGGTGCACCTGAGGTTGCAGTCCTCGGTGGTGTTCAGCGTAACGTTGAACAACCCTGGTTCTCTAAAGGGAATGAGCATATCAGCCTCCAATGCGTGATGAGTTCGAGCAGCCGCTCGAGCAGGAATTCTTGCATGCACCCGAACAGTTCACGTTGCAGCTGGCGTTGCAGTTGGTACTGCAGGATGTACAGCCCGAGCAGGCACTTTGGCAATTGCCGGTGCATCCACCACAGCCGCGACATCCTCCGCATCCGCTGCATCCATGGCACGAAACACACCACAGTCCCCCTTTGCAGCTGTAACAGTTGCCCGAGCATCCGCTGCAGCCAGAACAACCGCTGCACCCGGTGCACGATCCAGTACACCCTCCTGTGCAGTTGTGGCAGCCGTTGTAGCACGTCGAGGTGCACGTGTTGCTGCAGTTGGCGCATCCGCGCAGATCATTGATGTCCTGTTTGTACTGATCGATCTGGCTCAGCAGATTGGCGCTGATCAGACTCCCTGTCGCTACCGAGGCGATGGGGTAGGTGGTGTACAGAAGCGCGCGGGTATTACCCTGCAGCGCATCCTTCATTGCGTTCATGTCCGAAGCCTTCATGGATAGGCCGATGGCAAAGCCAGCAGGCGGGGAGAACACATAATAGTTGTCGTAGCGCTGGTAACCGTTGACGCGGAAGGCCTCCTGGATCGCCTCGAAGCGGCTTCTGATATCATTATAGGTTCCCATCACGAAGCCTCATGGGCGAAGCATTCGCCGTTGATCACCAGGAGCTCGCCCTCGGGGTAGTTGTAATGACTACGCACGCGACGCTCCCAGATGGCATACAGGAACCTGCCCTCCGCCATCTCGTCGAAGACCGCCTTGAAGTAGGCGTAGATGTCCCTGTCCTGCTCGAATCGGTAGGATGAGTACACCTCAGCCTTCAGGGCGGTCTGTGCGGTATTGATCTTGTCGATCGCCAGTTGCATGTCGGCGATCTCGCTGTCGTCCAAGATAAAGGGCAGCTTAGTCAGCTGCCGTCCACATTCATTGCATTGCATGGTTGTTCCTCCTAGTTCCATACAGCCCCCCACACCTTGTTGGTGGTGCCTTGTACATTCACATTTCCCGTCACATTACCCGTGACATTACCGCTCACATTCCCACTCACGCTCCCTTGCAGATTCCCATGGAACGTGTTCGCATGGACATTCGCATACGGATTCGAGGACACGCCGATATCAAACTGGCTAGCTTGTTGGGGATACAGGGCCTTGGTATATGCTCCCTTCGCCTCGGCGATCACGGTGAAGGAGATCGAAAGGGCCGAGAACAGGTCGTTGCTGCGGATGCGAGAGGTAACTCCCCCGGCACCGGTGATCGTCAAACTGGTTCCCGACCAGCTTACGATTGCAGGGCTCGCCACAGGACCTTCGATGCTGTTGTAGATGCGGTTCCATGCAATGGCGATGCTTTGGAACATGTCGAAGGCCCCGGCAGCCACCTGGGTGCCGGCTTTGAAGATGCCTGCGAACTTGTAATAGAACGAGCCTAGAGCTGCAGAGAGGTTGGTCCCGTCAAAGATGAATGTGCCGGCATAATAATCCTTGGCTGTGGTATGGCTGCTGATCTTCGCCCCCTGCCCATCCAGCAGATTAATGCCCACATCGTAGGCGCTGTAATTGTAGGCTGCACTGAGTGTTCCCGCCGTATACGAGGTGGGTGTTGCTGTATTGAGCGTCAGCGCACTGAGATACCCCGCGCTGTCGATGGCGTAGAACACCCGCTGTAGCGTGGTACCCGTCGAAGCGGGATTGGCTCCACTGGCGGCATAGACGGCAGAACCCATCTTGGTGGGCGTGTAGCCCAGGGAGCGTTTGGACCAGGTGGTTCCTCCGTTGCCCGAGACATAGTAATACGCACTGCCGTATTCGTAGGCGATAAAGAAATTGTTGCCCCAAGCTATGCCGCTGGGGCACGTGCTGGCGATATTGATCGCACTCCAATTCTGCCCATCGGTGCTTCGATACACCGATTCTGATGAGAGGGTGACATAGCTGACCTGGATATAGACGCCGTTTCCGTATGTGATGCGTGAGTTCATGAAATCGTTATTGTAGGATGGGAATGGATGGGCACAGGTGAAACCTGCAGCTGTCCACCCGCTTCCGTTGGTCGAGCGTTTCCAATCGGAGGCACCCCCGCCAAACACATGGGCGTAAAAGTATCCGTTGGCGAAGAACAGGTTGTCGTAAGCCTCGCTGGACAGCTCGCTCCACGAAGTGCCGTTCGCTCCACCTGAGAGTACACGGCGTTGGACCGAGCCCGAGCAGAGGGCCAGGAAGATACCATTGCCGAATGCCAGACCGATGGTGGAAGGATACGCTGTGCTCAGCGAATACGATGAGACCGAGCCCACGTTCCCGGTGGGAAATGACTTGAGCGTCGAGCCCCACGCGACTACCATCCTGCCGTTTCCCTCCGCCAAGTGAGGGGTTGATGAGGATGTCGAACTGATGCCAGATACCCGTCCGGTCGTACAACTGCCTGGGTCATACAAGGTGCCGCTGAGCACTTGGCGAACCTTGACGGTCTTGCCCGCTACCGTCGCATGATCGAGTGTGCGACTGTCGTAGTCGGTCCAGGTACCCCCTCCATCGAGCGAGTACTGCTTCTTGCCTGCAACCTCAGCACCTGTGGAGGTGATTTTCGCAAGGTAGTTGACTCCTCCGAGCCTTAGTGGAGACTGGGTGTAAGCAGGCAGGGAGGGGACGGTGAAAGCGGTTCCCGCATTTGCCGTGGTGATCTGCTGGTTGAGCAGGCTGCGGTCCTGATCGCGCTCGCCAGAAGAGGTGACATGCAACACGTTCTCGAAGACGGTGGATACAGAGCCACCTTCCACCTTGGTGGCCATGAACGAGCCGCCCTTGTGCACAACCGAGTTGGCTGCGACCTGGGCGATGAGGTCCCCCATAACCGTCCCCAAGTCCCAATAGGGGGTTGAGGACAACGAGCCGTTGAGTGATTCGCCGGTACGTACCTCGTTGACGGTGCGCAGCACATCGGCATCAAGGCGCTCGATACGGGTCTCTGAGAGATCGGCGTTGCGGATGACCGTACCGACGAACTCGCTGGTGCCGTCGCTGTTGATGATGAAACCCGAATTCCCATCCCCGATCGCGTGCTTTCCCATCGAGCGGATGCGTCCGGTATCGATGATCTGCAGATCCTGTGTGGAGAGCACATCGATATTCGCCGACTGCGCATACAGGGTACGATAGTATGCGTACAGTGCGGTGGAGGTGACGGGAATGTTCGCCCCACCGAGGAGCACCGCGTTGCCGCATTTGCTCATCGCCTCGGGATATTGGGCTGCGTTCTGGCTGGTGATGGGAATCCACGAACCGCTGGCGAACACCTGGGGTACATAGTCGTCTCCCGTCTGCAGCACATAACAATCCCCTTCGATCGCATCGCTGATGGTCCCGGGACCCCCCAGGATCCCGTAGCTCTTGGTGTACTCGGTCACATCGTTGGCCGAGAGGGTGAGTGTACGTATCATCGTCTCGGTACTACCCAGACGGGTATAAGACATCGTGCAGGTGATATCGATCTGGGATGGCGCTTGCTTCTTGGGGATGGTGAGTGTCAGCTCTCCTCCCGCATAGGATTCGGCGTTGATCAGCCATTGGAAGGTAGCGTTCTCGTACCCTCGGCTGTCGGCGCTGAGGACCACGATCGAGTTTTCCACGCTGCGTACGTTGCGCTCATAGGTGCTTCGGTTGCTCCTGATGGCAAACGAGATCGAATTGCGCAGCAGCGTGTTCGCCCCGACATCCAAAAAAGGTTCTGTGTAGGTTATATGAGGTTCTTGGGGAGTGGAGTCGCTCCACACCTGTTTGACGCGCGTCCAGTACTCATAGCCGTAATACCAAGGACCGGGCAAGGTTTCGCTCCACTGTGTAGCGGCCCCCGGAGATACCCCTTCTGCAAGAAGCGCGAACTGGTGGATCGGGGTGACACTGAGCCCATCGGATCCCGCCACCCCGTCAGAGCCCGCCTCTCCGGTCTCACCATAGGAGACGAATGATGTGGCCAGCAGCTCGGTCTTGGACGAATCGGTGTAGATCTGCACATCGAAGGCACCCGCCGAGCTGTAGCTGTACGAGCGAACTCCCCCTGTCATGGTCCCGCTTGCACCGCTTTGGGCCCAGCTGCTGCCGTTCCAGCTGCGTGCATGCACGTATACCGAGGGTGTGTACAGCAACCCGTTCTTGTAGAAAGCAAGATCCAAAATCCCTGAGGAGGCAGAAGACATTGTCAGCTGCAACTGGTACGAGGGGGCGTCGCTGAGGGATGTGAGGGTATAACTTGCGCCGGTTAGTGCCATGTGTTCTCCTTTTGGTCAGCTGACCGAACAGAAATAGGTGGCCTTGACCGTCACATCATCGTGCGAGACGGAGATGGCCTTCTTCTTGGTGGTGACGATCGATCCATGGGCAACCGCCGTGGGGGTGAACGCCACCGCTGTCCCGTCCTTGTCGGTCTTGGTCCATGTGTAGGTGAGGCTCACTCCGGTCCCGTCAATCTCCTCGCCGTTCTGATACACACGGCAGATGAGGGTGGTGCTGCCCGTGTCGTTCTTGAAATAACTTCCCGCGGTGGACTCGATGACCGCCTGGTAGGGATCGGTGACGTCCAGGATCGAAACGGCCTCGGTGTCGTAGCTGATGTTGAAAGTGTCGGAGGTGGCGTCGGTGTCCAGGATCGAGCACTTGAACATCGCAAACGAATCCACCATGGAAGGAGTGACAGCCAAGGTGGCCGCAGTTGCTCCTGCGATATCCTCCCAGACGGTCCCGTTGATCGATTTTTTCCACTGGTAGTCGAGGTTTGTCGTGTCCTTGGTGGTACCGCGGATGAGCTCGGCCTTGAGCGACAGGGAGGAGGGGCTGTGGTTCTTGAACTGGCTGCCTCCGGTGGCGTAGGCCCGGGCGACCACGAATGAGGTGCCGTTGGCCACCCGCGAGAGGGTGATGACGATCGTCACGGGAAAGGCGAGGTTCAGCACCGGATCGGTGTAGGTGCCGCTGAACTGGTAGTCGATTTGCCACACATCGGTCGTGAGCTTGTCCTCGCTCACCGTGAGTACCCCGCTGGTGGCATTGATCGTCTCACCGTTGGAACCGCTGGTGACCGTAGTCCAGGTGGCCGAACCTGCGATACGGCGCTTCCAGGCCTTGGCTGTCATGGTGGAAACGACATCGGTCCCTCCTGCCTTGCGCACCACAGGGGTGAGCTGCAGCGAGGTGTCTCCTGCCCACGAGGGATTGAGGGTCTGGTTCGATGTATCGTACAGGCTGGTGAGGGGCAGATTGCTGTCGATACCGGTGATGAGGGAAATACCGTCGGTATAATCCATCAGCGTGAAACTGGCGCTTGTCTTTGCCATTGTAGGTGCTCCTTATGCTTCGTAGCCGGTCAGGTCGATCTCACAGAAGAAGACCGTACGTCCGACGCAGTCTGCGTTTTTGATTTCGACACTCTTATGGGCGATTGCCTTTGATGAGGTGTTCCACCGCCCGTCATCGACGGGGTCGGCACTGAGGCGCTTCCACCGAAAGCGCGAGGCATCCAGCTCTTCGGTGATCTCTGTGGTGTTTTTGTGGACGTGGCAGGTGAGGATCGTATCGACCTGCTCGGGTCGGAAGATCGAGCCGTTGGACGACTGGATGGATACGGTGTACGACGAGCCGTCCACCCCCGGTGGCCCTGGGGAACCGACGGTGTCGTTCTTGCCCCTGTCGAGTACCTGAAGGTATGCTGGGGCACTCAGGTCGAATGCCGAGATGCCCACCGCCTCGTAGCGGTACACCGCACTCTCATCGGTGAAGGTGCGTGCGGTCACCAGGACTGAAACATTCAGGCCGCTGAAGGCGTTGTCGATGAGTCTGACGAGGCTGCCGCACCTCAAGTCGACTGCCGAGAAGAAGATGTACTGGCTGCCAGCATGGCGGTGGAACTGGCCCAGGAGGTTCGCATGCGCTTGGGCCAGGGTGCGCTCGTGCACGAATACCAGCTCCTCGGAGAGCAAATTGTCCGACTTTTCACCTTCGTAGACGCTGTCGGCTGTCCTGACGATGTTCGTGTCACGCACATAAATGATGTCGGCATAGGCATCGAGTCTGGTGATGTGGTAGGCGAAGGTCCCGCTATTGTATGCCTCGATCGCCAGGTACGGACCTCCGGCTGCGCTGATGCTCGCGGTGATGTAGCCGCTTTCGGCGGTGAACTCGGTGCACACGTTCGAGACGGCGATGATGTCGCTCGATCCCACGATATCGATCTCACTTGCGGCGTTGCAGGCTTCGATCAGAGCGGGAGTGCGGAAACTGTCCGTCTGGGCTTCGGTCCACTCGCCTTGGGTATAGATTTCACTGCCGTCGAAGTGCGCACCACCTTCCAGCTTGAGGTAACAATACGGGTGCCCATCCCCTCGTCCTGTGGTATTGCGGTACACCAGATAGTCGCTGGCCTCCCCCAGGCGGGTAAAAGAAACCCGCGCACTCTTGTACTGGCGGATCTTCTTGGAAAGCGTGATCGCCTTGCCTCCCACCACAACCAAGTCGTCCTTGTCGAGGGTGGGCAGAGCTTCGGTGGAGGTGCAGTCCACCTTGAAGAGCCTGAGGTGTCCCAGCTCGTCGAAGAAGTACACACAGCCCAGCTCGTAGACCAATTGGTCCAGCAGCTCGCCGCAGGTGACCGATCCATCCACGCTTCGGGTGACCGTTGCAGTGAGGGAAATGCAATCTGGTGATACGGTGATACCCGCTCTTGTGCAGATAGAGGCGATCGCCTCGCTGGCTGTGCAGTTGAATAGGTGCCGTCCACTTTCAATGAAGGCTTTTCCCAACAGCCGGGTGCCTGTGTCCTCGATGGTGATCGCCAGCGCTTGCTTTCCGCTGTGGGTGAGCATCCAGCTGTAGCTGGTTGAGAGGTAGCCGGTGAACAGGGTCTCAGTGCCGTCGGTGAGGGTGGCCTTCACATCGCCTTCGGTGGCGATGATATCCTCGATCGCAGGGCAAGTCTTATCCAAGAGCAGATCAACCTGATTCGAGGCGCTTTTCAAGCCGGACAGCAGCTGCTGGTGGAAGGTGATCGACCTGCGTGCGATATGCTGTTCGGCGATCGTCTGTACCAAGGAGTGTCCCGTCTCGAGGTCGCCTCCCAGGAAGGTGAGGGTGAGAGAGGGGCTGTGTATGATGCTCATCTAGGTTGTCACTCCGTAGTAGTCCAGCCGCTCGAACTCGCCTCGGATCATCCGGGCGAAGGCGCGCATCCCGTCGCTGCCGACGACCGGTGCCTGCTGGTAGATGTTGATGGTCACTTGCGTTGCTCCCTGATACCCTGCGTTTCCCACTGCCGTGGTGGTGGAGACCGCGTCGGTTGCCACGCTCCCCTGGTCTGCGATCGAATCAATGTTCGCCAGACGGTCACCAAGGCCGCTGAAGGCGTCGCTGGAAAAGGAACCGGGGCTGGATGCATAGCTCTTTTTCCTGAACGGGTGCACCAGGTTGTAGGCCGCGGTGGCAATCACGGACCCGAGGTACTGCACCCAGCTTCCGAGCCAGGAGAGCAGGTCTGCAACGTACTGTAGTGGGCTCATGAGGATCGTGAAGGCCTTGGCCACCAACAGCAGGAGGGGGGAGAATGCCATCATGATGCCGCTGATGACCTGGAAGACCGGGGCAAGGCTTTGCAATACCGGAGTAAGGACCGCCATGAGGATGTTTCCCACCAAGGCGAAGGCTGTGTGCAGCACATCCAAGACCGGCAGGAACAGACTTGCCAAGGTGGTCCCGATCCAGGTGAACACATCCACCAGCGGCTGGAACACCGCCGTGAGCGCCGGCTCCATCACCGAGACGAACCCCTGGAGGATGGTGAGCAAGATGCCCAAGGGAGAGAGGGTGTTGAAGATGATGTCGATGATCGGCTGCAACGTTGATATGATCGCGGTAACCCCTCCCAGCATCTCGGTGGCCTCCATGCCCATAAGGCCTCCGGTGACGTCCCCGAACAGGCCGGTGAACACACTTGTCAATCCTTCACTGAGCATCGAGGCGATCTGAGAGCCCATGCGGGTGTCGGTCTGCTTGGTGTTTTCGGCTGTCTCGGCTGTGGATGCTGCCGTACCCTCGCCACTGGAAGCGATCTGAGAAAGCAGCTTGCTCTGGTTCGCCGCATCGGCCTTCTGGGCGATCGCCTCAAGGTCAGGTGCGACAATCTCATCGAGTGCAGTCTTGAAATCAAGGCCGATATCGCCGTACAGGGAAGAGACCATGTCGGCACTATTGAGAGCGACCGTTTGGGCGGTATCGATTGCATCGGTGAGCGCATCACGCAACAGCGGTCCCAGATTCTCGAAGCTCTGGTCGGCTTGCTGCTTGTAGAAGGTCGCCTCATCCTTGCTCGCCTGGGCTCCCATATCAAGGTTTGCCAGCTTGTCACCCAGACCGAAGATCTTTCCGACCCAGGTGCCCTGGATCTTGTCCCCCGCCTTGTTGATCGCATTCTGGAATGCCCCCAGAATCGCACTTTCGATGTTCAGTGCGATGTAGGTGACCCAGCTGATGATGCCCACCACTGCATTGCCCAGCAGCTTGGGAATGCTTTCGAACACCGCCTTGAGCATGGCGCTGATGACGATGCCGATATTCTGGGCTGTGGTGGTGATGATCAGCTTGAGCGAATCCCACTCGAAGGTGCGCTTGAGCAATTCCCACACCGTGGACAGCGTCAGCTTGAAAGCTTGGGGCAGGTTCTTCATCACCGCCCCTACATAGTTGATGATATTGGTGAGGTTGGTCTTGATGCCGCTGAAGGCTACATCGAGATTGCCCAACCATGGACCGAAGTTGTAATCGATGATGCCGCCCACCTGCTGGCGGATGTCTCCCCAGGTGTTCTTCATGTTCGTCAGGTGCTGGGCACTGTCCCCATCGGCCATCATCGCCGAGTACTCTCCGAGCTTGTCGATCACCTTGTCGACCGCCGCTCCGTGTGCGAGCTCGTCCTTGGTGAGGCCATCCAGTTCGATGCCAAGTTTCCTCAGCTCTCCGGTAGCTCCGGTGTACGAATCCAGCAGGTTCATCATCGAGCCGTTGAGGTCCTTGCCCGTCACGTTGGACAGGTACACTGCCGCCTCGGAGATGCTTTCGATTTCGTCGGCACTCTTGCCCAGCGCGGCCAGCTGGGCGACCATGGATTCGATATCGCCCTTGCCCGAAAGCGTCTGGCTGCTCAGGCGCTCGACCACGGCAGTAACCTTCTCATACGAGGTGCTGTCCCCCAGAGCAAGTGCGAGTTGCTTGTAGGATCGTTCGGCTGCGGAGAACTCGGAGAATGTTGCCGATACCGCGCTTCCCAAAGCCTTCACTGAAGCGATGATCGCGGTGGCGGCGAAGGCGCCTTTAAGCACTCCACCCAGTTTGGTTGCAGCACCCTTGAGGCTTCCCAGGTCGGCTGCAGCTGATTTGACCGCACCACCGATATCGTTCTGGCCCTTGATGATGACTTTCGCTTGTGCTGCCATACTCGCTTTCCCCTTATGCAATGAAAAAGGCGCCCCATGGACGCCTTGTGATTAGTGTTTTTGTGTCATTTTCTTAGCCTGTTCATGCACATGCCGCCGATAGTTGAGCTGGATCAGCTTAAGGATCTGCATGCTCATATACGGCTGGTCCATGAGGGAACCAGCGAACGGCAAGTGCCTGAAGTCCCCACTCTCAGAATCGCAGCAGGGCAGATAGATATCGGTTATGTAGAAGAGCCAGTGGCCGTACTCGGCGTAGAGCTCGGCGCTACGTCGTCCGTTGAAGATTTCTGTGCAGAGGGATGCGATCTGGCGCCGCTCGCGTCCGCACGGGAAAAAAAAGCGGCATGGGTGTATTCGTTGACGACCTTCACCGTCAGATCCAGCGACTCGAACACCAGTGAGGCAACTTCGCGGTTGTCCATCTTCTTTTTGGCATCCGCATCCTCGTAGAAATTGTGATCAACCAGGATCGAGGGAAGCAGGTCGCGAAGCAGGGTGAGCGTCTGATTCTCCCCCTGCTCGGAGGCTTCCTTCAGCTTGAGCATCTCCAAGGTGGGCAGCTCCTTGAGCACGATGTATGCCTCGTCGTCGGCCTTGAGGCCCACCAGTGTTCCCACTTCGATGCGTACCTTCTGTATGCACGCGTCATAATGTCTTGTCTTGATAAACATGGCTGTTATCCTCCGTAGGGTGTCGAAATCTTGTCGGTGATCACGATGGTGATGGGCTCATCGGTGCCCACACTGAGCGCCTCGCCCGCGACGGTAGAGCTGAGTATGCCCGTTCCCCCGACATTCGCATCCACCTCGCTGATCGCCACATGCGAGAGGGTGATGGTGATGCTGTGTCCCGCCGAAGGGGAAGAGAAGGTCAGCTGGACAGAAGCGTTCTCCTCGCTGGTCAGGTACGAGCTCTTGAGCGTTTCAACCTCGGCGCTGTAGGGGATCTCGAAGTTGATGGTCACAGCTCTCTTTCCATGCTGGGGCCTGCCTGCATACAGGCCTGAGGCATAGGTGCGTGGGGAGCTTTCGAGCGCGTTGTCGATCTTCAGTGATGCGCTGGTGATGTCGTACGCTGTGCCGTTGACCGTGAAGGTCGCATTGGTGCACCGGTACGAGGGGATGCTGAAGGCTTTCAGCGCCGCATCGAGCGTTCCCGTCTCCTCGGTGGTCCCCTTGAGGTCCATGCTGCCCTTCACGTAATCGCCGGCCGCGCAATCCAGGCTGAGGGCGCTGATGGTGCACCCCACATACCGCTTGATAGCCGCCTTGCGATCAATGGTGAAGGTGAGGCTTGGAAGTGCTTCGTTCACATCGCAAAGACCGATGGTGTGGGTGTACTCATCCGTTTCCCCCACCTGGGTGCAGGTATCTTCTCCTCCCAGGGCCGCATGCAGGATGAGGCCAGCCGATTCGGGTCGGAGGATGAAGCTCACCGAGCCCTCCACCGTCACCGCCAGAAGATCGCGGTTCGTAGCAGTCTTGCTTCCCAGCAGCGAACCCTCGTCACCTTTCTCGACAGCCACCTTGATGCTTTCACTGGTCAGATCGACCAGTGTTGTGGGACTGGCAGCTTGGGCGAAGGAGCTTTCCTTGCCTGCCTGCAGCCGCGATCCCGTTCCTGTGTAAAATGCCATATGCGTTTCCTCTCTTGTTTAGAATTCCTTGGACCACTGCAAGTCGATGCTTGCCTCGATGGCGGTGACCGTCGTGCTTGCGGTTACGGCAGGGTAGTAGTCCATGTCGGTGATGCGCGCGTCCTCGATGAATCCTCCCAGCGTGGGATCACCTCGTACGAGTAGGTACAGGGCTCCATACAGTGCGAATACACGCTTGACCAGAATCGCGTTGGGTGCACTCTTGCACAGGAGAAAGATGGTTGCGCGCATGGTGGCCAGGTCGCTGTTCATGCCCAGCGGCTCGAGGTTCTCATAATCGGGCTGGATGTAAAGCATCGTGGGTCGCCGCATGCTGTCCACATCGGGGAAATCGATCTCTATGTTCTTATCGTCGAAGTGCTCGATGGAAATCCCCTCCTCGCTCTCCTGCAAACCGATCAAATCAGTGGCAATCACTGTCTTGAGCCTTTCGAGTACCTGCATCTCAGTTATCATCGTTTACTCTCCTTTTCAATACGCGCCACTTCCCGCTGCACCAGCTGATCGAGCTTCGTCTTGAAGGCCGTCGTGCTCAGGTACTTCTTCACCGGAGCGGCCACGAAATCGCGCTCGGGAAGCTTCACCGAATGCACGCGCACCCACTTGCCGTCCTTTTGGAAGGTCAGATACCCTCCATTTTTAGCAGTGATCCGAGCTCCCTTGGCCAGCGCGTAACCGTAGAATACTTTGGTCTCTTGTGAGGAAGCCTTGGCTTCGACGATGACCGCTTTGCCGCTTCGGATCACACGGCGGCTGATGCTCTTGTACAGCGCCCCACTACCTTTGGAGAGCCCGTGGGACTTGTAGGCCTTGCGTACCTGGGCTCTTGCGGCCGTGCCGATGCCGCCCAGGATACGTCGCATCGCCTTGTGCCGATTTACCCCGAGGGATTCGAGGTACCCTAATGCTTCAGCCAGGTCGGTCTCGACCGATACGCTTTCGGTGCTGTATCGTTTCCGTCTCTCAAACATGTCAGAACCCCAGGATGCGCAAGCTGTCCAGTGGCTGCAGGTACTTGCGGTAGTTGCTGTAATTGACGAACGTGCGGCTGTTGTCGGCAAAGCTCTTGCCTGTCAGGCCGATGTTGCCACCGGTCTCGCTGAGCATGAGCGTGGCGATACGTAGGATCGAGACGACGATCACCGAAGGCATCTGCCCGATATCCCATCCCGCTGTGAAGCTCACCACGATATTGTCCTCACCGATGGGGAACTTGGTGGTGTGATCCACAAAACGGATATGGTCGTCGCACGGTGCCACCAACGTGGTATCCACTTTGACCATCCCCACAGTGAGCGCTTCGACACTGGTGATGTTGCGCGCACGTAGGTACAGGCGTCTAGAGCCCGAGCCCGAGGCGACCACATCGGCATACTCCTGCTGCTTTGGATCGAAGCCCAGGTACGAGCTCACGATATCCTCGGCAGTGGAGAGGAAAGCGCCCTTGAGCTCTACGGCCTCGGGAGAGTCCTCATAATTGCCGCTGTAGGTGTTGAACATGGCGATACTGGCGATCATGCGCTTCCTCCATCATCGAAATGATGGACACCCCAGTTTTTACCGGGATGCCCCCAAAAATCCTTGGAATCCGTTTACTGTCAGCTGGCCATCAGGCCCGCACTCTTGAGGGCGGCCAGCAGTGCATTGAAATCCACCACGAGATCCTCGATGGTAGTAGCCGTGCTGTCTGCCTGGCTGGCAGCGGCATTGATGCTGCCACTGGGCAGCCCTTCGATGATCGCCGCTGGATCGATGGTTACCTTCGCATTCGCAGCGAGGATCACCTCGCCGCCGATTACAGTTTTCTCACCGCCCTGCTCGCGGTAGTTCTTGGTGTTATATGACATCAATAACCTCCCTTAGGCCTTCTGCTGCAGGACCTTGACGGCCTCGCCAAGGATCAGTCGCCCATCCACACGCTGAGAGCCCAGGAAGCCCACCTGTCCAGTCGGAGCAAACAGTTCGCCCAGGCGCTTGAAGGTACGTCCCTGGCGGTCGGCGATCCAGTAGTACGAGAAGTCCCCGAAGGCCAGCGTCTTGGCCCCACCTGCGATCTCGGGCATGTAAGCCGAGGTCTTCACCGGACGGGACAGGATGGTATCAGGGGTGTTTGCAGTCAGCGAAGGCTGCCAGATGTACTGCCCGTTGCCGTCCTTGAGCTTGCGAAGTGCCTTGACGGTGGCATCATTGGTCACCCACACTGCGTTCTTGCGATACGGAGATCGCAGTGCATAGTACAGGTCGATGACCTCATCGGCATGCAGGGCGGTTGCGGAAGCCGCGTTGACGCCGATTTGTGCACCCCCGGTGGCCGCGAGGATACCCAGCGGTTTGCCCGATCCGTCCCCGGTGAAGAAGGCCGCCTCTTCCTTGGCTCCGATGCGGCGGGCGAACTCGGTGGCGATGTAAGACTCGATGTCGAACACACTGTCGTTGATGAGCTCCTCGGACACCTTGATGATCGTACCCAGCTTGTAGGCGCTGATGGTCACCTGCCCGAAACTGTCGTCGCTCTCAGGATAGGTTCCCTCCTCATCAATCCATGCCGCCTCACCCTTGGATGCACTGATGGGAATTTTGCGATCGCCGCTGGCGGTCTGGATGATTCTGGCAATTGAGCGGAACAGGTTCTCCTCCTCAAGTGCTTTGATGAGGGTGTGTTCGAATTCGTCGGGCACCAGGTAGCCGCCTTCGGTGTCGGTTCCCACCTGCAATGCGTTACGCAGTTCAGGTGCGTTCTCGCGGCGTCTGAGGTGGTTCCAGAACGCCTTACGGTACTCGTCCGAAGCACGTCCTGCTTTCTTCTCAGCCTTCTGTGCTCCATCGGGGCGGCTGGTGATCGGAGAGCCCACGTGTGCGTTCAGCTCGCGCTCGAACGCCTCGATGCGCTCCTGGCGCTCGATCTCGTGGCCCAAATCCACGATCTCCTCTTCCATACGTTCGTAGGTGGTGGTGTCCTCGGCGCTCAGGATGCCCTTGTCGTTGCGCTTCGCATCAAGAAATGCCTTCGCCTGTTCCCAGGTCTTCGCGCGCTGGGAGCGCATGTCGTTGATCTTTCCCATTGTGTTGTCTCCTATTGGGGTTTGATGAGATTCAGTCGTTTCTCGAGCTCGCCAAGGGCGGCTCTGCCTTGTTCAGGTGGCTCCTGGTTTTCTGTGTGTGCATAGGTTTCGGTGATCTTGTTCATCAGTGAGAGCTGCGAGGTGCGCATCGAGAACGCATACGATGCCTCATTGGACGCTTTCTTCGCATCCTCGAGGATCGCATCGGCGAAGCCCAACTCAATGGCCTTCTTGGCATTCATCCACGTCTCGTTGTCCATCAGGTGGCTGATCTTCGCCCGGGTGAGGGTCGTCTTGATCTCGTAGGCGTTGACGATGCTTTCCTTCACCTCATCCAGCATGCCTATGGCCTTTTGCATGTCCTGATGGTTTCCATAGGCGAGCGTCATGGGATTGTGGATCATCATCAAGGCAGTGGGCGCCATGAGCACCCTCGTGCCCGCCATCGCGATGACCGAGGCGGCGCTCGCTGCGATCCCGTCGATCTTCACAGTGATTGCTCCCGGATAATCCATGAGCATCGCGTAGATGCGACTCGCTGCGATGCAATCCCCACCGGGGCTGTTGATCCACACGGTCACCTCGCCGCTGTCGGCGAACAGCTCATCCTTGAACTGCTCGGGTGTGACATCATCATCGAACCAGCTCTCCTCGGCGATCGTGCCCGAAAGCTCAAGGATTCTCGCTCTGCCTTCTTCTTCGCTCTGGTTTTTCCATTGCCAGAACTTCTTGTTCTTCATTACTCTCCTCCTGGGATGTGTTGGTAGCCTTGTCTGCGAATGCCCCTGCCCGAGAGAGGGGGAGCATGTTTCCGTTGATGAGGTAGAGGTTTCCTCCGTCCTCGTCGGTAATGAGATCCATGTCCTCCAGCGTTCGGATATCGTTGGCGCTCATCCATCCGTTCTGGCGTGCGGTGGCATACCCGCCCATGCGGCTCTGGTAGTCGCCACGCAGCAGTCCCTCGACGTTGAAGCGAAAGAAATGCGTCTGCTTCTCATCGGATGCCAACAGTGCTCGCGAAAGCGCCTGCTCCCAGCGGATGACCCACGGGTCAAGGGTGTATTTGACGAACTCCAGCGACTGCTGCTCGATGTTGCTGAACGAGGACTTCTCCAAGTCCCCCACCATGTGAGGGGGGACGCGGAAGATGCGTGCGATCTCGTTGATCTGGAACTTGCGTGTCTGCAAAAACTGCGCCTGCTCGGGCGAGATCGAGATGGGGGTGTATTTCATTCCCTCTTCGAGTACCGCGACCTTGTGCGAATTGGATGAGCCGCCGAATTGGCCTTGCCACGTATCGCGCAGGCGGGAAGGGTCCTTCACCGTTCCCGGATGCTCCAGCACCCCGCTTGGGGCAGCCCCGTTGGCGAAAAACTTCGCCCCATACTCCTCACAGGCGATCGCCATGCCGATGGCATTCTTGGCCATCGCGATCGGCGAGTAGCCCACCAACCCGTCAAAGCCCAGGCCCGGGATGTGCAACACCTCGGAGGCATCCAGTACCACCGAAGTGCCTTTCATCGTCGGTGCATCCTCGGCGCTGGTGGTGTATTGGTAGTAGAGCTTGCCGCTCTTGTCGCGGTCGACCTGCATGCGGTTTGGCATCAGCGGGTAGAGTGCTGCAACCTGGCCCTTGCCGTTTCGGATGATCTGAGCGTACGCGTTGCCCCAGAGCAGCAGGTGGGTCATCAGCGTCTCGCGGAACACGAAGCTGGTCATCTCCGCATTGGGCTCGCTGTGCAGCAGGGTGTACAGCGGATGATCCTTGGCCTTGTGTTTGCTCGCCTCATCGTCGTGACGGTACAGATGCAGCGGCAGGCCTGCGATCGCCTCGGCCAGGATGCGCACGCAGGCATAGACTGCCGTCATCTGCATCGACGATCGTTCGTTCACCGCCTTGCCGGATGTCGATCCTCCGAAGAGAAAACTGTATGAGGACCCGCTGGTCCTGTTTTGCGGCTTGTCACGCGTTCTGGTGACAAGCTTGGATATGAGTCCCATATATGTATCTCCTGATTCCTAGATGAAGAGGATGCCTCGGTCCTCGTAGACCGATTCGCGCACTTCGTTGCCGCACCTGATCGCCCGATCCAGTGCCATGATTGTGGCAACCGCGCCGTCGATCTTCTCGGTGGACTTCTGCTTGTCGGGCTTGATGTTTCCAGCCGGATCGGTGCGGATGAAAATGTTGTCCATCATCCAGCGGAGTACCGGATGGCCCGCATGTGCGATGCTCTGCCCCAATACCAGCTTCATCAGCTCCTTGGTCGGGGGGCTCATATCTTTGAATCCCTGTCCGAAGGGCACCACCGTGTAGCCCATGCCCTCAAGGTTCTGCACCATCTGCACCGCTCCCCAACGGTCGAACGCGATCTCCCGGATGTTGTATCTCTTGCCGAGCTCGCCGATGAAAGCCTCGATGAATCCGTAGTGGACCACGTTGCCTTCGGTGGTCTGTACGTGGCCGGTTCGTTCCCATACGTCGTAGGGCACATGATCACGCCTCACACGCAGGCCCAGGCTGTCCTCGGGTATCCAGAACCAGGGGAGGATCATGAACTTGTCATTTTCATCCCTGGGTGGGAATACGAGCACGAACGCAGTGATATCGGTGGTCGACGAGAGATCCAGTCCGCCGTAGCAGACCCTGCCCTCGAGCTCCTCGGCATCGACGGGGAAGTTGCACAGGTCCCACCTCTCCATCGGCATCCAGCGCACCGCCTGCTTGACCCATTGGTTGAGCCTGAGTTGACGGAACACGTTCTCCTCGCCCGGGTTCTGCCTTGCGCTGTCACAGGCCGCCTTCACCTTCTCGAGGGTGATGGTATGCCCCAGCGACGGGTTGGCTTTCTTCCATGTCTTTGCATCGGTCCAGTCGTCGTCCTCTTCTGAGCCGTAGATCACCGGGTAGAAGGTCTTATCGTGCTTTCTTCCCTCGAGAATGTCCTTGGCCTTCTGATGTTGTTCGTAGCAGATCGAGTGCTGGTCAGTGCCCGCGGTGGTGATCAGAAAGAACAGCGGTTGGGCACGCGCATCACCCGAGCCTTTGGTCATCACATCAAAGAGCTTTCTATTGGGTTGGGTGTGCAGTTCATCGAAGACCACCCCATGGATATTGAATCCGTGCTTGGAGTAGGCTTCGGCGCTCAGCACCTGATAAAAGCTGTTGGTCGGCAGGTACACGATGCGCTTGGTGGCGGCGAGGATCTTGACGCGTCGATTCAGCGAGGGACACATGCGCACCATGTCCGCTGCCACTTCGAATACGATCGATGCCTGCTGCCGGTCGGCTGCACACCCGTAGACCTCGGCGCGTTCCTCGAAGTCTCCACAGGTCAGCAGCAGTGCCACCGCGGCGGCGAGCTCGCTCTTGCCGTTCTTCTTGGGAATCTCGATGTAGGCGGTGTTGAACTGCCGATATCCATCGGTCTTGACGATACCGAACAGGTCGCGGATGATTCTCTCCTGCCAGCCAAGCAGCTTGAAGGGCTTTCCAGCCCAAACCCCCTTGGTGTGGCAGAGGCATTCGATGAACCCAACTGCACGGTCGGCCAGGGTCTTGTCGTAGGTTGATTCCTTTACCATGAAGGATGTAGGGGTGTATTTCTTCGGTTTCGGCATAACTTATTTCATTCCTCAGGGCAAACAAAAAGGACCCGGCGTGGGTCCCTTCAAGTGGTGGGTACTTGTTGTCAGTTGTATGTTTTCTTCAGGCTCACAAGGGCCTGCCTGGTATCAGTGTCACGTGGCCTGATGTCCCAGCCGCGGTCATAGTTGCATACGACGTTGCCATTCCTCTTGAGCATCAGCTTGGAGATCCTTCCCTCGTCGATCCCGTATTCCGAACCCTCCCCGTACACCTTGATGCAGTAGGTGAAAACGCTCTTCCCGATCTCCAAAGTTCCTTCTCTCCACATGCTCTTGCCTCCGTGTCCGTTTTGTTGGTGTATATATCCCTCAAATCGGAAACTAAAGCAACCTGTTACAGAGCAATAATTTGAAGAAACACACTACTGGTGCAGAGTCGGGTATGACACCTTGTGAAGGCTCCTGTCAGCCTTCGCCTGTGAGTATGAAGTGAGCGTATTCCCTTGTGCTGTCCCCATCAAGGTAGTCGACAAGTTCCGTAAGCCCCATCTGGGAAGCGATCCACTGGACCGCCCCCGTGTTGAACATGTTCGTCAGACCGCTGTCACGTACCTTGAGGATCTGGTCCTTGATCTGCTCAGTCATTGCCGGCCTCCATCGATTCCATAACCGCCTGCTTGAGGATACCCTCATCGAAGCCGCAGTCGTAGTAACCGTCAAGGATGGTCGAGTAATAGTATGCATCCGGCATCGCCAGCGGAGGTCCTTCGTTCATGACGTAGGCCATCGCCACCAGTTCATCCCCATCCAGGTTCACCATCAGGCACTTCTTTCGATACAGATGGGGGTGACCTTCGTAGCGGTCCAAGGCCTTCTCGCATTTCTCGGTGATCTGCCAAAGCAGCACCGGAACCTTTGCACCCCGTTTCATCTCGATGGTGGCCACACCAGTATGTCGGCCTCCCCGAAACACCAGCTGATAATCGTGCAGTATCGTTGTTCCGATGACTGCGGCATCGGGGCATCGCTCTCCCATCTGTTCGAGGTTCAGATTGCTTCCATAGGCCAGATAGACTTTCTTCATCGTTGCTTTACTCCTTCACTTGGTCTTCTACCACCTGAAAGGGCGGTTGTCCCGCCCTCAGCTTGCAGATCCGTCGCCCCTTCAGGCGGCAACCCGCCGTCTCCATGCCGCTGATCCGCTAAGGCGCTTGGTCAGGTGCTCGCGGCAGGAGCGGAACTCGTCGCCGATGAAGCCGATGCGGTTGAGGTAGGTGCGCATCGCGAACTTCTCGTTCTCGGCTTGGGGCTTCTTGGTGCTCGCCGAGCTTTGTGTGAGCGCCTGGGTGTTCAATGCGAGGGCAAGGACAATGTAGCTTCTGACCTCTCCGGCATGGAGCGTGCTGTTGAAGCCTCTCAGCTCGACGGTCTTGTGGCCGTGGAAGAAGGAGTGCAGGTTCAAAAAATGGTAGCGGCTGTCGTGGTAATGTGCATCCCGGTTTCCCCGGTAGCCTTCGTACCAGATGCTCTCGATCTTGGCGAAGGTGGTCGGCTTTTTGCGGTTCATGGTCGTCACAAGGTGCTCGTCCATCTTCTTGCAGTACCGTGCCCGCTGGGCTTCTATGCCGAGGGCCTTGTAGAACAGGTCGTTTCGGGCGTAGATGATGTTCACGAAGTTTCTGATCGAGCGCGGTGTGTGCGCCGCTCCATCAAGGTGGATGTGGATGCCACACGAGTTGTTGGTGAAGGCTCCGGCCTTTCTCAGTGCCCTGATGACCTCCTGCAGGTTCTCGATGTCAGCTTCGTAGGTGAGGATCGGGCTGACCAGCTCGACGCTGTATAGGCGTGATGCGCTCTGTTTGATCCCTCGAGTCTTGGTCTCACACCTGATGGATCCGTCGTAGGTGAACTTCCATGTGCGGCCATCGAAGGTCCTCAGTTCGTAGGTGTCGTAGTAGGAGCCACCGTAGGCTAGAGTGCCACCGAGGACTGTCTGGGCAGCCAGGGCTGCGTCCTTGCGGGTGATGCCTGTCATCTCGATCTCGATTCCGAACCGTGTTGTCTTTTCCATGCCGTCTACCTCTCTTTGGTGTGTTTTTCTTCGTACTGTAGTAATCACTCAAAGAGGGATATATAGCAAGTGTATATATGCAAATAAGATACACTATTTTTTTATTGTGAGCGGATCGAATTTTTGTTGCCTTTTTGCGGACCCCGTATGACAATGCATGAGGGTCCCAACCCGGATTCCATACCAGAAACAACCTAGGAGATCTTCTTGAGCAACACCAATTCGATATTCACGATGCATGATGTGCCCGTTTTCAGGGCACTGGACAGTATCAGCATGAAAACCTTCCAGCTTCTCATGGGCTGTGGTACGATCGACCCGGTCAATCCATCGCTCTTCGTGCTGGGCCTTGGGGGGACCGAACATCTGTATGAGGCTGACATGCTCATCCTGGAGCTGAGCCCGCTATCAGTGCGAGTGATGGAGGTCGGCAAGGCAGCCCTGGGTGATCTTCCTGCCTTCGAGATGAACCTCGAGCCTCTGTTCGCCCTGATGGGACCGGCTTGTCCGTCCTTGCTGCTCTCGCCTACGATGCTGCCTCCGATGATCGTGGAGAAGCTGTACCATCTGTACTTCCGTTCACGAAACAACGGCTGGCGGCTCCTTGAGGGTGTGAGATGCTATCCGGGTAACCCGTTCAAACGAGTGAGAAGAGAGCTTGGGGCACGATACAATGCCTTCGGCCCATTGAAGGACCGAAGGCTGGAAAGAGATGAGGCAACGGAACTGGCATCGCTGTTGCTTGAAAAAAGGGCCAGCGATATGGAATGGAAGACCTTCATCCTCTCATGGGGCGACGCCGCCAGCAATGCACTTGATGAGGATCCGTCGACCCTTGTCATGAGCCTTGAGGATTTCCTTTCCCTTTACGACGACCTTCAGGAAACCTGCCGTCTCAAGTGGAAAAGGTACACTAGAAGATCTTATGCCGGGGGATCTCCTCACCCGGTTTCCTGACCATGTCGACACCCGGCACCACACCCAGTGTCGAGCCGGTCTCCCAGGCAACGTGCATGGTCCCAATGTCGTCCACCTGGATCACGACTCCCTTGGTCCCCTTGGGTGGGGCTTGCTCGTCATCCATGTGCACCAGCTCAACCGTACATCCCTTTGGGTATTGGAGTTTGAGTACCTCAATTCGTTTCTTGTTCATCTCATCCATGGTGTACCCTCCTTGTCAGGCTGCATTGATTGCCTAGGTTTCCGCTAATAGCAAGTCCCATACCCTAAGGTTTTGACAACGCATCCAGGATAAGGCCGATCTGGCGCAGGTATTGCTCGTAGCGGTGAGCGAACAGCGGAAGTTCGTTCTCCCCGTAGTCCAGAAGCCTGTCGGCATCCGTTTCCGATATGCAGTACAATCCATTCTGGTATGTCCATTTCAGGGTGGGGAAGACCGGGATCGTCGGAGCCTCGGGTGCCATCGAGACCAGAACCTGGCGATACGGGTCATTCTCCTGTCCTGTTGGCACGCTCGTGCAGCCGGTTGAGACGATCAAGACGGCCGGCAGTATCACCGCTTTCAGGAGGTTCGATCTTTTCAGGCGGTTTTTCTTGGGTGATGGTGGTGATCTTCTGCTGTACTTCATCGATCTTCTCCAATTCCTGTTCTCGTTTCTTCACCGTAAACTGGGCTTGCTGGATATCCTTTTTCAGGTCCTTGGTCTTGTGTGCCTGCAATCGTGTGATCCCCAGCAACCCCAGGATGATGAGGATCAGCATCTGCATGATTTCATTCATCGGCTTTTCTCTCCATAAACTTTTTGACCAGTGGTTTCCAGAATGCCATGCACGCAGGAAGCTGCAGCAGGTAGATCACAATGGTGTACAGGACCACCAGGTATGGCGTGGGGTTCAGGCCGCCGTCCATGCCGGTCCCCGCAACGATGCGGAATGTCACATACCCCAGGAGCGCCGAGCAGGCGAGGGCGACCAGCTTGATCTCGTTCTCGCTTGCCCTGTCACGGCGAAGGCTTTTCTTGTAGAGCTCCATCACCAAGCCTAAAAAGGCGGCGAAGGCGAGCAATATTGCACTCAGAGTCATCCCCGTTCCCCCTTGCTGCCAAGCAGCGACAGAAAGTAATCGTCCATCTTCTTCTCCTGCTCCTCACTCTCCCCGTTGATCTCATGGGTCCTCAGCGACTTGAAGATGACCTTGTCGTTCTCCAGTGCCATGACCAAGCCCATCTGGACTCTGGTTATGGTGGTCTTGATCTCCCTGAGGTCCTTGGCATAGGCAAGCCTGTCGTCGCTTTTCTTTGCAAGGCGGTTGAGCAGCCACAGGACGATGCCCCCCGAGCCGAACAGGCATACCGAAAGGGTGGTGACGAGGGTGATCTCATCCATCCTGTGCCCCCTCGGTGGCGACTTCCTCGTAGGCGTAATCCAGTCCGTCGCGCTGCACGATGACCCCGGCTGAGGATCCGACAAGCTCGATATAGCGCTTGACGATGACATCGCAATACTTCTCATCCAGCTCGATGGTGGCACAGCTCCGTTCGGTCTGCTCACAGGCAACCAACGTGCTGCCGCTACCGCCGAACGGGTCGAGCACCAGCGTGTTGCTCATCGAGGAGTTCATGATCGGGTAGGCAAGCAGGGCCACGGGCTTCATGGTAGGGTGGTCCCCGTTCTTCTTGGGCTTGTCGAATTCCCAGATAGTCGATTCCTTGCGTCCGGTGTACCACAGGTGCTTGCCTTTCTTCTTCCATCCGAAGAGCACCGGCTCGTGCTGCCACTGGTAGGGCGAGCGGCCGAGCACCAGCGACTGCTTTTTCCAGATGCAGGTGCCCGAGAGGTAGAAACCCGCCTCACTGAAGGCCTTACGGAAGTTCAGTCCCTCGGTATCGGCATGGAATACGTAGATGGAGGCATCGTCGGCCATGTGCTCTGCGGTGTTCGTGAAGGCATCGAGCAGGAACTGCAGAAAAGCATCGCCAGCCATATTGTCGTTCTTGATCTTGCCGGCCGAGCCCTCGTAGTTGACGTTGTAGGGTGGGTCGGTGACCACCAGGTTCGCCTTGGACCCTGCCATGAGCAGCTCAAATGTCTCGGCCTTGGTGCTGTCTCCGCATACCAAGCGGTGTCTTCCCAGTTTCCACAGGTCCCCAGTTTTGGTGACCGCAGGCTTCTCGAGTTCCGCCTCCACGTCGAAGTCGTCGTCGTGCACGCCCTCGGCAAGCGCGTCCTTGAACAGGTCGTCGATCTCGGCCGGGTCGAAGCCGGTGAGCGATACGTCGAAGTCCAGACCCTGCAGATCGGTTATGAGCAAGGCCAGCTTGTCCTTGTCCCACTCGCCGCTGATCTTGTTCAGTGCAATGTTGAGGGCCTTCTCCTTGTCCTCGGAGAGATCCACGACCACGCACTCGAGCTCGGTGTGCCCGGCATCCCTGAGGATTTTCAACCTCTGGTGGCCCCCTACGACCCGGCCGGTGGTCCTGTTCCAGATCACCGGTTCGACGTAGCCGAACTGCTCGATGGAGCGCTTGAGCTTCTCATACTCGGCATCGCCGCTCTTAAGGTCTTTGCGCGGGTTGTAGTCAGCAGGCAGCAACTCATCGATGTGTTTCTGTTCAATGGTCATGATCAAGTTCTCCCTTGAGCGCCTCGATATACCGCTCGCTCACCTGTTCCCACGCAAAGAGGGAATTGCCGAAATGGCCGTAGCAGGAGGTAAGGTTGTATATGGGACTGCGCAGCCCCAACTCCTCGATGATGTCCTTCGGCTTGAGGCTGAAAACCTTACTCACTGCCTCGGCAAGCCTGGCATCATCAACCCTGCCGGTTGCGAATGTGTGTACATTCACGGCAACAGGCTCAGCCTTTCCGATGGCGTAGGAGATCGCTACACCGCAGCGCTTGGCAAGACCGGCTGAGACGATGTTCTTGGCGATCATGCGCGCCATGTAAGCCCCGCTTCGGTCCACCTTGGTCGCATCCTTGCCGCTGAAGGCACCACCTCCGTGGAGTGCCAGGCCCCCGTAGGTGTCCACCATGATCTTGCGACCTGTCAGGCCGGTGTCGGCACCAGGTCCGCCCTCAACGAAACGGCCGGATGGGTTGATGAGGATACGGGTGTGTGCATCGATGGGGAAGTGAATGAAGGCAGGCTCGAGCACCTTTTCGATGAGCTCGCCCTTGAGGGTGTCCAGATTCTTGTCACGCTCATGCTGGACCGAGACGATGACGGCGGACACCCTGACGGGCTTGTCATTCTCGTACTCCACCGATACCTGTGCCTTGCCGTCGCTGCGGATTCCCATGATGGTTCCGTTCTTCCTGCACGTGTCCAGGATGCTGCAGATGCGGTGGGAGAGTTCAAGAGGCAAGGGTATGCAGGTGGGTGTCTCGTCGGTTGCATATCCGTACACCGTGCCCTGGTCCCCGGCCCCCAATTCATCCACTTTACCCTCGGCATCCCTGATCTCCAGGGCTGTATCGACGCCGCCTGCAATATCCGAACTCTGGTTGTGGAGGAATACGCTGATGGTGAATTCCTTGGGGTTGTAGCCACACTCTGCAAGGGCGGTCCGTACGGTTTGGCGTATGTTGACCTTGGTGCGGCTGGTGATCTCTCCGGCGACGATGATCCGGCCCTTGGTCGCCATGACCTCGCAGGCCACGCGCGAATATGCATCGCTGCTCAGGCAGGCATCGAGTATCGAATCGGCGATGTAGTCGCACAGCTTGTCGGGATGTCCTTGGCAGACACTCTCGGATGTGAGGTAGTTCTTCATGTTTGAATTCCTTTGGTTGTTTGATTGTTTGGCGTTACCGGCGTGCAGTGAGCAGTCGTTCCATCAGGTCATCCTGAGGGTTCGCTCCTTGGTAAGAGGTGGCGTTGTTCTCCTTCACAATCTGGAAGATCTGGTACCAGATCTGGTTTACCTGTTTCATGTATTCACGGCTCATCGCAACGTAGGGAGAAGCGATCGCGGCACCGGTGGTCGGGTGCTTTGCGAGGAAGCCGTACTCGCTGACTGCCATCTCGCACTGGATCCATCGCGCCACTGCCATCGCGTACTGGTGTATGATCTGGCTGCTGACTAAATTCTCACAGCGTCTGGTCTTGAGCCATTCCCATGTCTCCTGGAAGACCTCCGCAGCATCGAGCTCGATACCACTCTTCTGGGTAACCGTCATGTAATATTTGACCTCAGGCATGTCCGCGCCCTCGAGCTCGGGAGCCTCGGGTAATTGCACCACGCGGGCCTCTCTGCCTTCGTGGATTTTCTCTGAGAGAGCCTTGGGTTTCCTCCCTGCACCGACGCGGGCACCGCCACGGTTTGTACCGTCTTTTGCCATGTCGCACCGCCTTCGTATGATGAGGGGGTCAATCCCCCGTTTGAATTCCAATTTTTCCGCGTGATTGCCCCTGCCCGTTGTACACCATATATGGTGTAGAGATTGATAATCCCCTAGGGGGTACACCACCAGTAGTAACCTTTTAACCTTTCCATCGGTCCTTTTGACGCCCGTGGAGGGCCGAGTGGCACTTGTTGCATAGTGCCATGAGGTTCTCATCGTCATCAGTGCCACCATATCTGGTGGCCTTGATGTGATGGGCAATCGTTGCTGGTGTAAGTCTTCCCTGCCTCCGACACAGCTCGCAGAAGGGGTGCTCGGCTAGGAACTTACTGCGAACCTTCCTCCAAGCCGATCCATATCGTCTGCTTGTTCCCGGGTTCCGTTGATGGCGTTCGTAGGTTCTCGCAGCCTCTTTCGCATGCTCCTCGCAGTACCGACCTTCGGTGAGTCGCGGACAGCCTGGGTGGCTACACGGTCGCTTGGGCTTGTAGGGCATACGAGGATCTCCTTCGGGCAAAAAGAAAGCCCGGGAGGAATTCCCGAGCTCTCGATTGGACTTGTCTGATTGTACATTAGCGTGGAACGCGAACTGAGCACAACTGTTATTTTCTGATAATTTAACGATTGGGTGCACAGGTACTGTCCAAAACTACTGCTTTACGTAGTTGCCCATGAGAGTATCTTTTATAAGTAAAAAGATGTTCAGTGGGAAGTAGTTGGAAGTGGAGAAAGAAAACCCGGAAAGGCTTTCGAAGCTCCATTTGTTCTTTTCCATGTGTTCACCAATACGGAAAGTTATCTGAGCACTAGTTTCCTGAAAATTCAATGTAAAGTAGAAAAATATATTAAATCATCGATATTTATTGGAGAGTTGTCCGCATGCGGCATTTATCGACTCTCCTAAACTCTCCCTGACTGTCACGTTGACACCTCCTTCTAAAAGTCTATTTTTCACTTTCAAAATATTCATCTTGCTGGTTTTCTTAAAGTATCTAGTCTCAGAGCCGTTATACTGCATAAGATTGACGACAACATCCTTGCCTGAAAACCATTGGATGAGCTTTTCGATATCTGCATCCTTATCATTGATCCCTGGTAGCAGAAGATATCCGAAAATAATACTTCTGTTATGGCGCCTCCCATATTTCATGGCCGCTGCAACAACTTCGTTAATCTGGAATTTTGCCATCCCAGGAATAAGGAAATCCCGTGTCTTCTGATCTGTAGCGTGTAGGGATAAGACTAATTGTATTTTTATATGCTCATCCTGTAATAATGAGAGTTTATCAATTGGCCCAACCGTAGAAATTGTAATTCCGTCCGTTGGGAAGTCTATCCCCTGACGATCTCTCATGATTCTAATTGCTCTTAATAACTCTCTGTAGTTATGCAGAGGCTCTCCAATACCCATAAAAACAATTCGATTGATCTTTTCATCAACAAAGAGCAACTGTTGAACTATTTCGGAGGCACAAAGATTACGGATGAGCCCATCTTCTCCTGACTTGCAAAATTTGCATTTTACTAGGCAGCCTACTTGAGTACTGATACAAATAGTCGTTCCCGTCCGGCGTTTAATACAGACGGTTTCTATCAGATTGTGGTCATACAACTGGAATACGTATTTTTTCGTATTCCTCTCGTGGAGCATCCTAATCGGAATAAGCTGTCGAAAGAATCTGCTTTGATCAATATCTTTGTAGAGATGGTGGAAAACACTATCTGCCACGTCTTTCCCAAACTCAGACAGGAATTCTTGATATGTATGATTTGTCGGGTTCATAAAGAAACTATACGTTTGTTCAAACGAACTGTGTTCGATTCTGGATCTGGTATTCATTGGTATATCCTTCATTTATCTCTTGAATAAGTGCCAAGACAGCACTATAGAACCCCTCGGTTTTCAAGGAGCTTAGTGAGAAAAAGAAGGGATGTTATATAAACCAGATGCCATAGAACTTCATGAAGGTTAATATATCCATTCGATAGAGTAATGTCAAGGCGACAACTGTATGTTGAAAATATGCACCTGGGACTGATATGCATGCCATGATATTCCAGAAAAACTACAGTTGTGTTTTGATTACCGCCATACAGTCACAATTAACATGGCTAGGTTTCTGATACCCTCACCAGTGCCAACGCCTTCCGATGCAGGTGGTAGATGTAGTCCTGGCTATAATTCAGTTGGGATGCAATTTGGTCCCAGCCCAGGAAGGTGAGGTACCGCATCTCCAGCAGAGTCTCACACTCCATGCTGTTGACACTTCGGATCGCATCAGCGATCTCAGCCTTGAGCCGCATCAACTGAGTGATACTGGTGTTGATCTCTGTCTCCAGTTCCACGATGCGCACCACGGCCTCCTCCACAGGAGAGCGCCGGATCGATGGGGCCTTGGGGACCTCGGTGAGTTTGGGGGAGACGTAGACGGCATGGCTTTTGAGCCAATCGAGCTGGCGTTCCTTGGTCTTGATGCGTTTGTCCAGATACCATGCCTGCGACAGATATTCCTTTGTTTTCATGCTCTTGCCTCCTGTAGGTGAATCTTGGTGAAGTCGGGGTTGATGTCGCACAGGAAATCAAACCACTCACTCTCGAAAAACCGCTCGATCTCATCCTTGTCTGCCCATGCGTATAGGTAATCGGGGTTGTCTTCCAGCTGGGACATCGCCTTGTGCCAGTCCATCACAGCTCGATCTACGATTGCTGCCGCCAGCTGCCTCATGCTTGCCTCGGTCATCGGCTGCCCCCTGTAAGTTCGGCCTTCACCGCCTCGATCAGAGCATCCTGGGTGAGTGCCTTACCTGAAAGAACCTTTATGATGCGCTCATCGATGGTATTCTCGGTGATGAGATGTTGGACCACCACCGTCTCGGACTGCTGCCCTTGACGCCACAGGCGCGCCACCGTCTGCTGGTACAGCTCAAGACTCCACGTGAGGCTGAACCAGATCAGGCAGTTGCCACCACTTTGGAGGTTCAGCCCGTGCCCGGCAGATGCGGGGTGGATCAACCCGACCGGCAGGTTCCCTTCGTTCCACATCCGGATGCTTTCGCTCGAGTCCAGATTCGAGAATGAAACCCCTAGCTTTTCCAGCCTCCCTGTAATGCGTCTGAGGTCATGCTTGAACCAATAGGCCACCAGCACACTTTGCCCGTTGGCTGACTCGATGAGGTCCTCAAGCGTATCGAGCTTGCGATCATGGATGCCGATCATCGCCCCGTCGTCGGTGTACACAGCCCCATTTGCCAGCTGCAACAGTTTGCCAGACAGGCTGGCGGCATTGGCCGCTGTTACCTGTCCCCCTGAGGAATCCAGGACCAGATCTTTCCTTAGTCTCTCATAGACCATCCGCTCATCGTCGCTGAGGGAAACCTTATACTCATTGGTCATGAGCTCGGGCATCCTGATATGGTCCTGGGCCTTCATAGAGATCGTGATGTCTTCGATTGCCTGGTAGATCCTTTCCTCCGCACCGGGGGCGGGTTTATAGCTGAACACGATCTGTCCATTGCGTTTGTCTGGGGAGAAGTACGCATCACGGTAAGCTCCGATGAACCTGCCTAGGCGCACACCTTTGTCCAACAGCTTGAACTGGGCCCAGAGGTCGATCAGGCCGTTGCTGGCCGGGGTTCCTGTGAGCCCTACGATGCGCTTTACCACGGGACGGCGCTTCATCAGAGCCCTGAAGCGCTTGGAGCGGTGGTTCTTGAACGACGAGAGTTCGTCGACGACGACCATGTCGAAGTCGAAGGGCAGGGTGGTCTCCTCGATCAACCACTGTACGTTCTCACGGTTGATGATGTACAGGTCAGCCTTGCGCTCCAAGGCAGTAAGGCGCTCGGCGGTACTTCCCACGGCCACTGACGGAATCAAATCCCCAAGGTGATCCCACTTGCCGATTTCGGCAGGCCAGGTATCCCTTGCAACCCGAAGGGGTGCGATGATCAGGACCTTGCGTACCAGGAAAGAATCGAACAGGAGGTTTGATATGGCCGTCAGGGTGATGATTGTTTTGCCAAGTCCCATTTGCAGCAATACCGCCGCCACGGGGTGCTGTTCTATAAAGTCGCTCGCATACCGTTGGTAGTCATGCGGTGTATATGTCATTGATGATCTCCTCTATCTGCTCTTTTGTATCCAGCACGTATGCCTTGAACCCCAGGGTCTTCAGCATTTCATGCCTTACCTGTTGGAGTGCCCTCATCTTCTTGCCCGGGGCCTTCACTTCCACGAAGCCGCACCGCCCGCCGGGTAGCAGCACCAATCGGTCAGGCATTCCGTCAAAGCCCGGGCTTATGAATTTCACAGCCCGGCCTCCCATCTTTTTCACAGCCTTAAGCAGCTGCAACTCGATCTCTTTCTCAAGCATTCCAAATCTCCCTATGGAACGACGGAACGACCGGAACAAGAATTCCTATATATTTATACGCGTGCGTATAGGCGTCTCCATGTTTCCCATTCCCTCTGTTCTTCCTCAAAAAGTCTTTTTGGTATATTCTTGTTCCATCGTTCCAAAACCTTGAAAACCTGCATTCTAGAATGGTATTTCGTCGTTTTCTTGTGGAACGAGCTCTGGAACAAGCTTGGAACGAGCTGATTCTTGTTCCACATCCTGTAGAACGAACGCTCGCTGCTTGCCATAGATCGGGAAGTACATCGTTCCATTCTTCGTTCCACAATATTTGGTCCAACCTCCGATTTTCTGCATGATGGCAGTGATGCCATATGAGTCGTTCTTGCTGATCGTAGAGGGGTCATTTGCATAGCACTCGCACCAGATTTCCATGTTGCATACAGCCGTTCGTCTGACAGTTCCCTTGGCCACCATGCCGCTGCCCCTCTCGGAGAAATATGCGCGCCGTTCGTACATGTCCATCGCATCCCAGTTCTCAGGCAACAAGGTGTCGAGATATTTTCTGACAAGACCTTCGCGGTCATCAGTTTCCATGGCTTGAGTCTGGACATCCTCTGCCTCATACAGAAGATCACCTTCGAGGTAGAGTCTTTCCCCCGCTTCCCAGATGGACTTGGCCTCTGCCCAGAATTGTGATCGGAATTCCTCGGTGCATCGCCAAGTCATTTTATGGCGTGGCTGGTTGGACTTGACGATCCAGTATCGTCGGTTCCCGGTGACATCCCGAAGGTATCCATGTTCCCCATTGACCGTCGCGATGATCACACATTGGCGGGGATGGCTTTCGACCGTCCTGCCATAACTTGGACGATATTGATCGTCCGAGGTTGAGAAGAATGCCTTGACCTTCTCAATGTCGGCCTTCTTCATTCCTGCAAGCTCGCCTATCTCCACAATCCAGAAACCCTGCAACTTCTCAGCAGCCGACTTGTCATTCACATCGGTCAGGGAGAGGGACTCCGAGTAATAATCGCTACCTACCAAATCCTTCACGATCGTACTCTTGCCGATTCCCTGTTCGCCATCGAGTACGAGAACGCTGTCGAATTTGATTCCCGGGTGGTAGACGCGGGCCACCGCTGCAGCAAAGGTTTTTCGGGTTATCGCCCGCGTGTATGGAGTGTTGTCGGCTTTCAGAAAACGAATGAACAGTTCTTCGACCCGTGAAATACCATCCCAGGGCGGCAAGCAATCCAAGTAATTACGGATGGGGTGGAACCGACGGTCATCTGCGACCTTGGTAAAAGCGACATCATGGTTACGACCAGAGAACGCGAGATAGCGTGAGTCGATGAGGGATTTCAATTGGGCCGTATCGGCATCGCGCCAGAAGTGGTTTCCCATCGGCCTACCCCAAGGCATCTTGGATGTGACTTGGATGCGTCCCGCCATTTCGTTGAAAGCGAAACCGGCGAAATCAGGATCGTTGTTGAGAATCAGGTTGAGGTTCCATACGCTGTTCTCCAACAGGCTGCTTCGGGGCATGTATCGCAATTGTTTTTCCCAATCCCCCTCGGGTGCAAAGTCAGCATCAGCCTCTGCACGGCGCTCCTGGGTAATCAGCAATTTAACCCTTTCATCCTTGCTGGCATGCTCGGCCATCGCGTTGAAGGATTTCTTCGGATCGTCATCCCCAAAGCGATGGATCCTCACCAGATCAAACGCATTGAGGAGTTTGCCTGAGGCGGGGTCGGTAGCATGATGTGAGTAGGCGAATTTCTCATCATAGATCACCACGCCGGCACTGGAATCGGCAGGGATATAGTCATATCGGCCAGGGGTAATTGAGGGTTCATAGATATCTGAAAGAAATTGTTCAATTGCTCCCTGGATGGTGTATGTCCGACAAAAAGCTCCAATCACCCCCGGTTTTTTCAGAGGGTCTTCTGCATTTCTTCCCGTGGCATTATGCACTGTACTTTCCCGGCTGGAAGTAGGCAGAAGTGAGCAGTCGTTCCAATGCGGGTGGTACGCAAGGTAAGTATCTGGATCAAGCCATTGCCCATCGGTCTTAAGGAAAATGAATTCCCCGTTTGATGGGGTGGTTGGCCAATACATCAATTGGTGCGGACGATAGGAACATTCATCGAATTGGTCGATTCCAAGACTATCGGTGAAGTAGCGTGCGATCGCGATATACTCATCGGGGGTGGCATCACGGGTCATCGGTACGATGATCCGTGCTCGAGGAGCATCATGGGTATGCCCGTGCGTGGTATAAAGGCACGCAGCGTATGGGCAAGAGGTCTTGAATGAGGAGATCAGTTCTTGTGTTGCGTGGTCGGCATCGAGAGTGAGCATGGAGCGGCTTGCTACGGTTTCCCGCTTTCTGCGGTTATCCCTTAGCTGTCCCCCGACGAATCCACCTTTGTCCTTGATGCGATCGCGTTCTGCTTTCAGAAGCTTTGGGTATTCCTCCACTGATTCTGTGGTTCGTATGGTTTCTGACAATCGCGTGCAGAGCTCATCGAATGTCGTGGTCTTGTTTGTCCAGGTTTTCGCATAGCAGCTGTTGCCATAGGCTATGGGTAGGTTACGCATATCGTATCCTCCTTGGTAGATAGGTAGAGAGTTTTCATGACGAATAGACACTCCTTACCTACCACCGAAAAAGCGTACCCCTCGTGGTCTTAACAGTGGTGACTGATTGTCTCCTTTGAATAGATGGTCACTGAACGTCTGTACTTCGTCATTGATTGCGTCTATTTTCACAACTTTCTGTTGATGTCCAATGGCTTTAATCTTAAGATGTGTGAACTGACTAGGGGGTCAAGGGTCTTGAATCACCCGATGAAAATATGATGGAGTGATGCAAATGAATGATGTAAAGGCCAATTCATCTGAGCAATATAAAAATGCACAAGAATTCTTGGAGTTCTCATCTTTTGCGGACAGCCTGAATGATGGGTTATATGTAACCGATCCAGACGGTCTGTTCATCTATGTGAATTTGGCATTGGTTAAAATCTTGGGGTATGAAAAACAGGATGAAATTATTGGGCGATCTTTCTTGGAGTTTATGGAACCTTCATTCAGAGAGATTATGAATCGCAGATATCAATCCTATCAACATTCAGGAGCACCTTCTTCATTGATAACGACGAGGATTATCCGCAAGGACGGTTCCTTTGGAGTGATAGAGATCAAGCCCGGTAGACCTGGACACCCTGGTTTTTCCCGAGGCGTAGTACGGGATATCACGGAAATACGGAAGACAGAGACCCAGTTACGTGAAACAGAGAGTCTCTACCAATCGATAGTTGAGTTGTCTCCGGATGCCATCGTGTTATCCAGCTTGGAAGGAGCTATACTTGACTTCAATGAAAAAGCATTGAAGCTTTTTTACTACGAGCAAAAGGAAGCGGTACTGGGGCTGTTGATCGGTTCTTTTGTGGTACCATCTGAACAGAAAGAAATGGAAATGCTGCTCATAGATACAATCCAAAAAGGAGAACGCCTGTATTCCGAGGTGACTTTGGTACGTTCTGATGGATCGACGTTCCTTGGGGAAGTATCTGCAAAGTTGCTGGGAACGATAAACGGCGAAAATCCGTTGCTGATGATCCTCGCAAGAGATATCACGGAGCGGAAGGCGGTGGAAGAACAGTTGCGGACACTATCGGTCACAGATCCGCTAACAAAATTATTCAACCGAAGGGGGATCACCATAGCTGCTGAGCAGGAATTGCGACACGTCAAACGATCGGGTGGGGTGATTACAGTCATGTTCATGGACTTGAATGGCATGAAGAAGATCAACGATACGTATGGTCACGATATGGGTGATTCAGTGCTTGTCATTGTTGCCCAAGCTCTGCGGGAAACCTTCCGGGATTCTGATATCATCGGAAGAATCGGCGGTGATGAATTTGTGGTCGTTGCGTTGAATGCCGCTATGGACACTGCTCAACCGATGATAAAGAGATTACAAGAAAGACTAAAGAATTGTGATTCTCCCTTTGAAGTGTCTCTTGCCTGTGGTGTGGTAGAATATAACCCGGAGAATGACCTGTCCCTCGCACAGTTACTGAAGCAGGCAGACCAAGCAATGTATGAGGATAAACGGTTGTCTTCAGTCTGATTCATGGTTTCAAGACAAAGTTTTGAAAATATAAATAAGGTGCTCCGGCACTTAGGCTACCGGAGCATAATTCCTTGAACGAATACTCATTGCAAATGAGTAATAACACAGTGTCATCATATTCCTACAAAACAGATCTGAATTTCATCTCCTTGGATACCAGCAATCTGTGGTAAAGAATTTCAACTTATACCCTTTACGTTCTGCTACCTCAATTTCAGTCTTCATCCCGGCGCTTATTCTCTCCCCGAATACCCATACCTCCGAGCATTTGCTCATGAGCACGATACCGAAGAACATGCCCAGATCGCGTTCGCTTTGAAGCCCGTCATCAAGAAACTGGGGGTAGAGCAGGTGAGGGGTTATCGGAAGATAACCTTTCTCGACAGCAAAGCGGCTGTAACGCCGGGCATGGAACACATTCTCTTCGATATTTCCAGCATATGGAGAGCAGATATATACCATGGGATGATAATCAAAATGTGGTCTAGCTTGTTTCTCAATAGCCTTCATAGCCTCGTAAGGGGTCCTATCCATATATCCTTCCTTGTTGCGTATATTCATATTCAGTCCTTCTTGTAAAATTTGGTCTCAAAGCCATCCGCATTGAGCAGCAATCCATTCGCCCATGATGGCGATGCCGCCATGGAAGCCTCGATGTCTTTCAGTTCCAATTCAGCATGTGCCTCGATGACGATCTCGTCATGGATGTGCATGCAGATCCGATGATCCTTGAGTCGCTGCATCGCGTAGCAGAGAATGTCACGGCTGATTGCCTGTACGATGTTCTCCACCACCTTGGGACCATATGTCTCGATGCGCTCCCATTTCTTTGTGGCTCCCACACCCTCATAGGTTACGCAATCGCTGCCAAAATCATTGGTACCCATACGGGGCTTCACGTAGGCAAGCCGTCTGCCTGATGGTAAGGTGATGAACAGGAAGCCACTCTCATACGAGAACTTGATGCCATGTGTGTTTGTCGAGATCCTATCCTTGACCGCTTCCTTAACCACCTTGTCCACATCCCACCAAAACTGGACGATGTTCGGATTGGATTGACGCCACACATTTACCAATGGCTTGAGCTCATTCTCTTCAAGGCCCATATCCAGAGCGCCCATCGCCTTCAGAGCTCCCACCGACCCGCCGTACCCGAGCGCCAATTCGGCAATTTTCCCTTTCTGCCTCAGATGGGCATTCTGGCCATGCTTCTCTACAGGGACCTTGAACATTTGTGAAGCCGATGCACAGTAGATGTCTCCATTACCGGCAAAGACATCCATGCGCCAGGTTTCCCCTGCAAGCCAGGAGAGCACTCTTGCTTCGATGGCGGAGAAGTCCGAAACAATGAACCTATACCCTTTCCTGGGAATGAAGGCGGTACGGACCAACTGTGACAATGTATTGGGGACATCGGAGTACAACATCTGTACTGCTTCATATTCACCGCTGTTCACCAAGGTTCTTGCAGTCTCCAGATCCTCCAGATGGTTCTGGGGCAGATTTTGCATTTGCACGAGTCTTCCGGCCCACCGGCCGGTACGGTTTGCCCCGTAGAACTGGAACATGCCCCTTGTCCTGCCATCACTGCAGACTGCGTTTTCCATCGCCTGATACTTCTTCACCGACGACTTGGCAAGCTGAAGCCTGAGCTCGAGCACTTCCTGGATCTGGCGCGGGGCATCCTGCAAAGCTGCCTTCACATCCTTCTTGCCAAGAGAATCGACTTCAAGACCGTTCTCTGACAGCCAGGTCTTTACCTGGGATACCGAGTTGGGATTCTCCAAATCAGTGAGATCCTTCATCCTCGCAATCAACTCTTCTCGGGCACGTTTATCCATCCTGATTGCATTACCCACGAGATTCTTGTCGACCAACACACCCCGGTCGTTGATGCCTTGATCAAGGTGGTACTCATCCCAGATGGCATCGGGAACCGGAAATCGACAGAGGCGCTGATGGATGGCAATCTCAACCTCGACATCGCGCTTGTTGTACTCGATGAACAGGCTCCATTTGTCAGGTGCATCATCAGCCTCATTCCTGGTACGCCCGCCGTTGGTGATAGTAGGATTGCATGGTGTGCAGAAGTATCTGATCAGATCCTTGCCCTCAGAGAGCTTCTGTCTCTGAAGACCGAGCACTGCACCGACGCCCATCAGTGATAGGGGTAGTCCCAGATACGCCGACCAGATCATCGTGCAACGCCAGGAGGACGGATCCAGATAAGTACCTGTCGGCAGTCCTAGATGTCGGGAAAGACAAATACGTTCGAAGGTTGCATTGAACGCCCATTTGATGATGCCATCATCGTAGATAGCACTGATTATGTTTTTGGGGATTTTCTCTCCCCGGGCGAGATCTACGACCTTCACCTCCCCTCCGTCCACGCTGTAACCGAACAGGAGGATCTCGAAGTCCTCTGCCTCGCAATATCGGTAGACTCCGCCCTTGAGCAGGTTCACCGATGAATATGTCTCAAGATCGATTCCCAGATATTGCATGCATAAGCCTCCCGACTAATACCGGGAAACCGTACCCCATAAAAAACTGCAGCTCGAGAGAACTGCAGTCAGGGTGTACGTATTGCTATGGGATCAGGGGTATTTATCCAGCTTCCACGCTTAATCCTCGTACGGTACGAATGACATCAGGAAGTCGATGGTATCCTTGCTTTCCTCAAGCTGGATTGTAAGCTTGATGTTTCTCCATGGACCATAGATGGAGGTATCCTTATTTTCAAACATCCCGTAGAAACGATTGTTTTCCTTATCGATCACTACAGTATCCCCGCAATAAAACATCATCATGGTAGGGATGGTTTTTGCATATTTTTCAGCTTCTGCCGGACTAAGATATTGGAAGTTGAAGTTGACGTGATAGAGATTCTCGGTGTCAACCTGTTTGATCACACCATTCTCACGCTCGACAAACCAAAAGAAATCAGAGGCATCATACCCTCCATGATTGAGAAGATATTCCCGATAATAAGTTTTTTCCGTCTCAGAGAAATCGGCCTCTTCAAATGTTGCATATCCTTCGTCGGGTACGGAAGAAACATATTCCGCCAAGGGCATCAGCAGGTTTCCTGATCCTTCCGAATTCTGGTTCCATCCTTCAATGAATGCTGAGGCATAGGCCTGACCAAATCCTCTGGCATCAACAGAGAAAAGGTATATGCTGGCGGATGATCCGTACGTGTTC
Source organism: Sphaerochaetaceae bacterium (assembly GCA_028532765.1). Taxonomy (GTDB): domain Bacteria; phylum Spirochaetota; class Spirochaetia; order Sphaerochaetales; family Sphaerochaetaceae; genus Sphaerochaeta. Next base: position 16,113 of record JAQQAR010000070.1, on the reverse strand, counting down.
CTGACCTCGATCCTGAACTGAACAGAATCGCTGTTCAGCAGGGCACCAAAAACGGTCTTCACGTCATAAGCATCGGAGATAACCAATCTCTTGGTATTCGAGTCGGAGAATTTGGCTCTGGTTCTGAGTTCCGAGGTAGTGCCGGTAGAATCCTTGATCTTGATGACCGCATAATCCGAGATCAAGCCGGAAACAGGGAATTCACTCTCATACTCAAACAGCTCCAGGTTCAATCTATTTGCGTCTACGATGAATTTTGCATACATCCTTGAGTTGTTCGTGGCACTGTTGCTGAATGTACCCGATGCTTTCACATTTTTGAGTGTTGCATAGGGAATATCAGTCGGGCTGCCGAATTCATCAACATAATATCTCTTGAGCCAAGCAGACTGGCCTGCGCTCGGCAGGATGCCGGCTGTTTCCATGAATGCTTTTGGATTGTTTGACGGAACCGAGTCGGTGAATGTTGTACAGCCAGTTGTAAGCAGCAGTAACATTATGAAAGCTAATAATAAAACAGGAATTTTCTTCATTGAGTCCTCCTATAGTCAAATTCCATGCTACTCCAATTTCTTGCTGGTTTCCATCAAGTTTCTTGCAATTTGTATTCTGACAAAGAAAAGACTGCAACTTTTCGGTTGCAGTCCAGATAGGTAAGGGATTTCATCGTCAATATGGTTTATTTAGGCGAGAAAATCATCCTCATCGTCAGTGGCGAAGTCGCTCTCGGCACTCGCCTTACCGCCCAGGGGCTCTCCCTCTTTAATCAGCTGCAGGTTCTGAAGCCCGCATGCGATGCCGCGGTTGCCATTGGAGTTGAATGCATAGAAGGTGATCGAGGCCCGCCCGTAAACACCCGAATACACATCACTGCGGTTCAGCACGGGATTGCAATCCGCATCAACGATACCGGGTGCGGTGGCACTATTGGCATTGATGAAGAATGCGTTCTCGTAAGCTGGGTCATCCGGGCGGTCGATATCCCCATCGCGCAAGGGAGTCTTCAGCGATGCAAGGGACGGGGCTGTCCTTCCGTTGCCCTTGAGCTTTGCCTCGCCTTCCTTGTACGCAGCCTCGATGGCAGCCTTGATTTTCTGCACAGTTGCCTTGTCACTTTTGGGGATGATCAGGGAGACCGAATACTTCGGAGACCCTCCATTGATGGACTTGGGCTCCCACACATTTGCATAGGACCATCTGGTGTTCTTTCCGGTGATTACCTTCATAGGGTTTGCGATTGTTGACATTACTTTTCCTCCATGTCGTCAAAGTCGTTGATTGTGATAGCCGGTCTTTTATCGCTTTCCGGTACGAGCGTCGGTTTGCCTTTGGGCTTGTAGATGAATGGGCCCAAGATCTCATTGAATCGTGTTCTTCCCAGCAATTCGGTCATTGCCGTGATTCCCAGTACCTTGTGTTCATAGGGATCGAATCCAGAAGAGTTGACTGCTTCGGCGACAGCCTGCTCATCGGTGTACTTGCGTATCGATCTACCCTCGACCAGTTTGAATCCCTCCAGTTTTCCTCCTCTACCCAATACCGAAAGAGCGTACCCCTTGATATCGCTTACCCAAGAAGCCAACTCGTCAGCCTGCCTCAGGATCTCTGCAATCTCGTCATCTCCCAGGAGTACAGGCTCGGCGAACTCGTAGCGAGCGAGATCCAGGTTTGCCTCGGCACGCTTGCGGCAGGTTGATTTCACCTTGCAGAAGCGGCAATGGGGACCTGAGCAGAATTCACCATTGCCTCGGAATGCCAATTCAGCCCTTGGTTTGAGATAGGATTCAGCCCAGTTGGTTAGGTCATCGGCAGTCATGGTGAATGTGCTCACGTTTGCAAGGCGTGGTTGGAATACGGTCATCGATACCTCTTCCACCTCATACAGCGAGCCGAACATATCAAGAGCTCCGAGGGAGTAGAGCATCATCTGGGTATTGTGGTCTGCAGAGACTTCGACCCCCTGTCCGTACTTGAAGTCGATGATATGCAGGTTCCTGTCGGCGATGATGATGCAGTCTCCGGTCCCGGAACATTCAGGTACATACGTGCTGATATCCAGGCGTTGTTCAAGGAGTATCAACGGATCTTTTTGAGCATCCTTCTCAAGCTGCAATGCCTCGAGGACGAATGCGGCATATTCATCGGTACAGCTTTCCATTTCCTCATTGTGGTAGTGCAAGGTGGGTCTCGGGTCCTCTATCTTGATTCCCAGGGCAAGCTTGACCTTGTACTCGCATAGGGTATGGGCTTCGGTTCCTTCTTCGGCAAAGACGCTGGATTTTTCCTCGATGTGTTCGCATAGGCGTGCCGATGGCGGACACATTGTCCATCGCGAGGCCGATGAGGGAGAGAGAAGGGCATGCCTACTCATCGGCAAGCCTCCTGATATCCCGGAGGAAACCCGGGTAATATTCCGGTTTCAGATCCTCAAGGCTGGTGGCGTAGTGGTGTTCGAAGATGGCTGGCAGCTGATCGGCCTCGTCCTTCGAGGTGATTGCATCGACGGCAGCCTTCAAATCTTCCAATGTCGCTCCCAGACAAAAAGCCTCATCGGCAAGATTTCTGTAATGGGAGGGATCGATCGCTGAGAGCTTGTCAGCTCCATACTTTTGTAGGAGCAGCCTCACTTGGTCCGTGTGACCATCACGTGACTTCTCTGCGAGTATCTTGCGCACATCGATCAACGACAAAGGATTTTCATCCTTTGGGGGCTCTTGAATCGTTGGTGAGTCCTGCGCTTCAAAAAGGTCTGGTTGGATATCCTTTTGTCCAAGCAGGTTCTTCAGGTCTTGTGTGCGAAGCACTTCGGCGGCTAACTCGAGCGCCTCCGCAAGGGATCTGAATCCCTTGGCTCCATCAAGCAACAACTGGGCTTTACCTTCCATTTTCATTCACTCCTTCTTGCATCTCATGTATCTCGACGCTCCTGACCGTCTTGCCCGGTGTAAGTACGAGCACTTCGCTGTACTGTCCGAACAGGAATCGCAGCAACCTTGCGGGTAACTTTCGTCCACGGCTACCCAGCACCCCCTGGGTTCCTTCCCCGCCTTGGGCCACATTGATTTGGACCCTGTGTTGAAGTTTCATTGTGTTTCTCCATCGCTGTACGGGGTGTTTCCCCGGAAGCTGTTTCGGTGTGGCATCACCCCGTGTGTACAGCCTCTGCCTAATACCTGAAATCCGTACCCCAAGGAGAATTCGGGGACTATGCACCCCCGAACTCCTCGGCATAGAGAGCCCTGATGCGATCGAACATCTTCCTGCGGCGGCTACGGATCGCATTGTCCGTGGTCCCTTCCTCTCGGGCGATATCGACGAGTTGCCTACCCTCGCAAAGCTTCCAGAAAAGCTCCTGTTGGGCAGGGATCAATTGGGGAATGATCGCGTGTACCTGATCCCTGATCGAGGGAGATAACTCCTCCTGGAAGAGAACCTCCTCTGGGGCTTGGGAAATATCCACAAGGTGCTCAATAGGGTCGGTAGGATGAGCTACCGGATTGGTATCGTGAAGAGTCTTTGAGAATTTGAACTTTGCATCTTGCAGTTCATCCTCATACCGATCGTTCAGTTTCTCGGCATGGTATGAGTCACGTAGAACGGTGACGATCTCCTCTGTAATTCCGTCCTTACCTGGGGTAAGTCGGTACGGTTTTCCGTCGATGTAATAGAAGAATTCTGTCCTGGTATCCTTTGCCATGTGCCCCTCCTGGGGGTTTGGGCAAAACGGAGACAGGTATTCGGGTATGCAGCGGCTAAGGCGTGCAGGCCGAAATCAAAACGTATCTCCGTTTTGACCTTCGACCGGTGCATTCCCTACAGCCGGCGTTCAGTGATTGATGTGGTGCATCCCGGTGGGGAAATCCTGGCTAGGCACCAAGGATGCTGTCGTTTGGATCCAACGGACCCGGGTGGTGATGACCATTAACTTTTTGCCAATGAAGCGAACGGTCCTGATGCGCATAAAAAACCGGATGATCACAAAACAGGTGTTTTATGGATCATCCGGCTATTCGGTGGCTCGCCATGCGGCCCCATTGCTCGGTATGTACCGGGTTATCAAAATATCTCAATACCAGGGGAGGGAGGCCCCCCTTCAGTTATTTATTTATGATATGAACGTGATTGCCTCCTTTCCTGTTGGGCAGGCACCTGTCCCTTACGATCGGGACCCTTACGATCCGGCCACACTGGGGACATTTAAGCGAGATCTCAAGCGGTTGGATCGTTGAGTGAAAACCGGACGTATCGAATGCTCGCTTTCCACAATTTGGGCATTTCATGGGAATATCCATAACTTCTCCTTGTATTGTCAATTTCTTGGTGGTACATACTTCTGATTCGAATTGGTTGGTAAAACTAATCACGATAGATAATTGTTTTGTAGTTTTGACTAGGTTTACGAGGTACATTAGGGGAAGATCTTACTCGAGGTTCTATACCTCGTTTTGTTCGTAAATTATAACTACAAATATTGTGATATTCGCTGTATTCATAGCTGATATTTATTTCCGCAATATTGCTAGTTAGTGTTTCTCCCCTTTTGCAATAGAGGCAAGGATTTTCATATTTGAATTCTTTTATTCCCATGCGGTCTCTCCTTATATTCCATATATGCAAGTACGCGTTTTTCTAACATTTTTACAAAATATTGTCCCTCTATTTATGCACATTTTCAGTTTAAGTTGGTCTTCTCAGAACTGTATGCGATACCGATACCTGTTAGTAATCCCAAGTCCAAAAGACGATATTTCATTGCGCTATATGACGCACTAAACATATTGGCCATGTTAAAGATTTGGTTATCTATTTCTGATGTCCATTTTATTGGAAGTGTTTTTTTCTGCGGGATTTTCAATATATCAATAAATGCATGGGTTACAGCCTGACCTGGCATAAGAAAGGCGGCTGCAGCTGCGTTTGCCTGCCACTCTGTTATTTTGATACCCGAAAATGCAGGTTTTCGATTTCCAATGCGGACATTAATATCTTCTTTGCTAAAATGTTTTGAAAGAGCTACTTTCTGCCGCCTGAATACTTTTTGATGCAATACCCAGTGAAAGCCCTCGTGAAGTATAGTGAAGTTGCGTAATCCCGCATTTACTTCGGGCTGTAATAATCGTTCATCAATGAGGATCGTGCCTTTCTGAACTGAGTGTTTTACTGGCATTTCTGCATCTTCTGGCCATACCCACCAATAGCCATCATTGAAAGCTGTTAACCCCCATATTGATAAATTGGGTGTCAATCGTTGTGGATCCAACCGGAGGTTCAACCCATTCTCAAGTTCAATAAAGTCAAGCGCATCAAGAGGTTTTGGGACTTTAAGGCGCTCGGCATCAAAAATGCGGAGTCTGTCTTCGGCGATTCTTATAAGTTGTGGTAAATCATACTCTAGATAGAACATCGCATCGACTCCTATTGGTTCGCCTTGTTTTCCAACATTTCAATGACTTTGATCCAATCGTCATCACCAGCATTAGTGTCTCGAGCTACACGAAGAGCAACTCTGAGTTTTTCATTACTCATAATGTATTCGGGCAAATCAGACGAAATCGTGCTGCTTTTCTCTTTCTCAACTGATGCTCGATCAAATGCGGCTAGATCATAAAGATCTGCTGTCTCTTTGGCATTGAGGCCAAGTATTTCGGCCATCTTAGCAATCTTTTCCCTGTCAGGCGGATACCGATTGCCTTTTTCAATATCACTAAGATATGCAGGGGACATGTGGTCGATAAGTTCGGCAAATCTACGTAGGTTTATGCCTTGGCCCTTACGCTTTGCCTCAATGTACTTACCAAAACGGTTCTCCATGATTTTTTCCTCCAATTACACGTTAGCATGTTCGCATGTTTCTAATAGATAATACTCATTGAAAATATTGTTGTCAATAACTAATCATAAAATATTCGCAAGTTGCGAACAATCTGTATTCACGCAATAATAATCTTTATTTGCGAAAATAAATGTCATTTCTTCGCTTGAAGTGCTATACTCAAAATTGGCTAACAATGAGGTGCGATTATGACTGTAAGTTATAAAAAACTGTGGAAGATCCTAATTGATAAAGATATGAAAAAAAAAGATCTCCGCGAAGCCACAGGGATGAGTACTACATCTTTGACTAAGTTGAGTAAAAACGAGAATATAAACACAGAGATCCTCGTAAAAATTTGTAAGGTTCTCGAATGCGACATCGGAGATATCATGGAAGTCACTTCGGATGAATCGTAAAAATAATCTAAATTTATATGAGGAAGGATTTATGGATACACAAAACTACAATCAAATTGTTTCTTTTATCTGGTCTATTGCAAACGATTGCCTCGTTGATACATACGATGTAGGCGACTATCGAAAAGTGATTCTACCTATGACCGTTATCAGGAGATTTGACGCTATTCTTGAGGAAACAAAAAAAGATGTATTAAAGGAAAAAGCACGTCTGGATGCAGAAGGAGTCCAGAACCCCGATGAGTGGCTTTGCGGCATCACGAAAGAAGCCTTTTGCAACAGTTCCCCACATACACTGAAGAGCCTTGCAGCAATTTCAAACCGACTACAGCTAAAACAGAATTTTGAAAACTACCTGAACGGCTTCTCCAAGAATGTCCAAGATATAATTAATCGCTTTCAGTTTAGGAACGAAATCAACCGCCTATCCGAGTCAAATTCCCTCGGCGTGTTGATAAGCAAATTTGTTGATCGGAGGTTTAATCTTTCAAGTCGTCCAGTACTGAATGACGATGGTACTGTTCGTCTACCCGCCCTCGACAACCATTCAATGGGGATGCTTTTTGAAGAGGTTATCCGGCGTTTCAACGAGGAAACGAACGTGACCGACGCCGGGCGTCACTTTACCCCGCGCGACATCGTGCGTCTGATGGCAGAGCTTGCTTTCATACCGATACAAAGTAAAATCAAGGCTAAGCACAATGTTTATTCCATATACGACGGAGCCTGTGGCACCGGCGGTATGCTAACTGTTGGCGAAGAACGCATACTTGAAATTGCCCATGAAGGTGGGAAGCGGGCAAGCATTAACTTATTCGGGCAGGAGAACTTTGACGAGACCTACGCCATTGCACGTTCAGATATGCTTGTTAAAGGCGAAGGAGAACAAGCCAACAACATTCTTTTCGGATCAACTATATCGGATGACAAATATAGAGGGCAGTCTTTCGACTTTATGCTTTCCAACCCACCGTTCGGTACATCTTGGAAAAAAGAACTGGACGCATGGGGAGGCATTAAGAAAGACGAAATATCCGATAACCGATTCAGGGCAGTTCTGGATGGGGAAGAGGTATCCTTTGTTCCAGATATTGATGATCCGCAAATGTTGTTCCTCGCAAACAATATCAGCAAAATGAAGATGGGAACACCGCTTGGTAGCCGCATCATTGAAGTTCATAACGGCTCGGCTCTCTTTACGGGTAAAGCAGGACAGGGTGCGGCAAATTTGCGCCGATATATTATGAAGAACGATTTGCTTGAAGCCATCGTTGCTTTGCCTGAGAAGATGTTTTATAACACAGGGATAGGCACCTTCCTTTGGGTATTGACCAATAAAAAGTCGCCAGAGCGTAGAGGCAAGGTTCAGCTCATAAACGCGACATCTCTTAAAAAACCCCTTCGTAAAAATATCGGAGAAAAGAACTGCGAGATAACGCGAACTCTCCGGGAAGAAATTTTGAAGATATACCTTGCGTTTGAGGCTGCCGATCCTGAATTCAGTTTGGTTCTTAGAAATGAGGACTTCGGATACTTTGCTGTGGATATTCTCCGTCCGCTCCGGTTATCTATGAGCATAAAGGAGGACAAGCTGGCTGAACTCAAAGAGAGTAAGAAGGATGACGTGCTTTATAAGGTTGTTTCCAAAATGACGATAGAAGGGGAGCTTTCGTATAAAGTGTTTATCTCGATGGTCGAGAAGGCGCTTGAAAATTATAAGAAGGGGCACCCTAAGGCGAAAACCACACTGACTAAAGGCCGGCTGAAGCTCATACGCGATATGTTCACCGTAGTTAACGAAAACGCCGACCCCATCGAACTGCCGGAAGGCGGTTACGAGGCGGACAAGAACTTGACCGAATCGGAAATCGTGCCACTGACTTATGAAGGTGGGCTGGAGGCTTTCTTTAAAAACGAAATCAAACCGTATTCGCCAGATGCTTGGTACGAACCCGGCGCCGTGAAAATTGGTGCGGAAATCAGCTTCACGAAATACTTCTACAAGCCAGTTGAGTTACGAGATGTAAAAGACATTGTAGCAGAGATCCATGCTTTGGAGCGTGAGACCGACGGTATGCTGGATGCAGTGTTGGGAGGGCTTGTATGAGCTGGTATGGAATACTTCCCGATCGTTGGGATGCTCTGCCTATAAGAAAATTATTCAATGAGCGAAAAATCAAGGTCAGCGATGTGGACTTTGTGCCTTTGTCTGTTGGGAAATATGGTACAGTACCACAACGGGATAACGTGGCCAAATCCTCCTCCAGCGACAATCGGAAACTAGTAATGAAGGGTGACTATGTCATTAATAGTCGGTCGGACCGTAAGGGGTCAAGTGGATTGTCCGCATTTGATGGTTCAGTTTCATTGATTTATCACGTTCTAACCCCACGTGATGAAATTAGCGGTCCTTTTGCCCATTACCTGATCCGATCGTATGATTTCACTGAAGAGTTTTATCGCAACGGTCGTGGTATTGTGGCTGACCTCTGGACAACAGGATACCAGGAAATGCGCAACATTATTATTCCAATTCCGCCGCGCGACGAGCAAGACCAAATCGTGCAATGGCTTGAATGGCGTATCAGCTATATAAACAAACTTGTTCGCTCAAAACGACGCGAGATTGAATGCCTAAAAGAACTAAAGTATTCTATTATTAGTACTGCCGTAACGCAGGGCATTAATGCCAATGTGAACATGAAGGACAGCGGTGTAAAGTGGCTTGGAACCATCCCCTCCCACTGGCAGGTCAGTACCATCAAGAAGCATTTCAGAATCAAGAAGATTATCGCTGGCAATGAGGGTTATAATGTACTTTCCATAACGCAACACGGCTTGAAAGTGAAAAACGTAAAGAGCAACGAAGGGCAAATAGCTCAAGACTATTCAGGGTATCAGTTTGTAAATCCTGGTGATTTCGCAATGAATCATATGGACTTGATAACAGGATATGTGGACTATTCTAAGATCTATGGAGTTACTAGCCCTGACTATAGAGTGTTTCAATTAAGAAATGATTCCGAAGATTCCCCAGAGTACTTCTTAAAGCTACTTCAAAACTGTTATCACCGAAGAATATTCTATACGTTTGGTCGAGGAGCTGCAGAGAAGGGTCGGTGGCGGTTGCCGAGAGAAAACTTTGAAGCATTCGATATTCCTGTCCCTCCATTTGAGGAGCAAGAAGCCATCGCAGATTACCTCAAAAAAAAATGTAAAGAGATTGATGATTTAAGCTTGAAGCTGAGGAAAGAGATTTCTCTCGTTGAAGAATATAAAACACGAATAATTTCGGATGCAGTAACAGGAAAAATTGACTTGCGTGATATCGAAGTCCCCAACTACGAAGCTGTCGAAGATGAATCTGCTACCGCAGATGATGAAAATGGAACAGAGGAGGACCTGGGCGATGATGAGAACTGATATGAGTGAAAAGGGCTTTGAAACGACCATCACAAAGCATCTCGTTGAGGTAAACGATTTCGAACAAGGTGTTACGGGGGACTATAACCGCGAATACGCTATTGATACAGTGCGCCTATTTCGCTTTCTCAACGATACTCAACCAATGGCGATTGGGGATTTGCATATTCTCGACACTCCACTTGAAAAAACGAAATTTCTATCTGCGCTTGGCTCGAAACTTCGGAGCGATGGTGTCGTAAAAATATTACGGAGTGGTATGCGCTATAAACACCGTCATCTGGAATTTTACTTTCCGACTCCCGTAGATGATAATGCCGATGCTGCAGAGATGTATGAGAGGAATATCTTCAGTGTGACTCGACAGCTTCGCTATGTCAGTGACTCTTCAGCAATGTCGCCGGATTTAGTGATATTTCTTAACGGTTTACCTATCATTACTCTTGAACTGAAGAATGATATAACAAAACAAAAAACTCATGATGCCGTTCTTCAATACTGCCGTGACCGTGACCCCAAAGAGCCTCACAACGCGGCTCTTTTTAGCTTCAAGAAGTGCATGGTTCATTTCGCCGTTGATGAAAATACAGTCATGATGTGTACTAAACTCGAAGGTCAAAAATCGTGGTTTTTACCATTTAATAAAGGTAGGGATGATGGAGCAGGCAATCCTGATGTGGCTGTCGGCTACCGAACCGGTTATCTGTGGGAGAATATTCTTACAAAGGCAGAACTATCGAATATCTTGCAAAACTACGCTCAGATTGTAGAAGATAAAGACCCTGACACTGGAGCGAAAACCTATAAGCAGATATTTCCTCGATACCATCAATTGTCAGTTGTCACGTCACTGCTGTATGACGCAGAACATGATGGGGTTGGAGGAAAATATTTGATTCAACACAGTGCGGGAAGTGGCAAGTCAAACTCAATCGCATGGCTTGCTCATCAGCTTATAGCGCTAAAGAAGGACGGTAAATTCTTGTATGATACCGCCCTGGTCGTAACAGACCGAGTAAACCTTGACAAGCAAATACGTGACACTATCAGGCAATTTGCAGATGTCAGTTCGACTGTAGGCTGGGCCGATGATTCTTCTAAACTCCGCAAGTTACTTGCGGAAGGCAAGAATATCATCATTACTGTTGTCCATAAGTTTGAAGTAATCGTTGGTAGTATAGGAACGGACTATAAACATGATAACTTTGCGATAATTATTGATGAGGCACATTCTAGCCAAAGCGGTAAGCTTTCTGCTGCTATGAATATTGCAGTTTCCGGCAATGATACAGACGATGAAGATTTGCTGGAAGATAAAATCAATGCGCTTATAGAGAGCAAGAAAATGGCACAGAATGCGAGTTACTTTGCGTTTACAGCCACGCCAAAGAATAAAACATTAGAGAACTTCGGTAAAATACTTTTGGATTTAAATGGGAATCCTGTTCTAAATGATAATGGTGAGAAACAGTTTGTACCTCACTATGTCTACACTATGAAACAAGCCATTGAAGAGGGTTTTATTATCGATGTTCTTCGCAATTATACCCCTGTTGCAAGCTATTACTCGCTCGCCAGCAGAGTTTCAGATAAAGATCCACAGTTTAACCGTAAAAAGGCACAGGCAATCCTGCGATTCTATGTGGAGTCAACAAAAACTGCCATTGAGAAAAAGTCTGAAATTATAGTCGAACATTTTCTTTCTCGCGTAAAAAATCTGCTAGGAGGTAAAGCTCGAGCAATGGTTGTTGCACAAGGAATTCCTCGAGCTGTTGAGTACTTCAATACAATCACGGCAATCCTCGCGAGAGAAAGAAGTGAAGTTAAGGCAATTATTGCATTCTCGGGTGAATATGAGAGAAAGACCGAATCGGGATATAACAAATTCTCCAGTAAAGATATTGAAAAAAATTTTAAAAAGGAACCGTATAGAATACTGATTGTTGCTGATAAATTCCAGACGGGATTCGACGAACCATTACTAAATGCAATGTATGTTGATAAATCTCTTGCCGACATAAAAGCAGTACAGACGCTATCCCGACTCAACCGCTCATATCCAGGGAAAAAGGATACAGGCGTTTTCGTGCTGGATTTTGTTAATGACCCGGGTGTAATCAAGAAAGCTTTTGATCGATATTATCGAACAACAATGCTTTCAGGTGAAACCGACCCGCAAAAGCTTAATACACTTATCGACTCTATGGAAACTCTTCAAGTTTTTACAAAAGAGCAGGTAGATACTTTTGTGAATCTGTATCTTGGTGGAGCGGATCGTGCTCTTCTTGAACCTATTCTTAAAGCCTGCAAAGAACGATATCTTACGCTTGATGTGGAGGAGCAAGTTCTGTTCAAGAGCAACGCTAAAAACTTTGTACGCACATATAATTTCCTTGTTGCTATTTTGCCCTATGGTTCACAGGAGTGGGAAAAACTATCAATATTTCTAAATCTACTTAAAGAAATACTGCCAGCACCGCATGGTGACGATTACACTACTGGCCTTGTGGAGTCGGTAGATTTAGAAAACTATCGCTCTGTTGCACAAGAAACCATGTCGATTGCACTTGCGAATGAAAACGCAATTATTGATCCTATTCCTGTGCCAACCGATGTCGGTATTCAAGTTCCAGATCTGGAAAACCTGAGCAAGATACTTGAAGAGTTCAACAAGATTTGTGGTGGGCTTGGTATAAATTGGACAAATGATAAGGCCGCTCAAAAGCAACTCCTCGAATTGCCTGAAGTCGTAAAAGCAAGCGTTTCATACCAAGATGCAATGGAGAACTCAGATGTTCAGAATTCCCGCATCGAATCTGATAAAGCGACACGGAAAGCTATACAAGGTAACTCTACTACAGGCATTGAATTCTACAAAGCGATAACAGACCATCCAGAATTCTTTAGGTTTGTCACAGACTTTGTGTTCAATTCAACCTATCGTTCAAATCCGGGTGTATGAATATGAGGAGTTAAGTTGAGGAACTCCCCAATAGTGAAGTAGATTCTGACAGTATATAATTACTTGTCCTTAAGCATGCTTAATACAGTGCTAGAAGCAATGCATAAAGATAGTATATCTGGAGTATCCGTCCGAATAAGGAATCATTTAAAAATATTAACGAATACCAGACAATTTTGCGATTAAATTACTTATATATCCCATTGAGATAGATGGGGCAAACCTATCAATCATTCTTGCTGGTTTTTAACGCTTAATAGCATAGCAAACTCTCCTAGTGGGAATTCAGAAGTTCTTGCCAATCGATAGTCCTAAGACAAATCCTATCAGAATACTCAATTTTGATTCTTTCAATATATCTAGAAAGGAATTTCTTTTCGGTAATTTTCATAACCATAGTAAGTGAAGCTATAACTTTATCCAAGTCCTCCTGGCAGCTAATTCTCTCTGCGATGCGGATATATGACTCGATGGCAATATCTCTTATTGCATCTCGTCGATCTGAGTTCTTTTCCAGAGAGTAAACTAAAAGTCGTTCAACCAAATCGATACTCTCGAAGTCTGCCGTAAAAAACTTTGATAATCGTCTACTATGTATAAACGAAGAAGGCAGTTTGTTATTATCAGAATCCAGTAAGTATTGTGAGTAGAATCTAAAAATGTCACCTGAAAGGGGGTCACAAGAGATTACCAATTCTGCAATTCTAGGTTTCAAGGAGTTTTCTGCAACATTAAAGATTTTACGAAGTAATTGAACCCGATATTCTTTATCGCAGTCCGACTTAATGAGTTCATTACTATTCAAGAGGCATGAAGCATAATTATGCTTGAGGTCTTCTTGTTCAATCTTTATTGCATCGATTATTGACTTTTCTGATAGATCCCTGATGCAAACATTGAGAGAGTCCATCATCTTGATAACTGAAGTTTGATAAAGTGAATCCATACTGCAATTAACATAATTTATCAGCTTTTCCTTAAATTCTTTCTTTTTGTATGGTACAATTTTTGTGTGGTTCTTTGATAGATACTCACATGAAATCATTGTTTGAACATCAGATATAGATTCTGGTATAAAATTGTCAATGAGATAGTCAATTAATTTGTTTTTACTTACATATGATTCCAAATAATCAATTGAATATGCCTCATAATGTTGAAATATAACCCCTCTTCCAAGGGTTGAAGGATTCTCAGAGAGTGCTGCGCCGATGAGCAGATCCTCTTGAATACTTATGGGTATTTGGATGGTTCGCAATAATTGACAACACACAGTCTGATTAACGTATTTTATATCATTATGATTTCTCATTGGGTGCTGTTTGATTGTATCCTCTATCCATGTACTCAAATGTTTTATCTGTTCCTCAGTTAATGCTTCAGGTTTAATACTATTCTGTGTTAAATATTGGGCGAAGTATATTCCCCAATTCACTCCCATAATATTCTCAACAATTTGAGATACCGATTCAGCGTCAATTTTTGAATCATCATCATTTAATACCCATAATAAATAATCCGAAACAAATCGATTGATTTCTAGATTGATCCTGAAGTAATGCTGTTCCTGTAGAATTTTCCTGGTTATACTTTTCTTTTCCAAAGTAAAGATTAGCTTATTGAACTCAGCTGATAGAGAATCTCTGGAAAATAATACACTCATGTCTTTTATTGGTTTTTCTTCAAGCCTCTTTCTTTTTTCAATTTCAGCTTGGTCCTTACGATCCTGATCTAAAATAACGTTAACTTCTGCTTCTTCCAAAAATTTTGAAATATCAGGATATAACTTATGATTTCTAGGAATCATTTCTCTAAATGTTTTATAGAATTGGGGTGTCTGGGGATCATCAGTTTTCTCAATTAATCTACAGACCTTGCGGAAGGCTGGTATAGAGGTAATAGTACTCCAGAGAGTATTGCCTATAACTCTCCAATCCAACCAATTGTTCTTCTCCATCAATAGAGGAGAGAGAACTTTCCATAAGGTTTCTCCCTCCAATGAAAACACAATTCTTACTTTTTCCATCCACTGTTCCAGCGAATAAACCTTAGATTCAATTATCAGGAATCTTTCGATTACATTTAAGTCAATGGAAGGGAACCTAATTCCGTTATCTTGTTCCCATAGCTTAAAAAACAATTCATAGTATTCCCAACAATCGTTTTGGTGGTTTCCTCTTTTCTCAACCAACTTATTAAAATATTCAAAGACCTGCCAGTAGGCTTCAGGATTTTGGTTGATAAAGATTTTGGTGAGTTCATAGAATTCTTGAATGGAGACAAACGTCATAACGGGAGTCGTATAATCATCGTCAATTTGCGGAGGTACAAGACCAAATGCCACTGGAAGATCATCCATATGTTCAAATGCAATTAATAGTATTTTCTTGTAATTCTCGATTGAAAGCTGCATTTTTAAATTTATGAACAATCGGCAAAGGTTCGAGATAACTCCCTCTTTTTCATGGATATGAGCAACACTATTGATAAATGAGGCAATGCTTTCTTCTGAGAAGCTTGCGAAACAAGGGTTATGACACACTAGATAAAACATTGAGCTGGTTATCCGAGATTCTGGTTGTTTCTCAAGTAATTCAAGAAAAGTTGAGAATAGAATTTCATTGTCATTGGGCTTGAGAATGCCTGTTGTACTGTCTTCTCCATATGTAAGAATTATTTTCTGTAGTAAAAGGATGCAAAATTCTAATTCAATGGTAAGAGAGTGGTTCATATGGTTTTCATGTAAATAATTGGTCAACAATTCAATATTCTGATAATTTTGTAATATGAAGGGGACAGGGAAATACTCAATATCATTCCATTCAAATAGGTTTGACCTGCTCTCAAAATATGCTTTGAAGATTTTATGATTCAACTCAGGAGGGATTTTTTCGCTTTCGATTCGGATAAGAATATGTACGTTGTAATGAATGCTCCATTCAACTAGGTGTTCAAATTTCAAATAATCTTCATCCTCAGTGCTTGAGCATAGGATATTCAATGCATATCCGAAAATATTTGAAAGATAAGAATGAATTCTGTCATAAGAAGAAATCAAAGAAATGATATGTTTTGTGTCGAATTGCGCAAGTCTTTTTGCTGCTATGTATTCTAAGATACTTCTATGCATGTTATTTATTTGGAACAATTCATTAGTTGTGATTGGGCTATCTGCAGTTCCGCTAGGGATTTCCTTGGTTTGGTTCAATTGCAGGTATAAAATAATATTTTGTAGATAGGTATCTTCAATACCAGTATTTTTAAATACTAAGTCAATTTCTTGATTTGAGATATATTCCATTAATTGAACAATATCTCTAGCAAGCGTCTTCTTTGTATCATAATAGCTCATCAAATTCTTAACATGAAATGGGTTTTGACATGTGGATAAGAATAATTCATTTTTTCTGAGGGCAGAGTAATCTGAACTTGGATGAGACTTGATCAATTCTATGAGGTTGCTCTCTGTAAGACCTTCAAGGAAAGCAGATACAAAT
>JAQQAR010000069.1 GCA_028532765.1 Sphaerochaetaceae bacterium | reverse complement strand
AGGCTCAATGTCCATGGTGAGAAAACCATGAAAGGGAGGCTGTTCGTCAACTTCATCACCCTCATCCTGCTCAATGAGCTGAGAGGCAAGGTCTCGGCCATCAAGCCCAGGGACAGGAAGTACTGGGACCTGAAGGACATGTTGAACAAGGTGGCAACCTATTCCAGAATCCACTTCACCGGCACCTACAAGGACCTGTGGACGGTGCCGACCAAGGCACAGAGGCTGGTCTTCGACCTCCTGAAGATAAAGTACCATTGGAAGGGAGAGACAATGAATGTCGAGGAGCTCAACAAGGCTATAGATGATGATGAACAGGAAGACGAGGAGACCTAGATATAATTAGGACGGGAATTTGAGTTTCTTAATCTCATTTTTGGGTTACATGTGTATAGGTATATGTAGAGGTTGTTGATATATAATCGAAAAAATCGTAAATATATCGAAAAAATATGTATAGATAGTTGCATATAAGTGTATTATACTATATATGAAACGAAAAAATCGAAAGGTATGATAATATGCTTACACAATTTATAGTAGATAACTTTCTTTCCTTTGGTAGCCGACAAGAGTTTTCCTTGTTCGCTGGAAAAACTCGTGCTCATCAAGATCGCGTTGAACAAGTCCAGGAAAAAAGCCTGCTCAAGTTTGCAGCACTTTTTGGGGCTAATGCCTCAGGGAAATCCAATCTAACAGAAGCAATGGCCTTCATGGATAAGACGATTGAACGAGGGATATTGCCAAGGAATTGTTTCCATAGTTATTGTCGTACGAAGGCTGAAAATACAGATCGTAAATCATATTTTGAAACAATCTTGGTTCTGAACAATACATTCTACTCCTATGGTTTTGAAGCTCTGCTTTCAAAGGGAACTTTTACATCAGAATGGCTGATTCAGATTGATCAAAAGGGAAAAGAAATACCGCTTTTTACCCGCAATCTGATCTCTGGTGAGACTGATATTGCTTGGAATCTCTCAAACCA
This sequence comes from Sphaerochaetaceae bacterium, assembly GCA_028532765.1. Lineage (GTDB taxonomy): Bacteria > Spirochaetota > Spirochaetia > Sphaerochaetales > Sphaerochaetaceae > Sphaerochaeta. The sequence goes on along the minus strand of JAQQAR010000069.1, from coordinate 4,348 downwards.
TTCCAAACAGCGTTTAGTCATGTATGCAGAAGATTTGCGAAAGGATAAGACTACACTTTTGTTGTCGATGATGAACACAGGGAAAAAAGAGTTGTACAAGGATTATCCTGAATTGATGGTTCTTCGTGATACATATCAGTGGTTCTCGAAAACATTCAATGCAAGTAAGCCTTTTGAACCCATCACAAGTGGTAATCGTTATCTGATTGATGAAAAACTCCAGGAACTTACAGGCTTACTGGAGGGGTTTGATACTGATATCCATGGCATTGAGAAAATTGACATGCAAATTGTTGACCTTCCTGCCTATATGCATAAGGCTGTTGAAAATGCCAAACAAGACATCTTGGAAATGATTGCCAAAAAACCTCAGACAAATGGAATGAGTGTTCTTCTAAGGGATGCACAGAGCTTTCTATGTATTTCGAAAAGTAACAATGAAGATAATTTCTCTATTAAAAAAATTGTATTCCGTCACACTGATGGCCAAATTTATTCGATTGGTGAGGAATCAGATGGAACTGTTAGAATTATGGATCTAGCAGAGGTGTTGCTCACGACCGAGCCACGGGTATTCGTAATCGATGAACTCGATAGATGTTTGCATCCACAGTTGAGTTACCGATTCATTCAAAGAGTGCTTTCGCATATTGCCAAGTATCCAATTCAAGTAATTGTCACTTCTCATGAATCAAGATTATTGAATTTGGATCTCCTTAGAAGAGACGAGATATGGTTTGTACAGAAACGAAAGGGTGAGTCTTCACTCTATTCACTTGAAGAGTTCAATGAACGTAGCGACAGGAAAATTGATAAAGCGTATTTAGATGGGAGATACGGAGGTGTTCCTTTATTTGAAACGTTGTTTCCGAATGAGGAAGAGTTATGAGGGTTGCATCACGAATTGCATTCGGAGAAAGAAAGAGTGGAATAAGAGATCCAAGAAGAAGATATTTTCTTGCATTCGAAGGGAAAATTACTGAACATCGCTATTTCAAGGGGCTCATAGGCAAAATTCAACGAGAGAGTCTAAGTTTTCCGCTTGTTGAAGTTATCCTGTTTGCTCGGAAAGATGAACATAATGGACATTCAAATCCTAGTCAGGTCGTAAACTATACTATAGAAACCGTTCAAGCGGGCTCCTTTCCTTTGGATATAACATATCAAGAGTTATTTGAAGATTATGTTTTCAAGGTTGTAGGAGATTCTATCAATAGGAATGGGCGGAACCTTGCTTACAGTAGAGCTCAACGATTCTTGGGGCGGTCTCGTATTCAGATGCAATCAAAGGTATCTCGAGAATTTCTAGAACCTTTCCTCGAAAAAATACAAGAAGTATTATTGTTGCCACTGAAAAGCCAGGATGGTTTGAACATAATTAAGGAAGTGCTTGATTCATATAAGTTTGAGGATCTTTCTTATAGAGAAGATGATGATTCTGTTTGTATTATTGTTGACAGGGATACTCAAAGTTTCACCAGCGAACAGTACGATGAGGTAGTCCAGAAGTGTAAGACAGAAAATTTCCAGCTCTTTGTCACAAATCCATGTTTTGAGTTTTTCTTACTTCTGCACAAGACCGATGCTAGCGAATATCCTGTGGAAGAAATACTAAGAAATCGAAAAATTGGGAAGACTACGTACATTGAAAAAAAGCTTAAGGAACATGTTTCACACTACGATAAAAGCAAGTTTTCTTTTTCTGAATTCGAATCATATATCTCCACTGCATTACAAAATTGTGAGATTTATGCTCAGTCACTCGAAGAAATCAAAATGTCAATTGGTACAAATCTTCATAAACTGATTGTTGAATTGTTAGGGAAATAAAGTTTTACCCTACCAGTCCCCTTAGGGAACCAGTAGGGCTTCTCGCTTGTGGTTAACCCTTCACTCCACCAAGCATCAAGCCTGAGACGAAGTGTCTCTGTACGAAAGGATAGATGATGAGAACGGGGAGCATTCCCAGGACCATGACTGCCATTTTCAGGTTGTTGTACACATACTGGCCACCACCAAGGGATTCATCAGACTCGAACATCAGGGAGCGCAAGACCACCTGTAAGGTGTACTTTCGGCTGTCGTTGATGAACATGATCACCTCGAAATATCGGTTCCAGTAGCTGACAAAGTAGAACAGGGTTACCGCTGAAATGATGGAGACTGAGAGAGGCAGGACAATTTTCTGGAGAATCATGAGGTCGTTGCACCCATCCAGGGTAGCACTCTCCAGCAGTGAGACTGGAATACTGCCCATATAGTTCTTGATGATGATCAAATTGAACGTGGAAATTGCCACAGGGAAGATAATTGCTCCCATGCTGTTGATAAGACCAAGGGACCGTACCACAATGTAGAAGGGCATGATACCTGCATCAAATACCATCGTGAAAACAATTGCCTTCATGAGGATTGAACGACCAATGAGATGTTTCTGGGCAAGTGCAAAACCCATGGGTACGGTGATTACCATGGAGACCAACGTGCCGAAGAAGGCAACAAAGAGAGAGTTCTTGAAAGCTCCCATGTAGCCACTGTTGAGCACCCGCCAATAGTTCTGCAGTGTAAACGAGTGGGGTACCAACAGATAATCGGTTCCCATTACATCCACATCCTTTGCTACCGAGGTGATGAGTACGTTCCAGATCGGGATGATGAAGATCAGGCAGATAAATGCAAGCAAGAGTGCGTTGATAAGACGGAAGATTTTTCTTCCCCGTGTTTCTCTGATTGAATTCTGAACAGTCTTTGCCATGATGATTCTCCTACAGGATGGGTTCGTCGAGGAACTTCGCGCTTACCTTGTTGGTTGACAGCACCAGCGTAAGGCTTACGATGGACGTGAACATGCCCACTGCAATGGAGTAGCCCAAGTCTCCTGCAAGTACTCCTTCACGGAATACGTAGGTCTGCAGTACATCTGCAACATCATAGACTGCTGCATTGTACATGACCAGCACCTGTTCGAATATCAGCAACACATGACTGAGATTGAGCAACAACATGGTCACAATGGTGGAGCGAATCGCTGGAAGGGTTACATGGACCAATCTTCCCCAATGTCCTGCTCCATCAATGGTGGCTGCCTCATACAGCTCCGGTTGTACCGTGGTAAGACTTGCCACATAGATGACTGCCCCGTATCCCATCTGCCGCCAGATGTAGGAGCTGATCAGGACAGGACGGAAGAACTTTGCACTTGCCATGAAGTAGATGGGTTCTCCCCCAAACTTGGTGATGATGTTGTTTATCAGCCCTGAGGACGGAGAGAGCAAGTTTACGAAAATACTTCCTACCACAACCCAACTGAAGAAATAGGGGATATAGATCAGGAACTGGATCGTCCTCTTCATCTTCAAGCTCTTCAGCTCATTGATCAGCAACGCTACAACCAACGGGGCAGGAAAATAGAAAATCACATTCGCCAAGCTGATGATCAGGGTATTGCGAAATGCATTCCAGAAAATAGTGGAAGACAGCAGTCGCTTGAAATTATCCAAGCCCACAAACGATACCGTCGACCTGAACCCATAATCAGTGAATCCCAAACTGAGACCCAAGAGAGGAATGTACTTGAACACCAGGTACCAGATTACCCCTGGTACCAACATGAGGAGCAAGAACTTCTGTGTCTTGATCCTTGTCCAAAGTGGTGGCTTGGTTCGTAGTACCATCGGTTTATTTGCCATACTATGACTCCTTAATATACGAATGTAGTGCTGGCTACCTTGTCTGCTCCAAGGTTCCGGCTGATTAACCCAGGCTGGCTTCCACCCACATGGAGTGTGAAGGTCCCGTGTATGTCGTTTCTATTGCCTTGTGCGTCCACTGCAGTATATTGGCTTTGTTCCAGAAGAAGTACAACCTCTTTCTGTTCAAAAGACTCCAAGAACACACTTTTCATGCCACAGAGTACTGGGTGAGGGGGAACATCAGGGTGGGAACTTTCCAGATAGAGTTCAAGTACCGTCCTGCTTGGGGTGTCAGAAGTATTGGTGACACCAATCTCCACACTCACCGTCCCATCCTTCAATACCGTTGTACGTTGAATGCTGTACGTAAACAAAGCATAGGAGAGGCCGAATCCAAATGGATAGAGCACATCCTCTTGGTCGCAATACCGGTAGGTCCTCTTCTGCATGGAGTAGTCAGTGAATGGAGGGAGCACGGCACTGCTACGGTAGAAGGTAACAGGAAGCTTTCCTGAGGGACTGAACATACCAAAGAGCAACTCTGCAATTGCCCGTCCTCCTTCCTGTCCTGGATACCAAGCCTGGATGAGAGCCTGTACGTTTTCATACTGCTCAATTTCTGGGTCGAGCGCTCCTCCAGAGAGCAGCACTACGAT
>JAQQAR010000068.1 GCA_028532765.1 Sphaerochaetaceae bacterium | reverse complement strand
ATCTGCGTTCGTATTCATGATCGATCTTCTACTCCGTCTCTTGATGTTGCTCTTTGCTACGGTCTAATCGATGGGTTCGAGGTTTTGCCCGAGGGCTGCCGGCTCATCGCTTCCCCGCCGTCGCCAGGAGGCCAGAACGAGGACCACCACGGTCAGCGCATAGGGGAGCATCAGCAGTAGCGACGACGGGATTTGGGTTCCGGTCGCTTGTAGCCGCAGCTGCAGGGCCATGACCCCAGGAAGATCTACCAGGCATTCCATGCAGCAACAAACCACAAAGGAGCCCCCACGGTCATTCTGTTCAAGACCATCAAGGGCTTTGGTATGGGCAGCGGAGAGGGTGCTATGGGTGCTCATAACCTGAAACACATGGAAGAGAGCGATCTTCTCGCCTTCAGGGACCATTTCCATGTACCCATTGATGATGAACAGGCAAAGAACATGGTGTTTATCAAACCGGATCCTGAGAGCAAAGAAGGTAAATTCCTTGCTAGGCGACGTGAGATAATGGGAGGACCTGTTCCCTACCGCCATAAGGATGGCGAAAAACTGACGGTCCCCACAACCAAGAGCTTTGAGGATATGTATGCCTCCACTGGAGAGAGAGAACTTTCCACTACCATGGCATTTGTCCGCCTGCTTACCAAGCTGGTTAAGGACAAGAACATCGGGGAGAGGATTGTCCCCATTGTCTCTGATGAAGCACGCACCTTCGGCATGGAGGGCCTCTTCAGACAAATTGGTATTTATGCACCGGATGGCCAGCTCTATGAACCAGTGGATAAGGAGTCATTCCTGTGGTATCGCGAAGATAAGAAAGGACAGATTCTCGAAGAAGGAATCTCTGAGGCCGGAGCGATGTCCTCATGGATAGCAGCAGCCACAAGTTATGCAAACCACCAGGTCTCGATGATTCCCTTCTTTATTTTCTATTCCATTTTCGGTTTCCAACGAGTCGGTGACTTCATCTATGCCGCAGGAGACAGTCGTGCAAAGGGCTTCCTGATGGGAGCTACTGCAGGGAGAACCACCCTGAACGGGGAAGGATTGCAACATGAGGACGGGCATGGATTGCTCTTGGCTTCCACCCACCCCACATGTCAGGCCTATGACCCGACTTTCTCCTATGAGCTTGCTGTGATCATCCAGGATGGAATGAAGCGAATGTATGAGGATGATGAGAACATCTTCTACTACATTACGCTGATGAATGAGAACTATACTCATCCAGAGATGCCCAAGGGTGCTGAGGAAGGGATCAAGAAGGGTGCCTATCTCTTCAAGAAAGCAAAGAAGAACAAGAATCCTGTCGTACAGTTGATGGGAAGCGGAACAATACTACGAGAAGTCATTGAAGCGGCTGAGCTCCTGTCGGAGGACTTTGGAGTGGAATCGGACATTTGGAGTATTCTCGGGGTCAATGAATTGCACCGTGACGGTGTCGAGGCTGAACGATACAACCTCACCCACCCCGAAGGAAAGGCAAAGGTTCCGTATCTGACCAAGGTCATGGAAGGACACGATGGTCCAGTGGTGATAAGCACCGACTATCTCAGGGCATATCCTGAGCAGATCAGGAGGCTCATTCCCAATTCCAAGGTCACTATCCTCGGCACAGATGGATTTGGCAGATCCGATTTCAGACATGCACTGAGGACCTTCTTTGAGGTTGACAGGTACTACATCGCTGTTGCAGCGCTGAAAGGTCTTGCCGATGAAGGTACCATTCCTGCCAAGAAAGTGAGCGAAGCGATCAAGAAGTATGCTATCGATGTCGACAAGCCCAATCCATTACTGAGTTAAGGAGAGATACAGTATGGCAACAAAACAAATTCTAGTACCAGATATCGGGGATTTCTCTGATGTACCAATCATTGATGTTTACATCAAGGTTGGTGATGTTATCGCGGTCGATGACTCAGTAGTAGCGCTTGAAAGTGAGAAGGCTGTCATTGACATTCCCTCTCCCTTTGCAGGAACCATAACAAAGGTTCTGGTCAAAGAGGGAGATGCTGTTTCCAAGGACTCTCCGGTAGCTGAGATTGAAATCGAAGCTGAAGCTGAAGGTGAAGAAGAACAAGAGAAGAAGAGTACTGAGGAAGAGCCTAAAAAAGAACAACCAGAAGAAAAAAAGGAAGAAAAGAAGGTTGAAGAAGCCATAGAAGCACCTAAGCCTGAACAGCCGAAACAGCAAGTTCAACAAGAAGTAAAACCGGATCTTGTCAATGAACAGGCTCCTGGGGCTGTATACCATGCAACCCCTTCACTTCGCAAATATGCAAGGGAACTCGGGGTTGATCTCGCTAAGGTAAAAGGGAGCGGGCCCAATGGTCGTATCCTGCATGAAGATGTACAGGCTTTGGTGAAAAAGGCACTGAGCGGTGGTGGTGGAACTCCGGCTTCCTTCGGCAAGATTGAGCTGGAAGACTTTTCAGAGTATGGGGAGATTGAGCGCAAGAAACTTACCCGTATCCAGAAAATATCGGGACCACACCTGCAGAAAAGCTGGCAGATCATCCCCCATGTCACCCAGTACGATGAGGCTGATGTCACTGAACTTGAAGCATTGAGGAGAACGATCAAGGAGGAGATGAAGAGAAGTGAAGACCCGGTAAGCATCAGCATCCTCCCCTTCATCGTAAAGGCTGTTGTCGCAGCATTGAAGAAATTCCCAGAGATGAATGCTTCATTTGATGAGGACAGTGGTGAGTTGATTCTCAAGCACTACTACCATATCGGTATTGCGGTCGACACCCCAGAGGGATTGATCGTACCGGTCCTGAAGGATGCAGACAAGAAGAGCGTTACAGAGATTGCAAGGGAACTTGCAAGCATCAGCCAGCGAGCCCGGGACAGGAAGCTGAAACCAGAGGACCTCTCAGGAGGATCGTTCAGTATCTCAAGCCTTGGAGGGATCGGGGGTACTGGATTCACTCCCCTTATCAATCCACCACAGGTTGCAATCCTTGGAGTCTCAAGACTTGCAAAGAAGCCGGTTTGGAATGGCAAGGAGTTTACGCCCCGAGACGTTCTACCCTTCTCAGTAGCCTATGACCATCGGGTCATTGATGGTGCTGCTGGAGTTCGCTTTACTACGTATCTCGCATCCCTGTTGGGCGATTTGCGACGAGTACTACTCTAAGGAGGTTGGTACAGATGCAAGAGAAGAAAACAGACCTTTTGGTCCTCGGAGGAGGACCCGGTGGGTATAGTGCGGCATTCCGTGCCGCTGATTTAGGTAGGAAGGTTACCATCATTGAGAAGAGTGCAGTACTGGGAGGTGTATGTCTGAATGTAGGTTGCATTCCTTCCAAGACATTGCTGCACATTGCAGAAGTGATCGAAGAGGCTGAGAAGCTGGCTCCCCTTGGGGTCTCCTTCGGTAAGCCTTCCTTTGACCTGGAGAAGATCAGATCCCATAGGGATTCGGTTATCAAAACCCTTACCTCCGGGTTGGATTCACTGTGCAAGGCTCGTAAGGTTGAACGTATTGTTGGTGAAGGGTCCTTCCTTTCTGATAATGAACTGAAGGTAGTGACTGAGAAGGAAGAGCTGAAGCTTACCTTTGAGGACCTGATCATAGCGGTTGGGTCCAGGTCGGTACAGATCCCCGGTATTCCTTATGCAGATGAACGTATCTGGGATTCTACCAAAGCCTTGGAGCTCACGCACATCCCCGATCGTCTCGCTATCATAGGGGGAGGAATCATTGGGCTGGAGGTGGCTACCATGTACCACGCACTTGGATCAAAGATAACCATCATCGAGATGATGGATTCCTTGATCCCCCCGGCTGACCGAGATCTCAAGCAGCCTTTGATGAAGAAGATCAAGAAGCAGTACGAAGCCATCTACACCTCCACAAAGGTGGAAAAGGTAGAAGCAAAGAAGGATGCACTTACGCTCCACCTAGCTGGGGATAAGGCTCCCTCTACCATCGATGCTGATGCTGTTCTGGTGGCAGTGGGAAGAAAAGTCAATTCCGACCGAATAGCAATTGAGAATACGAGTATCAAGACAACTGGACGTGGTTGGATTGAGGTGGACAAGAAGCTTAGGACCAATGTTCCTCACATCTTCGCCATTGGAGACGTTGTGGGCGATCCGATGCTCGCCCATAAGAGCAGTCACCAGGGCAAGGTGGCCGCCGAGGTAGCTTCAGGACAAGCCTCAGCCTTTACTCCCATGGGAGTTCCCTCCGTCGCTTATACCAGCCCTGAAGTAGCATGGGTTGGGCTAAGTGAAAATGAGGCCAAGGAGAAGAGAATAGCCTACAAGAAGGGGTCTTTCCCTTGGATGGCAAACGGTAGGGCGCTAAGTGCTGTCGCAGCAGAGGGAGTCAGCAAGGCACTCTTTGACGAGAAGACAGGACGTTTGCTGGGAGCTGGGATCTGTGGAAAGAATGCAGGTGAGCTTATCTCTGAGGCGGTAATTGCCTTGGAGATGGGTACCGTTGCCGAGGATATTGCCCTCAGTATCCACCCTCACCCTACCCTCAGTGAGACGTTTGCGGTAGCTGCAGAGCTTGCAGAAGGTACAGCAACTGATACTCTTAACAGATAAGAGACTAAGACAAAGTTTGGAAGCCCGCCCTCCTACAAAGGACGGGCTTTCTGTGCTGTAGTCTTGTATGGTCAATCCCAATGGAGCGATGGTCTCAGGGTACAGTTGGAATTCTCACTTCCGTCATGATGATTTTCATCTGGCGATTATACCCTACATTACAGGGCAACAGCCTTTGGGCAGTTGGAGCACTACTGACCACATTAGGATTCTTTCCCATGTGGCTCGAGCCAACGCTTGGCAGTATGGCCATTGTGCTGAACAATATTGCAACAATTACCACACCACTGCTCATCTTCGAGTGAGCCATCAGGTTCAAGGGTCTTCATCCTCTAGACTCTGTACGCGTTCCTTTTGAGATTCTCTATGGAATAGGCTATCTTCTTTCGACTCTCTTGAACCTACATAATGCAAGAGGGCGATATATGATCAATGATCTTCTCATGATGATTGTCCTTGCCTTGACTATTGTGGTCCTGCTTTGGAAGGTGAAAGGGCTTGAACGTATTGTCTATATAATCATTGCAGTCACATTCGCCCTGATGTTTGTTGCCTTCTTCTTTCGATGGCTGTTCTCAGTGCTTAACAGCGATTTCCAGAAAGATCCCAATCAGGAGCTGACCCCCATAATCTTTTTCACGCTAGTCCCCTGGGCTATCGGATGGTCATATGGATTTATTCTCATTATCAACATCAAGGGGAGACAGGCACTCTTTGACGCAGCTCGTACCGACGTGCTTACGGGACTGAACAATCGGTTATGGATGACCGAACAATTTGATGCTGCGCTCAAGGATGCAACCACCAAAGGTACCTCTCTGTGTCTTTCAGTATTGGATGTCAATGGATTCAAGAAACTCAACGATAAGTATGGACACATGTTTGGGGATGAAGTGTTACGACATATCGGCAAGGTAATAAGAGAACGACTGGCTGATGGGGATTCAGCTATCCGTTACGGAGGGGATGAATTCATCCTCCTCCTTACTTGCCAAAAATCAGGTAACAACCTTACGCAAAAATTACAACAGCTTGTAGAGGCCGTTACAGAGCCAATAACCATTGATTCTGTTGACCTGAACCTATCTATAAGCTTTGGGAATGTTCACTATCCTAAGGATGGAACTACCAGTGATGAACTCTTCAAGGTAGCCGACAGTAGGATGTATGAACAGAAACGCGTTGCCATGCGATGAAAAAAATGCATCGATGTGAACCTAATACATGGAAGGCTGCGCTGAAATACCTATGGTTACTTGTACACTTCCACCTCTTCTCTCTATGCTGCTATTAGGAAAAAATTCACCATCCCCTTTCCGATTATTGATATTTTTAGTAGCTTCTAAAAATACAATCTTTTATCTCCTATATACATCCATTTAATTTGAATTATATCGAAGGTTGTTTTTATAGAATCACGTCATGGTGGTAATACCACCTCTGGCTTTTGTTTCATGAGAGGAATAACAGGTTGTAATCTATTTGTAAGGTGGCTATTTTTATGCAGATTTCTGACAAGCATGTAGTGAGTATGAACTACACATTGAAAAACGACCAGGGAACAGTTCTTGATAGTTCAGAAAACCGTGAACCGCTTTCTTTCATCGTCGGTTCCGGGATGATCATTCCAGGGCTGGAGAAAGAACTTCACGGTAAAGAAAAGGGAGACAAAGTATCAGTAACCGTCGAACCCAAGGAAGGGTATGGTGAATATGATCCTTCCCAGACTGTTGCAGTTTCCAAGAACCAGTTTGCTGAGGGAACTGAAGTCAAGGTGGGGATGACTGTTCAGGCCCAGAGAGAAGATGGTCAAGTACAACTATTGACCATTAAAGAGGTTGTGGATGACACCATTACATTGGATGCAAACCACCCTCTTGCTGGAGTGACCCTCCATTTCGATGTTCAAATCGAAGATGTCCGTGAGGCTACAGAGGAAGAAATTGAACATGGTCATGTACACTGATCTGTTTTCTGATTGATTCTTTCAACCAACTAAATCACCTATCCAAGACCGTCGGTATACAGGTAGTATTACCTAGCTGACGGTCTTGTTGTGGTAGTGGTTCTTTGATTGATAGATAATGAATCTCAATCCTAGTATTTCATGCGTCCAATCGATGCAATTTTGTTTGTAATGGATCAACAAGAACTGTCCAGAAAAGATCTCGTTCCCATTATTGGTAGTCAGAGCAAAGTGTCTGAAATTTTGAACAGAAAACGACCTCTCAGTCTTTCTATGATGAGAAGGCTTCATGAGGAATTGAATATTCCAGCAGCATTACTACTTCAAGACACACAGCAAAACAGATTCCTGTAAAGCATCTCAGCAATGATGATTATCCTGTTTTCGAGATTGAATGTGTTTTATAGTTTACGTATATAGAGAACTATGCTCTGCTATGAAAAGAAACCAACAACCCCGAACTGCATAACAGCCAATTTCTCATATTATCACTTTCTAGCACACAATTTATTTCATTCAGCCCTCCCCTACTCTTGCCATTCTCTCATTCCAGGATGATAGTTATATCATAGCTATTGCGGTAATACTTCCCATTTGGGAAAAGGAATGAAGCTATGCAAAGAGATGCATTTCATACAGTGATCATACTGGTACTTGGCATGCTACTCCTGTTGGTATCCTGTGCTACTTCCACTACAGCCGAGCCTATGCATGAAATAGAAAGTGAGGTTGTCTTCCCCATTTCAATTGAGGATCTTTCTACTACTTCACCTGAAACAGAGACACCAATTGCTGCACTGGATGCACCTGATGAACAACAAAATTCGATTGCACAATTGATAAAACCCAAGCGAGTTTTTCACTATGGAGATGTTCCACGTTACGGCGAGTATCTTATTGTAAGCAATGAAACCGGCTACACACTGGTACAGCTTGATATATTCAATGAGAGCATGTACCGCTCAAATGACCAGATGGATAATCTGTTAGAACCGGAGGCTCTGATTCACCACGGTCAACAGAGAATTGCACTATTCAAGTTTCCGTTATTACAACAAGCCTTAGAGCAACAAGGAAAAGAATCATACTCAGTCAATGCAATCGACATCGATGGAGATCGGTATAGCTTCTCATGGTTGCCAGAAACCGATTCATGGAATATCGAGATTACTGAAGATGAACTCACCTTCTCTTTTGATGATGTAACAATCCCTCCCTCACAAGGAGACTATTTTCTTATCACGAATGGGACGGAGTACCCCCTTAGTGCACTCTATGTCATTGATCCCACTGATAATGATGAAATTGCGAGTACCAATCTCTTAGGTGATATGGTACTCCTTCCAACACGTATCGTTCACATAGCAACTGATGATGTTCCCTGGATAGCCGATCAGTTACCGTTTGATACATATGGCAGGGTTGAAATTCTTGCAGAAGATACCGATGGTGACATATATAAAAGACTGTGGTTTCCCACTACAGATATCTGGAATATTGAATTGACTATCGCAAACCTCCAGTATGATGTCTCCCTTGATACATATGAGCTGTATGTGGAGAACAATACCGACTTTGATATTTGGTACCTCTATCTTGCCACTGATGAATACTATGATGTATATGCATTCGGAGAGGATCTGCTAGAGGACAGCATCCTGTATGCCGGAGAAAGTACATATATCACTCTCTCTCAGTTCTCCCATCTAAATGAATTATTGGCTTCTGATAGCGATGAACCATTACATCTTGTTGGTCTCGATCTGGATAATGAGGAATACCACTTGCTTTGGTCACCTCACGATGATGGCTGGAGTATTGAACTGACCAATGAGAACTTCAGATCAGAGCCATTGCCAGAAGCCCCTTATGGCTATGCTACTCTCCTTGCCCGGAATCGTACTGGTGAAGATATATGGCATCTCTACATGATTACCGATGAGATGGACGCACTCCAAGATAACGGTTTAGACGTGTTGGGTGATATCATCTGGCGAAGTGGAGATACACAAGCCATTGTCCCAGAGTCGTTCGCTTGGGTTCTCAGCTGGTTGAGCACATATCCCGACAGCTCCTTGAATCTTATAGCAGAGACGTACGATGGAATAACCTACACTCGCCCCTGGAGTCCATCTGTCCATGGATGGCTTATTGATCTTTCATCAGAGGATCGATTGAAAGAAATGTGAGTGGTACTGACTGGTGGTTTATATGGTAAGCCTATAAGTAAAACCAAATCAGCAAGCGATGTATGGATATCTTTATGAAGAGGGAATTGTATGCCATTGATTTCTCTCCTGCACAAGATTGTTATTTGCTATCGTAACAATACGGTACATATCTTCTTTGATATCACGGGCATTATGGCTTACAATCATAGCAAAGAGGGAGCTATATGATTGGATTTATTGTCATCGCAGCTATTGCTGCATTAGCCTTTGCCGCGATCAACTATTATGGGGTGAAACGAAAGGATTCAGGAACACCGGAGATGCAACAAATTGCTGCTGCAATCCAAGAAGGGGCAAGAGCTTTCTTGGTGCTTGAATACTCCGTTATTGTAAAAGTAGTAGTTCTCATTGCGATTCTACTGGGTATTGTTGTATCCCTCAGTAGTGCCATAGCTTTTGTATTTGGAGCTTTAATGAGTGCCAGTGCAGGATGGATTGGAATGAATATCGCGACAATCAGTAATGTACGCGTCTCTAATGAAGCTCGTAATACGAGAAATTTGGGGAAAACATTACGTGTGGCTTTTAGAGGGGGGTCTGTTATGGGCCTCTCTGTTGGGGGTTTTGCCCTTCTTGGACTAGCCATTGTCTATCTGGTATTCGGGGTTCTTTTAAAACAGGTCGCTCCTGAAAATCTTAGATTCCATACCAACTGGCTTGGTATTAGTGATATTCCCTTCACGATGACCATAAGTGCCTATGCTTTAGGTTGTTCTATCATTGCTATGTTTAACCGTGTTGGAGGTGGAATCTATACGAAGGCTGCTGATATGGGAGCTGACTTAGTCGGAAAAACTGAAGCAGGAATACCTGAAGATGATCCAAGAAACCCAGCAACTATTGCTGATAACGTTGGAGACAATGTTGGAGATGTGGCTGGTCTGGGTTCTGACTTGCTGGAAAGTTATGTAGGAGCATTGGTATCAGCAATGATACTTGCTGCATATATCTATTTTTCTCGGGGAGGGATAGATGCCAGTCTTGTTGCTAAACTTATCTATGTCCCCCTCCTTGTTGCTGCTGTTGGTATTATCTCTTCAATGGTGGGAATTCTTTATTTACTCGTAAAGAAAGTGTCCTCCAACCCACATAAGGAACTGAATGCTGCAACATTTGTCGGCGCAGGATTAACCATAATTTCTTCTGGGTTTATCTCATACTTCGTATTTACCGGCGAAGACTTGCATACCATAGGATTTGCGCTCGGTGCATTTTCTCCTTGGGTATGCGCTGTTCTTGGTATTGTTAGTGGCATTGTGATTGGGCAAATCGCTGAGTACTATACCAGTTATGATTTCAAGCCAACACAGAAGATAGCAGCAAGTAGCGCGGAAGGCGCAGCCCTTACCATCACCGAAGGAATGAGTGTTGGTATGATTTCTGTAATTGGTCCGGTTATCATCCTAGGAGTTGCAATTATTGCTGCAAATATTACAGCTGGTCTGTATGGCGTAGCCATGGCTGCTATCGGCATGCTCAGCTTTGTAACGGTTACCGTGTCTGTTGATACGTACGGACCGATCGCTGACAACGCTGGTGGTATCAGTGAGATGGCAAAACTGCATCCTGATGTTCGTGGCATTACTGATGAGTTGGATGCTGTGGGAAATACCACAGCAGCGATTGGTAAAGGATTTGCTATCGGTTCTGCAACCCTTGCCGCTCTTTCTCTCTTTTCTTCGTACTTATATGCACAAGCCGGTGAACATGCTGTACATGGTGCGGCTATGATTTTGAATATGGTGAATCCTCTTACGCTCGTTGGTGCCTTGGTTGGGGGAGCACTTCCCTATCTATTTAGTGGAATATTGATAAGAGCCGTTGCAAATGCTGCACGAAAGATGGTCCAAGAGGTCAGAAGACAGTTCAAGGCAGATCCTGGCATTATCTTAGGAACAAGTCTTCCTGATTATAAGACGTGTATCAGCATAAGCAGTGCGGGTGCTCTATCTGAAATGAAGAGTCCTGCTCTTATTGCCGTTCTCACTCCCCTTTTTACCGGATTCCTCTTTGGCGCCGAATTTGTTGGGGGGCTATTGATTGGAACAACACTCTCTTCTGTCATGCTTGCTCTGTATACAGCAAATGCAGGAGGAGCATGGGATAATGGCAAGAAATACGTGGAAAATGGGCACTTCGGTGGCAAAGGTTCCGATGCTCATAAAGCTGCTGTGGTAGGAGATACCGTTGGAGATCCCCTCAAGGATACAGTCGGCCCATCTCTAGATATTCTGATTAAAATCATGGCAATCGTTTCCTTAATTGCTGTTTCAATTTTTAGTAAGTATAACTTGTTTTCACTTCTCATGAATTAACCAATAGGAGTGTACGTATGAATTATTACTATGTTGTTTTCTCCCCAATTGAAGCTCTTATTTGTAGTCAGTTGGAACCAAAACCGTTTGGAGCATATATGGCAAGAGGATCAAAGAAAGGCTCTGCCGAACGGCTCATGTTTGCTGAGGTCGAGGGTGGGTTTGGTGATTACTTCGATTGGGACTATGCAAAAGAGAAATGTGTGACGCATGCAAGCGGAGAAGTGAAGCATTCGCTCTATTTGTCGATATACCGGGTGATTGAGCATATTCCTCTTGAACAGTATAAGAACATCTACCTGGTTAACAAGGATGGTTCTACGCTTTGCTTGGAAGCTGCCCCGTATACCACGCCTGACAATTGGAGAGGGTATGGACTTTATAAAGAACACTGTCCTGTACATCCACTTGTTGTCAGTTCGTTGGAGCCACATATGTTGGCGGATTATATCATCAATGACAGAACAAAGAAGATTACTGTTCCTGCGATAATATTCAATGATATTCGCATCATTGACTTCAATGAGAAAGAGGATACCGGCAATATTGGAAGCATGTATGAACGGGATCTTGATCATCTGAAGGATTGTATTGCCACTATCCAGAGCAATAAGGATAAAATCACCAAGACTGTGGATCGATCCTTTGATACCAAGTTTTCCTATCAAATCATTGATAATGGATTCTATCTTGCCAGAGGCAAGAAAATCATCTTCTACCCTATGCTTTCCCGTGAGCAACTGAAAGAAGTTGATTATGACTGGGGAAAGAGTGCCAACTTCTTCTAATATCTTGATGAGGAAAGGAGTGCTATTACGAAAAGGAGAACACATTGTTGATGAGGTTCTGTTTGAGAACCTGATAAACATTCTACTCCACCGCTAATGAAGTAACATACTTACATTTGTTGTCCATAAGTATACCTGCAGGGGAGCCTACACCTCCCCTATTTTCCTTGTTAATTCTTATGTAGTGAATGTATAATAGGGTAACACTCACGTATAAAGGTTCTTTTAATGTTTCATAACAATAAGCAAATCAGTAAGCAACTCCTTATCATCATTTCTCTCATCATCATAAGTTTTTTGGTCGGATGCGGTGCTCAAGAAGAGAAACGTTCTCAAACCATCGATGAGGAAGGTATTATCGTTGGATTTTCGCAGATAGGTGCTGAAAGCGCCTGGAGAACTTGTAACACCCGCTCAGTACAGGAAGCAGCAGCAGAACGAGGGGTGCAGCTGGTGTATGACAATGCTGAACAAAAACAGGAGAACCAGATAAAGGCATTGCGTTCCTTTATTGCATATCAAGTTGATGTAATCGTCTTTGTACCGATCGTAACCGATGGCTGGGATAATGTACTGCAAGAAGCCCGTGATGCCGGGATTCCTGTTTTGGTTACTGACCGGAAAATCGATGTTGCAGATCCATCCTTATATGCAGGATTTATTGGAACCGATAGCCTGAAAGAAGGCAGAAATGCTGGGTTATTTCTATTGGATAAATTCAAAAACGAACGTGAGCGTTTCGACAAAACCGGGGACAATATCAATATAGTAGAATTATTCGGCACAGAAGGTTCCTCGGTAGCACTCGGAAGAGCTGAAGGCTTCAGGGAAGTCTTAGAAGAGCACCCTGAGTTCAAGATTGTGTATAGCAAATCTGGTGATTTCCTTCGTTCAAAGGGATACGAACTCGCTGTTGAATTTCTCGATATGCATGACGATATCGATGTTATTTATTCCCACAATGATGGAATGACCCTTGGAGCTATCGAGGCAATGGAAGAGAGAGGAATTATTCCAGGTACTGACATCGTCATTATCACCATTGATGCACAACAGGCAGCCATTGATGCTCTTCGCGAAGGTAAGGTTAATTGTGTTATCGAGTGCAACCCAAAAACCGGCCCTGAAATCATCAAGCTGGCTGAAAAACTGGCAGCTGGTGAAAGCATTCCTCGCCTGCAATATGTACATGAAGAGGTATTCTATGAAACCGATGACCTCTCCCTCATTGAACCTCGTGGGTACTAGCATGAAAAATAATATTTCTATTGTTGATAAGATTTTTTCTGTGTTTAAAAGCAGAAGCATAAAAGAGAGAATTAAGATCTCCTATGTGATAATCATCCTTCTGATGATCACTCCTCCTGTTATCACGGTCTTTTCATTTGTTGTCCAGATGACTCGCTATGACCTGATCATAACCAATGTCAGCAAGGCAAACAGCCTCAACCAGACGGTAAAGGAGGATATCTCCAACGAGATTTGGGATATCGTTGCAGGAAACAAGAAATTCGATGAAGGCAACCAGTATGCCATCATAGATGGGATCAATGAGAGCCTGGATGACATCATGCGAACGACTGAGGAGCGGGAGAACCGCCAGATGCTTGAGGTAGCCGGGCGGGCGGTCGATACGCTCAAGCGAAATGTTGACCGGCTGGGGAACCAGATGGCAAACCACTCCCTGGTCAGTGAAAATGAAGAGAGCCTCGATGAAATCAGAGGGGTTTCTGCCCTAATATCAGACATCCTGCAGGATTTCATTGTTCGTGTTATTGAATCAGCAACAATCACAAACGAGCATCACAAGCGTATTACGTTCATACTCACTGTCATTCAGATTTTCACGGTACTGTTTGTTACAATCTTCGCTGTCTTTACCCAGCGTTCAGTGACAACCAGTATCAATACTCCAATCACAAGGCTTGAGAACTTGTCAAAGAAGATTGCTGAGGGAGATTTCACTGCCAGGGTACAACTCCCCCAAGTAAGTGAGCTTGACGGGCTGACCGACAACCTGAATATCATGGCTGTAAAAATTCAAGCCTTGATCGCAGAGAATGTTCGGGAACAACAAAACCTGCAGAAATCAGAGATGAAAGCCTTGCAGGCCCAGATAACACCGCATTTTCTCTATAACACATTTGATACAATCGTCTGGCTTGCCGAGGAGAAGAAGAATGATCAGGTGATCGATATTACCCGAGCCTTTTCCAGTTTTTTCAGGATCTCTCTGAACAAGGGTAAAGACTTCCTTACGGTCCGCGAGGAGTTTGAGCATGTCAAAAGTTATCTGACGATTCAGAAAATCCGATACAGGGATATTCTGGATTATGATATTGAATACTCACCCGAGATGGCAGACTGTCAGATCTTGAAACTGGTGCTCCAACCACTTGTTGAAAATGCTTTGTACCATGGGATCAAGAACAAGAGAGGTCGAGGCTTCTTGACGGTGAAGGGTTGGCGCAAAAACAATCGGCTCTGTTTTTCCGTTGAAGACAATGGTATCGGGATGACGGAAGAGAAACTTGTGAACATCATGGAACAGATCAATGGTTCGGCTGACCCCGAGGATCTGAACAATGTGTATGGACTGTATAATGTCAACAAGAGACTAGAGCTGTATTATGATACAAGTACGAAGCTGGAAATAACAAGTCGGTACAAGAAGGGCACTACCGTATATTTCAGTGTTCCAGAGGTTGGATTCAATGTATAAGGTTTTTATTGCAGAGGATGAGATAGTAGTACGTGAGGGACTGAGAAACAGTATACAGTCGGGGACAGGCCCTTTTGTTCTCGTCGGTGAAGCATCAGATGGAGAGATGGCTCTGTCCATTATGAAGGATGTGAAACCGGACATACTGATTACTGATATCAGAATGCCGTTTGTTGATGGACTGAGCCTTTCCAGAATCATCAAAAAGATTCTTCCCTGGATAAAGATAGTCATAATTTCAGGTCATGATGAATTTCAGTATGCACAGGAAGCGATATCTATTGGCGTCGATGAATACATACTTAAACCTATTTCCGCCTCAGATATACTCTCTACACTCAACAAACTGGTAGATAGGATTGAACAAGAAAAACGGCATCTTTCTAGTATAGAAAATCTGAAACTGCAGGCCCAGTCCAATTCGGACCTGATCAGGGAACGCTGGCTCTGTGACCTGGTAACTGGAATTGTCAAGACAGAGGATGCACTTGAAAAAGCTGGTGATATGGGCATTGACCTTATCGCTCATGGATACCTTGTGGCGATCATCAAGCTTTCCACCTCCTGTGAGAACTATTCTGAATTGATCACCGCCAAGCTCCACATAAACAGCCTTATAGACAATCAGGAAGAGGTATTATGCTTTTCACAAAGCAGGGATTCATTCATCCTACTGTTGAAGCAGTTTGTTTCCGAATCACTCGAAGAGACTGCCTATACCCTAGGACAGGCGATAAAATATGAAGTTGAGCGAAACACTGACTGTATGGTCGCTATTGGGTTAGGCTCGTTGGTTGAACGGATCGGGAGCCTCTCCCAATCATTCGCCGAAGCTGAACAAGCTGTGAATTTCTCTGTCAAGACTGGTCAGAAACTGATCATCGGAACGCATGACCTGAATGCCTTTTCTGAAATTGATTTCTTGAAACTTGACGGGAGCCCCATCTCGGAGAGGCTGAAATATGTGAAGAAATCTGGTGTTGATGAGATCATCGCCCAGTATATTACCATGATCGGAGACCACCCATTCGAGACTACGCTCATAGGGTATTACCTTCTCTATGATCTGATGGTTGCTATATCAAAGATCATTGATGAATTGGGCGGTGTTTCCCAGGATGTTATTCCATGGTTGTCACAGAAAACGCAACTTTCAGAGATTGCAAGTTCAAAAGAGACGTTCTGTGAAGGGGTGAAATTGATCCTGGATACGTTCATCGATTTCAGGGAGTCCAAATCGGCAGGAAAGTATTATGAAATGATCCAGAAGGCAAAGCAGCATATCAACCTTCATTTTGCCGATCAGGATATTTCCTTGCATTCAGTGGCATCAATCGTGAACGTGAGTCCAAACCATTTCAGTACCATTTTTTCCCAAGAGACCGGGGAGACCTTCATTGAATATCTTACTCGGGTCCGTATCAATAAATCGAAAGACCTGCTGCTGACGACAGCGCTCAGAAGCGCAGATATCGCATATGAGGTAGGATTTGGAGATCCCCATTATTTCAGTTTCATTTTCAAGAAACATACAGGCATCTCCCCCCGGGAATTCAGATCCGGAGGAAAATGCCAGAATTGAAGATGAGGGGTCTCTATAGTCTTCACTTCTCTAAGAATTGCAATATTAAAATGGGATCAGACCAACTACTTCAGTATAACTGCCTTTGTTATACCAATATCTATCATTTTCCAAAAAATATTGGTGAAGGTGTATAGATTACTGTCTCAATGATAAATCAAGATAAACATATTTTTTGTTTATCTTGACATACCAATGTGGTTACATAATACTGTAAACAGTCCCCTAAAGGAGTTTCGATAATTATGATTATATCTTTTCAAATAAAAAATTATAGATCTATCCTGGACCTCACTCTCCCAATGTCATACGCGGAGAGGAAGGCCCCAAATAGATATATGCAGATGGAACTCTTACCATTTCTCGAAGAGGGTGACGTCCGGACCATCCCGTGTCTGGCAATATATGGTGCGAACGCATCAGGAAAATCCAATATTATAAAGGCGCTCGCTTCGTTTGTCGGGATTATAAAAAACCGTTATAATCCGGAGATTATCTCCACGAACAAATTGCATCCCCTAGATAATATCACCTCATTTGCACTCGAATTTCTCAAGGAAGACAAGAAATTTCTTTATTCCTTGGAAGTGAACGGAGAGGCAATTGTTACCGAGAGACTGGTAAAGAATAATGAAGTTGTCTTTTCTATTGATAACAGGAATAGGTCTTTCACAGCCATCGCAACCGATGTATATCCATCAAAGAAGCTTGATACCATATTTTCAGTGGAATGCTTGGATCAAAAACAACAGTTCAGGACTCCTTTCCTCTCTGTAGTGGGGAAGAACTATGCTGGCCTGAACGACTCCATGACAGTTGCATATGGATTCATCACCAATAACGTTGAGGTATATCCAAGCAACGATTTTCCATTTTCTTTTGGACTGGACAGACTGACGAATACCGACTCAGGTATGGATCCTCAAAAAGCTTTTAAAGATATTGTCACCATACTACGAAAACTGGATATCGATATCACTCGCATGGAGTACAAGAAAGACGAAATTGGAAAAGAAGATAGTTCCTTTCCTGCAAGTCAGTATGAATTCAACATCTCAAACAAAATAATTACGGCAACTGAGATCAATTCGTATCACGAAGATATCTTTGGCAATGAGGTTCAGTTCAATTTTAAGGATGAATCTTTGGGTACTCAGCGAGTTGCCTGTCTGCTCGGTATAGTAATCACTGCACTAAGAAAAGGAAACCTTCTTGTAATCGATGAGCTGGGAAACTCCCTCCACCCCTACTTGTTTGCAGAAATTGTGAGGATGTTCAAAGATAAAAGATACAACATATCAAACGCACAGCTGATATTCACCACGCACAATACAGATATCATGGAACAAGACATGATGCGTGTATCAGAGATTGGTATCGTTACCAAGACATTGAAGAAAGGGACTGTTTTCAAGCGGGTCTCTGACTTTGAAGGGGTAAGAAACGTGACAAACTTTAGGAAACAATATCTTGATGGAACCTTTTCTGGAATCCCTCATTCATATATATAGGGCAGAAGGTTCATTGATGTATAGAAGAAACCGTAACATAATCATCGTGTGTGAGGGAGCTTCAGAGAAAGCCTATATCCAGGAGCTGAACCGGTATCTTGAAGAAGAAGATATACCACTGCATTTTATACCGCGGCCTTCGAATGGAGGCTTGTTTGCCTCGGTAGTGAAAAAATTTAGGGAAGTAAGGAAGGATAATAGAAATACAACTATCTATATCTGGGTGGATTGGGACAGGTATAAACGCAACGATAATGCAGACATGGATAACTATCAGAGAAAATCCATCGACATCCCAGATTTCCTTTTTTCTCATATGAACTTTGAAGATTTTCTTTCCATGCATCTTGATCAATCGGAGATGCAGAGATGGTGGACATCATGTGTCAGTAGGAATCACTTCACGACACCCATGCATAGCAATGAGTACATGCCTTTATTCAAGGCTTTCATCGAAGGAGGCTATACCAAAGGGGACATGCCTCTAGCTATCAACTACAACCTTCTTAAGAATTTGCGAACTCACCAAGATGAGCCATCAGTGCCCTTCAAATGTGATTTCGCGAGGGAGTTGTTTCTATTGATGGATGCAGAAGCGTTAGAAGAGGATCGAAATAACTGACACATTCCCCCTCCGAAACAATTCTTTGGGGGAAAATAAATGATTACCATCCGAAGACCTAGCAACTCTTCTGCTGTTACTGCTCTCTTTGCCCCTCAATCTGTTCTTTCCCTGAAAGTCGTAGCCAAGGCGGAAGAGCTATGCTGAATTTCCTCCTGTCACGGAGCGACATGATTACGCTTTGCAGCACAATGAAGAAATACAAGAGGAGTCCGCTTACCATAGCTTGCCAGTTGGATTGAACCCCCGCTGCTCGTATCAGCTCATTAATGATCAAAAGGGTCAATGTACCTATTGGAGCCCCAAGCAGGTTCCCTACCCCACCATTAAGCAATGTACCACCTATGATAGCCGATGCTATTGCTTTCATTTCTGCTCCTGCAGCATTACCGACATTGCCGGCTCCTGTTGTCATGATGTAGACAAAGCCTGCAATACCGGCTGTCAATCCACTAATCACATAGGTGATGAATATTGTCCTCTTAACATTGATGCCGAGCATCATGGCGCTATGGGTGTTTCCACCGACGGCGTAGACATTCCGCCCAAAACGGGACCACTTCATAAGGGATGCAAGAATGACGAGAAGGACAATAAAGATCAGCGTACCTGGTTTTATTTCACACGGAATAAAAACCCCCAGCCTGTTTCTGGTACCTAGCCATGCAATCACGATATCAAAATCCCTTAAACTCACGAATGCAGGCATGGTTACATTGATCGGATCCTTATGGAGTGTAGTCAGGAGGCCTTGTGCCAAGAACAACCCAGAGAGCGTAATGATAAATGGTTGGATCTCAAGATAGGCGATAAGGTATCCTTGCAGAATTCCAAATGCAATACCGATACCCAGAGCTACAAGGATGGCTCCCCCAATACTCCCCATCCTGGATTCCAGGAAGACTGCACAGGCCATTGTCACCAATCCGGTCACCGATCCGATCGAGATATCGATGCCTCCTCCGATCATGACGATACATAAGCCGAGGGTCATGATGATCAGTGGTGCATTGAGGTTAAATAAATCGAAAAATGTCTGAAATTGCAGAAAACTATTGGGAAAGGTGATGATTGCAAACAGGTACATCAGTACAAAGATGACCGCAGCTATTAGAAACAGAATATTTGAATTTGATAGTCTTGCTTTTTGTTTGATTACGTTCACAGATGCCATCCTATTCCCCCTGCTTCCCGGCAATATTTGTGGTGGAGATATGTCCCTTTTGTTGGCTTGAAGAGAGTCTCCATGTACGGAACTTATCCAGATTCTTGCTCATGAAAGCCCTGACCACCGGAGAGGCAACCACCATAAGAATAATAATGAAAACAGCCTTGAAGACCTTGATCATCGATGGGTCTATCTCCAGCCTGAGCAGGGTCCTGTTCAGCATCTCTATCGTATAGGCACCAATTATGGAACCGGTAATGCTAAACTTTCCACCACCCAAAGAGTTTCCACCGATAGCCACGGCAAGAATCGCATCCATCATGATCAGTTTAAGCAAGTTGACGCTGTCGTGCCGTCCTGCCTTGTTCACAGCAATAAAACCGGCAACCGCAGTACATATTCCCATGATCAAGAAGGTCAGGAATATGATTTTCTTCGGGTTGATACCGTTCAGACGCGCCGCGTTCGGGTTTATTCCTACAGTCTCTACATAGAGTCTCAGGTTTGTGGTCTTGAATACCACTGCCACGATAGCAATAAAAACAGCAGTGAGGATTATTGCTGTCTGCACTGGTACGCCTGGTATTACCGTACCTATTTTATTCGATATATCATTAGCCAGAATGGGAGAGAGTTTCCCATCAATCATGAAAGCTATGGACCGGCCACCGGTAAAGAGTATAAGGGAAGCAACCATTGGCTGAACCTTGAATATCGAAACCAGGGTACCGTTGAAGGCTCCAAGGACCAAGCCCATAAGACAACTCAAGAGGAAACCGATGAATATGGTAACCAGGGTGACTTCACTGGCTTGGAGGACATACTGCACAAATACGGCTGAAGTGATGGTTGCACTTACCCCAATGCTGATATCTTGCCCTCGTGAGGCTGCAGTAACCAGCGTCATGCCTATGGAAAGAATGACCAACTCAGAGGCACCGAACAGGATATTCGGTATATTCCCGTAGAATGCTCCGTTGACCATGCTGATGGCAAAATAATCTGCACCCTTTATCAGATTGATAACAATGAGAAGTGCCATCACCGAGAGAGGAAGTACGAGGTGAGAAATGTTCTTCTTCATATTGCTCATTTGTTCTTTCCCCCCTGTGCTATTACGTTCATAACATCGTTCTCCGTCAAATCAGTTCCCCTGAGTTCCCCGACTATTTCGCGGTCTTTCATGACTATCAATCGGGAACAGGTTCGAAGCATCTCCTCAATTTCTGAAGAGATGAATGTCAGGCTCATCCCTTTGGATGCGAGATTGAGGACCAGTTTCTGGATCTCAACCTTGGTTCCAACATCAATACCACGGGTTGGTTCATCCAGAATCAAATACTCTGGATTGGTGAGCAACCAGCGGGCCAGTATGACTTTCTGCTGATTCCCTCCAGAAAGTGATTTGATCGGAGTATTGGAGGTTGGAGTCTTGATATTCAACTTCTTGATATACTCATCGGCAAATAGCTCCGCCTGCTTTTTGGGAATTGGTTTGAAGAAGCCATTTAGGACCTGCAGGGTGAGTATGATATTGTCTCGTACCGACAGGTCTTCGACAATGCCATCGCCCTTGCGATCTTCAGGCAAATAGCCTATTCCATGTTTTATTGCGTGCAGGGGTGTCTTGATCTTCACCCTCTTGCCTTTCATCTTTACTTCACCACCAGTAACCTTGTCTGCGGCGAATATGGCACGGACACTTTCGCTGCGTCCGGAGCCGAGCAGGCCTGCAAACCCGTTCACCTCACCTTTTTGTATGGCAAAGTTGAAGGGTCTAACCCCTGCGGAACTTGAAAGTTTTTTTCCTTCAAAGACAGGGATGGAAGTATCAGATACGATCGGTTCATGTTTTTTTAGTTTAGTAACATCCTCGAGCACATTACCCAGCATCTTTGAGATGAGCTCGATTTGGGAGAGCGAGGTTGTTTCATATTCACCAACCAGCTTTCCGTTGCGAAGTACCGTGATCCTGTCACTGACTTCGTACACCTGTTCGAGGAAGTGTGTGATAAAGATGATGCCCACTCCCCGCTCTTTCAGCTCACGCATGAGCGCAAAGAGCTTATGTACCTCGTCTTCGTCAAGGGAGGATGTTGGCTCATCAAGTATGAGAATCTTACAGTCCATATCCACTGCTCGCGCGATGGCAATCATTTGCTGTACGGCAATTGAACAGCTTGCAAGTTCCTGGACTGGACTTGCGGGGATTCCCAGGGAATCGAGCAACTGGGCTGCCTTTTCATTCATCTGCTTCCAATTAACGAATGGGCTGTGACTACGGCCGATAAACATATTTTCAGCAACAGTCAAATTGGGACACAGCATTATTTCCTGATAGACGGTACCTATTCCCTTGTTTTGTGCTTCTTCAGGGGCTTTAAAGTGAATAGGTTCTCCCTGTAAGGTAATCAAGCCGGCGTCTTTTTCATAGACTCCGGTAATGACTTTAATGAGTGTAGATTTGCCCGCCCCGTTTTCGCCCATGAGTGCATGGATTTCACCTTTTCGGAGCTTGAAGTCTACGCAATCCAGAGCTTTGACACCAGGAAATGATTTGCTGATATCCTTCATTTCAAGTATGGTTTCTGACAACAATCAAAGTTCTCCTTTTACTGATACGGTACGAGCTAATTGCGGTGCGGCATGTAGAATCATTTCTACGCACCGCACTGCAAATACTACTTTGTTGTGATTACAAATACTTACCTTGTGATTACGCCTTTACCTGGATCGGCATTGATTCCCCATTTCTCGATGAGTTCATCGGTAATCGTATCAGTAGTTAAGAGCAACTCTTCCTGGTAGACTATGCCACTGGGCATCTTTCCACTCTTGATCCATTCAGAGATCTGAGCTGCCTGACGTGGGTTACATTGCATGTCAGCATCCCAGTAACCAGCCTGTACGTTTCTGAGTGCAAAGCGGTTGAAGTCAAATCCAATAACCTTGACCTTTCCACCCTTACCATGGCTGATTCCAGCTGCTTCAAGAGCCTGCACGGCACCTTGTGCCATACCATCGTTCTGAGCGTAGATGACGTTGAAATCCTTGCCAGCGGCAATTGCTGCTTCAACAACTTTACGGGCTTCTTCAAGGCTCCAGCTGTCTCCACCGGTTCCATCGGCAACTATGTTGAGTTTGCCTGCTTTTGCGGCGTCCAGTACTGCTGCACTTCGGCCAATTTCTGCTGCAGAACCCATCTGTCCGCGAATAAGGATCAGGTTGATCTCATCAAGATCAAGTCCCAATACCCATTCCACTGCCTTTTCACCTTCATAGGCCATGTCAGAGAGAATAGCGGCCTGGTAATTGGAAGGGTCGGTGTCAATTGCACGGTCAAAGAGAATTACCTGAATTCCAGCATCCTTTGCGGACTTCAAGGTGTCATCCCATCCAGAAGCGTTTGCTGCTGAGATCAAAAGGTAGTCCACTCCGTCTCGGATGTAGCCTTTTGCTGCAGCGATCTGCTCGCTGTTGTCCATGGTGTTGGTCTGTTTTGCGTCATAGCCGTTTGCTTCTGAGAATACAGCATTCATGTCTTCAACATTAGCCTGACGATATCCGGATTCTTCTGGTGGTAGATTTACAATACCAACCTTAGTTAGACCAGATTCTTGCACACCAGCGGCGAACAGAGCGCCCGATCCCAGTATTACCAGAACCAATAAAATGCCTAGAGTTTTTTTCATGTGTCCCTCCTTTTAAGGAATCATAAAAATAGATTGTTTTTTTGCGGCAACGCCGCATCTAGTAATAAAATCCTAAGGTCGGGTATGTCAGAAGTACATGAGGTATTCTATTGAGTTTGGTAAGATATCTTACGCTTTCAAGCCAAATCTCGAGAAAGGAGAGAAAAGGTATGTTATTTTCTTAAGAAGGTTTGTTTTCTTACGGTATTTGATGGACCATCAACAATTTTGCTCAAACAATTGTACCAGTTCTGAAAACCTTGTTCACAGTTTCACCTGTCAACGATATCATTTTCTGCGAATTATTGTATGTAATATCTACCTTCATGATATAGTTAAAAGGGCCTATAAGAAGATACATCAGAAGAGAGGTATGATTATGAAGAAGCAATACGTAGCTCTCCTGGCAATCCTTGTGATAGTGATGATTAGCGGATGTAAAGAGGCTGAAAATCTCGCAGAATTCGGGATTTCGGACTATTCAGTAGGAAAAGATAGTCTCACCATAGAATTTACCAGAGATTTCACTTTTACCCCTCCACGTACTATTACTTTTGATTCTACGGATTATGAGATAGATGTATTTACTGATGAGGAAAGTCCTAACCGAATCGCACATTACGGTTTGCTCGATTCAACTTCTGATTCCCTTACTTTGGTAATGCTTGCTGATTTTAATCATACTGGAGAATATGTTTTCAAGATGTATACCGGTGATCATCTATCTCCAACTATTATTGCTGAGACTGAATCATTTACTTTTGCAAGCAGGATTAATGAAACCGATACAGAGGTCACAATTTTCTTTGATGATGCAAATGAGATAAATTTTACCGTATTGGAAACGATTTCTTCAGAAAGTATTGAGAGAATGACCGATTTAACTGCAAACGACTTCTTGCTATTTGCGATGGATGGATCTCCATTGGAATTCAGTTTTACAGACTGTCATGCTGAAGATGAGAATGTGTCTGCCGGTGAATACGCTATCAGTCTACAAGATGGTACTTTTACTGATATGTTGTACTATCTCAGATTTGCCAAAGCCGGATACAACCCCGATACTATTTCTTTCAATATATCTGAATAATCTGGGTTTCCTTCTACTCGATGATCAAGACAGCCAGACAATCGTGTCTGAAATCGATGGGACATTTGTTGTAAGTGTCCCATTCTTATCAATAACAGTATTTGTTCCTGCTTTATAACAACAGAGCAAGTTCATCCAATATCCTCTCAGGACAAGCATTGAATCTCCAACATGGGATATGTTGCACGGCACATTATCTTTAGTGAAGTTTGCACGACCGCTTGAGTAAATGGTTGATAGAAGTACTAACCACAAAAGGCCTTCGAAGAGGCCTACTCATATTGGACTTATGCAGCTAGAAAGGAGCGCCTCTTCTACGTAGCAGGGATACACCGTCGACAACTCTCAGAATACCGACATTTTTGAAAAAAAGTACCGTCCCATGGGGCAGAAGCTTTTGTCTTCTTTGTTGCCCATATGGGTACGGTACCTTAATTATCATTCACTACCCTCATCTTGGGGGATAATGAACCATATGACTCTTTCTATCTACCGCTCTTGAATGCCTGTGCCACGGAGACAGTTCTCTTGGCCTGATGTTTGACCGCAGGTTCAATATCACCGACAATCTTCCCATCCTGACCGATGGTGGCGGAAGTCCCATAGGGATTACCACCAGCAGCGAATAATACCGGATCTGTATAACCGGGAGCTGCTACCAGAGCACCCCAATGGTACATGACCGTGTAGAGGGAAAGGATGGTAGCCTCTTGCCCACCATGAGGATTCTGTGCCGAAGACATTGCGCTGACCACCTTGTTTACTGTTTTACCTTGAGCCCATAGCCCACCTGTTGTATCGAGGAATTGCTTCATCTGAGACGCCATAACTCCGAAACGCGTTGGAGTACTGAAAATGATGGCATCGGCCCAATCAAGATCATCCACTGTGGCAACAGGAATATCCTTTGTTGCCTCCACGGTAGCCTTCCAAGCAGGATTCCCCTCTATCGCGGACTGGGGAGCAAGCTCCTCAACCTTCAACAGCTTCACTTCAGCGCCAGCTTCCTTAGCCGCCTCGGCTGCCCACTTTGCCATCTGATAGTTCGAACCACCCATACTATAAAACACTATTGCCAAATTTACCTTAGCCATATCAAAACTCCTAATAATTAATCGTTCTATTCTCTTGGTCATCCATTGGAAGAGCCAAGCTTCTTCAGCAGCTCAACAAGCTGTTGTTTCTCTTCTGTACTCAATACACTGAAAATACCACCGATATTCGCTACATGGCCGGGAAACATGGTTTCCACCAGCTTAAAGCCCTTTTCGGTTATACGTATGAGACTCGCCCTTCCATCCTGGGGATCGGGGTATCTCACTATAAATCCAGTCTTTTCCAAATTCTCAATGACCACCGTCATATTTCCGCCAGTGGAGAGCGTACCTTCAAGAATCTCCCCAATACGAAGATTTCCTTTATGGTAGAGAATCTCAAGCACTCCAAACTGGGCTGCTGTTAGACCTACCTGTTTGATGGTCCTCATCTCGCGTCGCCTCACCGATTGGAAACATCGTGAAAGTGTTACCAAGGCTTTCAAATTCAAATCATTATCGGCTCCATACGACTTTTTGTTCTTCATATTTCTAATATACTACTAATTAGTAATATCGTCTACTGCCTTCCCCACTTGGCAGGAGAGAAACCAGTATGCTCTAATACATAGAGAGAATACCTTGATGGTATTTGAATACCAATCACCAATACCAAAGGATTGTTTCTCCTTAAGAGAAATATACTTCTGTAGTTTTCATTTTAAGACGGGGGGCCCCAGTAGCTGTCGTTAATAAAGATGCAACAAGCTGTGCTCGAGTAATTAGCCATGCAACCAATCGTTAAATTATCAGAAAATAACAGTTGTGCTCAGTTCGTCTTGCACGCTACTGTACACTCAGACAAGTCCAATCGTGAGCTCGGGAATTCCTCCCGAGCTTTCTTTTTGCCCGTAGGAGTACCCCCCCTCATGCCCTACAAGCCCAAGCGATCGTGCAGCCAGAGTGGCTACACGCAGCTCACCGACGAGGCGATACCATATGTAGGCCAAATTACCACAACCAGTGGGGTTAAGCGTTGCTTGAAAACATATTCTTGAGTACTTTTGAGTTTGAACTATCAGCACGAAGGTTGTGTTCGATGATGTGTCGTAGAATTTGTTCGAATCCCGTACACGGGAGATTAGAGAGGGATCATGAGAAAACTTGCTATTGGAGCTAGCGTTCTATCTATTATTCTTTTAGTACTCAATGTGGTCCTTTACAACAACATTCCACAAATTATCCCGGTGCTTCGAGGACTCGAAGCAGAGAAGACTTTTCTCCTGAGCATACGCATACTCGTCATCAACAGCCTTACTCTTGCAGCCTTCCTGATTCTCTCAAAGAGCATACGCCGCTCTCAACGAGATAATGAATTGAACACCTATGGTTCATGGATACTGATCTTCATCATGGGAAAGATGCTCGTGGAATTCATAGGCTTATTTTATGAAGACTTTTTGATCCTCCAAGGGTATTTTCTGTTAGCAGGATTCATTCTGCTCTTTGCCTATGGAGTGTTGCGGCACCGATATTTGATCAACAAGGAATTTTGGAAGCCCGTAAGGTTCATCACATCAGAAAAAATCGTCCTTTCAATGCTCCTCATTGCATATATTGCTGTAAATATACCTGTGATATCCATTATCTCTAGCCAATAAATAGCCCACTCAGCAAGAGTCTAGCACCAAAACACATACCATCACCTAGAAAAAGCAAAAGCCAGGCTGAAGGCTGGTGGGAGTGAAGATTTCTTTTAACGGATTTTCTCTTGACATAGCACAATATGGTCACTAGAAGGATACAGTAAAAGAGGGGGCGTTATCCTCGAATAACGGAGCACAGTCATGGAAATTGCGATATGTATACCCCTTGAACCTCTCGACTGACTCCCCACTATATATGACACCGCCGTTTTCCGCGATATCATCAGGATACTTGGAAATGAACTTCTTTAGGTTCAGCGTGTGCTTGCTATCCATAGTTCTGCCGCTCTTAATCTCGTAAGGAATGAGCTTTCTCTGTTGCCCGACCAAGAGGTCCACTTCCAGTCCGTTGCTATTCCTGAAAAAGTACAGCTGGTTGCTCTTACCTGCGTTGTAGCGCGCTTTCACCGCCTCCATTACAATCATATTCTCAAATAGCTTGCCCATAAGAGGATCCCTATTCATCTGGGCAGGAGTGCTGATACCTAGAAGATGCGCAGCAAACCCGACATCACAGAAATAGATCTTTGGGGTCTTTACAATTTGGCTGGTGCGGGATGTGAACCAGGGCCTAAGGATATACACCAGATGCGATGCCTCAAGAATAGAAAGCCAGGAACCTATTGTCGTGCTACTGACTCCAACTTCGCCACTCAAGGCCGAGTTGTTGACCAACTGGCCACACCTCCCCGCAAGAAGTGTAAGAAAAGCAAGGAAACGCGAGAGGTCATGGACAGCTCCCACCGATGCGACATCCCTCTCCACGTAGGTGGTAAGGTAGCTCCGGTAGTAGTCGGATGGGGTCCTCCCAGGAGCTTGGAAGAGATAAGGCATGAATCCAGAGACCAGTTGCTGATCGCGGTCCATGGCAATACCTGCATTTGCCAACTCATCCAGCGACAAAGGTAGCAGGTTGACTACAGCAGTGCGTCCGGCAAGAGATTGCGAGACCGTATTCTGCAAACGTATCTGCTGACTTCCCGTGATGATATATTGTCCCATCTCCTTGCGTTCATCTATGCGGACCTGTACAAGGCTTAGCAACGATGGGACCCTTTGGATCTCATCGATTATAACAGGTTCAGGATACCGAATGAAAAATTCGTACGGATCTTCCTCAGCAAGCTTGCGAGTCTGCAAGTCCTCGAGGTTCGCGTGAGAGAAACCGGGGTACAGGGAAAGCGCCAACGTGGTCTTGCCACATTGGCGGGGGCCGAATATGGTCACAGCGGGATACTCGCCCATTAAGCGCCTTATCACTGGTTCAATTTTTCGTACGATCATAGGAAGATTGTATCCTATGATTACGGAGATTACAAGTATTGGTTGCAATCTCCGTATATTAGTAAAAAGAATAATAAAAAGCCATTCTCTTTTTCCTAGAGGATGGCTTTCATATGAACGAAAAATAAGAGATTTGCTAATGGGCGCGATTGGGTTTGAACCAACGACTTCTACCGTGTGAAGGTAGCACTCTCCCGCTGAGTTACGCGCCCGAATTACTCTGACTATAATACGGAAATAATCTATTGCTGTCCAGTGGGTATTTTGGTTTTATGTGGGAGAGTGATGTAGATAATTTATTATATATATACTACACTCGGTGTAATCGATAAAAATGAGGGATATTCATGGAAACACTGGTTGTTGGTAGCAGGGTCTCTGATTCTGTGGAGGGGCTGAACTGCTTTCTCTTTGATGAACGAATGGGAATTATGACCTATCACTCCGGTTCCATGAAAATAGAACAACCAACCTTCCAGTGTTTTGATGCTGAGAGAAACATTCTTTACAGCGTCAGTGAGACAGAGACAGACGGGCATGTATACGCCATCCAAGTGTATCCGAACCATACCTGCAAACTACTCTACACCCTTCCAACCGGAGGAGGTTCTCCCTGTCATCTTTCACTCAGCCCCGATCATTCGATGCTTATCGTTTCCAACTATGCAGACGGAGTGCTTACCATCTTCTCTGTATTGGAGACACCTACCTTACTTTTCCAGAAATCCTTCACTGGCAAGGGAACCCACCCTACCCGCCAAGAACGATCCCATATCCACAGCAGCAGATTCACCAAGGATGGAAGCTCATTCTTTGTAGCCGACCTGGGACTGGACAGAGTTCTTTGGTATCAAAGTGATATGGCAGAGAAAGGAACTATCATTACCCCACCAGGAAGTGGCCCCAGACACCTTGAACTATCAAAGGATGAGAAGTTTCTCTACGTAGCCAGTGAACTCTCATCTGAAGTTTTAGTATACAGACTTTCCAATCAACCAGTCCTGATACAACGAATCAGCACGTTAGAACCTGGGTACAAAAAAGAAAACACCGTGGCTGACATCCATTTTGATGAAAAGTATCGCTTTCTCTACTGTTCCAATCGGGGACACGACAGCATTGCAATCTACCGTTGTGAAAACAAGAATGGAACATTGCGTTTCATAGGCCACTGCAAGACAGAAAAGGAACCCCGAAATTTTACCTTCTCGCCTTCCGGTGCTCATCTCGTGGTTGCAAACGGCAGCAGCAACTCAATTACCAGCTACCCTATCAACCGCAGGACAGGACTGTGTGGATTATGCAATCATCGGATTATTGTGGAGCAGCCAGTTTGTTTGAACTTCATTGGATAGCGTGAAAGGAGGGTCGGATAATCCGACCCTCCAATATACATATAGGTCTTGTTTACCAATTTCGCCAGACTGTCACATGGGTGACATTTCTATTCGGCAACTCCTGGGTTGAGAACCGGTCAATAAGAAATGACCCAAAGATCACACTGGCTAGGAGATAGACAACCAAAAAGATCCCTGCTCCTATCAACATCCTATTACTCTTTTTGTGGCTCGATTTCATCGTCCTTCTCCTTATTGTCAGCATACTGTTGTAAATCATTCATGGTCAGACCCAAACGCTCCATGGTTTCAAACAGTGAGGGTAGCTCCCGCTTGAGGAAATGTTCACGTCGTTTTTGAAGGACCAGCGTCCTTGCATCCTTTGCGGTGAAATACCCAATCCCTCGTTGGTTCTCAAGCGTACCCTCTTCCTGCAGAAGTGAGTATGTCCTGATAACGGTATTGGGATTCACCTCCAGTTCCATCGCCATATCGCGTACCGAAGGTATTCTCTGACCATCCTCCCAGACATTGCTGAGGATCAAGTCATGAATATACTCGGCAATTTGCATATAGATTGGAGAATGTGTATTAAACTGCATCGGTGGCTTGGACCTCCTCAACCCTGAAGAACGCGGTTACCAGACAGAAGATCGGCAACACAGCATAGTAGAATATTTGGGTGATGATGCTGAAGACCTTCAATGGACTCAACGTCCTGCTCAAATTTACTGGACTGAGATAGAACATTGCATCGAATACCTGCAATGAGGAACCAAATTTAATCGCAAACACAATTCTGGTGAACAACAGGCCAAGCCCTCCGAGGACCAGAGCGATCACACCTATTGCCAACACGGTCTTGATAAAATGTGCCTTTCTGAAGTACGTACCACCCAGGAGGAACACAGAGGTCCAGACCCAGTACTGGGCAAGAAGAATTCCAAGATCCCCATCCCTGAATGGATTGAACATCGCCATCGGATTCCCGAAGATGATCAACTGGATAGGCTCAGTCACTACACTAATGAGAAAGAACAATACGAGAAGTGCTATCGGATACGCCACGATCATCAGCAGAGCCTTTGATAGGAACTTCTCAAGGTTCGTTGCAGGAAGCATCAACCAATCATGCTGTGTATCCTTGCCGAACATATCCTCACTGAACATCAGGCTGCTGATGATCAATCCCCCAAGCAAGAGGAAAGAAGGGAACATCTCGTTGTAAGATTCAGCCGGGAACGGTACCCCAGCATACCGGGCAAAGACACTCTGCAGCGTCTCCGATGCAAACATCACAAGAACAATTACCAGCCCGTAGGCAAACAAGTCCTTCTGACTGGTCTTTACCTCTCGTTTCACTAACGCAGAAAACCGATTCATCTCACACCTCCTGCACTACCCTTCGATTGCTCAACGATTACATTGAACAATGTCTCCAGGTCTAAGGGCTTTCCTTCCCTGTCATCAGTACGTTCACTCAGTACCATCCAGCCTCCAAGCACCTTCTCGGTGTACATACCCTCGTCAGCCTTAGGCTGTTCTGTGGTGAGGGAGAGAACATACTTCTCATTCACCGATTCTACCGTATCGTTGAATATCACCTTGCCATCATGCAGGATGATGATCGGGTCGATCAGATTTTCCATATCACGTACCTGGTGAGTTGAGATGATAAACGTTCTCTGCTCGGTCATGGCTGATGCAACCGTCTGTCTGAACTGCCGCTTGCTCGGAATATCGAGTCCATTCGTTGGCTCGTCCAAAATCAGGAGAGCAGTGTTGGTGGCAAGCCCAAAAGAGAGCAATACCTTTTTTTTCTGTCCCAGAGACATCTGATCGAGACGCTGATTCAGATCAATATCGAATTCCCTACAATACTGACTGAACTTCTCATGATCGAACTTGGGATAAAAGGGGGATCGCATCGCAAGATACTCGCTTGCTTTCATCTTCGGCAGAGGAAACTCTTCAGGAAGATAGAATATCTCACTCAACAAGGACGGAGTCCTCTTCTGGGGATTCTCCCCCAACACCTTTGTCTCACCTTCTTCGATGAAGAGCTGCCCGCTGAGAATCTTCAGCAACGTAGTCTTCCCTGCCCCATTCTTCCCCAGCAACCCATAAATATTCCCTCTCCTGATCTCCAGATCAAGATGGTTGAATAGACGGTTCTGAGCATATGAGAAACCAATATTCTGCATGTGCACTACGACCTCTTGTCCGTCCTGGACGGCAAGCGCGTTCTCTTGCATTGCTTGTTCCATGCACGCCTCCTAGTTGTTTACTGTACTAGCTATCTAATACACCAATATTCTAGCAATGTAAAGAGCTTAGCCAATTATTTCTTATAATTTTTTCCGCATATACGTACCTACGGGAAATATCCAGCAAAATTCCGTACAATTGTCCGACTATTACTAGTAAAATACACCAGAAATTGATAGTATCCATTCTTGCGCGTTCTATACACATAGTACGCGTGCTTTTCACGCTTCCCCTTCTTGTGAAGGGATGTACCACACTTCATAGAAAAGGACTAGATACTACATTTAGTACATACCCCATCATGAAATAGAAGGAAACCGGTAATGACTGAAAATACCAACCAATTCTATCTTGACCGACAGAATCAAACAGAATCAAACGCTCGCACATATCCCAGAAAATTCCCCATTGCCATCAAGAAGGCAAAAGGTTCTGTAGTAACCGATGTAGAAGGAAACACCTATCTTGATTTCCTCTGCGGCGCTGGCACCCTGGCCCTCGGTCACAACGACAGTGAAATCACACAGACCATGATCGACCTTCTCCAAAGTGGTGCACCACTGCACTCACTCGATCTTACCACCCCAGTCAAGGATACCTTCGTTCATACCCTCCTCTCCTTGCTTCCTGAAGAACTCAGGCAACATGGAAAACTCCAGTTTTGCAGTCCGAGCGGAACCGATGCAGTGGATGCCGCTATAAAGCTCTGCAAGACTGCCACCGGTCGCTCCTCCGTTATTGCATTCGGTGGTGGATACCATGGAATGGGTCACGGTGCCCTTGCACTTACAGGCAACCTGAATGCCAAAACAAACGTCAACGGCCTTATGAGTGACGTACACTTCTTCCCCTACCCGTACTCCTACCGCTGCCCGTTTGGCCTTGGAGGTGAAGCCGGAGTAGATGCAGCTTGTGCCTACTTTGAGCGCACGCTCAAGGACCCGGAGAGTGGAATCACCAGACCGGCAGCAGTGATTCTTGAACCTATCCAGGGTGAGGGTGGCGTCATCCCCGCTCCTATAAAATTCCTGCAGACTGTCAGGAGGGTTACCGAGGAACTCGGAATCCCCATGATCGTCGATGAAATCCAGTGCGGAGTCGGTCGTTCAGGCAAGTTCTTTGCATTCGAGTATGCCGGTATCACACCCGATGTTATTCTCACTTCCAAGGCAATTGGAGGGAGCCAACCGATGGCAGTGGTAATCTACCATGAGAAGCTCGATGCCTGGCAACCAGGAGCACATGCAGGCACCTTCAGGGGAAACCAAATCGCCATGGCAGCTGGTACAGTAGTCATGAACCGAGTCAGCGATCCTGCCTTCCTCACTGAAGTACAGGAGAAAGGAGCCCATCTTGAAAAAGCTTTACTGAAGCTCAAGCAAGAGGTTTCCATCATTGGAGACATTCGTGCAAAAGGTTTGATGCTCGGCATCGAGTTTGTAGACCCAAAAGGAAAGAAGGACCAACTTGGTTCTCTCCCCTGCAGTGGGGATATCGCAACTCGTGTGCAGCAGGAGTGTTTCAAGAATCGCCTTATCATGGAAAAAGGCGGCAGACATGGATCAGTCATGCGTTGCCTCTGTGCACTGAATGTCACTCATGAAGAGATTGAAACCATGCTCAAAATCACCGAGCAAGCAATACGCAAGGTAGATGCAGATGTCACAAAATCCAACTAACCTTCCTTACTTTCTCGGACCAGAGAAGGAAAAGAAAGATCAGTATAAGCATGTGTTAACTGATACCATCGAGGCGATTACTGCCTCGGTGAGTGATCAGGGAGCCTACCAAGGCGCTTCGGTAGAAGCTTTACAACAAGCACTTGCACAGTTCTCCCTGCTTCCATCCCTTGGAATTGGTTGGGAAGCACTCCTGGAACAGGTGAAAGAGACAATTCTCCCCCACTTTCTCAGGACCTGGTCACCAAATTACATGGCTCACCTGCATAGCCCTGCTCTCTTGGAGTCAATTGCCAGTGAGTTGATCATCGCAACCTTCAACCAGTCGATGGATAGCTGGGACCAGAGTCCAGTTGCAACCGAGGTTGAGGTAGCAGTGGTCAACGAGCTTTGCAGACTCTATGGCTACAAAGAAGGGAGTGATGGTGTATTCACCTCCGGGGGAAGCCAATCGAACCTGAGTGCCATTACCATGGCCCGTGACTGGTACTGTAGTACAAAGCTTGGCCATGATGTAAAAAAGGAAGGTCTTCCACCCTCCTACCACAAGCTCAGGCTCTACACAAGTGAAGTCTCTCACTTCTCCATGGAAAAGAGTGCCCATCTGCTCGGCCTTGGCTACAATGCTGTACGAAAGGTGCCCGTTGATGACCTATGCAGGATGGATGTAGAGAAACTCAACGCGATGATCGAGTCGGATAAGCAAGATGGCCTTCTGCCCTTCTGTGTGGTGGCAACCATCGGGACAACCGACTACGGTTCCATCGACCCAGTTGGAGCATTGCGGGAAGTCTGTGACCGTGAGGGAATGTTCCTCCACGCTGATGCAGCCTACGGAAGTGGACTACAACTTTCCCCGACCTATCGCTCAAGACTGGGGAACCTTTCACTCTGTGATTCCATCACCGTCGATTTCCATAAGATGTTTCTTCTCCCTATCAGCTGCGGAGCGCTCCTGGTAAAAAACAAGGAGCACTTCTCTGTATTCACCCTTCATGCAGACTATCTGAACAGGGAGGAAGATGAAGAGGAAGGATATACCAATCTGGTGGGAAAGAGCTTGCAGACCACACGCAGAGGGGATGCCTTGAAGGTATGGATGGCCTTCCAGTGTAGGGGTAAAGATGGGTATAGCAAGATCATCGACACCTGCACAGAGAATGCCGCCTATCTCGCAAAAACATTGTTGGAGCACCCATCATTCACACTTGCCATTGAACCGGAGCTCAGCAGCGTAGTATTCCGTCACGTTGGTAGCTGTGAATTGAACAAGCGTATCAGGAAGGAGTTGTTGCACCACCATCAAGTGGTTATCGGTCAGACCGTGTACAAGAATCAGACCTATCTGAAGTTCACCCTACTCAACCCAACCCTTACCAAGGAGCATCTCTCAGAATTGCTTACCTTGATAGACACGTTGGCAACTGAACTGCAATAAGATTATCTTACACGTACAATAAAACGTTTCATTCTCTTGTAACTGTCCACCATATTTTCATGGTGGACTTTCTTTGGATCAAAGCGTAGCACACTGAAAGTTATCTGGATGCAGAATCCGATCAAGACAGCACTGAGAAGGGTCCCCCACCCCAGCATACCTCCTAGGAGAAATCCAACCAGGGAGACTGCAATCTCCAGGATCCCACGACAGGTACCGGCTGACCATCCACTTTTCCTGGAGAGAAATACCATCAGGGAGTCACGCGGACCCGCCCCATACCCAGAGGAGATGTAGAGATAGGAGGCAAAGGAGATGACAAAAAGCCCGCCGATCATCTGCAGCGCACCGAGGGCAGGATGAGCACGCTCTGGGAACAGTCCACTATCCAGCAAGACATTGATAAAAAGGCCAATGACCACCATATTGCTGATGGTTCCCACTCCAATCTTTTCACCACCCAGGACCACAATGAGTCCAAGCAAGAGCCCAACAATAATCGTCATACTGCCTATCTTCATGGAAAACAGGGCTGACAGTCCGGCATGGAACACATCCCATGGGCTGTAGCCTATATGTGCCTGCATCGTCAGTACAATACCAACTGCATAGGCAAACAAACCAATGGATAGACGCACCAAGCGTCCCACTTCTCTTTTCATGCCACTCCTACCAAAACGTTTTCAGACCTTCTGCCTGTACAATCCACCCGTCTTTTGGGAAACCTGGATACGGAGTATCACTTCCCTCCCAGCCTCCAGCCATCAGGGCAAGGGCAAGAAGGAGTGCACCATTACCAGGAAGGTACAGGGGAAGGTCTTCTTTCGGTCTTTGGGCATTATGCCCATTGGCAGTATAGGTGTTTTTCGGTGAGTCCATCAACAAGAGGTCAAGAGCCAATGCTGGTTTTCCCAATCTTGCTGCAGTCATGGCCATCAAGGGGAAGTCCCACCCCCATAGCTCATTGAGCTGCCACTTCTCCATAACGCTCATAAGGGATTGTTCCATAACCTTATGATCGACATCCTTTCCGTCGAGCAGACCAAGACTGAACAGAAGGGAGGGATGGTCGTAGGCATAGGCTGTGTAGGTATCGGGGCAGTTCTCTTGTGCAAGATAGAGCCCATCTTTCATCGGGAGAGGGGCCAGATTGTCCAAAACATGCTTCCATTTGGGATCAACCGGTTGCTCAAACTGTTCCATGAAATCGATGGCCTCAGAGAGCGCCCATCTCCAATAGGAGAGCTCGAAGGTCGGGTTGACGGTTTGCTCAGGATCATGGTTCTCCTGTACAGGAATTACCGGAGGACCAATGATGTAAGATTTTCTCTTCTCATCCCAGATGACATAATCCACCATAAAGTCGGCAGTTGCCCTGATGACTGGAACCCAAGAGGGCAACATGTCTGACTCTGGATGCGTTTTGCGTAGGAGAGAACCGTAGAATATCGGATGAGGCTGTTGCCAACAGAGCAAGGTACCAATGGCAGAGGGACTGTCATTTCCACTTGGGTCTGTCATCTTGGGCCATCGCCCACCCTGATAGCCTTGGCTTTTGGCCCTTTCATATGCCCCAGGGAGAATATCGAGATAGTAGGAAAGAGAACGCTCCAACAGATGAGGCTGACCATAAAGGGCAAAGTGTGCAGCATGAAGGAGGTGCATCTCCAGATGGAACTTGCCATACCAGCTATTGCAGGTAAGACCAGTCTCTGGTGGAGGCGTATTCCCGCTGCACTGGATGGCAAGCAGATAGCGTGAGAGGATCCCTCTTCGCTGTAATTCTTGTGCTCTTGGATCTGATGAGGAGGAAAGGTCAATAAAAGCACCATCCTGCCAGAAGGAAGCCCAGTGAAGAGTACAAGCATCAAGTGCTTGGTTGAAGTCCACTACTTCTTGCCTCTCCTGCCCATGTTGGAACAACACACCAACCTCCAGCATCTCTTGGGAAGCAGTAATCATGAACTCATGTGTTGCTGATTGTCTAAGGCAGGCATGCTTGCTTAGCAGTATATGTACCTCATACTGCATTGTATCAACGGTTCTCTTGATGCAATATCGGCCATCACCATACTCCACCAAAACACTTTGGTGACTCTCAGGTTTTGTATAATCACTGGCAGTAATATCATGGGATGGATAGGGAAAGCGTAAGACAAGATGTAATTTCCCTCTCTTGAAGAGTGGAGACGATAGGCGAAAGGAGAGTTGGTCTTGCCTTGGATGGCAGAGGGTATGAACCTGTACAGGTTCATCTTCTACAATAAAGTCGCTGGTAATAACCCCACTGTACAGATCCAGTTCCTGTGTGAAGGATGTACCATTGTTGATGTCATACGGACCACTTGCTTGCAAACCAATATGAGCAAGATTGCATCGGTGAGGATTCACCCTGAGATCATGAAAAAGCTCCTCTTGGGCGGTATCATCACTCATATATCCGACAGTCCTGCCTGCATGTTCATATTGCTTCAGGATGAGCCGATCGTAGTGCTTCTCTTCCTTTCCTGGGTAGTTGTGCAAACCCCAGCTGGACATGGTGCATAGTGGGGTCTTACCTTTGGTATGGGCAATCTGGCTCTGTGTCCCGGTACAGTCGACGGTATAGGCAAGGTTTCCATTTCCCAC
>JAQQAR010000067.1 GCA_028532765.1 Sphaerochaetaceae bacterium | reverse complement strand
CTCTAATTAATTATATCATATTTATATTGTTTCGATACTATTAAATATACAAAAAAACAAGGCACCACATAGCCGAAGCTACATATTGCCTTGTTGTTTGGATCTCACCGGAATGTCATTGCCTTAACTTAATGACATTGGGATCGGGGCTCCTTCTTTTTTGAAATGTCACTTGGATGTCCAATATTCTGCTCATCTTTACTGCTCTTCAATTATGGTAAGATGTTGATTTTCCTTCTTCTACTTACTGCAGTGGAATT
Organism: Sphaerochaetaceae bacterium; assembly: GCA_028532765.1. Lineage (GTDB taxonomy): Bacteria > Spirochaetota > Spirochaetia > Sphaerochaetales > Sphaerochaetaceae > Sphaerochaeta. The sequence goes on along the minus strand of JAQQAR010000067.1, from coordinate 47,743 downwards.
GTGAAATCTCTATTTCTTTTAATCTCAATTGTGGTGGGACCCAAGATATTTTTCATCTACTATCGTTCTAATTTAATGAGATATTTGCATGAGGGGAGCAATCAAGTTTATACGAATTCAAACTAGTCCAAGCAATACGAATGATTGCTTTCTGTGTATTGATTCAGAGAAGGATGATGGTAGTAAGCTATACATACTATTTGCAGTTAATTATACATTATGTATAATAGTAACAAGGTGGAGTCATCAAAACATGGAAAAACAAAAATGTTCCTACTGTGGAAATGAAGATGTAGATATCAGAGAAGACCAAGTCGAAGTCTCAGAGCCCTTTGCAGATGTGAATACAGTAACGGTGAAGATGGTGGTTTGTAAGACCTGTGGATTTGCAGAAGATCATGAGGACAACGATCGTGTCTTGCAAGATGCTCTTGCCGTATGTAAGCAATCATCGATGGTACACATCCTTACCTACTTGAATGCACAAGGGTATACAAACGCTTCGATGGAACGCTCTCTCGGCCTTCCTGCAAGAACACTTGCAAGGTGGAAGAATGAGGACATTGTTCCCTCTGCAGCAGCTCTTGCACTCATGAGGTTCATACGGACATTTCCCTGGCTGCTCAGGGTTGCCGAAAAAGAGTTTGATCAAGAAATTACAAGTGAGGTGTTTTTTCGTGAAATAGAGAACTAAATGTAGAAGAGAATGTAAGGAGCAAGATATTACAAGATTGCTTGAGAGGGTATACAAAAAGAAACAGCTGGAGGCTACTCTCTATATTTTCAACCTCTCATGACTACTACTCATTGCCTCTTCAATGTTCGGGAAGATGGAGGATTCCGATATGAGATGATGCTTCAGGAATTTCTCCTTCAGGTTGTCGTTCAGGCCACTGAAAAGTACCTGGATATCCTTTTTCTTCATATCGGAGAGAAGTAACCTTAGTTTCGCTATTCCATCAGAGTCTACGATGGGCACATAGCGGAAACGTAGGATAAGTATCTTGTAGCCTTTATCGAGTTTCTCTTCAATGTTCAGGAGATGGAATACCGACCCAAAGAACATGGGGCCGTTGATCTCCACAATCCGTATCCTCTTGTCATACTCCCCAAGCTCTTGGGAGAAGATCAACTGGTCATCGACCTTGGAGTACATCAAGGGGCTGAGTTCCACTCCGTCAGCCATTCTCTTCATGAAGAGGATCACAGCCAGCATAAATCCTACCGGAATAGCGATGGTAAGGTCGGTCAACAGGGTGAGTATAAAGGTAGTGAGCAGGACAGCAGACTCATACCGGTTCACCTTCAGACTACTGAGGAATACATGGATCTCACTCATCCTCCAGGCAACAATGATAAGGATGCCTGCCAAGGCAGCCATCGGGACAAACTTGACGACAGGCATTGCTACCAGGTAGATGAACAGGAGGGTGAGGGCATGCACAACGCCGGCAATTGGGGTACGACCACCGTTGTTCACATTTGCTGCAGTTCTTGCAATTGCACCAGTTACAGGAATTCCTCCAACCAGGGAGACTGCGGTATTTGCTAATCCCATGGCGATGAGTTCCACATTCGACCGGTGGTGTCCACCGATCATGCTGTCAGCAACGACGGCTGAGAGCAGGGATTCCAGTGCACCGAGGAGGGCGATGGAGAAGGCTGCAGGCAGTAGGGTCAAGATTACTTCTTGGTTGATCGTGAAGAACGTGAGCTTTGGAACCTGGAAGGTAATCACACCAAAACGGTCCCCGATGGTCTCTACAGGAACCCCCAGAAGTGAAGACAGCAGGGTAACAAGAACCAAGGAAGCAAAGACAGCAGGAATTTTCTTGGTAAGTTTTGGTAGGAGAAGAATGATGGCTATGGTTGCAAGACCCACTGTCAGTGACCAAGGGTCAGTGAGATGGAGATTGCTTGCATAGTAGACGAGTTTCTCCAGAAATTCGCTAGGAATATCTTTCTCTGGCAACCCAAGGAAATCATTGATCTGGGTCATGAAGATCAAGACTGCGATACCTCCGGTGAAGCCGGTGATAAGGGTCTGGGGAATGTACTTAAGCAGGGAGCCCATCTTGAAGAGACCCATGAGGATCAGGATGATTCCTGCAAGGAAGGTCGCAATAAGGAGTCCCTCCATACCATGGGTGGTAAGGATGGAGACAATGATGACTATGAAGGCACCAGTGGGGCCTCCGATCTGGACTCTGCTTCCTCCAAAGAGGGAGACGATGAGTCCTCCCACGATTGCAGTCAACAGTCCGGTCTCAGGAGATACTCCAGAGGCAATGGCAAACGCGATTGCAAGGGGAAGGGCTATTACCCCAACAATGATCCCACTGATGATGTCTTTCTTGATCTGTTCTTTCCCAATCCCCTCTTTTATAAGGGTAAAGAGTTTTGGTTCCCATTCCTTGTTACGCACTTCTTCTCTCCTGGATGAGGTATACTCCAGTTTCAATAATATGCCAATTGGGTAGTAGATGAATTTGTAAGAGATATTTCTAGAAAGTATGTAATTTGAGCGTTCTTGTCTGAAAATGCTATTGTTCCTAAGGCAGGAACAAAATTGCCAAATTGTTCCTATGATAGGAATATTATACACATATTGTTTCTGTCACAGAAACAGATATACTAAACCCAGTGGATTTGAGCTTACAGTAGCACCTCAAGATATGTTCTAAGCACAGCTTCTATCTTGAGTTTTCTTGCCATATCCATGAGTGTTGAGAAATCTGTCGATTTTAATTTAGCAAAACGGGTTAATGCTTGAGAAAAGATTTGTATATCTACACGATTTCTACTTCGTACGAGATCACATATGGTTCTTTCAATGGTATATACTCTGATTTGATTACCAAAGGAGCTTTCTGCCAATTCTGCTCCCATCTCATGAAACTCTCTTTTTATATAATAAACTTTACATCTTTCCGCTACGTCACCAACCACTTTATGCCCACTTGGAACTGTTACTGAGTACTTGAAAGGAGTTCTGTCCGATAAGCCATGCATAAAAAGTGCCGTTTCATGAGAATAGATAATATTTGGGTATTTCGTCTGCAAAGCATACATTTCATCTTCGATTGAATTAACGGAAACATAAACACCTCGATTAACTCTCTCAAGGGTTCCTTCTGCCACCATCATCTGGAGATACCCTCTTGGAATCTGGTTTTTATCGAGATCAGCACTTAGAATCGTGCCATAGTGTTTTTGTATGAGCTCTTCAAGTTTCTCCAAGTAATTCATAACTTCACCTAAATTGACAAATATACGTATATTATAATCAATATAAGTATATTTGTAAAGTAAATTCTATGTTTGGTCCTGTCAAACTATTTTGGTAAGCATTGATCAAATTATCTTCTACTTGTGAGGTCCTTCGAAAGAGATTGGTTCCCTTTAGGTTTTAAACGAGCTTATCATAGCACGTATAACTACCCCCAAGTGTGCGGCCAAGAGCAAATGCAGATCACTTTTATCTCCTCTCATCGTTCAAACTTCCCACTGAATATCTTCTTCAGTCAATCGCTAATGGTCGGAATGAAGGAAGCTCTTTCACTTCCTACCACCTCTTCTGCTGCCTCTATGACCAGGTCTCCCACTGGATCGAAGTCGATACTGTGGGAGACTTTAAAGTATCGTTATATTAGCATTCCATTCTGACTATTTCAATTTAACTAAAAAATTAACAATCTCATATGGTCTGAGCGTATATTTTATAAGAGTACTATTTTGCAAAGATATAATTGGTTCCTCCAAAAGATTTGTCTGCGTCCAAGAAGCAAAACATTCAGGGAGTTCAATTACAATAGAGTCATGGCCCCCAGTGTTTTCGTGCAATCTAATAACAAAACCATCATTATTCTCGCTCTTCTTGATTGCATCGATCATGGTGTTTTTGCAATCAAATTTGAAAGATGGCAAATCCTTGTGAAGACTTCCTCTTACAGCAAACAATGGTGAGTTAAGGTCCCATGCTTCTGTCTGTAATTCGCTATCGTACCATTCACGTGAATGAGGATAGAGTGAATATGTGAAAGTATGCCGTCCTTCCTCTGCCAAAGTGTCTGGATTCTCGGCTGATTTCAGCAGAGATAGTCGTATCACATTCCCATGTATATCATACCCATATTTACAATCATTCAGTAGCGCAACACCAAATCCTCTTTCTGAGAAATCTGCCCATTGATGTCCAATTGTCTCAAATTTTGCTTCATCCCAGCTTGTATTCTTGATAGTAGGACGCTCAATATTTCCAAATTGAATGTCATATCTGGCAGTTAGAGATCGTATATTCACTGGAAAAGCTGTTCTAAGGGTTTTCTGCTTCTCATGCCAATCGACTTCAGTGACAAAATCAATACGTGATGAAAAGGAGTAAACTATAAGAATCTGGTTTATTGTACTTTTATTGTACTTCCAAGTAAATTTAAACTTGATGAACAGTGGGCCTTCATCGATCAGTTCGGCTGATACCAGGTCTGATATTATGTCCTGCTTCATCACAAGCGTAGGCTCCAATTCCCAAGTGTCATAGGCTCTTGGGCGGTCCTCACAAATTTCCAGAAGGTTTGCCTCTGATGAGAGTACCTCTCTATTCACTTTTTTGAAAAATACTGAAATAAGATGTCCTTTTTCATTCCAGCAAACTCTCAAGTGGTCTGTTTCAATACAATTATCCATGTATACAATTGACCCAAATTCAGTCTCTCTGCAGATAATTGATTCAAGAGAATTCTGGGAAAACGGTTGAATCTCTACCAAAGCGAAACCGTTTTGTATTGAATGCTTTTCATCAACTTTAACCAAACCTTTTCTACTTTTTGAGAATGTGTTGAATACTGTGAAATCTTCGTCACTTTCTACCAATGCCTGGGTAGCTCCCAGGATTGCAGCCTCAGCAATTTTGTCTGCCTCTTGGTGCTCAATCGCGGAGTCCATATAGACTTCTTTGATGGAAGAGCCAGGAATAATGTCATGAAATTGGTTCTTAAGAATCAGTTTCCAGCCCTTCTCCAATTCACAAGCAGGGTAAGCATTCATGTTATGTTCTTGGATTGCTCTTAAGGTGCTGAAAATCTCGGCATCACGATATTTAAGTTCCAATTGACGGTTTGTTTTCTTGATCCTAGCTTGAGATGTATAGGTACCTCTGTGAAGCTCGAAGTAAAGCTCTCCATCCCACACCGCTACAGCTTCACCATTTTCATTGACTGTAGCATTTAGCTCGTCTAGGTAATCCTGTACAAATCCAGTCTTTACAGCAGGGAGTCCTGGAATTTTTTTGATACTCTCGATAGATTTTACCATATCCCTGGTTGGTCCACCACCTCCATCGCCATATCCATAACAGATGAGCATGTTGGAGTTAAGCGCCTTGTCTTTATAGTTTTCCCAGACTCCTGTAACAGTCTCCGACGTTATCATTCCATTATACGTATAGAATGAAACATCAGCTGTGACTTCTGGTGTTGTAATGAAATGAGTAATTACCTCTGATCCATCAAGGCCCTTCCACAAGAACGTATCGTGAGGCATTCTGTTCATGTCATTCCAACTGATTTTAGTGGTAATGAAATTATCGATTCCTGCAGATTTTAATAACTGTGGCAATGCATACGAATATCCAAATACATCAGGTAGCCATAAATAGTTGCTACTTATGCCAAATTCTTCTTTGAAGTATTTTTTTCCATACAAAAGTTGTCTCGCAAGTGATTCTCCGTTAGGGATGTTGCAATCTGCCTCAACCCACATCGCCCCTGAGGCTTCCCAACGATTTTCTTGTACCCAACGGGTGATTTTTGCATATAGTTCTGGAGCATCTTCTTTGATTGATGAATAAAGCTGAGGAGATGATTGCATGAAAAGGTATTCAGGATGTTGTTCTAGCATGCGATTCACTGTATTGAAAGATCTGACACCTTTTTCTCTTGTATGTTTATATCTCCAAAGCCATGCAAGGTCGATGTGTGAATGCCCTATACAGGTAACCGTATAGTCTGTCTTATCATCAAAGGATGCAAGCTTGTCTTGCAAGTGCTTCAAGGCAGCCGAGACAGACTCATGGAACGCTAAGCTCTCCTGGTTCGTGAAATCAACAATGTTATAAGAAGAAACAATGCAATCTTCAAGTTTATATTTTAATGCAACTGAGGGGGGAAGCCTTCTTGCAGTGGAGATGCAGTGAGACATCAAATAATAATAATCATCTGTGTCAGTAGAGAACAATGAGACGAACGCTGTCTTGAACTGGTAGGTTTGAATAATCTCAGGCCCACCCCCCTCGAGGCCGCTCCAGAGCCTAAATTTAAACTCAATATTATCCTCATACTCTTCTGAATTAATGAATACTTCTTCGTGGTTTGAATCTACTGCTTGGTAAGGCGTGTCATTGAGGTAGAGTAGTGATTCAAAGCCGCTGTTGTTTCCCATCCCCGTTCTACCGAAGTCAAACTTGCCAACAATAGTCTTTCCTTTCCAATCTTGTGGGATAGTAAACACAAATTTAATCCACAGGTATTTGTCTCTACCATGCCAATAATCATTGATTTTTAGATCACCTGTAAAGAGAGCTGAATCTTTTGGTTTAGGATTAACAATGCTTCCATCGTCTGTTGCTGTTCTAAATTCAGTGATTTCTCGACGATTAAGATATCTAAGTTCTGTAAAATTCATTATTTGTTTTTCAATTCTGTCTAAGTTATAGATGTTTCTAATCATTGGGGGACTCTCTTCTTTTATTTTGTTTTTATCGATACTTGCAGCTAGTCGGAGAATGCATGATGCCTAATTGTTTTACATGAAGAAATATGCTTCTACCATCGCACAAAGCGTGTGGTATATTGGTAGATGGTATTCTTGAATCCTAAAGGTTTCTGTTGAGGGAACGCAGATGCAACAGTCACAGATGTTTTTTAATAAGCCTCCGTGTTTACCAGTCATTCCAATAGTATTCAGTTTGCGTTCTTTTGCTATCTTCATTGCATTTATGATGTTGGTTGAATTACCTGAAGTTGTTATACCTATCATGCAGTCCTTCTCATTCCCATAGCCAATTACCTGTTGTGCATACACCATATCAGCTCCAATATCATTTGCAATTGCACTGATGAGGGCAGAATGGCTTACAAGTGAAATTGCGGGTAGTCCATTCTGTAGTTTTCTATCTGGAAAAGATTGTGTGATTACTTCTCTTGGGAGAAGAAATCCTTTCATCAATTCCCCAACAATATGCTCACAGTCAGCAGCCGATCCTCCATTACCGCAACACAGTACTTTTCCTGTATTTCGATATGTGGCCTTAAGTATCTCAAAAGCCTGTACAATTGATAGTTCGCACTGCTCTAATTCAGGAATTCGAGTTATCAGTTCTTGTATTAGCTTATACTCCATCAAATTCTCCTTTGATAGCGATGGCGATTGATGCATAATCTCCAATTTGATTTCCAAGCCTAGCTGGAACTATCTGACAATGAGATGCAGAGCAGTCCAAGGCTTCTTGCTTAATTACTTCCTCCATTACTGAGATGAATAGATTCCTAGATTTCACGAAGACTCCACCGATTATGATTTTTTCAGGATTAAGAATGTCTATCAGGATTGAAAGAGTCTGACCTAATCGTTTTCCAGACTCCTTGTATATGGCAATCGATAAAGGATCTCCATTCTCAGCAGCATGTGCAATATTTTTAGCTGATAGTGTTTTTATCTGTGCCAAGTCTGTTTTTTCATTGCTTTTTTCACGCATAATTCGGCCAAGCTTGGCAATTCCGCTTCCGGAGCAGTATCCTTCCACAGATCCTTTTTTCCCATATCCTTCAGGTCCATCTTCTGTCAGTCTGACGTGTCCTATTTCACCTGCCATGTTCGATGCACCTGTATATAACCTTCCGTTGAGAATCAAACCTGCTCCAAGGCCTGTCCCAAAGGTGAGAAATATCATGTTCTGGCAACCTTGTCCTGCTCCAAACAGAAATTCGGCCATAGCACCGGCATTTGCATCATTTTGTAAATATACAGGTATAGAAAGTCGGTCTTTGCATAATTGAACGATAGGTACCTTCTCCCACCCTACAAGATTTGGAGGTGATAAAATAAGCCCTTTATCAACATCAAGAGGTCCTCCACAGGAAATACCCAATGAAATGGCTTTTACATTATTCATTTCTTGCATCATTATACAATGGTTGAGTAATAAGTTAATTGTATCCAAATAAGAGTAATCAGCTGTTGGTATTTCAAATCTTGAAACAATAGTAATACAATTTGTCCCTTTTTTAATACTTGCAAGTACAGCTGAACATTTAGTTCCTCCAATATCTAGCCCCAGGTAATATTTTTCCATCTTATCTATCCTCTAAATGTTATCAATATTTTTGTTGAGTATGTTTCGCTTGCAGCAAGATGAATGTAATCTTCTTTTTCTGCTATATGAACAATTTTTTTATTCATCCCAGGGAACGAAGTGCAAGGTTCGATGCAAATAAATGGATCTTGTGTATGTGGATGGTGCCATATGGTGAGATAAGGAAAGTCATTTGTTTCAATTCTTATTTCCTGTGATTCTGTGATTTCCTTCAAACTGACAGAGGAACCCCAATTCTTGAAAATTAACGCATCATTATCAAACAAATCATGTCTCAGAGCTAAGCTGTTGTTGTGTTCGAGCTGTCTGCTTGTGTCTTTCCCTGAATAGAGGCAATTTTTCTCCATGTGGAGTTCCGTGATCGCTGGATGTTGGAATTGTAGGTAATAATCCTTGAAGACCAGATTGCTTATTGGTGAGAGTGGAACATTGAACCCAGGGTGAAAACCAATGCCAAAATGCATTGTAGAGGTTCCAATATTTCGCACTTCGAAGGAAATGGTCAATGAGTTGTTTGCAATGATGAACGTGACCATTAATTCGAATGGAAAGATATATAGTTCATTATCTTCTTTTGTTGAACGAAAGCTCATCACTAACATCTCCTGTTCTTGTTTGACAAGCGTGAACTCTCTCTTGGAAATGAATCCGTGGATTGTGGCTGGATACTCTTTATTGTCATATATGTATTTCTGGTTTTGTAATCTTCCAATAAAAGGAAAAAGCAATGGAGCTGAATCCTCCCAAACTGCAGGATCTCCAGTCCATAGATACTCTTTCATCTCTGGGGATGTGATTCGTTTGAGTTGGCATCCTAGGCTGTCAATCACGACAGTGAGTTGATTGGATCCGATTTTATACATCATGCGTTTAATTCCTGATACAGCCCTACAAGAAAATCTCTGTTGTCTGTTGATGTATAATCGACACGACAACCCATTCGGCTAAATGATTTCATAAATCGGAGATAATATGCTGCATTGTCCATAGGGGGTTCACCTCTGCTCCAATCCCAAGTCTGTTGCTGTAGATCGGAGACATGTATCCCGCAATCTTTGATATCTTTATCATTTTGATGCAGTATGTTCCGGGACATAGACAAGGCCTTTTCGAATATCATAGGTGACATGACGGCTGAGCCGATCGATAAATAAACCCCTCCCTCTAGGTTTGATACCGAGTTGACATATCTGAGAAAATCGGTTTCTGCTGTCCTTCCTATCGCTGAGCCGAGATTAGCTTTATGAGTATAGATAATATCATGTCCAAACATAGGATGACCTGTGAAAGGAACTCCTTTCTCATAACATGCACTTTGGATGCTATATTTTTTGTATGGATGTTTGATTGAATATCTACTGCTCGGTATACCCAATCTTTCTATTTCATAGAGTAGGTCTGCGGCGGCTGCTCTTTTGGAAAGCAAGATATTCTTGTTACATAGTATTTCTTCTAGCTCTTCTTTTGATGGAATCTCCAAGAAATCCTGGGAAATCATCTTGCCTACAGATTCCCCATAACCCAGCCCCTCGAATGCACCAACTACTAACGCCAAATTAATATAGAGTCCTGTCTCTTCCCAGGTCCCAAATCTACCAGCCTTTACGTTTGTAGATACATCTTCACTGCTACATCCAAGAAATGCGAACTCCCAATCATGGATAATTCCTGCACCATTGGTTGCAAGATGGGTGAACCAACCTTCTTTGATTAACTCTGCAAGAGTAAGTCCTAACCCATTTTTAATGGTATGTGCGCCGAATACACACATTCGTGAAGAACCATTTTCTCGCGATTTCATTAATTCCTTCGCTATCGTCTTGATCCGGCTATTTACCTCCTGTGAGAGTTATGGGGTATACGTTGAAGGATCGATATGATCTTCCTTGATGCTAACGTAACTCCGTCTGGAAGCAAGAGGGTAGTATTTCATATTTTTACGTGAAAACTGTGGGAAATTCATATAACTATTCCTCTGGGTAGATGCTGGAAATTTGTGAAAAATCCGGAATCAATACATGAGCACCAGCAAGGATGAGGCGCGCTCTCTTTGTTGGGTTTATACCGAATCTTTGTTTTTCATCACTTACTATCCCTATGGTTTCAAAACCATATTTTGAGCCTTCTCTCATTTCTACAGGGCCATCTCCAAAAACAGCACATTCTTCCGGTGAATATCCAGATTTTTCAATATCATGAATTATTTGTTGCATCACCAGTTTTTTTGGATCCTCTTCGTCATTACCGACAGATCCAAAGATTCGACCTTCAAATAGTTTGCTATACCCAAGAATGTTTGCTTCATTTCTGACATCATCCCTATCAGTACCACTAGCCATATAGAGAATTGTACCGTTCTCGTATAGCCTTTCAAGAAACTTTACCGATGCTTTTATGGTGAAGTCTTCTACATTCAATTCCTCATTCTTCAGAGCCTTAAACTTATGCTCCATGGTTTTCATAAGCTCATCAAGATAAATCTTTTTATAGTTTTCGGCCGACAAGATTTCGATTGAAGGAACCAGACCCTCCTTATTAACCATCTCAACGAAATACTTCATCTGGGTTATGGTTTGAATACCAGTAGATTTGTCTATGAGGTCTTTAACCTTCAATTCTAGATTAGTTCTTTCCTGTACAGAAATCTCAGCATCACCTATCAGATACTGCATCATTACTTGTTGCATAACAGATTCCCATCCCTGACGAAATGTGGAGATGGTACCATCGTGGTCAAAAATCGCAATCTTTGGGAGTGCTCTTCCCAGTGTAAAAGAAGGATCGATAATTTCTATTTGTGTTTCTGGGAGATACCGAGGAAAAGACTTGGCCAGATGTGCATTATGTCTCCAAAGTAGATTCTGGGAATGGACTTTTAGTTCCTCCAGTGTTGGATGGCCCGTCTCAAATAGCGTTAATACGCTGACAGCGGCAGTGAGATTTCCAATTTCTGCTGCATTTTTAATATCCTCTCCAGAAAGAATGGCTGCTGCGGTTCCTGCAAGGAATGCATCGCCTGCCCCTACTGGGTCAATTTCTTGGAAGAAATCAATACCATCGATAATATGGGTAGACTTGCTAGTGCAAACTATAGCCCCATCTTCGCCGCAGGTAATAATCACCGGCATCTTCCATCTTGTGCTGAGTAGTTTGCCATATTCCACGGTAGATTGTTCTTTTTCACATATATGTGAACAATAAGTAGCTGCTTCAATTTTATTGAATTTATAAATTACATTCTCGTATCTGCCGAGTAAATGTCTGGTATCAACAATCCAGATAATGCTTTCAGAATTGTTTTTGATTATTTCATTTAATTTGGATATGAAATATTCGTTATGTATCCCATTCATAACTTGTTCATTGATGATGACACATTGGTATTTGCTAATATTCTCATTAAGTTTTGTTAATATAATATCGGCTGTCTTCTTTGATGGATGGTTGAAGTTGCCGAGGTCATATCGATTTATCTCTTTCCTAACCTGGACTATTTTATGATATACATGGGTATTCCAATGTTTGTCTTGAGTAATAAGCCCTTCTATTCCGATTTGATTATTGCGAAATTTATCTCTAATAATATTTGCTTGATAGTCGTTTCCAACGACACCATATATATCTACTTTGGGAATTCCCAGAATTTTGCAGCTAAGGGCAACATTAGATGCGCCTCCTAATCTAAGCTTTTCTGATTTGATTGATATTGTTTTCAATCCTGTTTCAGCTGAAATCTCAGAAATCGAAGAATCGATGAAAGAATATTGGTCAAGACAAACATCACCAAGTATTGCAACAGAACAATTTCTAATATTTGTTGAGATAGAATCAATACGATTCGAAAGGGTATTATCGCTCATTTTTTCGTTCGTGTCCTTTATTGTAAAATCTTATAAATGCAACCGTTTTCATATATACTATTACATGATTAATAAATAGTCAATTAAAATAATAGAATTACGAAATAATATAAAAGCATATATTAAAATAATTAAAAAATATTTTTCTGTGTATAAAATATAAGAAAAATAATGTTTGACAATTATGCTAGAGTATAGTTAAACTAATACTACAACCGGTTTCATTAATAGAAACAAAAATGGAGGAGTTAGATGAAAAGAAAAAGATTAGTATTAGCATTAGTGCTAATGTGTGTCGGGTTCTTGGTTTTTGCAAGCGGTTCATCAGAAGCAAAAAAACCAGAGATTGTAGTGAATGAGGATTATATTGGTAATCTTAATGCAGAGACTGTTATCACTGTTGCTATGTACAAAGATAACTCTGTTGCCAGCACCTATCCTGAGAGAAGGGAATGGGCCCTCAAGACACAGACTGCATGGGCTAATGCAAATCCTCAATATGGTGTTGAGATATTGTATGTTGATGCATCACAGATTGCTGTTGAAATGAGCAAATTTCTGACAGAAGCTGAGTTGGGTGTAGCCCCTGACGTTATCCATCTTGATTCATTTTTTGTTGGAACATTCCTTGATGCTGGAGTTCTTCAACCATTAAATGAATTTATTCCTCAAGACGATCTTGATCCTTTCTTTGATTGGACCAAAGAGATTACGGTTCGTGATGGTAAGCAATATGCATTGTGGGGTGAGACAGATGCACGCCTCTTGTTCTATCGTAAAGATTTGATTCCAACTCCCCCAAGAACATGGGATGAACTTATTGAAATTGCAACACAGGTTAGTAGAGAGACAGGAATGCATGGTTTCCTTACACCGTCAGGCATGTCTGAAGCAGCATCTAATGAGGGTACGTGGCCATACTTCTGGGGACAAGGGGGAGAAATTTTCGGTGAGAATTCCCGGCCAGTACTTGGAGAAGGTGAGAATCGCCAGAAGTTGATTGACGTCTACTCATTTCAGAAGAGACTCATCGATTCAGGTGCCGCTCCTATTGATATTGCAAGTATGACAGGTTTTGATCCAATTTTGGCTGAAGTTGCGGCAAATAATGTTGCAATGTTCATTCATGGTACTTGGGCTGTAAGCCAGGTTGCTGAAATTGTAGAAGATTCTTCAGTATGGGATTATACATTCCTTCCAATGGCTGAGGCTGATCAGTTTTCTAATACTTGTGGTGGTTGGACTTGGGCTGTGCTAACAGATAACATTGAAAAGAAAAAAGCAGCAGTTTCTTTCTTGATGGATGTCATTGGTAGTAAAGAAGCAATGGCTGCACGTTGTATTGCTCATGGCCAAATTCCTGTTAGGACTGATGTTTTCGAGCATGAGTATTTTAAGAATGATCCAGATATGGTCAGATTTCTTGAACAGTTTGAGATTGGGCATTCAAGACCAGCCTCTTCATTGTATCCTGCAATTTCTGACTTGAACGCAAAGATGCTCGGGAAAGTACTCATTGGGGAACTTACTCCTACTCAGGCCGTTGATCAGTTACAGCAAGATGCCTTAAAAGAATGGGAAGAATGGAAAAAATAACAAGTTAGATGTTTGAATAGAAAAGGTATCTCACATTCTCGGTGGGGAATGTGAGATATTTATCAAATAAGGTGCATTTTAAATGAATAAGCAAAAGGTAAAGAGAAAAGGTGAAGGGATAACTAGTAGGTGGTGGTTGTGGCTTGTCCCAATGTTTCTTCTGTTAGGCATGATATACCTTTATCCTGTTTTGAATGTTATTAGAATGAGCTTCACAAATATCAGAATTGGGAAACCCACATTCAACTATTCTTTGGATTCATATCGTTCTGTGTTTGCTGACAAAGAACTATGGGATTCATTAAGAATTACATTGATTTTTGCATTGGGTTCTGTTTTTTTTCAGCTTGGGATAGGTCTTGCCGTAGCTATGCTGATTAACAAGGATCTTAGAGGGGCGGGTTTGGTTAAGCTCTCTATGACAATTGCTTGGGTAGTTCCAGGTGTAATAACCGGTGTCGTTTGGCAGATGTTGTATAGTAGTGCGAGTTGGGGAGTATTCAATAATTTTATCAAGGCGTTGGGAGGTACTACCGTCTCATTCCTTTCAATCCCTTGGCTTGCTCTGATGAGTGCTCTAATCGCAAACATCTGGAGGGGTACTGGATTTAGCGGAATAATGCAATATTCTGCAATCAAATCAATACCACCAGAGTTATTTGAGTCTGCACGTCTCGATGGAGCAAGCTCAAGGCAAGTGTTTGCTCATATCACTTTACCACAACTGAAGCCTATGCTTCTCATTAACCTTGTATTGATTTCAATCTATTCTATCAATACTTACGATTCAATCTACTCCCTCACCCGTGGAGGCCCTGGGAATAGCACAACAGTTCTTCCTTTGATGACCTATAAATCTGTTTTTACCTATCTCAATCTTGGGAGAGGTAGTGTGTATGCTATTATCCTTTTATTTGTATCAGTAATACTGACTTCGATATATATAAAACTCATGAATGAAAAAGGGGAGAAATGAAATGGATAGGAAATCAAAGCTTTTACAAAGGAAATCAGATATTTTGGTTTATCTGTTTTATATGATAACCATTGCTTTTTTCTTATTCCCTATCCTTTGTATCATTTCCATTTCACTGAAAACTCCAGCTGAAATATTTGGAAACCCTAGTCTCATTCCCAAATCACCTACATTAGAAAACTATGCATTTGTATGGAATCGAACTAAAATGCCCACGTATATTAAGAACTCCCTAATATTAGTTTTGTACACCGTTGTCGGAACATTGACTGTTTCATCCCTTTCAGCCTACGGTCTTTCAAGATTTAATTTCAAGAATAAAAGTCTAGTCGTCATTTCGATTTTAATGTTTCAGATGATAAGTGATGTAGTAATTTGTATTCCTTTGTTTCGGTTCCTTTCGAACGTTGGATTGTTAAATCAATACTGGGTACTCGGTCTTGTATATGTTGCAACACAGACTCCGTTCGCTACCTATCTATTGAAAGGAGTTTTCGATAGTATCCCTAAAGCTATGGATGAGTCCGCCTCTATAGATGGAGCGAATAGATTTACTATACTGACGAGGATAATTCTTCCTTGTTCCAAGTCAGGCGTTTCCAGTACTATTATTTTTCTTTCAATTAATGCTTGGTCATCTTTTTTGCTTCCATTCATTTTGTTGAGTCAAGATAAAATGCGCCCAGTCTCTGTTGGTATTCTTACGGTTCAGGGGATGTTTATGGATATCACCATTCAGAATCTGGCAGCCGCCAGTGTTTTGGGATTGTTGCCAGCAATACTCATAGTTATCTTTTTACAGAAGTTCATTATCTCTGCCATGATGAGTGGAGCAGTCAAAGGTTGATATGAGTTTTCGGCATTAGAAAATTATAACATTGTTAGTGGGCAATAGTCATAAAAGGAAAATGAGGATGAATAGAAAAGAGAACACAAAATCAGCTGTATATCTTATAGGTAATGCGCATCTGGATATTTGTTGGCTTTGGGACTATGAAGATGGTTTTCAAGAGGTACGTGCAACATTCAGATCTGCTATCGATAGAATAAATGAATATAAAGAGCATGTGTTTAGTAGTGCTAGTTCAGCTCATTATGAGATGGTACTCAATAGTGATCCTTCCCTTTTTCAGGAAATAAAAATAGCAGTGAAAAGCGGACGCTGGCATATTGTTGGTGGTTGGTACCTACAGCCTGATTGCAACGCCCCTAGCGGTGAATCCTTTGTTAGACAAGGTCTCTATGCCCAACAATTCTTTCTGGAGCATTTTGGTGTTATGGCTACTTCTGGCTACAATGTTGATTCTTTTGGACATAATGCCAACCTTCCTCAGATTCTCAGTAAACAGAATATGGATTCCTATGTGTTTATGAGACCATCGCCAGAAGAGTGTAGAGAGAATAAAGAGTTTCTTTTTAAATGGAAGGGTATTGATGGTACATCGGTCACTGCTTCTAGAGTGCCAATAAGCTACACTGCAGTTGATGCATGGGGAACAAAACTCATAAAAAAACTGAATGAGATTATTCAGCTATCAGAAACAGAGGAAAAACCTGTAATGTGTTTTTTCGGTATCGGTAACCACGGAGGTGGCCCAACAAAGGAAAATCTTGAGGTTCTTCATCATGCAATTTCCAGCAATGAAACAGAGGTCCCAATTGTTCACGGGTCAACGAGGGATTACTTTGATTACATTGCTAAAAAGGATATCAGAATTCCAGAATACCAAGGCGAACTGCAACATCATGCAATAGGTTGTTATTCACTCATGGCCGACATCAAGTATCTTAATAATCAATGTGAGAATAGGCTCCTAAGGGCCGAAAAGTTCAGTGCAACTTTTGGTAATATTGTTGATTTGGATTATGATTTCAAGAAGTTTGAAGATAATTGGAAAAAGGTTCTATTCAATCAATTCCATGATATCTTAGGCGGTTGTTGTGCCCCATCTGTTCATGCAGGTGTGATTCATAGATATGGGCATGTTCTCAATGACGTAAGAGAAATTGAAAACCTGATAATCCAGAGAATTGGCAGCGGACTGGATACCAGTGATGGTGATATGTGTCTTTTAGTTTTGAACAGCCACCCATGGGAAGTAATTGAAACTGTAAACCTAGAATGTCTTGTAGAGAATATAATAGATAAAGAGGGAAATGAAATCCCTTTCCAGTTTGTAAAATCAGTCCCTACGAGCGGGTTTTACGCATATAATACGAAAGTGACCCTGACTGTTCCTGCATTGGGATATGCCACATGGAAACTTATTGGGGTGCATGCGCTAATGGATCCTGAAAACTTTTCAACGCTGGGACAGTTGAAGGTACCAAGCCGTATCATAGGAAATGAAAGCCTAAGTGTTTCTCTTGATTCTGAGAAGAGAGAGATTGGTGAGATTCGAAAGGATGGTAAGATTATTCTCAAAGGGATTCGACCTGTTGTCATAGACGATCCTTCCGATGCTTGGTCCCATGGATTGGTCAGTTATGATGGTATGCGAACATATCTTCAAATTACGGATGTAAAGGTATTCTCTACAGGTCCTGTTTTTGAAGAATATGAACTCATCTATATGTATGGTTCCAGTACATTGAAACTCCGGGTGAATGTTGATTTCGTGCGAAATGCAATTGAAATAAAATGTGATATTTTTTGGGCAGAGAAACAAAAGATGCTCAAACTCGTATTTGATACTGAGGAGTCAAGAGAATTCTATTCTGAAATCCCCTATGGGTGGATAAAAAGAAATAGTGATAAAACAGAGTACCCTTGTCAACGCTGGATATCCAAGAGTTTGTCTGGTGGGACCTATGTTGGTATAATCAATGATGGCATCTATAGTTGTAGTTCGTCATTTTCAACTCTTGAATATGGTTTGCTTCGTAGCCCAGGTGCAGCACACCATGAGCCAGCCGTGCTTGGGGACACATCATTTCATCGGTATACAGACCAGGGCTTTTTCAATTGTTCGTTTCTCATTAAAGATGGAAAAGAGAATTCCTGTTTCACCAAGGAAGCAGTTCAGTTTAATCAGCAACCAATTTCCTTAGTGGAGTCGACTCACAAAGGGATCTTGCCATCGAGCAAGACGATTCTTGATCTTGATATTGATGGAGTGGTTGTTACTGCTTTCAAGAAGGCTGAATCAAGGAAGGGTTGGATTTTCCGTGCTGTTGAAACACGTGGAGAGCATCATGTGGAGAAATTGATTATTGGTGATACATCTGAATCGATTGAGTTTAAACCTTTTGAAATTAAGTCTATATTTATCTCAGATGATTACTATACAATAAGAGAAACAGATTTACTTGAAAAATCTTATTAACCCAAACGTTGAGGATGGTATTTAGATGAAACCGATTACCATTAATGATATTGCCAAGCTTGCCGGTGTTTCGAAGTCAACAGTCTCAAGAGTATTGTCTAATCCCTCTATGGTCAAAAAAACTACAAGAGATGCTGTTATGAAAATTGTGAATGAAAATTCTTTTGTTCCTAATCATTTGGCTCAAGGGCTTGCTGGCGTTTCAACAAAGACTATTGGAATTATAGTTGATGAGCTTTACAATAGCTTTTTTATTGAGATTGTTGAAGGGGTTGATCGAATCCTAAGTAATTTTGATTATTCCCTTCAACTGTACTCATCTCGATGGATAGAGGAGAAAGAACTTCATCATGTTTCCTCTCTTATCAGTAAGCAAGTCGATGGAATTCTTTTAGCTCCAATCAATAACGAAGGGGAGACCATTGATCTTCTGAAACATTCAAATATCCCTTTTGTATTGGTTAACTGTATTCCCGAAGATTCAAGTTTAAACTATGTTGCTTTCAACAACTATAGAGGAGGAGAACTTGTTGCCGAATATATCAATTCTTTGGAAAAGGAACAAGTTGTCTTGATAACAGGGTATTCTCATCAGACAATGGATAATCGTGTTGAAGGGTTTTACAGTAAAGTGAACTATTCAGATAGTGTTATTCGTTATAATGGTATCAAGACCTTTGAGGATGGTTTGGAAATCTCAAATATGTTACTTGCCAGAAATCATGTCGGCAAGAAGAAGACAGTATTATTTATTACCAATGACAATGTGGCCATTGGAGTATCTCACCAACTATCCCACATGGGAATCAAGATTCCCGAACAAGTAGCAATTATTGGGTTTGATGATATCAAGCTTGCTTCTTTGTGCAAAATACCACTAACAACCGTATCTCAATCAATAAAAGATATCGGAAAACTTGCAGCTTTGGATTTGCTTGATTTGATAAATGGGAAAGCAATTGATCCTCCTGGTCATGTGCTGGAGCCGAAACTCATAGTCAGGGAATCTTCTTGATGATAGTTGCTGCCACTGATGTTATCCTAGCGGCGAGCAAATAGGAGGACAAGATGAAGTTAGGACTTATTGGTTGTGGAATCATCACCCAAGAAGCTCATGTTCCGGCACTGATTAGGTTGAAGGATACAATTGAGGTAGTTGCCCTCTGTAATCACAGCGAGGGAAAAGCCATTACTGTAAGGGACCTTTTAGGAAATCCAAATCTTCCCATATTTACTAGTTGGGAGACAATGTTGCAGAAGCAGAAGGATTTAGATGCTGTATTGATAGCTCTCCCGATACCGTTGAACTATCCTGTGAGCAAGGCTTGCCTTGATGCTGGAATTGCAGTGCTATGTGAGAAGCCTGCAGGAGCCAATGCTGCGGAAGCTGAAAAGACAATGGAATCTGTCTCCTCTGAAAAACCTCTCTATATGATAGCTGAGAACCATCACTTTAAAAATTCAATTATCAAGGCGAAAGAGATTATAGAGAGTGGACAAATAGGATCATTACATTCTGTACAGATGAATGTCTTCTCATTTACAGAAGTGGACAGTAAATTCAATAATACCCATTGGCGCCAGTATAATGAGTATTCAGGAGGTTATCTCATGGATGGGGGGGTGCATTATGTACATGCACTCCAACAGATTGCAGGCCCGGTAACAAAGGTAATGGGTAGTACGTTAAGCATCAATCCAAAACTTGGCACAAATGATTTGGGTTTTGCAATCCTCACACATGAGAACGGGGTAGTTACATCCTTTAATATGGCATTACAGCATGCTTGCCCTGAAGATGTTCTGAAACTGTTCTGCACTGCTGGGGCTTTGTCTGTCAGTGATAATGAGATTCAACTATACTCATCTGATGGGAAAATACAGAATATCAAGATTGAGAAAGAGGATAGTTTTTTTCTAGAATGGCAGGATTTTTATAGTGCTTTTTCTATGAATGTAAAAGCATCAGTGAGGCAGGAAGATGTTGTACGTGATGTAAAGGTAATCGAAGGTATTCTTCACTCAAGTCAAGAGGGAAAGGAGTTTGTCATTTGAAGATTTTCCGAAGGTATACAAGGTTGATTTGGTGAGGCAAGAGAAACATATTCCCTACTATGGCCACTTTACGTTCTTGCTGATAAGAGGAGTGACTTTACCAACCGCTGGAGAGGATCTGGGTGAATCATCACTTTGAATTGAAAAAAACTCATTATGATTCGATTTCCACAATTATATGCACCAAGCTCCCTCAAAAGAATTGGCTAACAGTTCTTGGTAACATTGCCTTGGAGCAAGCCTTACTCGGCCGGGTACAAGTGTCATTATTCAAGTTCTTTTTTTTGAGGGACCTGACCAATGGGTGAGGCTTCCATAAAACCATTAGCAACTGTATAGTTCCTGTCACCCTGGAAAGGTTTGCAGGGTTTGGCTCTCAGTTGCTGGCTCATTTTTTTCCGGATATGTGGCTTTGCAACGACGGCGAAGCCAATAGCAAAACAATATACAAGAGTATAACACCCACAACGGGGCTATAATCTTGTGTATTGCATCATTGTTAACGATATCTTGTGTGGACTTCTATTGTTCATCTTTGTTCTTTCGAGATGCTCTCCTATATTCAATAGGGGAGTAAGAAGTAAGGTTCTTCATTTTCGTACAAAAATAGTTGCTTGATGAAAAACCTGCATCCATCGCTATCTGGGTTATGGAGAGATCGGTATGGGCAAGCAACTGCTTCGCATGCTCAAGTTTTTTAAGTGTAATGTAACTGGCAGGGGGAAATCCCACAACTTCTTTGAATTTGCTCTTGAACCTGGACAAGGAGTACCCAGAAATGGCAGCTAGTTCTTGCAAGCTGGTATTTTCCGAATCCTGTTTTTCAATATGGTCGATAACACGTTTGATATTACTGTCGAAAATAACTTTCTGGTCTCGTTTCACGGGGATGAAATCCTGTATCTTAAACAGGAAGCTGGTGAAAAATTGTACACCAAGCATTTTTGATGATTCATTACCATCACTGATATACGAAAAGCCCTGTTTTAACCATTGGGCATCACTAGCAGGGAATCGTAGGTGACGATACTCGCAAGAAGTGAGAAGTTTATACAGAGCACGACTATACTCTACATTCAGGCCCAGAAGGTGATCCTGGTCTTTCAGGTCAATTTGCAAGCCAAAAAAGGTATAGGGACTGGAGTGATACCTCGATGTATGATGAGGTTCAAATGGAAAGGTAAGAAACATTTCATTGCCGGTAACCGTATATGTTTCATTATTTACATGGCAGACACGTTTTCCCTTGATCAGGCAATGGATCTCTATGATGTCAGAGTGATAGTGTTCAGGGGAAGGTGGTGTTGCCGTCGAAGGGTTTGAGAACGTGATGTTCTTCAGACCTTGGATCTTATGTTGGTCATACGTAATGACTTTGTTATGATCTTCCCAGCACCAAGTATCAATAATCTCTTCCACAGAGGGCCCTCCTTATAAAGTTTGGAATAATACTAAATATTATTCTGAATGTGCTCACACTCAAGTAGAATTATAGTTCATATATCAGCACAAAAGCAAAAAACATCTTGTTCTTTTGAAGGGAGATAATACATGAATAATGGCATTGCAGATGGTGTTTGGCCAGTAATGATAACACCTTTCACCGAAAATAATACCATTGATTATGATGGCGTATTGGAATTATTGCACTGGTATGACAGTCAGAATGTAAGTGGTATTTTTGCGGTTTGCCAATCGAGTGAAATGTTTTTTCTCACTTGGGAAGAGCGTTTGGAACTCATCACATTTATTCGGAAAAATCTCCCTAGCAAACTCGGTCTCATTGCTTCAGGACATGTTGAAAAAGATCTCCAGGAGCAGATTAGACAAGCTAATATGTTTATTGAAACTGGTATCGATTCCTATGTCTTCATTTCGAATCAGTTTGCATCTCAGGATGAAGGTGATGATGTCGCGAAAAAACGGATTGAAACCTTATTATCCAATATTGATGGTAACAGCTTCGGTGTCTATGAGTGCCCCTATCCCTACAAGCGTCTGTTGACACCAGAACTGCTTTCATGGTGTGCAAAGACAGAAAAGTTTGGGTTTCTCAAGGATACTTGTTGTAACCTGTCTGAATTGAAAGCAAAGATTAAGGCAGTTGAGGGAACACCTCTCAAGATATATAACGCAAATGCTGCCACGTTACTGGAAAGCTTGAAGATGGGAGCCGCTGGATACAGTGGTGTCATGGCAAACTTCCATGCTGGGCTCTATGTATGGCTTTGTGCAAATTATGCCAAACAGAAAGAAACAGCTTCACAAGTGCAAGACCTATTGGGTATGGCCAGTATCGTTGAGTGCCAGTACTATCCGGTGAATGCCAAATATCATTGTCAATTGGAAGGGCTTGATCTCAACCTTTTCAGCCGTGTGCAAGATTTTACCAAGTTCACCTCCAGCAGGAGGCTTGAAGTCGAACAGCTTAGAAGAACGGTCAAGCTTTTTGAGACTTCTGTATTAGGAAAATGATTTTCATTAGAAAATAAGAAAATTGTATTAAAAAGGAGAATTTTATGAAGCGTTTTACAACTATCTTACTTGTCCTCTTGATGGTAAGCGTATCTGCATGGGCAGCAGGATCTACAGAAAGTGCTGAGAAACCAGTTGAGCTGATTTTCACTTCGATTTCAGTGTCGGGGGACTCTCATACTGAAGCCATGTATGTATTTGCTGATAAGGTCAAAGAGTTGACCAATGGTAGTGTTGAAGTAAAAGTGTATGATAATGGAACCCTTTTCTCTTCTGAGAATGAGTTCGATGCACTTGTAAGTGGGGAGGCCGATATTGCGTATCTTTCGTTCCCCACCATTGCAACCCAGATTCCTTCATATAGCATGTTTGGTTCTGGTTACTTCTTCAGTTCCTATGAGCACATGACTGCTACGCTTAATGGTAGTATTGCGGATGAACATATCTGGCCAGAAGTCCGTGAAGTCATTAATGTTCAGCCCCTGGGAAGCCTCTATCTTGGCAGTCGTGTAATCAATACTCGTAACCGACCTATCAACAGCTATGCTGATATGGAAGGACTCCTTCTTCGCATGCCAAATTCTGAATCCTGGTTGTTCCTTGGTGAAGCACTTGGTGCAAATCCTACTCCTCTTTCTTTCAGTGAATTGTATTCAGCATTGCAGACAGGTGCAGTTGACGGACAGGATAATCCCCTGCCAACAGTAGAAAGTGCAAAATTCTATGAAGTTACCAAGTATCTTGCTCTTACAAACCATGTTATTGACTCTGTCACTCCTTGTGTGAATTTGGACAAATGGAATTCCATGACAAAAGAGCAGCAGGAGGCTGTACAGGAAGCAATGACCATTGCTATTGAATACAACGACAAGACAAGGCTTGAGGCTGAAGCTAGTTTGGTGGAGTTCTTTGAGGGAGAGGGCCTGACAGTGACTACTCCAGACATCAACGAATTCAGGGAAAACGTCCAAGCAGCATATGCTGCCAATACCAAGATGGTTTCTAGCTGGGATATGGATCTGTACGAACAAGTCCAGAGCCTTGCAAAGTAAAACCAAACAGGTGACCTAGTATACTATTGTTTTCCTAAAGATTCTTGCTGGATCTTTAGGAAAACATACATAGCACAATAGGAACGGTATAATATGCAACGATTACATGCTTTAGGAAAGAAATTGATTTATGTGTTCGATACGTTAATACCTAACGTAACGTTCATCATTATTTTTATAACGTTCATGCTCACTATAATTAGTCGGTATATTCTGAAAACCCCAGTAACCTGGAGTTATGAAGTGAGTATTCTTGCGTATATGTGGACAATGTTTTTTGGAGTAGGCAAAGCACTGCAGCAGAAAGAGCATGTAGTATTCTCTCTTCTCTATGATCATGTAAGTCCTCGCAAGCAGTTGATTTTTGATATTCTCTCAAATCTACTCATAGTTCTGCTGATCGGAATTGCTCTGGTTCCTTCAGTCAACTCACTACTTAAAAAGAAGATGATTACCGGTGTTCTGAAAATTCCTTATACTGTTGCATTCGCACCACTTATTTATATGTTTGTTAACGTCATGATCAGAAGCATTATTGAGTTGCGTGTGTATGTGAATGAGCTGATACGTATGATGAGGAATCCAAAATGAATATAATACTCCTGCTATTTCTTGTTCTCGCTATTTGCTTCCTCATTCGTATGCCTGTTTCCTTTGCCATGCTTATTGCCTCGATTTCTTATTTTGTAATGAGTGGCAGAAACATGGAACAGGTGCTATCAGTTCTCACAGGTAACATGTATTCCAACTATACGATGCTGGCAGCTCCTCTCTTTATATTCATGGCCAATGTAATGAATGAAGGAGAGATTACCGATAAGCTCTTCAGATTCTGCAATGGTCTTTTTGGGCGTATGCGTGGAGGTACAGCCCAGGTCAATGTTGCCGCATCCTTGATATTTTCAGGTATGACCGGAAGTGCTATTGCTGATGCTTCTGGTATTGGTCTGATGGAAATTGAGCAGATGAAGAAAGAGGGGTATGATACTGAGTTCAGTTGTGCTCTTACTGCTGCTTCTGCAACTGTTGGACCAATATTCCCACCATCCATACCTATGGTCATCTATGCGATGATCTCTGGTGCCTCAATAGGAAAGCTTTTCATGGGCGGGATGGTTCCTGGTCTCATTCTTTCGCTCTTGCTCGGTATTTATGTTGCTATTATTTCCATTAAGAGGAAATATCCTCGTGGAGAGCAGATGGCATTCAGGATGTTTTTAAGGGTCACTCTTGAGGCATTTCCCGCCCTTTTTACTGTTATATTATTGCTTGGAGGTATCTATCTTGGCGTTGTGACTCCAACAGAAGCTGGTGCGCTTTCGTCTGCATATGCAATACTCATCTCAATACTCATCTATCACAACCTTGGGCCGAAGAAGATGTGGAGGATCATAAAGAAAAGTGCGGCTAACACTGCTACCTTGGCATTGCTGGCAGGTTCTTCGATGTTGTTCTCTTACATTATATCTCTGGAACAAGTCCCAAGGGTTATTGCAGCTTTTGTTATGGGACTTACAGAGAATAAATATATCTTCCTGTTTATTGTCAATATTGTGTTCCTGCTGCTTGGTTGTGTGCTTGATGTCAGCACCATCCAGTTGGTTTTCGTCCCAATGGTACTCCCTTTGGTAAATGCCTTTGGCATTGATTTGGTTCATTTTGGCGTTGTCATCTGTTTGAATATGATGATTGGACTCTCTACACCACCCTTTGGAATGCTGTTGTTTATAGTCTCAGGTCTAGGAAAGGCAAAGATAAGTGGGGTGATTCGAGAGATATTACCAATGATAGCTGTCATGATAGCGCTCTTGTTTGCTATTACCTATATTCCAAATATTGTGATGTGGATTCCCAATAATCTCATGTAAAAAGCGCACTAGCCACATGGAGTGAGAGAAGTACTCAATAATCAAGATTCTCTGAGAACCCAACACGTTTTCCCGTTAAAGGAGGCTTGTTGGGTTCCTTTCATTAACCACGAAGGGAAAAAAGCATAATCACATAACCGAGAGAGGTTTCTGGGGTGTACTGTAGTATTATTCTTGGTACAGTATCACTACAACGGAAGGTGTTATGAAGAAATGTAAAGAGATACTGAAAGATAATGAGGTATTGGCGTTTCTGGTTGGGACCTACATGATTTCTTGGTTAATCTGGATGCCTTTTGTGATCTTCTCTCAGGGTTGGCTCAAAGGACTCGGAAGTTTTGGTCCAACTGTCTCTGCCCTCCTAATCATCGGTATAACCAAAGGAAGAAGTGGCCTAAAAGAACTGTTTGCCAAGGTTCTCATCTGGAAGGTGTCCCTTTTCTGGTACGTGTTCAGTCTTTTTAGTACGCTGGGCGCCATATTGTTATCCTTGGGTATCTACCGACTGACAGGGGGAGAAGTGGTGAACACCAACGACCCTGGACAATGGTACCTCATTCCCGTGATTTTTCTATATGTCCTGTTCTTCAGTGTGGCTGGGGAAGAATTCGGTTGGAGGGGATTCCTCCTTCCCCGGTTGCAGAAAAAATACAATGCCTTCTCCTCCAGCCTGATCATTGGGTTGTTCTGGGGATTTTGGCATCTCCCTCTTTTTCTCATACAAGGCGATTTTCATGCACATATTCCCTTTCTGCTTTTCATCCTTCAGGATGTGGCGCTCGCGGTCATCCTTACTTGGATCTATAACAATACCCGTGGCAGTTTACTCTTGGTGCACCTATTCCATGCTGCGAGCAATGCCACGGTAGGGCTATTGCCCATACTGCCTATGAAGCCTGGCGACAGTCTCATTCCACTGTATATCACTGTTGCGGTCCTAGTTCTGGTAGCCATAGCCATAGTCATCATATATGGGCCTAAAACCCTCACGAGGACAAGACCCTACAACTTGAGGAAGCGGGTATATTGAAGGAACGTAGCTGCATCGCCAGGGAGATCCATGACACACTTGGACACTCCCTGACCGGTGCAATAATCCAGCTGGAAGTTGCCAGAAAACTCATCGATAAGAATTCAGATAAAGCCCTGGAAGCGATTATCCGGAGTCAGGAGATTACAAGATCTGGGTTCAATGATGTGAAAAGGGCTATAAAGGCACTAAACCCATTGGGCATTGAAGAGCTGTCACTCTCTGAATGTTTACACCAATTGATACAGGAAGCTCGAGACAGCTACAATTTCAATATTGAGGGCGATATTGAACTTCCTGATGACCTCTCTGACGATCTTAAGATACCCGTCTACAGAATAATCCAAGAGCTTATTACCAATAGCATACGGCATGGACAAGCAAATAACATGGAACTTGCCATGGAATGCCATGATGGCATCCTTAGGATACAGAGCCATGACAACGGCAAGGGGTGTTCCAAGCTAAAGGAAGGCAATGGGCTGAGAGGTATTAGAGAGAGAATCGATCAGCTTGACGGGCAGGTACGGTTTTCATCAGAAGAAAGCAAGGGCTTTGCTGTTCTCATTCACATTCCTCTGTAAGGGTGAGTAGTAGGTGGGATGAATACAGATATAAAGGGAAGATGGTCGTGTTTTTCTTGGTGATTATGCTTCTACTATACAATTATCCAATTAGGAAAAAACCATTTATATGTGCATTGTATTTACAATAGACATTCTATGTAGTACAATTTGATTGTATTTCTAGACGTTAGGAGGCCAATACGATGGCAGGAAAAGCCGATACCAGTATGACAATCCGTATGAATCGGGAAGTTAAGGAAGAAGCGCAGATGATTTTTTCCGAGCTTGGTATGGACATGACTACCGCAATCAATGTTTTTTTACGACAGGCCATTTACCATAGTGGGTTTCCCTTTGAGGTAGTTTTACATGCTCCCAATGATGTGACTCTCTCTGCAATGAAATCAGCTGAGGAAGGAAAGGATATGCACGGCCCGTTTGATAGTGTTTCAAGCCTGATGGATGCACTAAATAATGCTTAAGCCTTCATTCACTGGACAGTTCAAGAAAGACTACAGAAAGGCAGTAAAAAGAGGTTGTGACCCTAAAAAGTTGGAAGAGGTAATTACTTTTCTCTGTAATGAACAACCACTACCATCATCATTTCATGATCATCCTCTTGTCAACTCAAAGGACTATAAGGGGATGAGAGAATGTCACGTCCAACCGGATTGGTTGCTTGTATATAAGATAGTACAAGATACACTTATCCTAAAACTGATAAGGACTGGAACACATAGTGATTTATTTTAATTTGGTTCATAAAGCATTGGGTCTATGTAGCAACTCTTCAGTCCATTAAACCATAGCGTTCCCCCTACTGGAATAATACCTTTGCGGTATGAGTGGGAGTTTTCATATTCGAGAAAGTTTAACGTGAAGCAATATATCGCTTTACTTGACAGTTCCTACTACCTTCAACATACTATGGATGTAGGGCAAGAGTTCTACTCATTGCTGGCAGGACCAGTATTGATTGCGATGATGCAGGGATTGGGCCAAGATACAGTGCCTGCTGAGCTGTGAAGGGTTTGTACGTACCGCACCTTGGTTGTAGGCAGTGTTGCTGTAAGGTGGTGCTGACTGAAAGAAACGTGCTTTTCTATCACTTTATTTAGAGCCGGTATCGAAGCATATATATGCTTTTAGCATTATGAGGTTCCCAGTGGTATCACTGCAGTATGGTTGCTTGCATCAATGCTATGATCGAGGAGAAATTGTCTAAAGTGCGTGTTGGCTCTTGTAAAAGTGTTAACTAAGGCATAACCGAATCAGATTAGTACTTCGTCCTTTTCCTAGGTATTCAGTTCCCAGGTCTCTCGCTAATCTTCTTACAATTTCTATCATACGTCTGAATCCATGACCCTGATTTAACAATGAAAGTCGTGCCTGATACACTTTTCACAATCTTATTCGTAACAGTCATTTCGTTGATTTTCTTACATTTGTCATCGTAAGTTTGTATCCAGTCTCCATGAGTTACCACAAAGAAATCTAACGCTACTCCTTGGATTTTCTTACCTGTAACGGTCATCTCTGATACTTTTTTCCCTTTCTCATTGAATACCTGTATCCAGTCATTCTTTATTGAGACATCTGATATTGCCATTCTTTACCATCCTAGTATTATTTACTTCAAGATAAGCTCTTGCTGAGCAGAAGATTTATTCTCCGTATCTTTTCCATGCATCAACAATGAAGGGATAGAAATATGTATTGAAACTTTTTCCAGGTCTTGAAAAATGCCAAGTTTCAAAAATGAGATACTTCTGATCCTCGATTGGAAGGTAGCCAACCCAGAAGTTTTCATTTTCATTTTCTATCCATTCGATTGGCTTGGTTCCCAAACTATCGGAATTCTCACGACCAATATTCATTTCGATAATAAGATCTGGATTGAGGAGCGAAATTTGTTTTGCAAACCAGTTTTCTCTACTTTTCTTAGCCATCTCAAAGTACGTCTGCATTCGGTACTTGTCCGCTGCATATGATTCCTCTGAAGGGTTGTCAAATTTTGAAAAATTCATGAAAGCATAACTAATACCACTTTCACTACTTGTCCCAATTATTCCCTCTTTTCTACCAAACAATTGTTGCCCAATATCTGAAGCCCAAGGAATATCCTCGTATGGACAACATTCATTATTCAAACCGTAAGTAATATAGAGCATTTTTGATAGGAAGGGATCAGAATTATTGGTGATAACCTTAGTGAAGGGATTATCAGGATGGCACTCATTCCATTCTCTATTCCCTCTTGGATCATTTGCTTGTATTCCTTCGAATACCGCTTGGATGTAATCTTTTCCATATAAGCCCAAAGATTCTTTCGCAATAAAAAGGATCTTCACATTTTGATGAGTATAATATGGATAGAATCCATCAGCGTTAATCCCTTGAACATATTCTCTCTCGGTCTCATTTGATGCCAAAGAGAGGAAGGATTGCTTCAAATCAGCAATAAGCCTTTGATTCTTTTGCCATAGATCCCTCTCATCAATGGGATACATATTGGAAAATGCTTCAGAAGCATTCATTTATCGACCTCCAAGTCATAGGATGCAAGTCTCACAATAAAGTAGAACCATAATCGGAGTATACTACCATAATGGTACTACTGGTATGATAATTTTCTGGAAACCATATCTATGAGTACGAATTGTCATGCTATACTTGCGAAGCGTGACATTCGTTTCATGAACGTTACTGTCGCGAAGTTACGGGTGTACCGATGCTTTATGCAACATAAAAAGGACTTTTTTAAGTCCTAGCCTCGTGATATCACGCTTTCAGAGGTTTAAAGCACCGGATTCTGTGGGAAAGATGATGATTGTACCTGATATCGATGATAAATTTAATTCTTATAGTAAGGTGCTACTCCTGTGCCTGTATCTCTAGGATTGAAGGATTTGAAAAGCAGGAAGTTGAATCTCCACGTATGTGATGAGCACCAAGACTTCTATGATTTGGAGCAGTAGCAAATGGTTCATTATGAAAGTAACTATGCAATAACCCATGCCTTGGCCTATACGGATGGAGCCCTGCTGCCTGATGCCACCGTAGTGGTGGAGCAGGGAATCATTACATATGTTGGCAAGCATGATCAAAAGAGAGTACAGCATCTCGTTCAGGTTGATGCCAAGGGCAATCTTGTGGGCCCAGGTCTGGTCGATATGCACATCCATGGATGTGGTGGCTTTGATTCAACCAGAGGGAATGTACAGGGAAACCTGGAAGGCATGGCCCTGTTTCTTGCAGGGAAGGGAATCACGAGTTTCCAGCTTGCAGTTGTCATGGATTTGGATCTTTTGGGCCAGATCAAAAAAGCAATGGAGGAGAGTGCTTTCCTTTCATCCTATCTGCTTGGGGTCTATGTCGAAGGGCCATTTATTGCACCTGAGAAAAGGGGCGGCATTCTCCCTTCAGGTATCAGGGCCTTTGACAAGGAATATCTGGAGAGGATTCTTTCTATCAAGTATGGAAAGAGGCCACTTGTCACCTCCATGACCATTGCTCCTGAACTGCAAAGCAGTGAGGAGCTCACGAGTATCTTGGAACAGAACAACATTGTTGTGGCCTATGGCCATAGTGACTGTCCCCTGGATGCCTTGAAACCTAGGGAAAAGAATCATCTTACCCACCTCTTCAATGCGATGAGCGGTATAGATCACAAACGTCCAGGCTTGGCGGCCATGCCGTTTGTCCGTGAATACAGTCATGCCACGTATGAACTCGTTTGCGACGAAGTGCATGTGCATCCATCAGTGATTGACTTGACGATTAATTCACTTGGCACAGAGAGGCTTTGTCTGATTTCTGATGCTATGAGTTTGGCGGGCATGGGTGCCGGTGGAGGTATCTATTTGGGCAAGCAAATCTATTCGAATGGAAAAGCCTGTTATTACCGTGATAATGACATACTGATAGGTTCAGCTATGCTGATCAGCGAATCAGCAAAAACCCTTGTTCATAAAAACTTATTGGACAAGCAATCCTTCTTTCAGGTAGCTTCCGAGAACCCCTTACGGGTGCTTTCTCAAACAGATCGAGGAAAAATCAAACTCGGATACAAGGCTGACTTGGTAATGCTCTCTTCTGACATGGAGATTCTAGAGGTATTCAAGGCAGCCGATGAGAAAGTGTCTCCATAGTACAAGCTATCACTCACAAAGGTGTAAACTATAGCGAATATCACTGGGATGCTGGCTGTTTGGTACCTGCACAAATCTGATGCAGATTGCTCTTCAACAATATTACGTTCTACTGTAGAGTAAGGGGTGTGGGAGAGATCGATATGGATGGCAAGATAAGAGCTGATATACACGCTGGACTGGAAGTGCTTATTGTCCTCAAGCAGGATCAAGCAACTGGTGCCACAACAAAAGGTGTGGTCAAGGACATCCTGACTAACTCTCGTATGCATCCGCACGGTATCAAGGTTCGTCTTGAGAGTGGTGAAGTAGGGCGTGTGAAGGAGATACTTTCACAGACATGACCAATTCAACTACACAAGTGAATAACCCCCTGCATGGCATAACACTGGAGAATCTGCTTATCCGTCTGGTCGATTCCGATAAATCCAACCATGCTTTAGCTTTTAATGGAATTAAAATTTCGGATCCTATTATAGGCAGGTTGTCTATTATTGTTATATTTTGATGGATAAAATCATAATAAGCTGAGTCCAGAAGGATTGCTGATAGACTAGAAATTTCCTCATCAACCGGTATTGGTGTAAGTTCTGAATCTTTTGCTGAAACTTCAAGAGAATCTGGAACTTTAGAAAATAGTTCGAGCATTGTTGGAAAGTTCTTGTCGGCTGGAGAATGAAACCTATAAAAGAGCTTTTTCCCTGAACTTTTTTGTTTATTTGAGTATCCCCCATTTTCTATAAAATCCCAGAATTTTTGTACGAAAGCTGAATCCAGAGCTTCAATGCAGAGTACTATATCAAGGTCCTTTGTAGCCCTAAACTCTGCCCCTGCTTCTTCCATAATGATACTTGAAGCAGTGCCTCCTATGAGTACATAACGGTCTTCAAATCCTTTAAAGTGTTCCCTGAAAATATTTAATCCTTTTACCATTGTATATCCTTAATCAACCCTTCAAGAGCTTGTTCTATTCGTTCATCTTCGGATTCTTTAAATTCAAGATATATAGACAATGGATCGGCAACACCATTTTTTGAAAAGGTTCGAGGATCATAGGCCCATTTCTGGATAATCATATCTTCATTAGGATTATCGATATTTGGATGAATTAAAATATCTTTTGACCTATTAAATATGGCAAATGTTGTCATATGTGGTTCATTAAGCATAGAATATTTCGAAAGAGCAGACTCTCCGGCAAGCACCAGATTATTACTTTCCTGAAAGGGGAAAGTTTTTGTTGACGTAACAGGGGATCTTAAAATAGGCAGTGCTGTATTCCAAAGATCAAATCCACTTAGATGGAATTCCAATACCTTTTCTTTCCCTAAGGTATGAACGGATGCTATATGATGAAGTTCTAACTCACTAAATGCACGCCCTACTGACATGTTTGAGATGTGTAAATTATGGGATATTTCAAAGGGTGATTTTCCGGTCCAATCCCTTTTATATAGTTTTCCAAGAACCAATAGCTGGGCGGAAGGACTGAGCTTTCCAGTTTTTCTTTTCTCGGGGGGAAAGATTTCTTTGAAATCCATTCCCATAAATGGTAGATACAGCTGTTTATCTGGAATAATGAAAGGTATTTTGGCTTGAATCAGTCTAGTTCGATCAGTAGAAGACACCGTATTTTTTACATAGATAATTCCTTTGGACCAATAGTTTGTAAGCATTTTGCAATGTTTGGAAATGACAGCCGGAGTATTTCCGTTTTCTCGATTCTCAATGAAAATAAGATTATCTGAATCTAATAAACGAAGCAGATAAAAAGAGTACTGTTCTTTGAGCAGAAGTGGGATTTTCCGTTCATCTTCCCAATGCCTGATGCTGCCTTTAAACCCAAAGGTTTTTTCAATGTATGAGAGAAGGAGTAGGATATCTGGATCTTTGTTATTTAACATTATAAATGAATAATAACATTAATACTGTTATTATTCATTTATAATGTTATATCTCAACAATTCATTGTAGAAGAGGTTTTGTGACCTGTAAATCCAAATTCACTTTACCGAACGAAAATGAGCCAAAAACAAAGAACGCCTCCGAAGAGACGCTCTCGCTAGATTTCTGGGTGTTTGGAGGCAACCAAGAGCACGGATTAGCTGCTGTCATTGGCAAATTAAATCACTTTGCTCGTATCAGGGCATACAGTTTCTTGATCGCTACAGCCAACCAGAGCAACGCTCCTACAGTCATTCCTAATGACACAAGATACATTGGAATTTCCATAACAGGGCTCAGCTTATTCGTAGACATCTGCAACAAAGTTATTTTTGCTGAGTATAAAACGCAGAAGCCAGCAAAGAAAAGAACAAATAGTGTATTGATAACCTTGATTACCCTAGCAGGTAAAACACGACCTCTTTTCTCCAGCGATTCTTCAAGCATGGTAATACTGATCAGCCCACTGTCATCATAGCCGATTGCTGTACAAATCATGATGATCCATACAAAGACATACCGAAGCAACTCCTCTGCAGCCGGCAGGGAAACTTTTGCATGTCTTGAAAAAACTGCCAGATTGGCAAGCATGACTGTCCCAAAAACAGCAAGTCCTGTGATAGTACTGATAATTTTCCCTGATTTGAGAAATTGTTTCAGTCTGTTCATATATACACCTCCAGTAAAAAGCACCACATCCATTCACCCGCTCACTCAAAACAACGGTTTACCAGAAAAACAACCGCTACCCCTCAATCCAACATAGCTACTACTCTGATTTGAGCACCATCTGCATTCTGCAAATTAATCGGTAAACCGGCGAATTTCACTATCGGACGATCAATCTTATGCAGGTTGCACATATACTCAATCATCAATACATCATGCTTGAGCAGGAACTCGTGGGTTGGTTGATATGTCTCCTTCTCAGAGACAAATCGTAGTCTTCGAATATCATAGTCTTGAGGAAAGTCAAAACCAATGACTTTAAACCCCAGAGTCTGAAGGTACTTTGCCCCTTCAACACCAATATAGGGAGCTGTATCCCAAAACTCCGTTGTTTCCCAAGAACACTTTGCATCCCAACTTGTCTTGATGAGTACAATGTTTGGAACTTGATGAGTACCTACAGCTGCTGACAAATCCTTCTCTGTAATCTCCTGATTCGCTCCAACATGAGAAACATCAAGAACAAGGGCATCTCCGATTAATAGTTCCAGGGGAAAATCATTCAGACTTTTACCATCCTTGAGAAAATGCTTCGGAGAATCGATATGGGTATAGTTATGACTTCCCAAGCTATAGTTTGTCGTATTGATACCATCGCCTTTATTCATATCCTTGCCTGGGCTGCTGGTAAACCCATAACGCCAATGAGGGATGATGGGTAGTGTAAGGTCAATTACCTTCATAAGGATGCTCCTTGTTTGTGCAATAGCAGGGTTTTGCTATGTTTCAAGCAAAACCCTTTAGTGAAGTTGTGTTATCTACCGAGAATTGCATGAACCTTATCCAAGTATGCAGATCCATATTGCTCTGTGAAAACAGAATACGAATCTTTCGACTGCTCCTTGAATGCACGCACATCAGGATTAGTCTCTACTTCCATCAAAGTCTTGAGCTCAGCGAGAATCTCGTCCTCTAGCTCTGCAGCTTCCTTATTGGTTGCAGCTGTTGCCTCATCAACAGCCTTGAGCACTGCTGCCTGCTGGTCAGCGTCCAATTTCTGCCAAGTACTAAGACTCATACTGAGCATGAACGGAGTGAACGTATGCTTGGTCATAGTCATGTACTTCTGAACTTCATAGTACTTGTTGAAATAGATGTCTGTAAGTAGATTCTCCTGGCCGTCGACTGTTCCCTGCTGCAAAGATGTATAGACTTCTGATGAGTCAATCGGGGTGGAGATCGCACCGAGCAGACTCCAGAGCTTGATTTGGATTGGAGCCGGCAACGTTCTGAGTTTGAGTCCTTTGGTATCAGCAGGTGTCTTTACTGGCCTGATATTATTTGTCAAACTTCTGAATCCGATTCCCCAGAAAGCCATTCCCTTCATGCCCTTGGCTTCAAACTTAGCAAGCAACTCATCCGCAACAGCACTATTTAAAACCATTTCTACCTCTGCTCTGTCTTGGAAAAGATAGGGCAACTCGAAAACCTGGATCTCGGGGACCAATCCTGAGTAATAGGCATTTCCAGTAACTGCGAAATCCACGGTACCCTGCTGGACACCTTCAACCATCGAGGTGGAATTACCCAGCGTTCCATTGTGATAGACTGTAGCTTGCAACGTGCCGTTTGAATACTCATTCAACTTTTCTGCAAGTACATTCAAACCGATACCACCGGGGGTAGACTCTGGAAGAGGTCCAGCAAGTGTAAGTTTTACAACCGTAGGGCCCTGCTCAGCACCTCCTGCTGCTCCAACAGTGAAAGCTACTGAAATGATCAGTAATCCGATAAGCAACGAAACCTTCCATTTTGAACTCTTCATACAAAACCTCCAAATTAATAGTGACAACGAAGAATCAGAAATTTTTAATACCAATGATATCTCTTACCCTCTACCAAGACTCATCATGCATTGATCAACCTCGGCAGGAATGTGGACAGTTGCGGAAACAGTATGATCACCACAATGCCGATGAAAGAAGCAATCAAGAAAGGACCCAAATCCCTGGTGATTTTATGCACCGGTATATTGGATATCGAGGAAACAACAAATAGGTTCATTCCAACAGGCGGAGTAATCAAACCAATACAAAGCGAAACAACCATGACGATTCCAAAATGCACGGTATCGATGCCCAGCATTATTGCCGCTGGTGTGATAATCGGGGCAAAGATGCTGCAAGCAGGGACCGCATCGATAAACATGCCGGTAATCAGCAACATAAAGAAGACCAGGAATAAGAAAACGATGGGGTTCTGGCTGACACCACTGAAGAATGCTGCAACCAATTGGGGTATCTGCTCTCTGGTGAGAATCCAACCAAAAGCTTGTGTAACTGCCACTATCAGAAGAATTCCCGCTGCAAGCTTCATCGATCCATAGAGAATTGAGAGCGTTTTTTTGAAGGTCAGACTTTTATAGATAAACATTCCTACAAGAATACTGTACAGCGTTGCGACAGCTGCAGTCTCGGTAGGGGTAAAAAAGCCGGTATAGATTCCTCCAAGGATAATAATCGGAGTAAGCAGTGCCCAGAAGGCATCAATAAAGCTCTTTACTAATTCCTTGAATGAGAAATGACCTTCGCCTTTATACCCTCGCTTCACACAAATGCGGAATGTAATGACCATCATGATAAGACCAAGCACGATACCGGGGATTACCCCTGCAAGCAACATATCGCCAACTGATGTATCGGTTGCTATCGCATAGATGACCATCAGTATGCTTGGTGGAATGATGGGACCAAAGATGCCAGCTGAGGATTGGAGGGCAGCTGAGAAGTTTTCATCGTACCCGTCCTTCTTCATCTCAGGAAGCATGATACTTCCAATTGCAGCACATGTTGCAGCTCCGGCTCCAGTCATACTCGCAAACATCATACTTGCGCCCACCACAACCAAAGCAAGCCCACCAGGAAGTGGTCCCATGAGTTTTTTCGAGAACATGACGATTCGTTTGGAAATTCCCCCCTCTTGCATAATCCCTCCAGCCATAATGAAGAAAGGAATCGCCAATAGGGTAAATTTATCCATGCTGTTGAGCATCTGCTGTACCACAACTATGGGTGAAATACCTATGGTCAGAAGGTAAATAACAGATGTAACACCCAGTGATACCACAACTGGAATACCGAGAAACATGAATACAAAAAAGAGGAAGATAATCACTTCAGCTTGCATCGTCAGTTATCCTTTATTTCTGATTCGTGAATGAATCGACGTATGTACCGATTACTGCTATACATCGTACATCCACCTACTAGCAATAAATGCAAGAACTGGGCCAAGAATTATTTAACAATGCCATTCCTTGCTTTCGGACAGGAATAGCGCTCTTTAAGATACAAATACTTCATGAACAAAATTGATAAACTTTCAAAATAACAGGTATTCTACGTAGTCTACTGCCGATGATTGCAGAGATGGGATTGCAGTTTTGCAATTCTGCAATACTGTTCGTTACTCCAACCCATATTTTCTAATCTTCCTCCAGAGCGTACTGGGGTTAATACCGAGCAAATCTGCAACTTCCCGCTTTGTCGTACATATTGAGAGTGCATTTGCAATCATTTCTCGTTCATGTTTTGCATTCTGAGAACTCAAGGCACCCATATCATCCTGTTCCTGTTCATCAGATAAGCTCTGATCGATGCAGACATCTACAATATCTGTATCAATGGAGGCTTCCTCTGAAAGAACACTCAGGCGTTCACAGAAATTCGAGAGTTCGCGGATATTCCCAGGCCAGCTGTAATCGATTAGGCGATGTTTTGCCGCAGGTGTCAGCACCTTGTTCGAAGTAGAACCACTTAGTTCATTCAACTGAATAAAATAGTCGCACAACGCGATAATATCTCGCTTTCGTTCCCGCAAAGGGGGTAACGTCAACTGAAGAATATTGAGCCGGTAGTAGAGGTCCTCTCGAAATTGACCTTCTGCAACCAACCTTCTAAGATTTTTATTCGATGCAGCTATGATTCGTATATCAATAGGAATCACCCGTCCATGCCCTATTCTCATGATTTCCCGTTCTTGGATGACGCGAAGCAACCGACTCTGCATTTTTAACGTGATGTCTCCAATTTCGTCGAGGAAAATTGTTCCGTTGTGAGCCAGTTCGAACAGACCGGTTTTTCCTCCTTTAACCGCCCCGGTAAAAGCTCCCTCTTCATACCCAAAAAGCTCACTCTCCAAAAGGTCCTCGGCAAGGGCTGCACAGTTGATAGCAACGAAAGGTTCATTTTTCCGCTCACTAGCGTTGTGAATACTTTGAGCAAACAACTCTTTTCCTGTACCGGTTTCCCCAAGAATACAGATGTTGGAATCTACACGACTATATTTCTGTGCTATGTGTTTCACATGCACAATACTATTATCCGTACCGACTATATCATCGAATGTGTATTTTGCGATAAGACCTTTTTTATGAAGCTTACTTCTGATTCTTCCTTCCATCTCTTGAATTTTTGAGACCGTGGAGAAGGTGATAACCGCTCCGGTATCACCTGA
This sequence comes from Sphaerochaetaceae bacterium, assembly GCA_028532765.1. GTDB lineage: Bacteria > Spirochaetota > Spirochaetia > Sphaerochaetales > Sphaerochaetaceae > Sphaerochaeta. The sequence continues at coordinate 9,289 of JAQQAR010000067.1, read as the reverse complement.
AGGAACACAATTTATCGTATAGGTTCGATCCCTGATGGCTATGAGTTCTCCCAACACTTTGCACCCTTCCTTAATAACAGAAGGGACGCTGATTTGTGGAAACAACTGGTCTATCTTGATTGGATTTTCCTCGAGATGCTCAAGTTGCGGGAACACCCTCAATGCAAAGGCATTCGCCACGGTCACCACTCTATCATGATTTACTGATATGATTCCTTCCATCGAGTAATCCATGATGCTCTTGAATCGATCAGTTCTCTCTTGTTCCCGCTTCATGAACAGTACCGACCTGATCGCTTCATCGATTGCTTGACGAATTGTCTTCCGGCCTGTCTCAATCAACGTACAAGCGATAGCATGATCGATACAGTAACTATAGACCGTCAATCCAGCAATAATTGCCTCCGCCCCCTCCTTACGTACCTGGGAAACAACTTCCTTCACCTTCTCAGAATCATCAAGAAGGTAACTTTCCAATTCACAGGGAAAGACATCCTTGAGCTCTTCAATGCCATAGATGGTGTTTATAGGTCCAACAACTGCGATTTTGCTTGGGTTATACTTCTGCATACAGGTATGCAGGGCGATGGTGATATCAAAACCGGTAACAGCCATATCGATTACAGGGACAGATAAGGCTTTCACATGCTGGGCAGTCAAACCACGTGCAATTACGATATCAGCAGCAAGATCTTTCTGCTCAACTTTGTCTACTGTTTTGGGGATGATGGAGTACTCAAGGATTTCTCGTTGTGGGTGTTGTTCAAGAATCTCCTTTACCATAAGCTGCAGCGATGCGTAAGGGACTATGAAGCTAATCTTGATCATCCATTTCTCCTCAATTGTACTGATGCAATCTATTATTGCATGATTGCAATAGAGAAGGTAACAATTTTACGTAGATTCGTAATCACAAAGGTCATACAAGGAGAAAATCAAGATTGGCTGAATATGATTCTCACAGCTTTAATTTGTAATTATTGATGTAATAAGAGAATTCGTTCCAAATTCTCTTATTACATTGGTAGTTTTTCACTGACCACCCAAAATATTGGTAGTGTTGGCATTGTTCTTGCATCATTTGGTTACTACACGCCAAAGATGGAGATACATTATGAACTATGACCTACTGTTTTCGGATAATGAAGGGGAAAAAGTTGAACTCGCAATTATTGGAGTAAAAGGATTCAATCACTCTCTTTTCGTCTATGGATCAAGAAGCTCACAAGTTTCCATCCGAGTCCTTTGCGGCAGGAATGTCCAGACCTGTATTGATGCCTATACGAGCATTGGAATTTCAGAGCAGGACATCGTACATGTTTCTGATGAACAGCAAGGACTCCGTTTTTTTGGATCAGGCAAGTATTTGGTATTTGATGATGTATCCCTGGCCATGAAGATGCCTATCAACGTAGTGGTGGAAGGTACCGGAAACCCTGAAGCTGCCGCTCGTTTCGCCTTGAGCGCAATAGAGAACAAGAAGCATGTCATCATGGTAACCAAAGAAGCCGACTCGGTCATCGGTTCATTATTAGCAGCCAAAGCGCGTGAGCAAGGGGTTATCTACTCGCTTGCAGAAGGCGACCAGCCTTCCCTGTTGGTTGGGTTGGTCACTTGGGTAAAGGCGGCTGGACTGAAGATCGTCAGTATTGGAAAAGCAAGTGAATATGACTTTATCTATGATGTAAAGAAGCAGACTATCAAGGTGATGGAGCGGGAAATTGTCCTAAAGGAGTTTGCCTCTTGTTGGGATCTTGGAGATGATCCGATCGCCACGATCAAAAAGAGAAGTTTACTCCTTTCCTCCTTTGGCCAGCGCGCTATTCCTGATCTTGCAGAGATGGCGATTGTGAGCAACCATCTTCCTCAGTTCAATCCCGATATCGAATCATTCCATTGCCCGATATCAAGAGCTATAGAAATTCCAGACTTGATGTGTACAAAAGAGATGGGCGGTTTGTTCTCCGACTACAACAGGATTGATGTAATCAACTGTCTCCGTCGCTCTGACGAGCAGAGTCTTGAAGGCGGGGTGTATGTAGTAGTTGAGTGTGATGATGAAGAGACTTGGAAGGTGCTTCAGGAAAAAGGCACCCCGGTCAGCAGGAATGGCCGTTGTGCATTGATTTACTACCCTGCCCATTACCTTGGATTCGAAGCACTCTTCAGCGTTTTGTCTGTTGGACGCTTAGGCCTTCCCACTGGATCGAACAATCCAACGCCACGCTATGATTTAGTTGCCCGAGCAACCTGTGATGCTCCCAAGGGAACTCATTTACGGGCTCTGGGACATCATCATGTAATTGATGGATTTGAAGCAATCCTACGTCCAGCACGGTCTATTGACGAGAATGTACAACTGCCTTACTACCTTGCTGACAATATGGTGCTCAACCAGGATGTTAAAGCCGGAGAACTTCTAACAGCAAACATGCTGGTTGAAAATGCTTCTGCAATTCTTTGGGCACTGCGTAGAGAGCAGGATGATTTGTTCTTGAAGAAGGGTTGAGGAAGAACTATGAACAAGCTTGGTGTTATTGCAGACGATTTTACAGGAGCTACTGATATCGCAGGCTTTCTCGCTGCAAATGGTGTTGTTACAGTCCAGACCAATGGGGTATCTTCCATCAAGCTGGAAGATACAGTCCAAGCCATCGTTGTTAGTCTGAAGTCCAGGTCATGCCCGAAGCAAGAGGCAATCGATGAGAGTTTGAAGGCTTTGATGTGGCTTAAGGAACAGGGTTGTACACAATTCTATTTTAAATACTGTTCCACGTTCGACAGCACAGCTAAGGGGAACATTGGTCCGGTTACTGATGCCCTGATGGAGGCATTGGGAAGTACAATTACCATTATATGCCCAGCTCTTCCGATTAATGGACGCACCGTGTATAAAGGTTACTTGTTTGTCCAAGATGTTCTGCTTAATGAATCAGGAATGAGACATCATCCTGTTACTCCGATGCATGATGCCAAGCTCCTTCGGTTGATGGAAGCACAATCCGCTCACAAGGCTTGTGAAATCCATGTTGAAGCAGTGGAGAAGGGATCGAATCATCTGAAGCGCTGCATAGAAGAGGCAAGAGACAGTGGCTTTTCTTATGTTGTGGTGGATGCTTTAAAGCAAAACCATTTGGACATTATCGCCCGCGCAACGAAAGATCTTGTATTGTTGACCGGAGGATCGGGTGTTGCCGAAAGCTTGGCAAAATTGACAAAGAAAAGTTCGCAGGAAAAAGAGAAAGCAATTGAGAAGGGTAAGCCAAAACTTTCAAAATCCATCATCCTTGCTGGTTCATGTTCACAAGCGACAAACCTCCAAGTGGATGCATACAAAGCGATTGCCCCTTCAGTCTCTTTTGACATCGGAGCCTATGACCAGAACAATTACGAATATGTTGCTGACATTACGGCTTGGGTCGCAGAGAATATTAATCATTCCTATGCCCCACTGGTATATGCAACAAAATCTGCAGAGAGGGTCAAAGAACTTGGGTTGCAATATCCACATATCGATATCGGCCAGGAGGTCGAACGATTCTTCGCACAGTTATCAATTGCGCTCTATGATATTGGCATAAGAAACTACATTATTGCAGGGGGTGAGACTTCTGGTGTGGTTGCGAAGAGGTTGGGAATTGAGGGTTTCTTGATCGGGCCTCAGATCGATCCAGGGGTTCCTTGGGTACGAGCAGTAAACAAGGAAATTCATCTGGCGCTCAAGTCGGGAAATTTCGGGTCCGTTGATTTTTTTAAAAAGGCACAGGATTGTTTGCATGCTTGATGAACAGGATAAGTTCCTTCTTGAGTCAGCATTGGAAAAGGGAAGGGTCTTTTTGAAGGCCAAAGGTTGGTATTGATAATGAAAAGACCAGTAATTGCTATATTGATCGGGGATGGGGCCGGAGTCGGTCCGGAGATTGTAGCAAAGCTCGCTATACAGAAGTTCTATGAGTCGTACTGCAAGCCTGTCATCGTTGGTGATGTACGCCTTCTTGAACGTGCATTCCAGGTGATTAAAGCATCAAGAGAGTTACAGGTCGTCTCTGATATTAATCATATCGATTGGGAAGGAAACCTGGCTGTACTTGATCAGAAGAACCAAGATCCTGACAGAATCCCCTTTGGTGAACTCACTGTAGAAGCGGGAAAAGCCAATCTAGATGGTTTGAGATTGTGCGTAGCGTTGTATAAGAAAAAGGAAATCGAAGGGTTCTGCTACGCCCCTTTCAATAAAGCAGGTCTTAAGGAAGCGGGTATCAAGGCCGAGAGCGAACAACACTTTCTTGCAAACTTGTTCAACCATACAGAACCGTTTGGGGAGATCAATGTATTGGGCAATCTCTGGACCAGCAGGACTACCAGCCATATACCCATCAGTGAGGTCAGCAACCATCTGAGTGTCGAAAGCATCCTGCGTGCTGTTCGACTTGTAAACAAATCCATAAGGAATAGTGGTATTGATAAGCCTCGTCTGGCTGTTGCAGCACTCAATCCTCATGCTGGTGAGCATGGGATGTGCGGTCGTGAGGAGATTGAAGTTATTGAGCCAGCGATTGAAAAAGCACAAGCGATGGGTATTGATGCCTCCGGGCCCTACCCCAGTGACATCACATTCATCAAGGCTCTGAGAGGGGATTTCGATGGTGTGGTTACGATGTATCACGACCAAGGTCAAATTGCATTGAAGCTTACTGGCTTTGACGAGGGAATCACGATTGCAGGAGGATTCCCAGCACCAATTGTCACCTGTGCCCACGGTACTGCGTACGATATCGCAGGAACGGGTATTGTAAAGACACGTGCGTTTGAGAATGCTGTCAAGATGGCCTCTCGTATGGCCAATCATCTCACAGCTGAGTAATACGGTATATGCAGATGGAATAAAGCCAATTGGATATCTATGATATAAAGTATATCACCCTGTACCAAAAAACAATCGCTTCTAGTTATGATGTACAGGAACACTCATTGATTCAATACTCTCGCATGCATCCGCATGGTATCAAGGTCCGTCTTGAGAGTGGTGAAGTAGGGCGTGTGAAGGAGATTCTATCACAGACATGACCAATTCAACTACACAAGTGAATAACCCCCTGCATGGCATAACACTGGAGAATCTGCTTATCCGTCTGGTCGATTACTACGGCTGGAAAGGACTGTACGACATGGTGCAACTACAATGCTTCTATAACGACCCCAGCATCAAATCCAGCTTGAAGTTCCTACGCAAGAACCTTTGGGCACGTACAAAGCTTGAGGATATCTACCTGGACCTTGAATTTTACCTGAACGAGGATTCGCGGTATTAATGGTGCTGAAGCAGCGGTAGGTTGGAAACTGATTATAATTCATTTATTGATAAGCATTATGAAATAATAAAAATCAGGGAGAAACATCCTGGAGTTGGTACATGTATTGGTACTTTTTACAGTTAGAAAGCCCTTCAATAGTTGGTCTTTGCATTGACTTTTTGCATGTGTAGCATTAGGGTCCAAGTGAGTGATCGAGCTCCGGTTGCCTACGGGCCCGGGGCCGTCTCTATAATCACTTGAACTCCACTTTCCCAACTCAATATTCTAACATCGCTTTACTTGGTTAATGATGTGTAAAGCTTAAGGTTATAATTCTCTGTCAGCTCAATGGCGAAATATGTCGATATATTTAGGTCCTGTTTTGATTTATGCGTCTGGCGCGGGCAGTAACATTAAGTGTCCACCCAAAAAAATAAGAGATGAAGAAAAAAGAGGATTCCATGGGAACCGTGATATTCTTGGTTTTACCACAAATCAAAAATACACGGAGACATCATGGGACGAAGACAACTTACACTGGGAGTGCGCTGTAAGGGAAGTCGAAAGCCGATCTTGATGTTGATGATTGTAAACCATAACGAAGGCAGGCGAGCAGAAAGTGTTTCCAAAGCGCGTGCCGTCACTTGCAGAAGTGTAAACTATTGCATAACCATATCAAAGGCAAAAGTTTTTACCTAAAAACCATCTTTAAATATTTAAAAACGATGCCTGAGAGATGGGAAAACTCTATTGGCAATTGTATGGAATCTTACTTCAAATCATCGGTGAAAATCATAACAACTGACTCCAAGAGACCCTTTTGAAATTTGTTCTATTAATATTGAAATTTATGTGTATAATAATCATAGACTGTCTCAATATTTACCACCCAAAGCAAAGATATTCGTGAAGAAGGAGAGATGGCAAGCTACACTGATCCTGAAATCAATTGATGATAATGTTGGGGATTGTTCTATTTGATACAGATTGAGAAACTTTGGCAGGTATTATCCAAATAATCTAAGCTAATTCGATGGAGGTTGATAGGGTAGCCTGTCTGTGACTAGTATTCTTTAATTCTTCATGGAGGATAAATATGGTATGGACTGATGGGTTGATTTACGGTGATCAAATTAAAAGGAATCAAAAGGTTCGAAGTGATCAACATGTGCATAAAAGCATCAATAAAACTCTCACAAATGCATTTATCGAAGATGGCTGGGAACTCCAGAAGGAGTTCAAGACAGTTAATAAAATGAGACGGCTGAAACCTCTGGATGAACAGTTTATTGATGAAATCTGGGTAATGCTCGCGTCTCTGGGATTTGAGATATTAAATCATGACAATCCGATCAAGATACCCTTTGATGATAAAAAAGCGGATCTTGCTCAGCAAATTGATGTATTTGCTATGGATGATGAAACGATACTTTTTATCAAATGTAAATGTTCTGAGAACTGGCAATTAGGAGATTTTAAAGATGACCTTGTAAAAATGAATGGCTATAGAGGGGGATTGATCCAAACAGTCAAAAACGCATTTCCGGATCAACCGAAGAGAAAGCCTAAATTTGTACTTGCTACAAAAAATTATCAAATTTCTGACCAAGATAGTGAAATAATGAAATCTTTCGGAATTGCTCACCATGAAGCTCATACAATTAGATATTACACAGAATTAGTGTCTCACTTGGGCTCAGCTGCTCGTTACCAGTTTCTTAGTAAACTCTTCGAAGGCCAATGCATTGGTGCAATGGAGAATAAAGTACCTGCAATCCGAGGGAAAATGGGAGGTACTACTTACTATTCATTCACAATCGAACCTGAGAAGTTGTTAAAAATCTCCTATGTATTACATAGGACAGAAGCCAACGATGATATGATGCCCTCTTATCAACGAATTATTAAAAAGAATCGACTAAAAGCTATCAGACAATTTATCAACAACGGAGGGTATTTCCCCAATTCTATTATTGTCAGTTTAAATACTGGAGAGCAAACCTTGAGATTTGATTCTGCCCCAAAGGAATTACGGGGTGATTCAGATAGGACGAAGATTGGAATACTTCATTTACCACAATGTTATGGAACAGCATATATCATCGATGGCCAACATAGATTGTATGGATATACTAGCACAAAATATTTAAGTAACAATGAAGTTCCTGTTGTTGCATTCGAAAACCTTGACAGAACAAAGCAAGTCGAACTTTTTATGCAAATTAATGAGAATCAGAAATCAGTACCTAAGAATCTGAGAAATACACTGAATGCAGATCTGTTATGGGATGATGGAAACTTAAATAATCGAAGGTTAGCATTACGACAACGTATAGCAATTCGCTTCGGAGAACGGCAAACATCCCCTTTGTATCAACGGATTCGTATTGGTGAAAACGAAAGGGATTCGAAGGCACTTATTACTATCGATACAATTGAAAATGCAATTAAATTGGCTGATTTTCTCAATATCTATTCGAAAGATAATAAATTATCAACTCAAGGTACTTTTGATAGTGATGATTGCGAAACTACGTTGAACAATTTGTATAGCTATCTGGAGAATGTATTTAGCTATATTAAGAATAATTTAATTAAAGACTGGGAAGGAAATAAAGACGGAAAGGACGTTTTAACTAGCAACAATAGCATTCATGCCATCATCAGAATCTTGAATGATGTTGTTAACCATTTGGTCAAACAAAAGGCGCTAAGCATACCTGTTAATAATATACATGAAGCTTTTGAGAATACAAAATGCTATGTTGACCCACTCATTAGTTATTATCAATCGATTTCCATAGATCAGAAGACTGAAATCAGGACATCTTATGGTAGCGGAGGAAAGACAAAGGTATGGAGGATTTATCAAAAGGTAATTTCTGATTCAATTAACATCTTCAATCCCGATGGGCTTGAAGATTGGAAAGAGAAAAATACAACTGAATATAATGTTGAGTCTTTCAGAATGATCAATGAGATTGAAACTCGATTGAATAAGGATTTCAGGGAAAAGCTAGAATCGGAGTATGGGCAATCATGGTTTACGTCGGGTGTTTCTAAATCCGTCTATGATAATGCAACAAGGCTTGCAAGGGATAAGGACTATGAGAACAATTTGCCTGTAGGCACAACGAATCCATGGGACTGTCTGGTACTTATAAATTATCGGGAGATTGCTATTCATGGTAAAAATTGGCAGACTTTGTTTGAAAAATGCTATACCAGGCCAGGAGAACAGAAAATTTCAGGAGGGAAGACTGAAAAAACCAAATGGATGGTTCAACTGAATACTATTCGAAATAAAAGTCATCACAACAATCCTGTAGGCCTAGAAGATTTCAACTTTCTTAGCGAGATTTACAAGTGGCTAGTAGTTACAAAGAAAAATGTATAGTTGAATAGATAGCATCAATGGTAATTAACCTCAAAAAGACTTTTCCAAGTTGTTCTTATAGTATCTGACTAATAGGAATTTTAATGGTTTCTAAGAATATGGATATTGATAGATGAATACTTTTCTCAAGTGGCCCGGAGGTAAGCGATGGTTTATTTCGAAACATCATAATTACCTCCCTAAGAAAATTGAAAAGAATTATATCGAACCCTTTTTAGGGGGAGGATCGGTGTTTTTTTATCTTTTACCGGAAAATGCGATACTTGCGGATATCAATAGTGATTTGATTAACGTTTACCAAATTATGCGAAAGCATTATTTGCAACTGGGGAAAATTCTTCAATTTCATCAGGAACAACACAGCCCTGATTATTATTACCTAACACGTACTAATATTCCAGAAGGAGAAATTGAACAAGCGGCTAGATTCCTTTACTTAAATAGAACTTGCTTTAATGGGATGTATCGTGAAAATAAAAACGGCGTTTTCAATGTTCCTATTGGAGTGAAAGCAGCGACCGAGCACGGGTGGCTAGCGCTTTCGCCGAGCTCGGAGGTCTTTCTGCGTGTGACGCGGGTGGGGAACTCCTGGACCTAC
>JAQQAR010000066.1 GCA_028532765.1 Sphaerochaetaceae bacterium | reverse complement strand
CATGGACAGGTTGAGTTCATTGACTACCAAGGGGAGGGAATCTTGGTAAGAACGAGAATCCAGCCTCGTTTCCAAGGTCCGCTCAGTGAGTTCCGCAAGTCATAAAAAGTGCCACCCAATAGAAGGTGACACCAATTCGATATTACTGACTGTTTGAATCTAGAATCTCCAGAGAGCTCCGATGTATCCACCAAAGTAGAAATCAACATCAGGTAGAATTGCGAGACCAGGAGCAATACGCAGATAGAAATCAAGCGGGAAGTCCTTATTGTCCAGATTATAGACAATGCCTACCGGAACAATCGCAGCCAATCCAGTTTTGCTTCCATCAAAGGGGACACGGATTGCAGCACCACCACCAACGGTGACGTCGAACTGAGCCTTTTCAATGTTGAATTCTGAAACCTTATAATTGGCAGCTGCATCAACAGAAAGACTGGACCCCCCAATGAAGCCAAGGCCAACATTACCGATGACATCAAAGTCATTCATTCGGTACTGTACACCAACACCAGTGTTGGTTCCCAAGTTCAGTCCTACCGCAAGGTCGGTCTTCGAAGCTCTCTCTGCTGCTGTAGCAGGAAGCAGTACCATAGCCAGTAAAAGTACAGCAAGTAATACTTTCTTCATACGCACTCTCCTTCTGTAGGATGAACTCCTACCAATAATTTTGTTATGTAAACTATACCATAAGCAAAATTTCTTGAACAGGCAAACATATAGGTGGATTTGGACAAAATCTTAGAAGGTTAAACTACTGGTGTTTTTTTCCAATTCTGTTTACCATACATTAAGAGAGGAAGTGTAAAAAATGAATAGACATCTTACCCTTCGTGGTGCCCTTATCGCTCTTGTCGGGTTACTGGTTATTACCGCCAGTTCCATGTATGTAGCGCTCAGAATGGGAGCACTGCCCTGGCCTACCATCTTTGTAACGGTGGTCAGCTTGGCAGCGTTGAAACGGGCAAAAGGTTCCACACTCCAGGAAATCAATGTAACCCATACCATCATGAGCTCAGGGGCTATGGTTGCAGGGGGATTGGCATTTACCCTCCCAGGGCTCTGGATGATCGACCCAGATGCAAATTTTTCAACAATCAGCCTAATCATCCTGACTGTAGTTGGTGCTATTCTGGGAACTTTGTTCTCTGCGCTATATCGAAAGAAGCTCATCGTTGATGAGGCTCTTCCCTATCCTATGGGTATTGCAAGCTACAACACCCTGCAAGCCGGAAGCAAAGGTGGAGCAGGCGCAAAGACGCTCTTTGCATCCATGGGAGGCTCGGTTATCTTTACCGTCTTCCGTGACGGGTTTGGAAAAATCCCTGCACTGCTGACCCTATTCAAGGGAAGCGCATTAATCCCTGCCTTCTCCATCTGGGTCAGTCCCATGGCAATGGGAATTGGGGCCATCATTGGCCCACTGTTTGCCTTGCTCTGGTTTGGTGGTGCGGTCTTTGGGTATTATATCCTGACCCCCCTAGGCATCCAGCATGGATTGTTTGCCTCGATGGCGGAAGCAGACGTGTTCCGCTCCAACCTGGGAATTGGATTGATGATCGGTACAGGGCTTGGAGTCTTCTTCAAGGCAGTAGGATCCAAACTGCTTGCCCAGAAGAAACTTGAAGAAAAACCCAAGGCGACATTCAATAAAACCACTCTGGTTGTAGCATTGGTACTGCTTTTCTCTGTAGTTTTACTCTCACTTGGAACAGAACTTGGTCTGATCGAGGCACTCGTACTGATGGCAGGCATTTATCTTGCCACCTACCTCTCGGGCATGTTGACCGGCCAGACAGGCATCAATCCCATGGAAATATTCGGTATCCTGGTCTTGCTTGTCATCCAGCTTATCGCCAACCCCTCCCTTATCGCTTCCTTCAGCATTGCTGCAGTAGTAGCAGTTGCCTGCGGTTTGACCGGTGATGTCATGAATGACCTAAAGAGTGGTTATCTCCTGAAAACCGATCCTAAGCAACAAATTCTTGGCGAGGGTATCGGGGGAGTCATCGGTGCAGTGCTCTCTGTGTTCGTCCTCTTGATCATGAAAGCTTCGTTCGGTGGATTTGGAACTGCTGAGTTGCCCGCTCCCCAGGCAGCGGCAGTATCTGCTATGGTTGGAGGTCTTGGTCATATCCCTGCATTCCTTATAGGCCTCGGAATCGGTCTGGTGCTCTACCTTGCAAATATCCCCAGTGCAACCCTTGGGCTTGGTGTATACCTGCCAATCTACATCAGTTCCATCATGGGCCTCGGAGCACTTATCTCCGGTGGCTTGAAACTGGCTCTCAAAAAGCGCACTGAGGCAGCAAAACTACAAGACAAGACTGGATTGGTCGCCAGCGGCTTGCTTGGTGGTGAAGGCATCACTGGAGTAGCTATCGCTATCCTTTCCATGCTGAAGTAGGTATACTAGGAAAATGGAACAAACAAATACTATTCCACGCTCTCTCTATGGGCTGGATGCAGAAGCTATTACAGAAGTGCTTTCCCTTCCCAAGGCCTTCTATGGAAAACAGATTTATCAGTGGCTCGTCAAGGGTGTCACCTCGTTCGACGAGATGACCAACCTTCCCAAGGCTGAGCGATTACGTCTCAAGGAAGTGATGGGGAGTGCTGTCTCATCAACAGTTGAAACCAGTGAGACCGATGAAAGTGGAGCCACAAAGATGGGCATCCGTCTCCACGATGGTAGAGTCGTCGAGTGTGTCCTGCTTATAGACAAGCGTGGCCGGCATACAGCATGTCTTTCCAGTCAAGTTGGTTGTGCAATGGGATGCACATTTTGCAGAACAGGCACCATGGGCTTGCTGAGGAACCTTACTGCCGATGAGATCATCGAACAATACATTCACCTCCTAGCGGTAAGTGACCAGCCCATCACCCATATCGTGTATATGGGAATGGGAGAGCCCTTGGCAAACATCAATCCGGTAATCCAATCGATCCACTACCTACATGCAAAAGAGAGCTTCAACATCAGCCTGAGAAGGATAACCATCTCCACCTGTGGAGTGGTCCCTGGTATCTTGCGACTTGCAGAACAAAAACTCCCAGTAAGGCTCGCTGTCTCCTTGGTAAGTGCGGACAATCGCCTCCGCTCGAAGATTATGCCGGTAAATGAGAAGTGGGATATCATGGCTCTGAAGAAAGCATTGATGGTGTACCAACATGTTGGAGGAAAACGTTTTACCATCGAGTACTGCATGTTGCGTGGTGTAAATACCGATGAGTTCGGCGCCAAGAAGCTTGCTACCTATGTAGCAGGCATGAATGTAGTGGTGAATCTCATCCCCTGGAACCCCGCTGAGGAACTCCCGTATGAGACCCCAAGCGAAGATGAGATCGATACCTTCTGCCGTGAACTTGACCGATACCGAGTCAATTATACCAGGCGACTATCACGGGGCAGAGAGATCAACGGGGCATGCGGACAGCTGGCGGTGCCCATCAACAAAGGTCTCGACTACGAGTTGATGATCGATGATGAGGATGACGAATAGTTACCACAATGCTGAAAATGATAAGAAGCCCTGCAAAGGCAGGGCTTCTTTTATGTACCGTTATTAAGCAAGAGTCATGTTACTGCAGAACAGCCTTGATCCTTCTCACTCCTGCCGAGGAGGATTGCTCTTTGAGAATCTTGAAGTGACCCATACTCCCGGTACTCTCCACATGGGGGCCTCCACAGACCTCCTTGGAGAAATCCCCGACTGAGTAGACTTTCACCTGCTCCCCGTACTTGCTGTCAAAGAATGCGATCGCACCTTGTGCTTTTGCTTCCTCTACGGTCATGGTCTCAAAGGTTACCGGTAGATTGCGCTTGATCTGCTCGTTGACCATATCCTCGACCTGTTGTATCTCTTCCTTGCTCATGGCAGAGGGATGCGTGAAGTCAAAGCGGAGTCGCTCGGTTGTAATGTTGGAGCCCTTCTGACCAACATGCTCGCCAAGCACCGTTCTCAATGCCTTATGCAACAGGTGGGTTGCTGTATGCAGCGCAGTGGTTTTCTCGCTATGATCGGCAAGACCACCCTTGAACTGCTTGTCTGCACCACTTCGGCTGATCTCCTGGTGCTTCTCAAATGCAGCATTGAAGCCAGCCTCATCAACGGTGAACCCATGCTCTGCAGCCAACTCCTTGGTAAGCTCGATGGGATAACCATAGGTATCGTAGAGCTTGAAGGCGGTTCTTCCGCTGATCTCCCGGTTTTTTCCCTTGAGCAGGTTGGGAAGCATTTTCTCAAACTCCCGCTCACCCTTTGCCAGGGTCTCGGAGAACTTTGCCTCTTCCTGAGCCAGCTCCTTCAGGATGAAATCCTTGTTATCCAGAATCTCAGGGTAGGGCTTCTTATAGAGTTCAAGAACGATAAGTGCAAGCTCTCCGAGGAAGGAACCTTCAATTCCCAACTTATGAGCATGCCTCACTGCCCTTCTGATCAGACGGCGCAGGATGTAGCCCTGACCTACGTTGGAGGGAGCCACCCCTCTCTGGTCTCCAAGGATGAATACACTGGTACGAATATGGTCTGCTACAATACGTACTGAGGTGTCAGTCTCCTCATCATTACCATATTGTTTTCCAGACAGTTTCTCGATTCCTGCAATGATTGGGGTGAATACCTCTGTCTCATAGACAGATTTCTTACCCTGAAGGATTGCAATAGTACGTTCGATTCCCATACCGGTATCGACGCACTTTCTCTCCATCTCACTATAGGTACCGTCACTGTTCTTCTTGTACCCCATGAAGACATCATTCCAGATCTCAAAATATTTCCCACAGGAACACCCGGGGCGGCAATCAGGGCCACACGTCGGTCTTCCGGTATCGATGAACATCTCGCTGTCTGGACCACAAGGACCGGTTTCTCCTGCTGGTCCCCACCAGTTATCCTCTCTTCCGAGATAATAGATACGTTCTGGTGGAATTCCATATCCTTCCCATGCAGATGCAGCATCCTCATCACGGGGAACCTCATCATCTCCTGCAAAAACAGTCACAGACAAGAGGGAAGGGTCAATGCCAAGGACCTCTGTAAGGAACTCATAACTGAAGGCTATTGCTTCCTTCTTGAAGTAATCCCCAAGGGACCAGTTACCCAGCATCTCAAAGAAAGTGAGATGGTGTGGGTCCCCTACCGCTTCAATATCTCCGGTTCGGATACACTTCTGGTAATCGGTAAGGCGGGTGCCTGCTGGGTGTTCGCTTCCCATGATATAGGGTACCAAGGGGTGCATACCGGCGGTGGTAAACAGGACCGTTGGGTCGTTCTCGGGAATCAAGGAAGCACCACTGATCTGGGCATGATCCTTGGATACGAAGAAATCAATGAATTTTTGCCGTAATTCGTTGGCGGTGAGCTGGTTTTTCATAATAGTTGATAGTAGTCTCCCCGACGTTTTCATGTCAAGGATGTTCAGCCCCCACTATGCGTGTAGTGTTCAATGAAAGCAGGAAAATTGAGAATCATATTGCTTTTCTCTTTCTGAAAGAGGAGGTGTTCGAAATCACGTTGTTTCACTTTAAGATCAACACGCGAAATTCGTTCTTTGAGAGCTTCTTTCAACATGGCAAGATTCTCAATATTATGTTTTGAAGTGAGATACGCATAGTCGGGCGCTGTTTGGGAAAGTAGAAATTGTGCATCATAAAAATCTCTACCTTTTGATCTTTGCAGAAGAGCTGAGAGTTTCATTGAACACAGCGTTGCATCTGGCGGAACAGGAACAGGAAAGAAAAAACCACAGCTTTGGATAAAAGCGCTCGTAACCGGATAGGTGTAGCCTTGATCCTGAGCTTCAATTTTTATGAGAAATCTTGCATTCCTATAACCGCTAAATTGAAGTGTGTAGAGCAGTTCAGGGAAATAGAGACTCCTTCTAAAAGCCTGCAGCCCTTCGTGCTCTTTCTCTTTCGGTATTACCTGATACCCTAGACGCCGCAAATATACCAGAATGCTATCAGTCATATGCATGAATTCAGTCTGTGTCATATCTACGCAGTCAAAATCAAGATCTTCACTAAAACGATCTATATGCTTAATAAGGCGAAGATTGGTACCTCCAATGAACACCATATGTTCGATATACTTTGTTTGTGACAAAAATTCCAATATCTGGCATTGAATGTATTCTTTAAGCAGATACGGTTGCAGTTCATTCAAGTCTCGTAAATATGCAGGAAAGTACTGTAGCAATACACTCTTATCGATCATAATCTATACGCCTCTCGTAATTTCTCCACCCTCCGTTTGAGTGACTCAACGCCATACTGTTCGGTATAGTTGGTAAGACGATCAATCTTTAGGATGTCAAGATCCAACCTTAGTCCCAACATATCTTCTACTGTATGGTACTGTGGATAAAGATACAGAAGATCCAAAATTGCTTTTTCCGGATATGCTATATGCACTCCCCAAGACGGGTGAAACGCAGAAGATTCTATGGTATAGCCAAAAAATGAAGAACTACGAATCGTGTGATAGGTAAACTGGCCAAATTCATTGGTAAAATACGCTGTTTTTCTACTAGAAACACTCGTGACCTGTACCACAGCCTCTGGAATCATACCCCAAAAGGCAAGAGCACTATGTATGCTGATGTATGAGGGTTGATACATCTTGTTTGCAAAATACAATTGAGCATCGCCAGAGCGAAGATATTCTGGAAATGTATATACATTTTGTTTCAAACGAATAAGTTTATGTTCCTTCACCCAGCGTCCAATAGTATTCCGGCTCACCGAGAACCGTGCACCTGACGCTACTTGCTGAAGGGTAAAACAACCTATCGGTGAAAAGAGTTCCTTGAATTCCAGATAGGAAGCACGCTCTTTTATTTCCATAACGCACTAATTATAGTGCATTATAGAAATATAACAAGATACTGGTGCTGTGAAAGGACTCTTACTCCTCCAAAGCAAATAGATCGAGCTGTATTGCAGTATCCTTGGGTCTTCCAACAGTTCGTTTTGTCTCCATCGCCTTCTTCAGAATACGGGGAAGGTCTTCACTCTTCCTGATCACAAAGACCCTGCTTTGGCCTGCAAACTTTCTGGGCCAAAGAATACTTCGGTTCTCTATGCTGCTTTGGTAGATGAAGAGATACTTTTTCTGTTCCAAGGCAAAGGAAGCCTGCCGTACAGCCCCTCCCCCGTCACGGTCCTCTACCACCACAGAAGCAAGACTCAAGGCACTCATCAGGCGATTACGAAGCAGGAAATGCCATTTCTGGGTAGTGGTTGAAGGAGCAAATCGACTGACTACCACTCCACTCTTGGCAATTTCACCTTGTAGTTCTGTGTGCTCCTTTGGATAACACTGACAGAGCGGGGTACCGATGACCGCCATGGTAGGAGCACCAGAGGTTAACGCTCCCTTGTGGGCCACCCCGTCAATACCAAGGGCAAGTCCACTTGCAACCACATACCCGGCTTTAGCAAGTGCATGAGATGTCTGTAAAGCCAATTTTTTCCCTTCAAGAGAGGGCGATCGAGTTCCGATGACAGAAACCGAAGGAGCCTTCAACAGGGATACATTTCCCTGTACATAGAGAAAACGCGGAGCATAGGCAAAAGTGTTCACCTGGGATGGCCAGAAGGGACTGTGTTCATCAATAACCAATACTTTATCACCCATCTCCTCAAAGAATGGTCGACAATGATAGTAGGCTTCACTGATTTTGTTCTCTTCCGTTGCCATGAAGGAAGCATACTCTTTGATATGCAAAGGGAGTGGATCGGTCACATCAATGCGAGAGGAAGCCAATGAAAAGGCTTCCCCTGCTTTTGATTCTGCTCCACCGCATGCTCTAACGAGTGTTTCATAATGCAGGGCCTTGACTGCTGTTGCATCCATGCCTTGACTCTACCACTGTTGTCCTGTTTGGGCAATCGAGCGAAAAACTGGCTTTACCTACAGAGAGCTTCAGCGATATCCCTCATCCCTGAAAGGTGTTCTTCAGTCGGATTCCAATTGACCTTCATCTCAGGTTCCACAACAGAGAAGCCTGACTTTGAAAGTTCCTCGCGTAGGATACCTACCCCTTCTCCGCTCCAGCCATAACAACCAAACACCGCAGCCTTCTTTTTCTTGAACTGCAGCTCAGAGAGGAAGTGGAGCCAGCCACCGACTGAAGAGAGTATCGACTTACCGACAGTGGGAGAACCCAAGGCTATTGCCTTCGATTTAAACACCTCAGTCATGATATCATTCTTGTCTGTTTGACTGATACTGAACACTTTCACTACGGTATCCCCATCCAGAGCTTGAATCTCTCCAGCCAAGGCATGTGCAAGCTGTTTCGTGCCGTCCCACATGGTGTCATAGACAATAGTGATCTGATTCTCCTGATAGGAGTCAGCCCAAGCAGCATATGCATTGACAATTTGCATTGGGTCATCGCGCCAGATGGCGCCATGGCTTGGTGCGATGATATCGATTGGGAGGTTCAGAGCCACAATCTCTTCAATCTTTCGTTTTACCAGAGGCGAGAATGGATTGAGGATATTCGCATAATACTTCATTGCTTCAGTCCAGAGCAAACATTGGTCAGCCTTATCATTGAAGAGTTCCTCAACCGCATAATGCTGCCCGAAGGCGTCATTCGAGAAGAGAATATTATCACCGGACAAATAGGTTGCCATGCTGTCAGGCCAATGCAACATCCTCATCTCAACAAATACCAACTGCTTTCCGTTACCGATATCCAGGCTGTCACCAGTTTTTACCACTTGATAATTCCACTCAGGGTGGTGGTACTGCCCGACAAGGGACTTGACTGCATTGGCCGTACAGTAAATCGGGAGGTTGGGCACTTTTTCCATGAGGTACGGAAGCGCTCCACTATGATCGACTTCCCCATGATTGACAACAATGAAATCAAGCTTCTCCAGGTTGATCTCCTTTTCAAGATTCTCCCGGAACTGTTTATCATAGGGTTTCCAGATGGTATCGATGAGAACGGTCTTCTCCTCTTCAATGAGGTATGCGTTCTGGCTGGATCCATGATTTACGGAATAATCATCACCATGGAATTTCTGCAACTCCCAATCAATCTTACCAATCCAAGAGACATTGTTCTTTACCAGTCGCTTCATGCATCAACTCCTTCTGCATACTTTGGAAATAGGATGCTGTTCTCTTTATAGATGTGCAAGAAGATATCCTCCACCAACTGCTTAAGCAGTGCGTAGGTGGCCCGATAGGTTGCACAACCATCAGAGGGAGCGGTAAAATCATTTGTTGCCTTGATCAAGCTCTTGATCAAATCACCAGCTGCCTCATGCTCCGATTCCAGAGCGACAACCTTATCATAGGCTTCTTTTGTAGCCTCACTCTGCATCAGGGGGAACACTTCCTCTTCCTCTTGCACAAAGTGTAGCATGAGTTCAGTACGAAGGCTACTGAAGAGGGTATAAACTTCTCGCAGTTCATCCTTGTGTCTTGGATAATGGGCTGAGAGCAAGGTAAGGAGATTCCCATCGATGGATGAGAGCAATGCTCTCTCATCCTTATGGTGTGTTGCCAAGAGGTGAGAGATGAGTTCACTCAATCCCATTGTATATATATCCCCAGCAATCACCTTGTTGTGTTTTTCATCTTGCTCTGCAATAAAGGATTCCAACTTCTTGAGCGTGGACTTGATTTCATACCCTTGCTCCTCGAGTGATTCGTACAGCAAGTGGTCACCTCCACAACAGTAGTCGATATGATGTTCATTCAGGAAAATAGTAGTAGAGGGATTATGTTTAACCAGTTCTGAAAGTTTGATGTTCTGCATTTTGTGACTCCTTGTTTCTTGGTTTCAGTCACAGTGTACAGAATCATTGAGCACTCAACTATGATTCAAATGAAAGGTATCAATACCTCAGGGCAAGCCCTGAATCCAAGAGGCATTGCCTCCTTTTCCGCCCAAGGGACGGGGTATCTCACCTTGCTTTCCCTGCACTCGCTCGGGAGAAGAACCATCATGATGGTTCCTTTCCTCTCGCTCCGTTGGGGAATCAACTTTCAAAGGAAATTGCTTCCAATTTAGCCATATCAAGAATCTGGAGTTTCCCCTTCCCCTCCACACGGAGAATCCCTTCATCCTTCAAGGAAGAAAGTTTCCGGTTCACGGTCTCCTTGGTCAGATGGAGTGCACTGCCAATGTCATCCTGGGTGAGATGGAGTGTGGTACTAGCGGTTTTCCGATACCGTTCAAACAAATACATGCAGATACGTTTCTGTATATCAGAGGTGGAGAGCATCTCAACTTGCAGGCGATACTGGTCAAGTTTGGCATTCAGGTAGGTCATGGATTTCAGGGCGATTTCAGGTTTCTGAAGGATCAGATGCTGAAGCTCTTCCGCCTTGATCATACAGATCCCGAGGGGTTCTGCTGCTACTCCCGTCTCCCTGGCGACACTGGAAAGAAAGAGCTGATCACCTCCATAAAAATCCCCAGGAAAGAGCGTGTCAAGAATATACTCTGAACCATCACTGCCATAGCGAACCAATTTTAGGGATCCCTTCCTGACTAGGTAGAGGCTATCTGCCCTATCACCTTCACGAAAGAGGACAGATCCAGGGGCAAGCTCAATCTGTCGGATCAAGCGTTGCACTTCCTGGATTTGCTCATTCTCCAGATTCTGGAAAATGGGTATATGATGCAAACATGGTTCACTCCCGTTTGCACAAAAGCTGCACTGGTGTGTTGTTTCCAAGATTTAGTCGTCCTCGTACAGTTCGTTGACGGTAGCCCAGGCGTCTCCATCACCTAAACGCAGTCCCCTCAGCAGTTCATATTGATGAAGCAATACCGTAAGGTGCTTCTTTTTGACTTCTTCGGGATCTTCAATTCCCACCACAGCCTTCAATTCTGCGCTCTGGGAAGGGAGGGCCATCACCCGATTATACTCCTCAACCATCCTCTTCTTGGTCAGATGGTAAAAATCCTGTACATCCAAGATCAAGGGGGGCATGTAATTCCGACGTTCCAAGTCCTGTGCGGTCTTTTCAATCTGGGCTTCACTTGCATCCGGTCCCAAGCTTTCATAGCTTGCCTGTAAATCATCCATGTGTTGTTCCTCCTACCCCTATGATACTGAAGGTTGGGCTAAAAAGCAAAACGAATAAGAGAGTATGAAATATTTGAGACCAAACGTCATTCCATGGTTTTTCTGTAATTCAATATCTACAGCATCAGTATTTTGCATTAACCCTTCATCTCAGACTCCATAAGACGATGAAGCCTGTAGCCTGAGAATGTCTTCACTCTCTGCTTCTATATGCCACCGCTCACTGCATACTGCGTGCAGGAATGCCGCATCATGACTGATACATACCAATGATCCTTCCCAATCACAGAGAGCCTTCTGTAAGGCTAGGCGGGATGGAAGGTCAAGGTGGTTTGTCGGTTCATCAAGTAAAAGCACTGAGATAGGTTCCTCGAAGAGTAGGCTGAGCAGAAGTTTCTTCGCCTCTCCGGGGCTTGCCAGGACCGAGGAGCGAATGAGAGCAGGGTCACTTCCAAGTCTTGTAAGGCTGGAGAGAACACGTCCCTTGGTTACAGGATCCATGGAATGTAGATCCAGCAAGGCTTGTTCGCATGCAGAGAGTTCTTGCTCTTGAGGAACATAGGCTACCTGTATTCCCTGTGCTGAAATCAAGGAGCGTAGATACTGCATAAAAGTGGACTTGCCACTTCCATTCTTCCCCGTGATGGCAACACGGTCCAAAGGACCAATCTCTAGCAAATCAAAGAAGAGCTTTCTCTCAGGGCCCAAGGGTAAACTGCCCGTAGGAATACGGACGATCAGGTCTCGCTTCAGGGGATTACTCCCGATGGTAATGCCCGAGACGGGTCCTTGCAGATCCAACTTGTTGGCCTCGGCTAGACCGCCTTGGATTTCCTGCATCGAGGAGTGTAGGTGCACTGCCCTTGTTTCCATCTGAGCTTTCAGCCTACCTGCTCTCCCGTCTGCACCAGAGAGCCGAGCCCCATCAATCTTTGCTTTGGCATCATGATCCTTGGCATCGATATTCCGTTTTGACTTTCTGCGGTCCTGAACGCTGGCTATCTGGCTTCTTCGCTTCAGCTCTGTAGTGATTCGTGATACCTGCTTCCGCGCGTTTTGGAGTGTTTGTTGTGAGGATTCAGAAATCCTGCTTGACTCCTGTAATGCCACTGAGGGTCTACAGTGCAGTACCCTGACATAGGGAGCATGGACAATGACCGTATTGGTGCAGAGCCTGTCTGAGAGAGCGCGGTCATGACTGACCAGAATCCCGATGCCCTTAAAGCTTTCCAGAGCATCACCGACCATCCTGATCGCATCCTCGTCCAGATGGTTGGTTGGCTCATCAATGGTAATGGCTTGAGGCTCCTCGTAGAGGGCACAGCCGATCTGGGCACGTTTTCTCTCTCCATGGCTCAGCGTTTCCCAGCGATAGAACCAGTCTCGATCAATCTGCAACAGACCATGGAGCCTGCAGGCTTCCCTGTCATAGGCTCCAGCAAAGGTCTCGAAGTTTGGAGGAGGGTCATCGGTCCTCTGTGCAACATAGGTAGTATGGTCTGGACGGATAACTGTTCCTTTCTCTGGTTTCAGAATTCCGCTTGCAAGTTGCAGCAGGGTACTTTTACCGGCCCCATTTGCTCCAAGAATCGCGGTCCAGCCAACAGCAAAGGTCAGATCGATGTACTCAAAAAGAGGCAGTGTTGCTTGTGGATATTGAAATCGCAATGATGATACATGAATCGTTGTCTTGCCCATGATTTTGGTCTCCCTTATCGGGGTACGGGCATATTTCCGGTGGAGCTAACATAACTATACCAATCGAATACACCGAACCCCTCATTTGTGTTGTGAGTGTTCTACTTGTGTGATTCGATTAGTTCTTCATTGCTGTAAGGCGCTCCATGATTTGTAGTACTTCTATCTTTTTATACCAGACTACAGAAGGATTAGCAATGCTGGTTCATTTGTATCTGTTGGCATGCTCTGTGAAGAAATGTGTTTTCCTATCATGATATGCACTTAATATAATATTGTATTGTAATTACTTAAATTATTTTCTATTTGTAATGCTGGTTGTCTCTCTACAACATTATGAGCATACTTGTAAGTGAAGAGAGGGAGCTAACCGGCTGAGCATCTGAGCGCTACTGGCAAGTGGTCGGGGATTCCTCTCTTCATCTGTTCAGTTGCTCCTGCAGGAACCCTAAATTCCGTAAGCCCATTCAAGATTATTACGTTAGCGCTACATTGAGCGAATGGTTTCCTCTAAAAGCAAAACTCCCCATCCGTATAGGACAGGGAGCTCTCTGTTTTGCCGCCTCTCAGAATTGAACTGAGGACACAAGGATTTTCAGTCCTTTGCTCTACCAACTGAGCTAAAGCGGCGTCAACGTCATCTTGTATACCCTAATTTTCTCACACTTGTCAACACCTTTTGGGAAAAACAGGGGAATCTTGCCCAAACAACCCCCATCTGTTACAGTCTGGTTGTCATGAACACCACACAACCGGTACTGCTTTCAGTCGAACATTTGAGCTTCTCCTTTTCCAAGGACAAGCAAATTCTTGGGGACATAAGCTTCTCAGTCAGCCAAGGAAGCTTCACACTTATCAGTGGGCCAAATGGTGCTGGTAAAAGCATCCTCCTGCGTTGTCTCAAGGGTTTACTGAAACCTAGCGGTGGATCAATCTACCTCTCGGGAGAGGATGTAACAAAGAATCCGAAAAAAAGACTTCACTCCATAGGTTTGGTGTTTCAGGATGCTGATACCCAGATAGTAGGGCAGACGGTGGAGAAGGACATCCGTTTCGGTATGGAAAACCTCTCTGTGGATGAAACCGAACAACAGAAAAGACTGGATGAAGTGCTTGCCCTGATGAACCTCCAGAACCAGAGAGACCAGCGTCCTCGTACGCTCAGTGGAGGGGAGAAAAGAAAACTCTCGATAGCTGGTATTTTGGTCATGGACCCTAAACTGATCATTCTTGATGAACCGTTTGCGAACCTCGACTACCGCTCTGCAGTAAGTGTATTGGAAACACTGCTTGCATTGCAGCAAAGTGGACATACGATCATCATCGTCAGCCATGAAATCGACAAGGTCCTTGCACATGCTGACCAGGTACTTGTTCTGGAAGCAGGACTGGTCGCTGTACAAGGGACAAAACACTCTGTGTTTGAACACCTCGAAGACCATGGCATGTATGTTCCGAAAACAAGCAATGTTGAGGACCTGACATGGCTGAAGCACTGATCTTCCACTACCGGAAACAAGAGAGATTTCTCAACCACTGCAACCCGATGACCAAGTTTCTCTCTGTCATTGTCCTCTGCCTTGCCCTGATCTATATCTCACTGTGGGGCATTCTGATTATTTTCTCTGCCTTGCTGATCGCTGGCATTTCCCAATGCTTGCCGCTTAGGCAGTACCAGAGAGGGCTCAGGTTCTTCTTGGTCCTTCTGGCCCTGATCACCATCATGGAGTATGTTTCCAGCAACGACTGGCAACGCACAGCCTCTGCATTCTTCCGGTTCAGCACCATCATACTCTCAGGCATCCTTATTGCAGACAGTACCGCCCCAGATGACCTAGCCAGGTCACTGGGGAGTCTATTGGACAAGGTCCCCTTCATCAATGGATGGAGAATAGCAAGCAGTATTGAACTCACGCTCTCACTCCTACCCATGATATTCGATGCCTCCCTTGAAGCGAATACCGCGAGAAAAGCAAGACTGGAAATCAGAAGGAATCCTTACAGAACCATCATAGGACTCTCCACCAGTATCTTTCTCTTGTTGCTGGATAAGGCAGAGGACCTTTCACTTGCCCTTGAAGCTAGAAACTACGAACCGGACATGCCGCGCACCCGCCTTCGTTATGGGAGAAATGACGCACTGCTCTGTCTATTGGTTATGCTGATCACTGCTGCCAGTTTCGTGGTATAATGATCCCATGCAAGACAAAGAGAGTTTAAGGGCACAGCTGCTATCCCAAGAGAGAGCATTACGAGGAACTGATTTCACCGAAGAAGACCGTTTGAGTTGCTCTGCATTGCTCTCTAGTGCACTTTACAAAGATGCCTCTTGGATCTTTGGCTTCTTCCCCCTTCCATCCGAGGTTGATATCAGAGTCGTTCTGCTTGATGCAATAGCACACAAGCATCTTGCCTTACCACTTTGCAAGCCTGATGGAACCATGAGCTTCCAAGAAGTGTTGAGCCTGGATCATTTACATACAGGAAGTCTGGGAATTACTGAGCCTCTAGAGGGGAGCGCTGTAATGCCTTCCAACGACACCCTTATCCTGGTTCCGGGACTTGCCTTTACCCACCAGAAAGCACGCCTTGGAAGAGGCAAAGGCTACTACGATCGGTTTCTACATTTGTATAGAGAATCATACACGCTCGGCATCTGCCGGAAACATCAACTTCTTAAGAGCATCCCAACTGATCAGTGGGACATTGGGGTCAATGGACTATTATGTGGAGGAGCCTTCTACTAAACTGGGCCGCTGGCAGAACCAGACAAACTCCTGCTTAGCCATCATGGAAAGGAACCGCCGGCAAGCCTCGTCACTCTTGCTTTGGTGCAGATTCAGGAGGTGTTCTCTCATCTGCTCGGTACGCACTCCTCTCAGAATGGAACTCAAGGCACCTAGGTACTCCATCTGGATGGACGGGGAAGAGGCAATCACAAACAGGAGATGGACAGGCATCCCATCACTGCTACCGTACTCTATGCCCTCTTTGCTGATACCCAATGCAATGTGGACTTCATTGATACCGAGAATCTTTCCATGGGCAATAGCAACCCCATGTCCAATACCCGTTGACTGTATATGCTCACGACGAAGCACCCCGCGCTTGAAACGCTCGAGGTCAGGGAGAGACGTGAACACTGAACAGGAATCTATCACTTCCAGGATGGCCTGGGTCTTATCTTTCGACGTAAGCTGACAGATCACCGATTGGCAATCATTGAGAATATCCACTGGGTAACTATACACAAAGGAAGTAAGTGTATCAAGGGAGCGAAACTGGAAAACCAGATCCGCCCCCAGTCTACCTTATGCCAAATCCTCTAGATAGGCATTCATTGCCTTTGCGGCCTTTCTTCCCTGCCCCATGGCAAGGATAACCGTTGCAGCACCAAGGACGATATCACCACCTGCGTAGACTCCCCTAAGCGTGGTCTCACAGGTCTCCTCATTGACAATGAAGTTACCCCTTCGATTAACCTCTATACCATCAGTTGTTGCCTTGATGAGAGGATTGCTGTCATTCCCAATGGCAATAATGGCTGTATCGAAGTCAAAGATTTTCTCACTGCCTGGGATCTCTACCGGACGACGACGACCAGAAGCGTCAGGCTCTCCCAACTCGCAGGTGATCAACTCAACACCGTTTACCCTTCCCTTCTCATCAGCGGTAATCTTCAGGGGCGAGTGGAGGAACAGGAATTTGACTCCCTCTTCCTTTGCGTGATTCACTTCCTCGCGACGGGCAGGCATTTCCAACTCTGTACGTCGATAGACGATGAATACTTCCTCTGCACCAAGACGCTTTGCAGTCCTTGCAGCATCCATTGCAACGTTGCCACCACCGAAGACAGCAACCTTCTTGGATTGATAGAGAGGGGTGCGTGACTTCCCCACAGCATATGCCTTCATCAGGTTGCTCCGGGTCAGGTACTCATTTGCTGAGAATACCCCTACATAGTTCTCGCCCTCAATGCCGAGGAACTTGGGAAGTCCTGCTCCCGATCCGACAAAAACGGCATCAAAGCCATCTCTCTCCATCAGGTCGGTAATTTTTCGTGTCTTTCCTACCAGATAGTTGGGTCTGATCTCAACGCCCATTTCCTTGAGATTCTGCAATTCATGTTCCACAATCTTCTTGGGAAGACGGAACTCAGGAATACCATAGACCAATACTCCCCCAGCCTTGTGCAAGGCCTCGAACATCACAACTGAGTGGCCTTCCCTGCGCAGATCTGCAGCAGCTGAGATACTTGCAGGACCAGACCCTACAACGGCAACCTTGCGCCCACTATCGCTCTTGATGTGGGGAACCTTCTCAAGATCATGCTCTCTTGCATAGTCAGCAACATAGCGTTCAATGCGACCAATGGAAACCGACTGCTCGACATCCTTGTGCATCTTTCCTACGGTACAGAACTTCTGGCATTGTGCTTCCTGAGGGCAGACACGACCACAGATGGATGGGAGCAGGCTGCTCTCCTTGATGATCTCCACGGACTTGCCATAGTTACCCTTTGCAGCCTCTGCGATGAAAGCAGGGATATCAATGGAAACAGGGCATCCGGCAATACAGGGTTCATTCTTGCACTGGAGACAGCGCATGGCCTCAACACGGACCTGATTGTCCGTATAACCGAGGGCAACCTCTTCCATATTGCATACACGGACCTCTGGAGCCTGACTTGGCATCTCCTGGAGGGGAATCTGTGCCCTATCCCTAGGGCTGAGTGTCTTATCTTTCAGTTGCTCGAGCAACTCTTTTGCTTGGGCGTCAAGTGTTTCTTTCGTTATATGCATATGCCTAAGCCTCTCCTTCGTTGATATTCAGTCCAATATGGCAGCGGTGGTGTGCCTCTGCTTCCTCACTCTTGTAGGTACCGAGACGAAGCAACATATTATCCCAGTCAACCAGATGACCATCAAATTCAGGACCATCGACACAGACAAACTTTGTCTCTCCGCCGATAGTGACACGACAACCGCCGCACATACCTGTGCCATCGATCATGATGGTGTTCAGGGATACAATGGTATGGATGCCATAGGGCTTGGTGGTGAGTGCTGCAAACTTCATCATGACAGGAGGCCCGATAATGACCACACAATCGGGTTTGTCCTCTTCACAAATCTCCTTCAAGGGGACAGTCACCAAGGCTTTTCTTCCATAGGAACCATCATCAGTGACAACAATCACCTCATCAGCGGTTTCCCGCATTTCCTCTTCCATGATCAGGAGTTCTTTTGTTCGTGCGCCCATGATCACCGTAACCTCATTGCCGGCTTTCTTCATGCCTTCCACAATAGGGAAGAGAGGGGCAACACCTATGCCTCCCCCAACACAGACAACCTTTCCATACTTCTTGATATCGGTTGGCTTGCCCAAAGGACCTAACAGGTTTTCAATGGTATCCCCGATCTCGAGTAGCGCAAGACGGTGGGTTGTCTCTCCCACTGCCTGGAAGATCAAGGTAATGGAACCTTTTACAGGATCTGCATTGGCTATGGTCAAAGGAATACGTTCGCCAAATTCCCCACCCATCTGCAGGATGATGAATTGACCGGGTTTTCTTGCCTCTGCGATCTCAGGGGCTTCGATCTCCATGCGGAACACTTCCTTCGATAACCGTTCTTTAGCCAGAATTTTGTTCATGTCTTCTCCTCAGCATGATATCTTGACATACCGAAACCTTCCGACAAGGATGCAGATCGGGATCATGCAAACTGCGCGTGGAAAATATCGCTAATGCTGTCTTACTACGTTGTATTTAGTATTCTTTTATCACTCTGAAGTGTCAAGTATGTCTTGCCCATCTCCCAATGAGCTGGCACACTACCCATAGGAGAGGTAACCATGATTAAAAAAGCAACAACCATGCAAGAAACCATTAAAGAGAAAATGAGAGAAGGAACAGGACAGGTCGTCCTGAAAGCCCTTGCTGATGAAGGCAGTGTAGCCCATTGCAGACTCTTCTCCGAGATTCGTCTGGAGAAAGGCTGCAGCATCGGGGAACACAACCATGTAAACGAAACTGAGTATTACTGGATAACCTCAGGGAAAGGCATTGTTACTGAAGTCGATGGTGACAAGGTCGTGGAAAAAGGAGACTTGGTCATCACCGGCGGCGGTGCAAGTCACGCAATCAGGAATGAGGAAGCAGAACCACTGACCTTCCTGGCACTGATCATTCTCGACTGACATACTTACATACCTAATAAGACAGCCTGCAGAAATCTGCAGGCTGTTCTATGCAAAGGGGTGGATACTGCTACTATACGGAGTACGTCCTTACTTGATCTTCACTTCAATGGTCTTGGGAAGTACTTCCTTCTTCTTTGGAAGGGTGATGGTCAAGACACCGTCGGCAAACTCGCCTTCAATATTTCCTTCATCAATATCCTCGGGAAGACTGAAGGAACGCTCAAACTTCTTGAAGTATCGCTCACGAACCAGGTTCTTCTGCTTTTCATCAGCACTCTTCAGGCTCTGCTTGTCACTGCTGATCTTCAGGACATGTTTCTCGATATTGACCCTGACCTCTTCCTGTTTATACCCAGCAAGCTCAGCCTCGATCACATATGCTTTCACGGTTTCATAGATATCTACTGGGGGAATTTTGCTTCGATTGGTGCCCCAGTCAGCCCAAAGGTCATTGAATAAGGAATCGAATTCCGAAACAGGGTTGCTGTTATTGTACGTTACATAATATTTCATGTTGACACCTCCATGTGGTCATTGTGTTTCATTTTGTTACACAAAGTATAATGCAATCAACGTGCCAACTTTTTAATTCATTCACATATTTTCATATAATAAATTTATAATTCCTTATATTGTATTTATTTATTAAATTTTTTTCAAATCTGCAATGTCTATCATAGATGCTCCCATAATCGACTACTTTTACTTACATTGAGTCATATTGACACAAAAGGGTCGAAAAGGCCCTCTTATTGTCACCATCTGACACAATCCTTAGGAAAAATAGCGCACAGCACCCCAAAACAACCCAGCATCAGGAACTGAAGAAGTATTTGTGTAGAGCCGGCTTACAATCCTTTCGCTGTGAGCCATCCGTCCAAAGACCTTACCATCCTGGCTGCTTATCCCTTCAATAGCCCACAAAGATCCATTGGGTGCAAGGGGCTTGCCTCTCTCATCGACATACTGCGTTGCAATCTGTCCATGTATCTCGAGTCTTTTCAGTGTCTCAATCGGTGCGAAGAAATTTCCTTCCCCATGGCTGATGGGGATCAGCTGGGTATCTCCTACCTGGTAGGCTCCCATCCACGGGGAGAGCACAGAAGAGACCCGGCAATGGACCAGCGAGGAGATATGGTGCCCTTGGATGTTCTCAATCAGTAATGGGTCACCCGTTTGGGGCTCTGTGACTGCTCCATGCGGCAACAAGCCAACTTGAAGCAAGGCCTGGAACCCATTGCAGATACCCCCTACCAATCCATCGCGCTCATTCAGGAGTGCATGGATCTCTTTCTTGACCAGCTCATTACGTAAGAAGGTAGCAATCAATTTGCCCGAACCATCAGGTTCATCACTGGCGGAAAAACCTCCACTGAGGAAGAGAATCTGGGACTCTGAGAGAAGCTGTGTGAATTGCTTGATACTTGAGGCAATTCGGTCAGGACTCATCGATTTGATCACAAAAATCTCCGGTTCCCCTCCACAATATCTCCAAGCACGTTCCACATCATATTCACAGTTGGTTCCCTCGAAAACCGGAAGCAGAATCCTTGGCTTCTTCTTTGGATACCGGGAGTGTGATTCCAATCGATTGCTGTACTCCAGAGAGGGAATGTGTTGTTCATCCCTTTCTGGATTGACCGATCCGTAGACAGATGAGAGCGGAGAGATCAGCCACCGTTCCACCGTGGCAAGGTCCACTGAGAAACCAGGGAAGCAGAGTTGTTCAGCCTCGATGGTACGCCCGATGGGGACCCCTATGTGTCGACTCATTGGATCCAATTCCAGCAGAAAGGCACCATAGCGCTTTTTCTGCAGATCTTCCTTTGTGGTAAGCTCACAGCCGATTCGGTTTCCTAGTGCCATCTTTGCCACTGCTTCGGCTATACCCCCATAGCCAAGGGCATAGGCACTGAGCGCTTTCACCTTGTTCACTTCTGCAAACAGTGCAGGCAGGTCCTCCTCCTTGTCACAAGAGAGCAATACCAGCGTTGAGCCAATCCGTTTGAACTCCTGGGAAACCAAGCTATGGGTGTTAGTCTTCGATACTGCAAAACTTACCAAGGTAGGAGGAACATCAATATCCTGAAACGTGCCGCTCATGGAATCCTTGCCCCCAATGGCAGCCACGGAGAACAACTTCTGTGCCTTGTAGGCACCAAGAAGTGCAGCCAGTGGAATACCCCAGCGCCCAGGGTCGGTACCAACCCTACCAAAATATTCCTGAAAGGAGAGGTATGTCTCTTCGAGGTCACCTCCACAAGCCACCACTTTTGCAAGAGAATGCACCACAGAGGCAAATGCCCCTTGATAGGGATTCTCACTCATCATGTAGGGATCATATCCCCAGGAAGCCAATGTTGCAGTCTTGGACTCCCCTCCTCTGAGGGGAATTGTGGATGCAACACACTGCTCTGGTGTCCTCTGGTACTTCCCACCAAAGGGATAGTGCAGAGTATTGGACCCGATGGTACTGTCAAATCGTTGAGCCAAGGGTTGCTTGCTTGCCACATTCAAATCTTCCAAGAGTCTCCTGAATGCTGATTTATCAAATGGCGGAGCAGGGGTTTCCTCTTTTTTGGTTATGAGGGGAATCGAAACGGTTGAGTGCTTTGCTGCCCCATTACTGTCCAGCAGTCTTCGGTCCAAATCAACAAGCTTCCTTCCCTGGTAGAGCATGATCAAATGAGGAGACTCTGTCACGGTTGCCACCACGGTTGCCTCAAGGTTTTCCCCTTCAGCCAGGCGGATGAACGCTTCAGCATCGCTCTCTTCCACCACCATCGCCATACGTTCCTGACTCTCACTGATGGCTCGTTCGGTCCCATCCAAACCTGCATATTTAACCGGGATCTTGTCCAGGTCAATAATAAGCCCGTCAGCAAGCTCACCGATCGCAACACTCACCCCACCAGCACCAAAGTCATTACATCGCTTGATCATACCGATGGCCTCTGGATTACGCATCAACCTCTGCAGCTTACGCTCCTCTGGCGCATTCCCTTTCTGTACTTCAGCCCCGCATGATTCGAGGGATTGTGAATCGTGTTCTTTTGAGGAACCTGTGGCTCCTCCACACCCATCTCTTCCCGTACGTCCTCCCACCAACACTACCACATCACCAGGAGCAGGTCGCTCTCGCCTGACATAGCGTTGGGGTACACAACCAAGGACAAAGCCAAGCTCCATATGTTTGGCCATGAAATTTGGATGATATACTTCATCAACCAGGCTGGTTGCCAAGCCTATCTGATTACCGTAGGAGCTGTATCCCTGGCTGGAGCGCAGGGCAATCGTCCGCTGGGGGAGTTTTCCTTCCATGGTCTGGGAGAGCGGGATACGCGGATCTGCACTACCGGAGATTCTCATAGCCTGGTAGACATAGGCCCTCCCCGAAAGGGGGTCCCTAATTGCCCCGCCTATACAGGTAGCCGCTCCACCAAAGGGTTCAATCTCGGTTGGATGATTGTGTGTCTCATTCTTGAACTGCAGCAGGTATGGCTCCAAACCATCGGGGGTATCCACCGTAATCCTCACCGAACATGCATTGATCTCCTCAGAGAGGTCCAGGTTTTCCAACTTCCCTTTCGCCTTGAGTACCTTCGCAGCTATGGTTGCCAGATCCATCAGGCTTACTGGGTTATCTCTGCCCAGTTGCCTCCTATCATCCAGGTAGGACGCATAGGTCGCTGCAATCTCTGGCTCTTCAATGGTTACCTTATCCAAATGGGTCAAGAATGTGGTATGCCGACAATGGTCCGACCAATAGGTGTCGATGACCCTCAGCTCCGTATAGGTGGGGTCCCTCCCTATTTCACGGAAGTGGTTCTGTACCACGGCAAGGTCCGCTGCATCCATTGCCAATTGGTAGGCTGATTTCGTCTTCTCATGATCTGTGGAAAAACGAAAATCATTGAGCACAGGAGGAAAAGCGGGGGGCTCAATTTCTGCTGTCAACTGCTCAGGAAGGAGGAACGATACCTCCCTTGCCTCAACAGGATTGATGAGATAGGTTCTAATCTTATCTTTCTCTTCTTCCGTAAACGTTCCATCAAAACCATAGATGGTGGCGCATCTGATAGTTGCTTCTCTCTCATTCTCCAGGAGTAATCGCAAGGAAAGCTGTACAGCTGCTGCTCTCTGGTCAAATTGTCCTTCATGCATCTGCATTGCAAGATGCCAATCGGAGGGAGGCACTTCCTGGAGTATCTCATCCCTTCCGGGCAACATCAAAATACGGTTGCAGAGTGACCTGAAGTCCTCTTCCTCGAGATGCTCAACATCATAGCGATAGTATATACGAAGCCCTCTCAGGTCTCCTATGCCGAGGAACTGACGGAGTTCGGTTGCCAGTGCCTGCTCCCTTGATCGAAACTTACTCCCCCGGGTTATGTATACACGACGAACCATGCTCTTCCTCCTGCAACGCTCTCTTGCCAATATCCCTTCGATACTGCTTTCCCTCATAGGTAACAGCATCCACTGCCTTATACGCCACACGTATCGCTTTATCCAATGTTTCACCGGTCCCCACCACATGGAGGACCCTTCCCCCATCAGTCACCAAATCCCCCTGTTCATCATAAGTAGTTCCACCATGATAAAGCCTAGTATTCTGGGGAAGGTTGCTGATGGTGATAGCTTTTCCCTTCTCATAGCTGACTGGGTAGCCACCACTGGCAAGTGTCACAGAACATGCAGATTCCTTTCTGCTCACCACCGGGATACGATTGAGGGTACCATTCCTGCAAGCCAACAGGATTTCCAATGCATCACCTTCCAAAAGGGTGAGTGCAACCTCGGCCTCAGGGTCCCCAAAGCGACAATTGTATTCAATGACCACCGGGCCCCCAGAGGTGAGCATGAGACCAAAAAAGAGACAGCCCACAAACGGACTGCCTTCTCTC
Source organism: Sphaerochaetaceae bacterium (assembly GCA_028532765.1). Taxonomy (GTDB): domain Bacteria; phylum Spirochaetota; class Spirochaetia; order Sphaerochaetales; family Sphaerochaetaceae; genus Sphaerochaeta. The sequence continues at coordinate 42,740 of JAQQAR010000066.1, read as the reverse complement.
TTTAGTGCGGCAATGGTAGGAAGCACGATGCTTTCCATACACTCACCTGCCACCTGCTCACTATAGAAAGGATTTGGGGCTATAACTCCCATACCTCCGGTATTAGGTCCCTGGTCCCCATCGAAGGCACGCTTATGATCCATGCAACTGACCAGAGGCTTCACATGCGTTCCATCACTCAGGACAAGGAGGGACACCTCAGGACCACTGACAAACTCTTCGATCACCACTGTCTGACCACTGGAGGCAAAGATTTTCTGTACCATCATTGCCTGCAGAGCCTCTTCAGCCTCCTCAAGCGTCTCTGCGATGACTACCCCTTTACCGAGGGCAAGCCCATCAGCCTTGACCACCACAGGAAAAGAGCTTCTTGATAGGTGCTCACGTGCGGTGACAATATCGGTAAATACCTGATAAGAAGGAGTGGGAATATGATTCCGTACCATAAAGGCCTTGGCATAGGATTTACTCCCCTCAAGCTGGCTTGCCACCTTGGTTGGACCAAAACAGGGAATCCCCTGTGCCTCCAACACATCTGCAAGCCCGCCGACCAGTGCTTCATCGGGTCCTATTACTGCAAACTCAATTGCATGCTGCACTGCAAATTCAGCAATCCCATTGTGGTCACCAAGCGGGATGGAGACCATGGTTGCAAGGGATGCAATTCCTGCATTATGTCCGATACAGAACAGCTCAGTTGCCTTCTTACTGTTTGCAATTACTGCTGCCAAGGCGTGTTCACGGCCGCCTGAACCGATGATGAGGATACGCATCGTCTAGTGATGGAAGAGACGGATCGCATTGCAAACCATCAGGATGCCATGTTCATCACATGCCTTGATCACTGCATCGTCACGCAAGGAACCTCCACTCTGCACTATATAGGAAACACCACTCTGGGCTGCACGGTCGATATTGTCCCTGAAGGGGAAGAATGCATCACTGGCAAGGCTTACTCCGGTAATTGAGGCTAGGATATCCCGCTTTTCCTGATCTGTGAGCGGTGGCACATCTTCACTGAAATAGAGCCCAGGGTCCTTGATCTCTGATCGCAGATACGCTTCCACTGCATTATCCTTCTCATTCCTGCTCAAGGAGGGAAGGAAGGGAAGGTCAAGAACCTGCCTGGACTGACGCAGGTGCCAGGCATCGGCCTTTTCACCTGCAAGACGGGTGCAATGGATTCTGGATTGCTGTCCTGCCCCCACCCCGATGGTCTGCCCACGCTTCGCGAAACATACAGAATTCGATTGCGTATACTTCAGTGCATTGAGTGCAACGAGCAAGTCAAGACGGGCCTCCTCAGTCAAATCCTTGTTCTGTGTGACGATCGGCTGAAGGACAGATGCATCCAGTACTGCAGTATTACGCTCTTGGGTAAAGGTAATTCCATAGACACTTCTCGTCTCCAGCATAGGTGGTTCATAGCTGGGATCAATCTGCAGTACGACATACTTGCCGCCTTTCTTCTTCTGCAACAAGGCAAGCGCCTCAGGTTCGTAGGAGGGTGCGATAACCCCGTCAGATACTTCCCGCTTGATGATTCGCGCTGTTTGCAGATCACAACGTTCACTGAGACTGATGAAATCCCCGAAGGAAGACATACGGTCCGCCCCTCGGGCTCGTACATAGGCAGTGGCAAGCGGAGAAAGTTCCTCATGCTCCCCAATGAAGTACATCCTGCGCTCTGTCTCATTCAATGCAAGCGAAACCGCAGCTCCTGCCGGGCTGACATGCTTGAACGAGGCGGCTGCACTGAGTCCGGTAGCCTCTGCGAGTTGGCTGACCAGTTGCCATCCGTTCAGCGCATCCAGCAAATTGATATATCCAGGGCTTCCGCACAACACCTGCAGGGGAAGATCCCCCACTTCCATGCTTATACGTGCATGTCCTTGGTTGGGATTGCATCCATACTTCAAATCCAAATGATCCACCTACTACCTCCCACTCTCTGCATTGATCAAAAACAACTCAAAGGAACCGACCGAAAGATCGGTCTCCCGGACACAGAGTGCCACCCGGTACGATTCATCGAGACTCTTCCATATCTGGTTTGCAATCTCACCCCCAGACCCCTTCAAGGACACTTGTATCGGTTTGCCGGTAAAGGGGGGAAGAGGATTACCATCCCCTTCATAGGTATGGATGAGATGACCCTCCCCTCTCCTTGGATGCGGGTAGGGAAAGAGGGCTCTCTCACACGCTTCCTTCTTCCTTCTCAGAATCGAGAGGGAGTACGCTCCGCCATCAGAGAAATCAACCAATCCACTGATACGGCTGGTATAGTTCGGGGCATCGGGTTCATAGGTACGGCCCTCAAGTGCTTCTGCCATTCCCTTGCCTTCAGCAAGCGAGGAGAGGATGGTGTCGCTCTGGTCGCCATTGGAGACCACAAGCTTGGTTTCATACGTATCCATAGCACGGTAGATGATCAGGGAAGGGTCCTCAACCAAGCGCTCATCAATTGCCTCAGTCCTGACAGTCCCGGCATCTGCAACCAATCGACGGTTTTTGCTGTGCTCGCTTCGTGCGGTTATGAAGTAGGCGACAATACTCTTTCCTTCTTCGTTCAATCCACACACAATACCCCTTCCAGGATATCGTTGTGCCTGCAGTGCTTTGTTCAAATCCATTCCATACTCCAATAATTGACAATAGTGCTCCACGGTTTCAGGAAGCAATTTCCACTCGACTGTTTCCAGAATCCGCTTTGCCAGACTCTCCGGCGTATCGCCATCAAGCACCTCGAGCGAGCGCTGTGCGAGGATCGGACCGGCATCCGCTTCCTCACTGACGATGTGCACGGTTGCCCCGCTGAGTTTAACCCCACGTTCCAAGGCAGCCTCATGCACCCGCCTGCCATAATACCCTTTTCCACAGAAGCTGGGTATCAGGGAGGGGTGGATATTGAGAATCCTCTCAGGGTACTGCCTCACAACATTGCCACTGAGAATGGTCAAAAAACCAGCCAATACCACCAAATCTATACGGTAGGTTCCAAGCAAAGCCAAGAGTTCTGTTTCAAACCGTGCCCTCTTGAGTTGTTTTTTGTCAAGGGCAACAGCAGGAATTCCCTTCAGCTTTGCACGATCCAGGGCTTGTGCATCACTTCTGTCGCTGACTACCAGGACAACCGAACCATGATTGAGCAGGAGAGCATCAGCAGCATCAAGCATAGCTTGAAGGTTGGTCCCGCTTCCGCTTGCCAATACAGCGATACGGATCATGTGATCACCACCCCTTCTGATTCTGTCACTTCCCCAAGGACCCAAGCATCAGGAATAAGGGAGAGAGCAAGCTCAGCATCCTCTCCCTTGATGGCAATTACCATTCCTACTCCCATGTTGAATGTTGCATACATGTCCTCGTCAGGAATTGATCCTGTTTGTTGGATGAGACCAAAGATTGGTTTCTGCTTGATCGAATCCCTATTGATAACAGCTCCAAGACCAGGGGGAAGCATCCTGGGGATATTCTCATAGAATCCCCCTCCGGTAATGTGGCTTGCCCCCTTTATGGAAATCTTTTCGGCAAGCTCCAACACCTGGGAAACATAGATTCTTGTTGGTGTAAGCAACTCTTCGCCCAGGGTACAGCCAAGTTCCTCATACCAATGAAAAAGCAAGGAAGGGTCACTATCCAGATCAAAGACCTGCCTGACGAGAGAGAATCCATTTGAGTGCACCCCGCTTGAAGGGAGAGCCAGGAGGCAGTCTCCACGCTTCATGGTGGATGGGTCGAAAATTCTTTCCTTTTCAGCCACAGCTACACAGAATCCTGCAAGGTCATACTCTCCCCTCTGGTAGAAACCCGGCATCTCTGCCGTCTCGCCCCCGATAAGGGCACATCCTGCCTGCAGGCACCCCTTGGAAATCCCTTTGACAATCTGTTCCACTTTCAGTGGGGCAAGCAGACCCAAGGCAATGTAATCGAGGAACAGACGTGGCTTTGCACCGCAGCAGATGACATCGTTGACGCACATGGCGACACAGTCGATGCCTACTGAATCATGACGATCAAGGGCAAATGCTATCTTCAGCTTGGTACCTACCCCATCAGTACCACATACCAGAACGGGGTGGGGGGTGTCTTCCAGATCGAGTTCAAAGAGACCGGAGAAACCTCCGAGATCGGAGCGGACCCCGTCAATCATGGTGGAGGCCACATGCTTCTTCATCAACTCAACGGCTTTATAGCCCCGCCTCACATCAACCCCAGCATCTGCATATCTTTGTGCTTGCATAACCAGCTCCTATAACGCTTTGGGACAGGGATACTCACCGGTAAAACATGCTCGGCAGAACCCAATACCCGGATGATCTGAAAGCTTTATCACTTGGTCAGTAGTAAGGAAGCCAAGTGAGTCGACACCAAGGATTGCCTCCATGGCCTTATGGTCATGATTACAGGCAAAGAGATCTTTCTTTGAATCAATATCTGTACCGTAATAACAGGGGAACAGAAAGGGAGGAGCCGATGAGCGCAAATGAACTTCTTTAGCTCCTGCTTCCCTAAGCAGGCGAACAATACGCTTGCTTGTGGTTCCCCTTACGATGGAGTCATCAATCAGGACTACTCGTTTCCCTCTAACCGTAGAGCTGATCGGATTGAGTTTGATACGTACCGTACTCTCCCGCTCACCCTGCTTCGGTTGGATGAATGTCCTGCCAATGTACTTGTTCTTGATAAACCCAATCCCATAGGGGATCCCTGACTGCCTGGAATACCCGATTGCAGCATCAATCCCACTGTCAGGCACTCCTATGACCACATCTGCCTGAGAAGGGTGCTCCAGGGCAAGGAATGCCCCACTGCGGATTCTTGCGTCATGGACACTGATGGTGTCTATGACGCTGTCGGGACGTGCAAAATAGATGAGTTCAAAGACGCAGAGGCTGGAACTTACGCTCTTGCAATGATCTTTGTTGGAATGAATCGTCCCATCCTTGCCGTCAATGATGCAGATCTCCCCAGGTTCAATATCCCGAAGGAACTGAGCCCCAACAGCATCGAGCGCACAACTTTCACTGGCAAATACATACCCATCTTCCACTTTGCCCAGACAGAGTGGGCGGAACCCATGGGGATCCCGTACAGCAATAAGCGAATCTTCACTCATCACCAGAAGGGAGTAAGCCCCCTTCACCTCATCCATGGTCCTGGAGAGAGCCTCTTCCAGGCTTTGGGATTCCAACCTATGACTGGTGAGAATATGGGCAAACACCTCTGTATCGCTCGAGGAGTGAAAAAGCGAACCTTTCAACTCCAAGGTACTACGAAGTTCCTGGTCATTGACCAGATTCCCGTTGTGAGCCAGGGCAAGACTGCCCAGCATATGATGGAAAATCATTGGCTGGACATTCTCTGGGCTTCTCTCCCCGCTTGTCCCGTAGCGGTTATGGGCGATAGCCATCCTAGAGGAGCCGAATGGAAGCTCTGGGGGATGTTCAAAAACATCGGCAACCAAGCCCACATCCTTGGTGACGCTCAACATACCATCGCAGTTGAAGGCTATCCCGCACCCTTCCTGCCCCCGATGCTGCAACGCATACAGACCCTTGAAACAAGCTTGGTTGACAGCCACCTTGGAGGGACTGTAGATGCCAAAAACACCACAAGCCTCATTGAGGGAACTCATCAGGCATCTCCCATCAGTCGTGACAATATTTCCTGATACGCTGCTTCCACATCCCCAAGGTCCCTTCTGAAGCGGTCCTTGTCCAACTTTCTGTTGGTTTTTGTATCCCAGAACCTGCAGGTATCGGGGGATATCTCATCGCTGAGGAGAAGCTGTCCACTAGAGGTCATCCCAAACTCCAACTTGAAATCGACCAAGGTAATGCCCAGGTCCTCAAGGTAGGAACAGAGTATCTCATTGATACGTAGTGCATAGTCGGTGATAAGCTGAACCTGTTCATCTGTTGCCAGCGAGAGTGCCTGTATGTGATAGTTATTCACCATGGGATCATCCAGATCATCACGCTTGTAACAGAATTCCAAGACAGGGGTAGAAAGATGTACTCCCTCATCCAAACCGAGACGAGCCGAGAGAGAACCGGCAGCAATATTACGGACGATCACCTCCAGAGGTATGATCTTCACCGCCTTTACCAAGGTATCGGTGTCGCTGAGTTGCTCGACAAAGTGAGTCGGGATACCCTTCCCTTCCAAGAGTTGCATCATATGATTGGTGACCTTGTTGTTGATCGCCCCCTTGCCAAGTATCGAGCCTCGCTTCTTTCCATTGAATGCCGTGGCATCATCCTTGTAGGAGACAATGTACAAATCCTTGTCATCAGTCTCATACACCCGCTTAGCCTTCCCTTCGTAGAGCATGGTTCGCTTTTGCATCTGTATCCTCTCTTGTCAATTAAAAAGAGCCTTACCGGCTAGGGGTAAAGCTCCTATGGAAACGCTCATCAGCTTGGGCAACCTTTTCGGCCATCTCTCTTCTGCGCTCTTGTATGCGGAAAGCGAGCGCTTCATCGCCAAGGGCCAGAATCTGGGCAGCAAGCAGTGCTGCATTGGCCGCCCCATCAATGGCAACTGTTGCCACAGGATAGCCAGTGGGCATCTGTACGGTTGAAAGCAAGGCATCCATACCATCGAGTGAGGCTGAAAGGGGGATTCCTATGACGGGAAGCAAGCTTCTACTTGCCAGTACCCCTGCAAGGTGAGCAGCTTTCCCTGCCGCTGCAATAAGCACGGCATAACCCTCTCCAGCTGCATTCTCAGCGAATTGGATGGTAGCTTCACTACTTCTGTGTGCTGAGAGAATATGTGCCTCAAAGGGAATATCCAACTCTTGCAAGACCGTAAAGGCCCCTTCGACCAACGGTGCATCATGTTCGCTGCCAAGCAGCACAGCCACACGGTTTTTCTGGGTTGTTTGCATAGGCGTACCATAGCGAAAATGTTGCGGTTATGCAATACCCATGCAACAAAATATATACAGATATGTTAATGTGTCTTATGTCTTAGGCGTATTGTACTAATATCAAAAGAGTTTTTCATTCTTTTGCAACAGTTTATGCAACAAAACAACAGCATCCTCAACACACAGGTCACAAGTTCGCAACACAATACCACTCTCATCACCCCTGAGTTCACTGCATACAAGTGTGCCGTTCTGCTCAAGGAAACCGTCCACAATCTCCCCAGCATAGTTATAGGAAGTCTGCTTTGTTGCAGCTTCTACACTACCACCACTGGTAAGCAAGCTGATGATCAGCACTGCTCCGCTGACAGCTCCGCAAGTTGCCTTATGGCCGCCCATACCCCCGCCGAAGGCTTCGCTCATGATGAATAGGTTCTTCTCGTCGATTCCCACGACATCGGCAAAGCTGCAGGCAACCGCCTGTGCACAGTTGTAACCCTTCTCCCTGAAAGCGTAGGCACGCTTTACATATTGCGTTGTAGTTGTTGTTTCCATAGGGGTAATAGTATCGTTCTACGTTTCCGATTGCAAGAAGTTATGACCAGGTACCGTAGATATGACGCCCACATTCAGGACAGTGTGAGTGGTCAATAATACTCTCACGGAATACCCAGGAGCGGCGCACCAAAGAGGTCTTGCAATGTGGGCAGTAGGTATTCTGGTCCAAGGAAGAGTTTCCTGGGTAGATAAAAGGGATCTGGGAATCTTTGGCTACCTTGACCATCTCTTGCAAGAAATGCTCGCTGGTCTCCCTCTTCTGTTCCTTGTAGCGAGGAAAGTATCGACTCAGATGCCAGACCTGTACACCTGCTGAGTAAAGGCGCCCTCCAATGGAGGATATCATTTGTTTCGTATGTCCCCCTTCCATAACCATGGTGGTTATCTCCAGATGAGCTTTGCTTGGAGCGATGTGTTCAATGGCCTTCCACACCGGACGAGAGCTTCCCCCACAGTAGTCCCGGTAGAATGTCTCATCCCCCTTGATGTCAATATTGAATGCATCGATGAATGGACTGATCCGGTTCAAAGCTTCTTCGCTGAAGCTACCATTGGTAACCATGATGGTTTTAAGTCCTTCTTGTTTTGCAAAGGTTGCCACCTCTACCATATAGTCCTGCCAAACCAAGGGCTCGCTATAGGTAAAACTGATGGAAGGACACCGGTTATCCCGAGCAAGCTGAACCACTTCCCTGGCAGTGTAATAGGTTCGCTGGGCTCCAGCCTCCCACGCTCTCTGGCTGATCGCATAGTTCTGGCAGAAGGTGCAAGTCAGGTTGCATCCAAACATTGCAATGGAGAGTGTATTGGTCCCCGGCAGGAAGTGGTAGAGAGGCTTCTTCTCAACAGGATCTATCGCACTTGAGACCAACCCTCCATAATTATGGGTAAAAATGGTATCTCCAGAACGTTCCCGAACCCCACAAAAACCAATTTCTCCATCCTTCAGTCTGCAGTGACGGTAACAGAAATCACAAACAAGATACGCTGCTGTACTCACGACAAGTCCTCTACATACACTTCGGCTTGGAACACTTCAAAACGACAAGCCATGTCTGTATAGGCATCGCTTTCAAGGCCAGCCTTCCTTGAAAGCTGACTGAGCATGGTCTGTAGATCCCATCCCTGCTCTGTTGCCACCTGAGGGAGGAAAACTGCACGATGGTATCCATGACTCAGCAGCACCCCATCCACTCCTAGTCGTATTTGTTTCCAACTATCAATGACTTGCATCTTGGAAAGCAGGGAGATTTCGAGCACTACCTGTTCTAGTTCCTCTTGCTTGAGAGGGTGAAAACGGGGGTCACTGAAAGCAGACTCCCTTGCCAGTTTGGGTACCTCCTGCCAGAGAGGGCCCCTTCCCCAAAGGTTGCCGATACAGCCACGTAAGGCCCCTTCGGTGGTATGAATCGTGACAAAACACCCTGCCTCATGAGAAAAAGGAGGTCTATCTTCCCTCTTCAGTCGATCATAGATCGGCGTATCAGAGTGGGTAAGTGTACTTGTTATGGCTTCCCTAGCCAGCATCAAGAGAGTCTGTTGGTCAACACGGTTCATTCCCTACCTCCAAAGAATCGTTGAATAGGCGACAAAATTCGCGTCATGAGACGAAGACACATCGCTTGATGTGTAATAGTCTGCTACCCACCCCTTGCATTGCATCCGCCCGGCGATGGATGAGACCAACAAGGCAGCGGCGTAGCCGCATACAGTTGATTGCTTTGCGGTACAGAAGGCAAGTGCTTCTGAGACCCTTCCCTCACTGAGTAGATAAGCCAAGCTTAAATCATCTTCCTTTACCCTGCCCTCTGCCCTGCTTCCGTAGGGTGTGTAGGCGAACCGGGGCCCATAGTGGGTAAAGTCACTACTTGCAATAATTACCGTTCTTCCCATCTCAAGGTCCTCTCTTCCAAGCTCCTGTACCAACTGACCAGCAAGCTTTTCGATTGCTTCTGCCTCAGTGAAGCGGGATATCATGGCAAGGGCAACCTTTACAGGACTCGCTTGTGCTGCTATGTATGGCAGGACCATCTCCAGGGCATGTTCACTCTGTATTGCAGAGAACCACTCTCTCTGTGCACTCGCAAGATTGAAAGCCTGAACATCACCGAGGGGAGTCCTCATTCCACACAGTGGTGCACTGACGATGGTATCGGGAGGGAGAGTTGCATAGTGGCTCGGGCTGATCACCAGGATACGCTCGATTGAACCAAGTCCGGCGGTGAAAAAAGGGGCAATTCCACTGCTTGAGTAGAACAACCCTGCGTGAGGGAGAACAGCGAACCTATAGGGGCCTCTCTGATAGGTTTTTCGCTTCTTGCTCTCGTCTATCGACTCTGTTACCAAGAGTCGCAATAGCTCTGGATCCTTTGGATACCAGGAACCCGCATATTGAGCATCTCTCAACATATTCATCGTGGCACCTCGTATATAATGATAGTCCACTGTGAAAGAATTGCAAGGTTACATCCACAAGGAAAAGTAAAGAGGCAACGTACCCGGCCGCAGGGATGACCAAGTACGTTGCCAAACGTGGAGGTAAAAGAAACTACTTACAATCAGAGACAGAAACAGAAGAGATATATCGCCAATCCTTGGGAAATATTTTCGATTTCCCGAGTACTGCAATTTCTTCACGGAAAACTATATCTTCACTACTCTTGCCAACAAGAAGAGAGAAAGCACCGCTCTCCAGGACTCTTCTTGCATCGCTACCAACAAACGAGAGTATATCCGCAGGCAGGGTAAAGGAGAGACGTTTCTGCTCTCCCGGCTGCAATGAAACACGGCTGAAAGCTTTCAATTCTTTCACAGGACGAACAATGGAGGCAACCTTATCCTGCACATAGACCTGCACGATTTCATCACCACTACAGGTCCCGTCGTTTCTCACTGAAAGGGAGAAACGGAACTCTTCATCGCCCTGAATCATTGGGTTTTCCACCTGGAAATCATCCCAGCTGAAAGTGGTATAACTCAGTCCATGCCCAAAGGGATACAAGGCTCCAAACTGTGGCTGGATCTTTAACCCACCTGCCTTCTTGAAGTGGTTGTATGCGTACGGCATTGAACCAGCACACTTGGGAAATGAGAGTGTCGTTTTCCCACCTGGATTGTTCAATCCTACCAAGGTACGTGCGATAGCTTCGCCTCCCCCCTCACCAGGGAGCCAAGCAGCAAGAATGGCACTCGCATGATCAACCGCTTCATGGATGGTGTATGGTCTTCCACTCACCAGAACAACCACCACAGGTTTTCCTGTAGCCAGCACAGCATCCAGGAGTTCTTCTTGCACCCCGGGGAGCTTAAGGCTATCGGCATCGGATCCTTCACCGACTGTTCCTTGGCGGAACAGCCCAGCGATATCACCAACAACCATGACCGTTACATCTGCAGAAGACGCAGCCTTGACCGCTTTCTCTATCCCTTGGGTATCGCCGCTAAGCTCATGGGATCCCTCTCCATCGTCTGGAACATCGCCAGGGAAGAAGATGGCTTTCTCCACCTTGCTCTCGTAGAGCATACACCCTGGTTCAAATGTCAAGGGGATGTCTCCCAGAGCCTCAGAGAGAGCACTACGAATGGTCCTTGCCTGCGGAGGGACTGTCTCTTCAGGGCCATGGGATCCCTGGAGATGAATCGGGGTCGAGTATCCTCCGAACATTGCATATGGGTGGTCAGCAAGAGGCCCAATAAGGGCAACTGATCTTGCATTTTTCAAAGGAAGAACCCCATCATTCTTGAGTAGGACAAGAGACTTCTCTGCTACCTCTACTGCCAGTGCATGGCTCTTCTCTGTACCCAGTTCGATCGCCTCTTCCTTGATGAACGGATGCTCGAAAACGCCTTGGTTGTACTTCTCTTCCAATACACGGAGCACTGCCTCATCAAGTGCATCTCCCTTGATCAAGCCACGATACAAGGCCTCGATCAACCCTTCCTTGAATACGGTATACCCAGGTAATTCGATATCCATACCAGCATTGAATGCCAAAGCGGCGGCTTCAGCCATATCTCCTGCAACACGATGGTCGTGGAACAATTGCACAACTGCCTCATAGTCAGCAACAACCAATCCATCAAAACCCCATCTCTGTTTAAGCAAGTCTGTCACCAAGGAGCGATTACTGGTACAAGGAACTCCATCAATGTCATGATAGGCCGGCATCACTGAACCAGGGTGTGCATGACGGACAACCATCTCGAAGGGAAGTGCAAAGGTATTCTGCAGTTCTGTGGGACCGATATGCACCGGCGCATGGTTTCTCCCTCCCTCACTGGCAGAGTGCCCGACAAAATGCTTCAGTGTTGCAAGAGGACTTCGCCTCTCTCCTTGCAGGCCTTGTACATACGAGATTCCCATAACTCCACACAGGTAAGGGTCTTCCCCGTAGGTCTCCTCTAAGCGCCCCCAACGGGCATCACGAGCAACATCCAGGACTGGAGCGAGCCCCTGATGTACCCCAAGACTCCTGAGTTCGTCCCCGATTGCTTTTCCTACGTTGCCCACCAAGGAAGGTTCCCAGGTACTGCCATAATTCAATGCAGAGGGAAAAATCGTTGCTCCCTTCACCATGGCACCGGTCAGGCACTCCTCATGCAGGAGAGCTGGAATACCCAAGCGGGTCTCCTTGATAAGATACCGCTGCAGCTCATTGATCGCCTTAGCTTGCTGGACTGGATCATTTGCCATCGTTCCATAGGGACGGGTGAATTGGCCGATGCCTTTACCCAGCACATCAGCCTTGATATCTACACTACGCAATTCAGCCTGCCCATACTCGCGTACATGCAATGATCCATCTATTCCTATCTCAAGCCATGCAGAAACCAACTGGGAGACTTTCTCTTCGATACTCATCTTCCTAAGCAGTTCCAAGGCACGTTCCATATTCTGCTGCATAGTGTTAACAACTCCTTATTTCAGTATCCTTGTACCTCAAGACCGACTACTCTTTCAGTGCCCCAAGTGCAACTCCAGCAATGATATGCTTCGAGAGAGAGAAGTAGACGATGAACAAGGGCAGAACGGTCATCGACAACCCCAGGTAGACTGCACCGTACTCTGTCTTGTAGATATCTCCCCTGAGCAGGCTTACCATGATGGGCATGGTATACTTATCCCCATCGGTAAGAAGAATCAAGGGTTCAAACAAACGATTCCAGTTGAATACAAAGGTGAAGATTGCCTGGGTTGCCATAGCAGGTTTCATGATAGGCAGTATGATCCTGTTGAAGGTATTGAACTCCCTGGAACCGTCTATTCTCGCAGAGTCAACAATATCCAACGAGAGCGATGCCATCAGGTACTGCCGCATGAAAAATACCATTGCAGGGGTTGCTGTGGCAGGTATGATCAGGGGCCAAAGGCTGTTGGTCCATCCGATGCGGTACATGAACTGGTAAAACCCTATACCACTTACCTGGGTTGGAATCATCATAACGGCCATGATGAAGGTAAAGAATGGCTGACGTAGTTTCCAGCTGTAGGCAACAAGGGCGTACGCTGTAAGCGATGAGAAGTACACCGCGCAAAGGGTTGCCCCTGTGCTGATGATCATGGAGTTTATAAAACCTACAATGGGGTCGAAGGTCTTTCCTTGGAGTATCTGCCAGTTGCTCATCAAGTACTTGGAAGGAATCAGGCCAATGGAACTCTGCTGTATCTCATAGGTACTGCGTGTTGCGTTCATGAACATGACCCAGAAAGGGAATATGCTCAAGAGTGCCAAGAAAATGCACACAATATAGATTCCTGTCTTTTTCAGGTTGGTAGTTGCTCTCATTCCTCTCATCGTACTCCCCCCATCCTCTTTTCTTCCTTCAGCCGGTTCTTTTCAAATTTTCTGAGCTTGATCTCAGCCCTATCACGCATGGAATAGAACATGATGCCTGAGAGAACCAGGATAATGATGAAGACTATCATGCTTGCTGCCGATGCTCGGTTGTAGAGATAGCTTCCCGCGAAGGCTTGGTTGTAGATGAATACACTCGAGGTAAGTGTTGCATTGTCCGGTCCTCCCCAAAGGAAGAGCCTGGGAATATCGAACATCTGGATACCGCCGATAAGGCCGGTTACCAGAACATATAGCAAAATGGTTTTCAGTCTGGGTAAGGTTATCCTGAAGAAAATCTGGGCAGGTGTTGCCCCATCTACCTCAGCAGCCTCAAACAAGGTTGGATTGATACCCAACACACCAGCGATCAGGATGATCATGGAGTGGCCATACCACATCCAGAACTGGATGAACGATACCACACCGCGGGCGGTTCCACTCTGCAGGTGGAAGTTCGATGGTGCATCCAGGATGCCGACTTTCATCAGTAAGTCATTGATCGGTCCCTTGGGATAGCCGGTAAGGGAGTTGAACAGGATTGCGATGGTTGCAGCGGTAATGATATTCGGCATATAAATTAATACCTTGAACAAGCCCTGTGCCTTAACCTTCAGTCTTCTATTGGTGAACCAAGCGGTCAACAACAGTGCCAAGAGAACCTGGGGAATGAAATTGAAAATCCAAATAATAAAGGTAGTTTGTAGTGACCGTAAAAAGGTCGCGTTGTTTAAGATACTTTTGTAATTCTGGAACGGATCTTCCAAGAACTTGAAGGTAGTTCGCCCCAGTCCCCTGAGGTCGGTAAACCCAATAACAACAGTATATATCGTCGGGTACAGATTAAAAACAAGAAAGGCAAGCACGAAAGGAATGGAAAACAGATATCCGTACTTAGCATAGCTGATGTTGTTTTTGCGCATGAGCAAGTCCTCCAGAAAAATTCACCGTGCATCGACCGATATCTTCCCTGCGATGCTTGGAGCAAAACAAGCCAGGTGCAGGGGTCACCTACACCTGGCAATCATTGATCCATTAATCAACGTCAATTGCGAGGTTGTCAGCAACCTGCTGCTTGAAGTCTGCGATGGCCTGGCTGCGGGTCTTGTTTCCGTAGCTGTATTCGCGGACCTGGTCACGCCAGTACATGTTGATGGTCTCATCATACTGGGTCTTGTTGGTGCCGGTAGCAAACTTGCCAGCGGGAACGAATACGTCGAACATATCCTGTCCACCGAGGAAGTCCAGGGTTCCGTCACTCTTGCTCATGACAGTACCGGAAGCAACGGTATCCTTGGTTCCACCAGGACCATTGAGTGTACCATTGGCCCAGTAGTACTGCAGACCGGTGTTGGAACTGTCGAGGGTAATCCACTCGATGATCTCACCAACTGCGTCCTTGACAGGGCTCTTGTCGTTTGCAAGTACCCAGGTACCACCCCAGAAGAAGCCAACAGGAGGTTCACAAACTGCCCAGTCACCATAGGTGCCTTCACCAGGTGCTGAACCGCCGCTGTTACCAGCCATGACGTAGTTGATCAACCAAGCTGGGCCGAAGAAACCGAAGATCTGCTTTTCGCCGGCGTCTTTCATGTCAGCGAACCATGCATCGGTCCAGTCACGGGTATCATTGTGGTAACCCTTGTCAATCAGCATCTTTGCAACATCAAGGAATGCTTCACGATCGGGATCGATGTAGAGTTTTCCGTCTACAATCCAGCCCTTATCGCTGCTGCCTTCGATGGCATGCCAGATGTCTCCATCACCACTGATGATTCCGTATCCTTTCTTCTTCAGGTCTTCTGCAGCCTTGAAGAACTTGTCCCAACCGGGACCGACTTTTGAAGTGATTACAGCAGGATCGTCAGTACCCCATACGTCCTTTGCAATAGAGCGGCGGTAGATAAATGCACCACCGGTAGCCTGGTAACCAAGGCCTACCAGATCACCATCAGGATTGGTACCGATATCAACAGTGTACTGGGCAATGTCAGCTTCCTTAAGCTTGGCGTTTACATCAATTCCAAGATCCTTGTAGGGAGCTGCAAAGTGAGCTGCGTCGCCCTGGGTGTACTTGAGTACAAATGCAGACTCAGCACAATAGATGTCAGGAGCATTCTCACCACTACTTGCCAATGCCTGGTCAAGTGCTGGTTGATATGCACCATCAGTGGTAGCGATGATGGTTGTGTTGATCTCATAATCGAAATCAGGATTCAGTTCTTTGTACTTCTCCAACATTTTGGGGACTTCATCAGTGAAGCTCCACAGGTTGATCACCTTACGAGCAGGTTTCGCTGCCTCTGCCTGGCCGGCTGCAAACAGTGAGAGACTCATGCAACAAATCAGTAACAGACTGACTACAATACGCATGTTCCGTTTCATACAGATTCCTCCTTACTTAACTCTATGTCAAACTGACATACAAATGAGACTTGCATAGATTTCCCGTGTATTCGTACAACGCCTGTACTGAATAGGGAGCACTACAATCACTATGCTATGTGAACACTTTGGGGGACGCCACTGGGCTTTTGCCTTGAAAATGAATAGGACAAATGTCCTATGCTACTTACAACTCGTTGCTCTTCACCCATTTGATGGCAAACTTGCGCAGTGTTCCTGCGTCACTGATGGAGAGCTTATGACGGATATTATCCCGGTAGACATTGATCGTCTTGACCGAGAGATTAAGGGTTTTCCCGATCTCAGAAACACCACAGCCTTGCCCAAGCAAGCGAAGCACTTCCATTTCCCGGAGACTGAGCAGCTCAACCGGGTCACTCTCCTGCGAGGATTCCTGCAAGAGCATGGTATCTAACAATCGCTCCCGCATATCATTTGAGAGATAGACCTTGCCCTTAAGTACCGTCTCGATTGCTTTGAGGATTGAGGAAGCAGCTTCCTGCTTCATCACGTATCCACGTGCACCTGCCTTGAGTGCACTGGATGCATAGATAAGTTCATCATACATGGAGACAACAATGGAAAGCACCTCTGGCTTGCTTGCCTTGAGAGTTTTAACCAACTCCAATCCGTTCTCTTGCTGGAGTGAGATATCGACAAGGGCAACATCGACCTCTATCGTATCCAGCAGAGTAAGTGCTTCAGTGATGGTGGTTGCCTGAGCTCGTACTTGGTAGGTTCTCACGTTCTCTATGACGCTCACCAAACCTTGTCGGAAGAGCGGGTGGTCATCTACAATCAGAAATCGAACAATATTGGGCATTCACTACTCCTTGAATTCAATCAGCACGGTGGTCCCCTCTTCATCACTCTCAAGGGTGAGCTTTGCATCGGCCATTGCAGCTCGGTTTTGCATAATTCTCAAGCCAAGCCCTTCTCCCTGTATATGCTGAGGGAGGCCTGTCCCATCATCGCGAACTTCCAGGAAGAGGATACAGGAACCCTCAGTATCAAGCTTTCTTGCTGAGGATATTTCTATATGCTTTGCCTTTGAGTGTTTTATGGCATTGGTCAATGCTTCTTGGACGATCCTGAAGATATTCAGCTCCCTGTTCTTGTCCTGAATGGAAAAGGCTGGGTCTACATTTACATCGATATCGATTGCCACCAACCGAAGATTATCACCCACCAAGGCCTCCAGGCGTTCCAGGAAACTGTGGGGTTCCAATTCCATGGGCATCAGTCCACGGCTGATGGTCTTGATCTTCCCAATGGCCTCACTGAGATGCTCACTGATTTTCCTGAGACTCTCCTTCTGGGTTTCCTGGTTGCTTCCGAGTTGTTGATGTGCCGATGAGGCGAGCAGCGAGATGCCAAGAAGATACTGGCATAGGTCATCATGCAGCTCCTGCCCGATACGCTCCATGGTCCTCGTGGAAATCTCCATGACTTCCTGTTCCAGTTCAGTTCTCCGCTTGATCTCCTGGGAGAGATCGCGTGTACGCAAGGCGACCTGTTCCTCAAGGTTTTTCTCATGTTCCCTGATCTGCTGGAGAAGCAAGGAGCCTTTCAGGTTGCTCGAGATCTGCTCTTGCAATACATCATAGAGTGCAGGGCGGACCGTGCCAAAAGGAACCAGAAAATAGCCAAGAGGCTCATCAAGATAGACCAAGGGTAAGAAAACCCAGCGCTGGGCCCTCCACTCTTGGCTTAGGCTGGGGGGCAGGATCTGCTGGGCAGGAAAGTCCATTGAGAACGCTGATAGTGGGAGTACTTCCTGTTGGACGGTCATCATAAGCCGAGCTTTTCGGTTGTGGTTCAGGAACCTTACCAAATATCCACGGTCGATACCAAAGAGCTGCAAACCATGTTTCAAGTTGGTGATCAACTCCCCCATCTCAAAGGTACCACTGAGCATGGCACTCACCTTCCTAAGGGTTTCAAATGAATTTTCTGCTGCCACCCGTCTTGCTGCCTGAAATCGTCCAATCTTATCACCTGTCAACGCACGAGATGCACCCATGAGCATTGTGAGTGTCTTGGAGCTGAGCGTACTCTGATTGCGCGATTTATACTCCACCACCGAGAGATACTCGTTCCACCTATGGGGAGAACCACTCTCTGAGGCTGTGTCATCCAGCGCACGGTTAAGGCGGGCAATCATCTGGTGATAATCACCTCTCTGGACAAGGAGGACCAGGTCTTTCACTGCCAAACGTTCAGCTGGTGTGGCATAACTCGGCATCTCATGGAGCCCAGGAGTGAAGTGCACATGCGGATTGCAACCGCAGGACTCCCTGATTACCGGTGAACATGGCAGGGAGATATGTTCTTCTTCTCCTCCGGCCATGATCCTATCAAGAATATCGATCGCAATGACACCCATCTCATGCAACGGCTGCACTACAGTCGTCAGTGGGGGGATGCTGTAACGAGAAAGATCAATCCCGTCAAACCCAATTAGAGAAACATCATCTGGTACACGGATATTCCATTTCAAGAGTTCTTGCATGGCACCAAAAGCCATTTGGTCATTGAGGCAGATCAAGGCATCAAAAGAGCACCCCGCTTCCATGAAGTATCGTACTACTTCACTCCCTGATTCATTGGTAAAAGTTCCTGATCTAACCAGTTTCTCGTCAATAGGGATATCATTATCTGCAAGTGCCTGTCTACATGCCTGAAGTCTCTTGACTGACTCCTCATGGGTCTTCGGCCCTGTAATTATAGCGAAACGGCGTCTGTGATGAACTGTCACCAAGTGGTCCACCAAAGCACGCATGCTCTCTTCCCCTTCTGCAGTAATGTCACTCATGCCCTGCATGTGCATACCTATCGATACCCTGGGCAGTGAGGACCATGGAGCAAAAAACTTATTCAGGTCCATGGTGGTGAAATATGATGCGAGTGAAGAGGCAACAATAATCAGGCCATCAATGGTCTGCTCGGATGCAAGGTGATATGCGAGGTTGGATGAGGCTTCACTGGCAATAGGGGATCCAAGGCGGGAGCCAATAAAGGAGATGGTTCCCATCTGCCGCTTTGCTGCTTCCCTTTCAATGGCATGCCAGATGGCCGACTGATATTCATCGTCCAAGCCTGCGGTGAATATTCCGATGCAACGCTGTGAATCCTGCATGAAAGATGGGTCCTCCTCACTGGTGTACCTTATCTATGATAGACCATACAAAGGAGTTTGCAAGGATAGGGTTGGAAAATAAACAAAGAGAATTTCTTACTGTTGGTTGGATCGTGTCATGGGCCTCCTCATGGGCCTCCTCATGGGCCTCGTCATGGGCCTCGTCATGGGCCTCGTCATAGACATGCTCTAACGCATGCTTTCCCTCCCCTGTTTCCATTTCTGGGATTGTTGTTTCTATTGGTTATAGGAACACTTGAGAACTATGACTTTGTCGGTAAGAATATATCCATGTAGGCCGCTTACACTATCCGGCAACTTAAAGAGACCTACGATTGCCTAGGAGATGACAAGTGAAAGCAATCGTTTATGAGAAAGCGAAATCATCGAAGGCATTGGTTCTCCGTGAAGTGAAAAAACCAATTCCTGCCACCCGTGAAGTATTGGTACGCATCCATGCTGCATCAGTGAATGCGCTTGATTACCGTCCTATGCAGATGGGTCTCGGTATACCGAAGAGCCGGATATTCGGAGCTGATATCGTGGGAATGGTGGAAGAAGTGGGTAGGGATGTAACCACTTTTAAACCAGGAGATATGGTGGTCGGCGATATCTCAGGAAACGGATGCGGAGGCTTTGCAGAATATGTTGCTGTAGATGAGAAGGTGCTGGCCTTGAAGCCATCCGCGATTCCTGACGAACTCGCTGCCGCCCTTCCGGTAGCAGCAGTCACTGCCTTGCAAGCTTTACGTGACAAGGGAGAGATCAGAGCGGGCATGAAATTACTCATCTACGGGGCGGGAGGCGGCGTCGGTACCTTTGCTGTTCAACTAGCTAGCTATTTTGGTGCTCAGGTTACTGCCGTCTGCAGCACCCGCAATACAACACTTGTACGCAGCCTGGGAGCCAACGAAGTTATCGATTACACAAGGGAGGATATCACCACCAGCGACCGTCGCTTCGACCGGATTATCGCTATAAATGGGTACCACCGGCTTTCAGCGTATAAGCATCTCCTCACGCCTCACGGAATATTCGTTATGGTGGGAGGCTCCCTGAAACAGATATTCACTTCACTTCTCTTTGGGCCGTTCATGTCTGTAGGTCCCAAGAAGATTCGTACACTGGCAGCGAAACCCAAAAGAGAGGACTTGGAATTCGTTCTGGACTTGGTAGCCTCAGGCAAGATACACCCAGTTATAGATCGGTGCTATCCGCTGGAGCAAACAGCAGAGGCAATGAGTTATGTGAGCGAAGGGCATGCCCAGGGCAAGGTGGTCATTACAGTGACCTCCCAATCAGGGCCGATGTGATGTTTTTCTTGAGTCAAACTCAGACTCAAGACGCAAGAAAGGCAACCCGCTGTACGACCATTGTCGCCTAACAAGTTGCCTAGTAGTCTGGTAGAATAAGGAATCACCGTCCTGCCGTGTGCCTTTGCACGTGCGGCAGTCCATTCTTCAAACCAACTGTTTAGCAGGGGTAGGACTCGGACCTACGACCTTCGGGTTATGAGCCCGACGAGCTGCCAACTGCTCCACCCTGCGCCGAATTTCTTCTGTACTATACGGAAAAAGGAAAATCTTGTCAACCAGCATTGTAATTAATGCTATAAAAATAATTTAACACCTTGCAACGGTTGTAGTTATTGGGTATGGTATTTCAACGCATAAAAGCCTTATGCTTTTACAGCATGTCTGGTACTATATACACAACGTTTCCCATTGAAACGTGAAGGAGCCTGGTACGAGTAAAAAAGTGGTTATCCTAGGTGCGGGAAGACGCGGCATGGGAATGGCAAAACAACTCATTACAGATGGTAAGGATGTAGTAATCCTTGACAACTCGTTTGAAAGAGTCGAAATGGCTGTTTCCAAACTCGATTGTCTTGGTGTGCTGGGTAACGGCACTGACATAGACAAGCTTACCGAAGCAGGAGTCGAACAAGCAGAAGCCTTTATTGCCGTAACCAACAGTGATGAAATAAACTTGGTCTCATGCGGGCTGGTCTCCTCATCATTCCCAAATACCAAAACCGTTGCTGCAATACGTTCCTTGATCTACACCGGCAGTGGTGGCCTTAAGGAAGGATTGCTCGGTATCGATTATATCGTAAATCCCAATGCAGAAACGGCACGATCGATCTTTACCATCATAGAACAAGGGGTTAACGGAAACCTCTTGGCATTCAGTAACTCCAAGCTACTGCTCTATAATTTCTATATCGAAAAAAACAGTACCTATGTAGGGACCACCGTCAGTGAGATGCGCAGTAAGCTCAACGCTGAGTTTGTTATCGCTTCCATCAAACGAAGGGGACAGGTCCTCGTTCCTTCAGGAGAGACCACCATACAGGCTGAGGATACACTGAGTATCATAGCTGAATCGCAGGAAGTCACCGACATCCTGAAAACAGTCGGGAAGCTCCAGAAAAGACCCAACAACATGGTGCTGGTCGGCGCAAGTAAAATCACCAGAGCTCTACTGAACCGGATGAGCCCTGCAATGCGTTCCAAGGTCACCATTGTCGACCAAGATCCTGAGGTTTGTAAGGAATTTTCAGAGCGCTTTCGTGAGATTCTGGTTATCAAGGCCGATATCACCGACGAAGACATCATGGCGGAGGAACAGCTGGGAAGCTACGATCTTCTTATCGCCCTTACCGACAATGACGAGTTGAACATCATCACGGCAAGTTACGCAAAACGCATCGGTATCATGCGATCCATGGCACTCATCAAGCAAAACAACAACTATTCACGCATGGCTTCCTACCTTGGAATCGATGTGGTCATCTCAACCACCGATACCACCGTAGAGTCCTTGCTTCGCTATCTCAGGGGGAGCAATGTATCGAGTGTACACTCACTCTTCAATGGACAGCTTGAGGTGTATGAATTCATCATCCACGCAGACAGTGAGGTGTGCAGCAAGCAGTTGAAAGACATCAATATGAGAAAGAAGGCAATAGTTGCAGGCATTACCAACAATGAAGGAAAGAGCTTCATTCCCAATGGGTATTCCACCCTCAATGAAGGGGATACTGTTGTCGTAGCAGCACTCAGGCAAGCTACTGAGTTCATCCAAAAACTCTTTGGGTAGGATTACCATGATAAACTGGAAACTGGATCTTCGGCTGTTATCATTTATTGTGCTCTTTATTGGCCTGCTTATGGGCATCCCTACTGCCCTGGCTTTCAATTATCAGGAAACAGATGCCATCAAAGGATTTTTAGTAGCATATGCTGCCATTGCAATTTTTTGCACCACCATCCTTATCAGTACCGGGAAGTCACAGAATAAGCAGATGCTCGCACGTGATGGATACCTCGTGGTAACCCTGACGTGGGTCATCGCAACCGCATTCTCAGCCATCCCTTTGGTAGCCAGTGGAGCCTATGTAGACTATCCCAGCGCCTACTTTGAGATCATGAGTGGCTTCACTACCACAGGAGCCACGGTACTGCCGGAAATTGAGAGTCTACCCAAATCCATCCTGTTCTGGCGTTCACAAACCAACTGGTTGGGCGGTATGGGAATCGTGGTACTCTTCGTAGCACTGCTACCAGCCCTTGGTGTCAGTGGAGCACTGCTCGTTGGAGCTGAAACGGTTGGCCCAACAAAAGACAAGCTTACTCCCAAGATCAAGAATACTGCCCTTATACTCTGGTCAATCTATATCGGTTTCTCTGTACTCGAAACCATCTTGCTTCTCTTGGGCGGACTATCTCTCTACGATGCAGTTACCGTTACTTTTTCGACCATGGCCGCAGCCGGATTCTGTGTAAAGAATTCATCCATAGGGACATTCTCAAGCCTCTATGTCGATGTTGTGGTCACCATATTCATGCTTATTGCTGGAGCCAACTTTGCACTCTACTACAAGGCCATCAGTGGAAAATTGAAATCCGTTCTGAGGGATGGTGAGCTTCGCTTCTATCTTGGTATCTGGGCATTGGTGGCACTGCTTGCAGCTTGGCATCTCACATTTTCAAATACCTATGGTTCCTTCGGTGAGGCTTTCCGCTACAGTGCATTTCTCACTGCATCCATTCTCACCACCACAGGTTTTGCTACCACTGACTATGTGCTCTGGCCTGCCTTTCCGCAGATGCTTTTCTTTCTGCTCTTCTTCATCGGAGGATCGGCAGGATCTGCCGGGGGTGGTGTCAAGGTGGTCAGGATTGCCACGCTCTTCAAGATGGGGAGAGCCCACATCAAACAGAGAATTCACCCAAAAGGAATTTTCCAGGTAAGGGTCGGCCATACTACCGTTCCAGAAGAACTGATGCGTTCCATTGCGACCTTCTTTGGTGTCTACATATTTACAGGAGTTATCGGAGCCGTTCTGATCTCCTTGAGTGGACTTGACCCCTTTTCCAGTGTCGCCGCATCTTTCCTCTGCCTTGGCAATATAGGGATTGGGTTTGCTGAGGTCGGCCCCACAGGCAATTTTGCATTTCTTCCCTCAGCTCTGAAATGGGTGTGTGCCTTCCTGATGCTGGTAGGGCGTCTTGAATTGTTTACCGTTTTTGTCCTGTTTTCAAAACATTTCTGGAAGCGTTGATAGAAAAACCATAGCTTGTCTGACATGTGGGTGGATTTTTTTCCACAGATTCCGTAAGATGGCAAAAAACCGGGTCAGTACACCCGATATGAGAAAGGAGCCTCAGATGAAAAACATCCTCTTGATCCCCGATTCCTTCAAGGGAACCATGAGTTCTGAACAGATCTGTTCCATCATGGACAGAGCTATCAAGCGCCACTACAGCGATGCAAAAGTCACCAGTATCCCGGTCGCAGACGGAGGAGAAGGGAGCGTAGATGCTTTTCTTCAAGCCCTCGGTGGGGAGAAACGTATCGTAACTGTGCAAGGCCCCTTTGGACAACTCATGGAAAGTTTCTATGGAATTATCAAGGGCGATACTGCTGTCATCGAGATGGCTTCTTGCGCAGGGCTTCCCCTGGTAGGAGATGAACTCCGCCCGGACAAGACCACAACCTATGGTGTTGGACAGCTGATGCTTGATGCTGCAAAAAACGGATGCAAGCACATCATTGTCGGTCTGGGAGGCAGTTCCACCAATGATGGTGGTTGCGGGGCTGCAGCTGCTTGCGGTGTTGTGTTCAAGGATAAGGATGGCAATGCATTTGTTCCTACCGGAGGAACGATGGATCAGGTCGTATCGATTGACACATCAGATCTCGATCCAGCTCTCAAGCAGGTAACCATCACCACCATGTGTGACATCGACAACCCATTCCATGGGACCAATGGTGCAGCCTATATTTTCGGACCACAGAAAGGCGCAGATCCTGAGATGGTAAAAGTACTGGATTCCAACCTTAAAAGTCTCGCTGGAGTAATCAAGAAAGATCTGGGTATTGACGTACAGGCAATCCCCGGCAGTGGAGCAGCAGGTGGAATGGGTGGCGGCATGGCTGCCTTCTTCTCCTCTACCCTGCAGATGGGAATCGAAACCGTATTGGATACCGTCAACTTCGACTCCCTGCTCAAGGAAGCAGACCTGGTCCTGACCGGTGAAGGCAAGATAGATGGCCAGTCTCTCAGGGGCAAGGTGGTTATCGGAGTATCCAGACGTGCCAAGAAAGCCAAGGTACCGGTACTCGCTATCGTAGGAGATATCGGGGATGACGTGGAAGGTGCCTATGACGAGGGTGTTACCGGCATTTTCTCGATCAATAGAGTCGCAGTTGAGTTCAAGAAGGCGAAGGGCCGGGCTCCAGAGGATATGGAGAAGACCATCGACAACCTGATGCGATTCACCAAGCAGATGGGACTGTGAACCGAACAGCATTGATAGAGAGGCTCAGCGAACTTGCTGAGCCTTCTTATCGCTCATTCCAGCTGAAACTACAAGTCTCAAATGGAGTGGTGTATGGAGTCAGGGCACCAGCACTACAGAAGTTGGCAAAACACATTGCCTCAACGCAGGGCATGTCTCTTTTTACAGAACTGCTCCACAGTGATTCCCTCTCCTATGAAGAGACCATCATCCTCTATAAGCTCTTTGGTCTGATATCCCTCACACAAGAGGAGCGGCTTGCCTATTTGCCTGCACTGTTACCCTACAACAATAGCTGGGCCACCAATGACTGCCTCGCATCTGAGATGAAATGGATACGGAGCAATAGGGATTTCTACTTCCCCTACTTCAATGAGTTGCTAACACACGAAGCCCCCTATGATAAGCGGCTTGGAGTTGTCACCCTGATGATCTTCTACCTTGAACCGGCCACCATAGAAACAGTCTTACAGAAACTCTCTCATGTTGAGAGTGATCACTACTACGTTATGATGGCACTTGCCTGGGCGTATACAAGTGCATACTGCAAGGACAAGGAGAAAACCCTTCCCTACCTGCAACCCGGGATTCTTGCTGAGAAGGTAAGAAAAAAAGCCATCCAGAAGTGTATTGAATCACGCTTGGTCAGTGATGAGGACAAAACACGACTCAAGGCTCTCAGGCAAGCACCCTGAGCGCATTCCCAGACCACATCCCTTCAAGGTCGGTGGGTGAGAATCCTCTCTTGTCAAGTGCATCCCAAAGTTTGTCCATCTTACTGTAGTGATCAATTTCCAATGTCCCATAGATTCCATCAAAATCAGTCCCCACAGCAATCACCTGAGATCCTCCAACTTGTTTGAGATGACATGCATGTCTTACCATTGCCTCCAAGCTGCTGTGTCCCCAGTCTTCTGAAAGAAAGGAAGGACAGAAATTCAGGCCAACCACACCACCAGCATCCGCAATCTTTCGAATCATCGCATCACTGAGATTCCTGCTGTGATTGGTAATCGCCCTACAGTTGGAATGACTCGCGATGAAAGGTCTTCCAGCGACCTTCGCTACATCATAGAACCCATCATCATTAAGATGAGAAACATCAACAAGAATGCCATTCCTTTCCATTTCTGCAACTGCTTCATACCCGAAGGGTTTCAATCCACCGGTCTTTCCATTGGGATACCCTAGATCATTTTCATTGTTCCAAATCAGGGTGGCTATCCTCACACCCCAGGAAGCAAGGGTGGAAATCCGGTGCAGCTCTCCTTCCAGTATCTGGAACTCCTCACAGCTCAGCAAGGCACCTTGAACAGGATTGTTGCGTATCTCCTCGGCAGTCCGCACTTGGACAATCCGATTATCAGCAATGGAGATTTCCTCCAGGAAGCGGTCATGCATCCGTACTACCGTCTGCCATGGAGAAATACCATGTTCCAGTGGCACATAAAGGGCTAAAGTCGTAGTGATGTTCCCTGCCATCTCCATCCACCTTACATCAGTGTGCCCATCATTCTCGATGAGAGAACCATGTGACTCGCCAGCCTCGAGAGCATAGATGGTGTCACAATGTAAATCGATAAGTGGATGCATAAAAAAGTTCTCCCGGGTAGTTGCCGATAGCAAATAATTGTAGTATGTTAATCATACAATACAAGAAACACAAAACGTAGTAAACGTACAGAATAGGAGTTTAAGATGGTTAAGAATGTAACAAAGAGCACATATGAAGCTGAAGTTTTGAAAAGTGATGTTCCCGTTGTAGTTGATTTCTGGGCACCATGGTGCGGTCCTTGCCGAATGCAGGGCCCCATCCTTGATCAGCTCGACAAAGAAATGGATGGCAAATTGAAGGTCGTCAAAGTGAATGTTGATGAAGAAGGCGAACTGGCCATGACCTTTGGCGTGCAGTCCATTCCCACCTTGCTTTTCTACAAGGACGGCAAAGTTGCGGACAAGGCAATTGGCGTACGTGACGCAAATGCTGTGAAGAAGGCTCTCGGCCTCTAAACCTAAAACCTATAACCCAGACCCACAGGGCATGTCTCTGTGGGTTATTTTTTCATCCCATGATTCTTTTTGGAGAAACTTGGGTAATTTGTGTTGACAGTTTGTTTCTGTTTGTAGTAACATCACACCCAATACAAGGAGATATCCAATGCAAAACATGCTTACCAAAGAGATCAATACTACCAATCTACCCGATACCGAAGGTCGCTTCGGAGAATTCGGAGGGTCCTACATTCCTCCACAGCTACAAACTGTCATGGATGAGATTACTCAAGCCTATGAAGAAATTGTTCAGGACCCTGCATTTCTCGAGGAACTTTCCTACCTCCAGCGACACTATGTTGGAAGACCCAGTCCTGTCTATCATGCAAAGCGCCTCAGCGAAGCGGTTGGTGG
Organism: Sphaerochaetaceae bacterium; assembly: GCA_028532765.1. Taxonomy (GTDB): domain Bacteria; phylum Spirochaetota; class Spirochaetia; order Sphaerochaetales; family Sphaerochaetaceae; genus Sphaerochaeta. The sequence continues at coordinate 15,713 of JAQQAR010000066.1, read as the reverse complement.
GGCACAGATTTATCTCAAACGAGAAGACCTGAACCATACTGGTGCTCACAAGATCAACCACTGTATTGGAGAAGTGTTGCTTGCCAAGAAACTGGGCAAGAAGAAGGTCATCGCTGAAACTGGAGCAGGACAACACGGAGTTGCCCTTGCAACTGCAGCTGCTCTGCTTGGACTTGAGTGTGACATCTACATGGGAGAGGTAGACATCAAGAAAGAAGCCCCCAATGTAAGTAGGATGAAGATTCTAGGTGCCCAGGTTATCGAGGTTACCAGAGGAACAAAAACACTCAAGGATGCAGTGGATGCAGCTTTTGAAGCATATCTGAAAGACCCCGATACCCAAATATACTGCATAGGCTCTGTGGTGGGACCCCACCCCTTCCCCATGATGGTTAGGGATTTCCAGAGTGTAGTGGGAATCGAGGCAAAGTCACAGATTCAAGAATTGGCCGGCCGTCTCCCTGAAGCGGTAGTTGCTTGTGTAGGGGGTGGATCGAATGCTATGGGCATCTTCAGTGCCTTCCTTGAAGACACAGAGGTTGCGCTCTACGGAGTTGAACCAGCTGGGAAAGGGCTGGATACCCCCGACCATGCAGCAACCATTACCAAAGGCAAGGTAGGCATCCTACATGGATTCAAGAGTCTCTTATTGCAGGATGAGAGTGGGGAACCACTTCCTGTCTACTCCATTGCCAGTGGCTTGGATTATCCTGGCGTTGGTCCACAGCACAGTTACCTGCAAACCATCGGGAGAGTCAACTATGATAGTGCAACCGACCATGAGGCCGTTGAGGCTTTCTACGGACTGAGCAGGATGGAAGGTATCATCCCAGCCCTGGAATCGAGCCACGCTGTTGCTCACGCCATCAAGCTTGCAAAGACCATGGAGAAGGATGAGATAATTTTGGTAAACCTCTCAGGTCGTGGTGACAAGGATATTGACTATGTCTTGGAACACTACCCCTTGGTTGAGTATGAACCAACGGGCAAGGAGAATGGGTTTGAGGAGTTCCTCTCCCATATCAAGAAACAGTAACATTTTATCGATGGTATCTATACAAAAGGTCGGTCTCGATGAGGCCGACCTTTATACTATCCTGATGATGCATGGAGGATGTTGTCAGCTTTTCAACCGATAATATTCCTCTAGGTTCTCCAAGTATACAAGGCCCTTCTCCTGCAAACGAGGACGCATGTTGTAGATGTCAATACCGAGCGTACCTTCAGCGAACATCGCTCGCTTCTCTGCTTCTTTCCTCTCACGCTCCAATCCTTTCTTGAGCACTTTTTCAGCATCTAAGCGCTCTACGATGACCACACCATCATCATCGGCTACCACCACATCACCGGGATTGACCACCTGTCCTGCACAGACGATGGGAATATTGACCGCACCGAGGGTCTCTTTGACCGTACCTTGTGCACTTACTGCCTTGGACCATACGGGAAATCCCATATCCTGAAAGGATGCAGTATCCCTCACCCCACCTTCTATGACAAGCCCTCTGACACCCCGAGCCATTGCAGACTCTGCCAAGAGATCACCAAAGAAACCACTGTCCGAGTCAGAGGTACAGGCAGCAATGAGAACATCTCCTGGTTTACAGAGTTCCATTGCCACATGAATCATCCAGTTATCACCCGGTTGCAACAAGACTGTGACAGCACTTCCCGCTATCTGCGCATGTGGATAAACAGGCCTGATATAGGGTTTCAGATACCCCGTCCTTCCCTGTGCCTCATGTACTGTGGCAACTCCAAGTTTGCCCAAGGCATCTATCGTTTCACTATTTGCACGTTCAATATTCTTAACTGCTACTGTCTTCATACATTATCCTCTTCTGGTAGTAATAGTTCTCCACGGCTGAGTGCACGGGCTGTACGTATAACTCCCGCACTCTTGACGATGGGGATATCTGCCCCTGCCTCAAGTTCAAGGCTTACCCCAATGCTCCCCGAAGGGTGCTCTACAAGGTATGAGTCTTCTTTGTAATGTTCTGGTAGTACTGCTACCTTCTCTGCAACGGTTCCAGGTACGAGACAACCTGTTGCTACAGTGACCGCTGCAAGGACACCAACTGCAGCATGGACCCGATGGGGAATGAAACTTCTTGTGGACACAATTCCTCCAGCTCGCGGGGGAGCTATGAGTGTCATCTTGGGCACCACCTTATCAGTCACATCTCCAAGATTCATCAAATGCCCTGCTTTCAGCCTGATGCTCTCAAGGCGCTGCTTGAGTTCCAGGTCATCAGTAAGTTCATCGGGAGACTCATAGCCGCTTTTCCCAAGATCTTCTGCCCGAATAAGGACAACCGGCATCCCGTTATCGAGACAGGTAACAGGGATATCATCAATGATATCAATCTTATTCCCTGTAGGCAGCAATGCTCCACAGGTTGCCCCTGTTATGCCTTCATACAAGCAACTGATCGGTGCGGATGTTCCAGGTACTCCATCAATTGCTACATCCCCGGCATAGGTAATCTTCCCATCAGGCGTTGAGACTCTTACCTTGCAAAGCGATTCGCTGTTCACCATAAAAACTCGGTATTCTGTGATTGGATCCTGGGAAGGGAGCATGCCTGTTTCCAGTGCGAAGGGAACAACGCCGGAGAGAATGTTGCCACAATTCTGGGTTCTGTCGGCTTTCCCTTCACCGAGAACAATCTGGACAAATTCATACTCAAGGTCTGCATCATCCCGCTTTGAGAGGGATACGATACCAACCTTGCTTGTAAGAGGGTCTGCTCCACCCAAACCGTCGATTTGTCTCACATCTGCTGGACCTCTCCCGCACATGGCGGCGATGAGGATTTGATCTTTCTCTTCCGTATTCTGCGGAAGGTCACCGGCGTTGAAGAAGAGCCCCTTGGAACTCCCTCCCCGGATTTGCATATAGGGAATTGCTTTCTGCATCACTGTTTCCTTTCCTATAACAGGAGCTGATAGTTTTCCTGAAACACCTTCCGAACATTCATGATATGGGTGATCATCAAGGCTTCTGCTTCCTGACAGTTATGATTCTTGACTGCTTCAAAGATGGCCTCATGTTCACCGAAGGACTGATCAGATCGCTTGGGAATCAGGATAGTCTTGGTATTGTACTTCTTCATCTGATTCTTGAGATTCATGAGCAGGTTGGTTGCAGTCTTGTTGGGACAAGCATCATAGATTACCTGATGAAACTTCTGGTTGTGTTGAGAGTAGGAAACCAGTTCCTGCTTTTCCTTCAGTACTCTCATCGTATCCAGTATACGTTTCATATTCTCAATATCAGACTCACTCAACACAGCACAGGCAAGCCGGATGATAAACCCTTCAAGCACACTCCTTAGTTCCAGGAAATCCAGTACCTCGTCAAGCGAGTAGGAGCGAACTTTCGCTCCCTTATTCTGCTCAATGGTAACCAGGGTATCCCGTTCCAACATCAAGAGTGCCTTCTTGATGGTATTTCGACTTACCTTGTACTGATTTGCCAGTTCCACTTCCCGGAGATTTTCACTTGGAGACAATGAGCCTGCTTCAATCTTTTTCTTAAGACTTTCATATACTGCTGCTGAGGGACCATTACCTTTCATATACTCTCCGTTTATTCTACTGGTTTATACAACTATTCCAACATCCTACTTATTCTACAAAGAGGACACTGTTCGAGGGAATACCGATTGGAACCCCTCTGCATATTTGGCATCTTTTCCGCCAGCCTGTCCCCCGGAATTCCGCCTGAAATGATTTGCCCTATTTTGCGCCAGATTGGTGTAGTAGGTCCAAAGATGCTCCTGGCCCTGCATGCACTCAATTGCTGCCCGCTTCTGATCCCACACTTCTGTGATATCAAGGAAAACATCTGGCTTCCACTGCATCTGCTCAGTCTGGTGTGGTTCAAAGAGATACACCTGAGGAGCCCCAAGGATCTTCTCTCCTGGATTATGCCCCCAAGCCTGTGCAATCATCCTGCACTCAAGAAGTGCTTTGGTTACATACGAATGGTCCGTGTTGTACGGATCATAGAAGGAATGACTCATCATGAAATCCGGCTGTACCTTCCTGATGACATCAACAAGTCGGTATTTCGCTTCCCTGTCCATCTCAAGGGGGTAGTCACCAAGGTCGAAGAATTGGATATCGTGGACATTCAGCGCCTTTGCTGCCGCCTCCGACTCTTTCCTTCTCTCAAGCTTCACCTGATCGATTGTCACATCTCCCTTCTTCCAATATTTGGCACTTTCACCTCGTTCTCCATAACTGAGACAGACAACAGTGACATCATAGCCTGCCTTCTGGTGCAGAGCAATCGCTCCACCAGCTCTCCAAACAAAATCTGCTGCATGTGCACTCATGACTAGAGCGCTTTTATTGTTACTCATACTATTCCTCTCAATCATTCAATACATCAACCCCAATATAAACGGGTTGGGTTCTCGATCAACAGCGCCTTTTGCTGCTGTTCATCAGGACAAATCCTTGCAATCCTGTCCACCAGTATCCCATCATCCGGTGCTTCCCTCTTCATGTTTGGATGTGGCCAGTCTGTGCCCCAGAGGACTCTGTCGGGAATCATCCTGATCAACTCTGAGGCTACTTCATCCATATCAAGATATGGGGGTCCTTGCTTGCTGAATCTCTCAGGACAGCTTACCTTTATCCAGAACCGGTCATCACGCAACAATGCTGCAAGTTCCTCAAATTCCCTGCTCTGCGCTCCCTTGTCGGAAGGAATGCACCCCATATGGTCTATGACCACAGGTACAGGTACCTCCATAAGAAAATCCTTAATCTCTGCAAGATCTGCCGGTTCAAAATACACTACCAGATGCCAGGGAAGTTGTTTTATCTTCTCAAGGATCTTCATCCGAGTCTCGATTGGCTGACGGGCCTTCAAGCGTTTTACAAAATTGAAACGGACACCTCTTACCCCCACTTCATCCATTGCCTTGAGTTCAGCTTCGGTTATCTCGGAATTGACGATTGCAATCCCCCGGTATGTTTCTCCGGCTGTTTTCAATGCATCGATCATGGCTCGGTTATCAGTTCCATGGCAGCTGGCTTGTACAATGACAGCACGATCAACTCCGAGGTGTTTATGTCGATCGAAGAGCAACTCCTTGGGTGCGTCAACCGGTACATAGCTGCTCGTTGCAGCATAAGGGAAGACATCGCCTGGTCCAAAGACATGGCAATGGGAATCAACGGAACCTTTCGGTAGCGTAAACTCTGGCTTGCTTGGATTTGGGTGAAACGGAATATATCCTGGTGAGACCATAGTACTCTCTCCTTGTTTTATAGGTTTCCATGCATGTAATTTCCAATGAAAACTCTTTTTCCTTTATGCTTTCAAAGGCTCAGATTGCTTTGGGGGTACTTGCTTTCTCCTCATTCCAAAGAAGATCAAACCTGCAAGCACCAAATACCCTGCGATATCGGTAACCAAACTATGACCGATAAGCGATATCGCTCCGAGGATAATCACAGCTCTTGCCCACAGGGGAAGCTTTCCTCTGAAATAGTTCATGGTTGCTACCGAGATCATCCATACCCCTATCGCAGAGGTAAAGGCAGCATAGATAATTTCCAGCACCGAGCCATTCATCAGAAGAGCCGGGTTCATGACAAAGAAGAAGGGAACAATGAACGCTGGAAGGGCCATCTTGAACGCTGTCCAGCCTGTCTTGTCAAATTCACTCTTTGCGATTGAGGCAGCTGCATAGGAAGCAAGTGCTACCGGCGGTGTGATTGCAGCCAGAACACCAAAATAGAAGAAGAAAAAGTGTGCTCCAACCACATCAATACCAAGTGCAACCAATGCCGGAGCAACCAAGGCTGCGAGCAAGACATACACTACCGTGGTAGGCATACCCATACCCATGATGATTGATGCAAACATCACCAGGATGAGCAGTACAAATACATGCCCTTGCGATACTTCAACCATGAAGCTGGCGAGCTGGGCTCCTAGTCCAGTCAACTGAATGATTCCCACCACAATACCTGCTCCTGCTGTCACAGCACACAGTTTGGCTGCAGATTGAGCCCCATCATACAGTGCGTCGATAAGAGCCTTAAGCCCTACTCGTCTCACGACAATCAGCAGAGCTGCCGCCATGGTACCAGCAAAAGCTGCCAAGGTCGGAGAGGCCCCTGCAATCAGCATTCCATAGACCAATAGAATCAATGCAAGGAATACCCATCCAGTTTTAATCACATTCCAGAAGGGAGGAATCTTGTCCTTCGGCAAGCCTACAATCCCTTTTGACCTGGCATAGATGTCAATCGCAGCCCCTGCGCTGAAAAAGTACAGGAAAGCAGGAATGACTGCAGCCTTCACCACCTGGATATAAGGAATACCCAAGTAATCGGCCATAAGGAATGCCGCTGCCCCCATGATCGGTGGCATTATCTGCCCACCGGTTGAGGCAACCGCCTCAACCGAAGCAGCCAGGTGAGGTTCATAGCCGGACCCTTTCATGGCAGGAATTGTGACACTTCCCGTTGTAGCAACATTGCCGGCAGCACTTCCAGAGATACTACCAACCAGTCCACTTGCAACAACAGCGACCTTTCCAAGCCCACCGGTATACCTTCCAGCGAAGGATGTAGAAAATCTGACCAAGAAATCAGCTGCCCCGCTTACCTGTAACAATGCTCCGAAGACGATGAAGAGAATCACGTAACGAACCATGATCTGCAGGGGTATTCCGTATATTCCGGAATAACTCAGGGCAAGCTGGAGGGAAATTCTATTTACTGAATACCCCCGGTGAAACAGAGCTCCCGGCATCAATCTCCCAAGAAGTGCATAAGCAAGCGCAACAAGACACACAATGGTCAGTGGCCAACCTACAGCTCTTCTCACTGCATCAAATACCAGTACCACTGCAATAACAGAGATTACTGCATCCATCCCAGTGAACGCTCCCTGTCGGTAGATGATGGCATGATAGTTGAGTGTGATGTAGAGACCTACCACAATCGCTGCAACGACGAATACTGAGTCGAGGATCAGCATTGGGATAGAACCTTGCTTTCCCATCTCCTCCTTCACCTTTATGAACGGCCTATGATAAAAGAGGCCAATCATGACGAGCATCAGGGTAATTGGAAGCTGTTGCTCTATCGGAAGGAGATACAGTGGCTGAACAAAAGTGATAAACACCAAGGTCAGCAACCATGATACCTTTGCTACTGTTTCACGAAATCTAGTCATTACCATTCACCTACTTCTGTTGCATAGCGGATTACGCCAGGATGGATTTCAAGACTAATATCCTTTGCAGCCTCTTCAGAGAACAGACGGGTTCCAGAAGCGGAAGGGTGTGCAGAGACAAGCGTTGGGATATTCTCAAATACCTGCTTAACCATGTCATATACGATCTCATCAGAGAGGTCTGGACTGATATATACAACCGAACGAATGATTACTGAATCGCCATCCTGTTTCATATCATACATATCTGCAGGAATCTTATCGGTAGCATATGGGTAGCTACTCAACTCGCGGAAGCGCTTTGTATTGAAGGTGAGCACCTGTACATCAGATCTGACCGAAAGAGAGGTAACTGCTGGGAATGGTTGACCACCAACCATCAGTGCAGCATCAATAAATCCATCATTCATTGCATCTGCCGATTCCTGCCAGCCCATGAACACCTGCTCATAGTCGCCCTTCTCCAGTCCCTCGGAAGCCAGAATGAGTTCTCCAAAGACGTTTGCAGAGGAGCCAGGAGCGCCAAGTGACACTTTCTTTCCCTTTAACTGTGAAACGTTGGTTATCCCAGAATCTCCCATCGCCACGATGATTGCATTACTGTTGTTCAGGATCCAACCACCTTTCAAATCAATTGGATTCTTGAAGGGATCTTGACCAAGCCCTGCAGTGTAGGCAACGTTCTCATTGGACATGCCCATTTCCAATTCTCCACTAGCGATCATATTGAGGTTTGCAACACTTCCGCCTGTCTCCTGGGAACTGAAGCGGGTACCCGGAAGTGTCTTGTTCCAGATATCAGCCAAAGCAACCCCGATTGGATAATAGGCTCCTGCTGCAGAGGCAGTTCCGATTGAGATAAAAGCAGGCCTTGCAGCCCCACTTGCTTCTTTCTCTCCCTGCGCAAAACCGAAGGAGAGAGCCATGATTGAAATCAAGGAAATCATCAAACACTTTTTCATTAGATTCATACCATACTCCTTTTACTAGATGTATAAATCGTAAACGGCGGTACACCAGTTGTCAACATTTTTGTTGAACAATTTTGTTCTACGCTTTAAGCGAGACAAAAAGCGCTCTCAGTGATAGCTCGTATAAAGACATATAATAGTTATAGTTACTAAGTTATCAATTTTCACGACATAAGCAGACAAAACCTCCGTATAGTAAACGGAGGCTGTAACAGGAACAGAAATGAAGGATTTTGAAAAGAGTGAATACGTTTTAGAACGCTAACCGCATCCCTACCACCGGACCGGCCAGGATCTGCACAGAATCATCATGGGGGAAGAGTTTGTTGGTAAGGTAAGGGCCGAGAAAGCCCAAAGCACTTCCGATTGCTGCCCCAGCAAGGACATCTGTTGGATAGTGATTTCCACTTACCACGCGTAGTATTGCCGTGGCAGTAGCCATTGACCAGGCTGCAATACTTGCAGCTCTCATCACCTGGGAGTCTGGATACCACAGACTGGTAATGGTCTGGGTATAGGCGGCAGAGGTAAAGGCCATCAATGCATGGCCTGAAGGAAAGGAGTCATAATCTTCAGAGGTATCATCCGGCCTGGAGACCTCCCCAACATAGGGACGCTCACGATCGATGATTGCCTTAAGCGGAGTACGTACACCGAAATAGGCCCCTACCATGGTAATCCCATAGCTACCACCAATTGCCAGATAGTCTGAGGCAGGGGATTCGAATACGAGCATTCCAGGGGAGGCCATTGTCATAGCCAAGGTGACATCGCTTGCCAGTGAAAGATCTTCGTTATACTCGAAATGCAGAGCGTAGAGTCCTGAAATTGAAAGAGTAAGGAGAAGAACCATCACAAGAATACGTTTATTGCCCATAAAATCCCCCATCAGCAGAAAGTGTATCGGTATCAAAAGAGACGCTCAAGACCGAGACGAACCTCATAAGAAGAAAAACCCTTCTTCGAGAGTACCATTCTTGCTTTATCCTCCCCTACTTTCTGAAGAGCAAGCGCATAGGCTCTTTCCACATAGTCGATGATCTGCTCTTCACTGTAAAGCTCATCAAGCGCTCTCTCGGCAGCTTCACGATCCACACCCTTGGCTGCAAGCCGCTGTGCCATCAGGGCTCTTCCCTCAGGATTCTTGCGTTGACGGGATTCAATGAATTGCAGGGCATAGCGAACCTCACTAAGCAAGTTCTCCTCTTTCAAGATATCCAAAACATTCTGGATACACCTCGAGGAGAAAGACTTCTTCTGCAATTTGATCTTCAGCTCAAAGGCGGTATGCTCCCTACGAGCCAGATAGGTCATTGCTTGCACTCTGCAAAGATGCTGCTCCTGAAGTTCCTTGAGGTGAAAGAACTCCTCCTGACAGAGCTCCTGCCCTATGAAAAGCTGCTTTGAGACAAATAATTCACTGGGTATTGAAAAAGGAGAACCCTCCTGCGGTACGGCTCTGAAGCCACCACGAGAGGGTTCCTTTTCGATGCGAGCAAATGCCACTTAACGCTTGGAGAACTGGAACTTGCGGCGTGCGCCCGGCTGACCATACTTTTTACGTTCAACCATACGGGAGTCACGAGTCATGAATCCAGCAGAGTGTAGTGCAGGTCTGTAATCCTCATCATGAGCACAGAGTGCACGTGCGATACCATGGCGGCAAGCACCTGCCTGACCGGAAGGGCCACCACCAACAACGTTGATGAGCAAGTCATACTTGCCGGTTGTCTCAGTGGTTTCAAGCGGCTGCTTCACGATATAGGTGAGCATCGGGTTACCAAAGTAGGTATCGATGTCCCTACCATTGATGACAATCTTGCCCTCGCCTTCCCTCAGGTAGACACGAGCAACGGCGGTCTTACGGCGTCCAACACCATGACCAAGATTTTCCACTTTCTTTACTTCTTTCTTTGCCATTTTTCGCTCCTACCTTAAATTTCGACCTTGATGGGCTGCTGTGCCTGATGCTGGTGCTTATCACCTGCATAGACCTTCATGTTGGTGTACAGCTTGCGACCGAGGGGACCTCGGGGAAGCATACCACGAACGGCGCGCTCCATCGGATATACCGGGTTGCGCTTGATCATATCAGCATAGCTGGTCTGTCTCAGCCCACCGGGGTAGTTGGAGTGGCGATAGTACATTTTATCCTGGTACTTGTTGCCCGAAAGGGCAGCTTTCTCAGCATTGATGATAATCACATAGTCGCCCATGTCCTGGTGTGGGACAAATTCGGGCTTGTTCTTCCCGCGGAGGATGCGTGCAGCGGCAACTGCTACCTTGCCAAGCTCCTTTCCCTCTGCATCAATCAGATACCATTTCTTCTGAATCGTCAGCGGTTTCACAAAAATAGTCTTCATCTATTCATCCTGTTCTGCAAGTTTGTTCTTGCGTGTGTTTTGTGCATGGCGTATTTCTACAGCCATTTCTATGTTACAGCATTGGCATATCGGCTAGCCAATTCCACCAGTCCAACCACATCACCCTTGGTATAGGAACCCGGGATAATGAACGGAACATCCGCTGCCCGGGGAAACACCATGTGTTTTGTGAGTGCTTCCCTGGCAAAGGCCGCATAACGCTCCTCACTGAGACCGGTTAATCCGTACGGTCCTCGTGTTTTGAACACACCACTGAGTGGATTGTCCATGCGTTTTGCAACTGTTTCCTCCGACTTCAGTACTTGGATCAAACTCGCGGTTGTCTTGATGAGCAAATCAAGCAACAACGGGGATACCACGTCTGAGGGCGGGACCTGTGCTGTACAGAAGGATTCCTTGAGGCAAACGACCTGAGGTACGAAACTCCCTGGGAAAGGTAGGATAGGGAGGAGCATCACGGATTCTGCCCCGCCAAAACCTAGGAACGGTCGCCAATAGGACACTGTACGGCTTGCATGTTCAGCAGAGAGAGCAGGATCAAATAGTGCATCATTCGAAACTGCGCTTACTGCTTGCATGACCTTCCGGGGGTCTGTATATATACGGACAACCGGAAAGCTTGGAAACAGGTTCACCAATAGCTTTTCGAGCCTTCCTGTAAATACCGATGGGTACTCTGCTATCAAACCACGACTCACCGTAGACTTGATAGCCTGATGGATCCTCTCTGGTCGATGGCCAAGAATGGCTCTGCCATAATTCTGAAAAAAATCAGTGTACCGCTCACCGTAGCGATCATATAGATAAAAGTCACGGGCGCGGACAACGGTAGGCATTGTATAACCTTCCGGCCAATCTTGTCTAGTGGCTTTCCCACTTCTCTCCATCTCACTCACCCCCAATTTTCTCCAGCTGGGCAAACTTGCTGATGAACGTGGTTTTCTTGCCATTGAAAAATCTGACTTCTATGACCTCACGGTCCCCACTCATCCGAAGGGTCACTACTTCCCCTTCCCCATAACTGTCACTATAAACGCGTTGTCCTACAGGGAACAGGGGTTCACCTTCCTTTGCTTCATGCACCGTTTTCATGGTGAAGGTTTTGGCATTACTACCAAATCCTTTTTGTATGATGGGAGCTCCGCTTGCACCCCATGAGGAAGAAGAAGATCTTGAAGAGGGCATGGATTCATGCCTTTTTCGCTTCTCCTGGAGACTGGAGAGACCCTGATAACCAAATCCACCCACTTCGGTATAAGGGCGAATCCCCTGCACAGAAAGCAGTGATGAGTCAATCTCATCAAGAAAACGGCTTGGATGATTGTAACTGGTCTTACCCCATATCTTCCTTGCGCGGGCACTGAGCAGATACAACTCCTCTCTTGCCCTTGTCACTGCAACATAGAATATTCGACGTTCTTCCTCAGTATCCTCATCACTCTCCGCTGAACGACCAGGGAACAGTTCGTCTTCCAGGCCGGCTACAAACACCCTGTCAAACTCCAACCCTTTGGTGTTGTGCATGGTGATAAGGGTAACCCCATCCTTATCCCTGGGATCTTCCTGCCCAAGGGTAGTTGGATCGAGTGAAAGTTGCTCGAGGAAAAGCAACAATCCTTCCAGGGAGGACTCATAGGAAGAGAGAGCATTGACCAAAGCTTCCAGATTCTCCACCTTGCTGGTGGTATTTTGCTGGTCCAGCTTCCGGTAGTGGTCAAGCAGCCCTGATTCCCTGATGAGGAAATATGCACAATCGACCAACTCCCCTTCCTGAAGCATCTTCTGGGCATGCTCGTACATCCGCAAAAAATGCTTTGCTCCTTCCCTTGCTTTGTTTGAGAGCCCACTCTTCTCGGTGGCAAGACGCAGCATAGCAAGCAAATCTCCCTCAGCCTCCGGGCTGTAGGCAAGAATGGTATCCTGACTCCCCGGGCCGATTCCCCGGGTAGGCTTATTGATCATACGCTTGAAATTGACTTCGTCCTTTGTATTGGTAAGCAGGAAGAGCAAGGCCAAGGCATCTTTCACCTCTTCACGCTCATAGAACTGCAAAGCACCAACCACCTTGTAGGGAATCCCCGAGCGCTTGAACATTGTCTCGAAGGCAACCGACTGAGCATTGGTCCGGTATAATATGGCACTCTCGTTAAAACGTCGGTCTTTCTTGACAATGGAAGCAACACGAAGCGCTTCATCCTGTTCGTCCTGCACATAAAAGAGATGGGGCTTTCCACCCTTTCTGTTTGCTGTCCAGAGCTGTTTTTCGTGTCTTCCCTTGTTGTTCTTGATGACACTGTTGGCAATTTCAAGGATATTCTGTGTTGAGCGATAGTTCTGCTCAAGCTTAACGGTCCTGGCCATCGGATACTGATCGGGGAAGCTGAGAATATTCTGCACCTCCGCCCCACGGAACCGGTAGATGGACTGATCGTCATCACCTACGACGCAAATGAAGGTACCTGGCCCTACCAAACGATGCAGCAGTTTGAACTGTGCAGCATTGGAATCCTGATACTCATCCACCAAGATCATACTGAAGCGACGGTGAACCCACTGTTGGATTTCAGGTTTGGTCTCGAGCAACTCGATGCTTCGGCCGATCAGGTCGGCAAAATCCACATTTCCCACCTGATGCAACTTCCGCTCATATGCCTCAAACATACGCTTGAAGGTGGAGTCAACCTTGAGTGACTGTAAATTGTCCGTATAGGTCAGACCCCTATCCTTTGCATAGCTGATCTTTCTCATGATGGGATCAAGTTCCCGTTTCTTGTAGTTCGGAAAACAAGAGGCAAGCAAACTCAACGAGTCATCGTCATCGTAGATGGTGAAGTTTGCGTCAAGGCCAATCTCTGAGCCGAATCTCCTGAGAAACCAAGCACCAAATGAGTGGAAGGTTCGGATATTGCAATCATTTACATCTGAGCGACCTTCCAACATCTGCCCTACGCGCTCTTTCATCTCATTTGCTGCCTTGTTGGTGAAGGTTACCGCAAGAATCTTATAAGGGGGAATGCCAAGCTGTTCGATGGCATAAGCAATCTTGGTGGTGATAACCCGTGTCTTGCCACTACCAGCACCTGCAAGGACGAGCAAAGGATGACTGTTTTCAAGAACAGCTTCCCTCTGCGCTTCATTGAGTTGATCCATAAGTTGCTGCAGTTCAGCCATGAGACACGCCTCCTTTCAAGGGGATTGCCTCAAGGTCAAGACCATTGACCCTGCTAATTCCGCAGCGTAGCACCTCTCCCGCCTTCAGGTCACGACCCATTACCACGGTAAGTCCATCGACCTCCGGTGCCTGGGCATACATACGACCGATTGCCAAGTCTTCGCCTTCAACCGGTTCCTCAATAAGCACATCATACTCCTTACCGATAAATCGTTTCAGGTTCTCACTGGTGATCGGAGCCTGTAACGCCTCAAGCTGCTTCTGGAATCCTTGTGCACGCTTCAAGGCTTTTGCATGCTCCTTTTCCCCTCGAAGTGCATATGCCTTGGTCCCTTCCTCACGGCTGTACAAGAAGGAGCCAACCCAATCGAGGCGAGCGCCTTCAACGATCGACATTTGCAGGCGGTGATACCCTACAACCTTGCGGTATTCGAGAATCTGTCGGTCCAGCATTTCGTGGAAATCGAGCTCTTCAGAACCGCTTTCCACCTCTCCCATCGGTGCAGCATTGTCAGTCATCTTTTTTCTCCCATTGATGATAGAAGAATTGAAGCAGATTAAATGCCAACATCGGAAACGCTCTGTTTTTTTATTCCGAAATTTGCGGCGGAACAATCGTCAGCGTCAACACGGCCGGATGTCCCGATTCTTTGGAATCGATCTTATAAACCGCATCACCCTTTGTACCCCACAGCCCGAAAGTAATGACCGGCACTTCCATACTCCGGACACTTTCAAGCAGAGCGGGATCAAGCGGTACACGAATGGTCTCCCCGGCCTTCCATTTCACATCCGAAAGATGCTCCACCTCATTCCAGAGTCTGGAATCCATCAGATTCTTAGCCGACCGGCCTTTTGCATCCACCCAGTCTTCATCGCGGAAGCTGCGCCACTGAAATGTCGATTCCCCGACTCTGGCATTCCGGCCCTGCAGGCCAAGGTCTCCCTCGCCTTCAATCCAGAGACCGTTGTTTTCATTCAGAGCCATCGTTGCAACCGTCAGAGAAAGCGGCGTCTCCGAATCGTCCTGAATACGAAATGAAAATTCAGCAGATGCAACCTCGTTCGTCACGTCACTCAGATCAAACCCGACCAGCGAAGTCACCCCCGGCATCGCACTCAGCAGCAGGATCTTCGACGCCCCGCTGTTTTTAGTTCGGTGATTACTGCGAAAAAAACCATCTTTTGATGCGGTCAGTTCAACTACATTTTCCTCTCCGAATACAGCACCTGCAGCCATACCCAGCACCAGAATCACACTCAGAATTTTCATGAATACCTCTCTCTACAAAAACAGTTATTTAAAGCAGGAATAAGACCAGTCACCCACTAAATTCCGCTTCAAACTGTTCGAGACAATCCCGCAAACCATCCGAAGTGATCAGCGCTTTGGCTTCCCGGATGGAAACCACGCGGCGTTTTCGGCGATAGTCCTCATCCCATTTATCGTGCACAACGTTTACTTTCAGTGCAAACAAGGTGAGCCGGACCAGCTCTCCGCTCTTAATCAGCACCTTGGTACGGAAAGCATGATTTTTTTCCACACACCCTTCAACGCCCGCCTCTTCCATCGCCTCCAGCGCAGCTGTTCCGCACTTTCCGAGCTTTTCCTCGAAACGGCCCTTCGGAAAAATCCAGTACCCGCGGGCACTGGTAATCATCACCACCTTGAGTTGTCCCCTTTCATACAGAAAAGGAATCGCGCCATACTGCTTCCGCATCACATCATCCTAAATCAAATCTTCAAGTTCTTCCCAGACCGCTTCATAAGCCCACGCCGCCGAACGTTGTCCTGCATAGGAAAGCGCCGGAGCACGATGCAGGCCCATTTTTTCAATATCGCTCGAAAACGGAATCGTATGCTGCAGAAAACGCTTATGCTTTACCCGCATGCGTTCCATCGACTCCGCATGCAGTTTCTTGCTCCTCTGAACCATCGAAAACATCGGAACAATTTTTTTCTTCCGGAAGCCCTCCTC
>JAQQAR010000065.1 GCA_028532765.1 Sphaerochaetaceae bacterium | reverse complement strand
CCCCGCGGGCCCAAGCCCCGAATGCATGTAGCAGGTACTCTTCTCGTACCCCTTCCTGTGGGACAAGGCTCAACAGGTTTCCATCTACAGCCGAACTCTTAGCCAGGATCCCCCTCCTGCCCGATTTGATGCTTGTGGCATATTTGGGAATAAGCACCGTATCCCTGTCAAACATCCTTGCAGTGGTTACCTTCGGTGAGATCCTGAGCACGGACGAACTGACGAGGAGGCAATCACTGGATTTGCATGCAAGATCTGATGTCCTCACATACCCAATCCCTGTAGGGGAATCTGTGAATGCATAGGACCTTATGTTCTTGCCCCCTTTGATGGCCGCCACTTTGCCAACAGGCAGGAAAGGCGCCTGATCAAGCTTCTTAGCCAACGAAGCAAGCACGGTAGGGGAGACAGCCAACGATGCAAGATCATTCCCTGTCTTCTCAATGGCTTTTTCAAGCGATGCCTCTGATTCCCCTTCACAAGGGTGATTACTCTCAACATAGTGGAAAGGCCTGAGATCACACCTGTTTTCCATGACCTCTTTCCTGTCCACAAGGCAAGCATAGTGGGGCACTTCCCGTCTCTCGTTGTATATGTGGGATATCTCACTGATCAGTATGAAGGAAGGCCTCTTGTCTCTAGTTTGTGAAGATGCATCGATGAAAAGAATGGTGTCCTCCCTTCTTCCCTTTCGTATGACAAGCACATGGCGATGCATCGTGTCTGCATGATGGCCATAGGCCGGGATTCTGATGACGGCATCGACAAGGTTGTTATCCAGAAGCCAGCTTCGTATTGTCTTCTCAGCCCTTTCCCGGCTCAGGGCCCCTTCGCCCAGGGCAAAGGCTGCCGTTCCTCTCTCACTGAGGCATGACACTGAGTGCATGACGTATGCCAGGTCAGTCTTTGCCTTCGGAGCCAGGACTCCTGCAGGACTGAAACGGCTGTCCTTTACAAGAGAGGAATCCTCATCTCTGGCCCATAGCTTCCTCACAGGGAGTATGCTGGCGATTGCGTCAAACGTACGTCCTCCAAAGGATTCGAAAGACGTCAGTGAGTCGCCATAGGCCAATGAGAAACGAGTTGGGTCGAGATGGATGAGAAACATGAAGAAACGGGCCATGTTGTACTCTGGTATCATTTCGCTCTGGCCATACAAACAGCCCCCCTCGGCAAGGCGGAAGCGTGCATGGGATAAGAGCACACCTGTTCCACAGTAGGGGTCATAGAATGACTGTATGGACTTACTTCCCCTGCTCACAAGGAGTATAAGCAAGTCAGGTACAAGCCGTGCTTCGAATATCCCGTCTCCTGTTGCCTGAGGCCTGGAATACTGGTCAAGCAGGTGCTCAAAGGTACTCGTCATATCGAAAATGGCCTCTGGACTGATACTGGAGACGGCCTTCATCAGGCTGTATAGCTTCTGCTTTCTTGTTCTGGGAACAGCACCCAGTTCAATTTCATCTTTAGCAAGATGACTTGAGAGGTTCCTGAAGACGCTCTCACTTGCGTATCCGACCGCTGATTCCTCAATATCGGAAAAGACCCATTCCAAGGTCTTCCCCAGATTCCCATCTCTTGGGGCATCCCGGTACACATTGCAGAAGAGTCCACTTGGAGGAATGAAGAACCCAATCGTGGAAGACGCCTCATCTGCAAGCGCTTCTACCTCCTCGTCATCCATGGTTCTGTATCGCTTCTGATGCAACACCAGTTCCGGTTGATCTTCTGCGAACTGCTCCATTTCCTGGGAGAGATACCGATAGATAAGCATTGCAATGATGTATCGACGGGAGTCCCAACCAGGAAAACGTTGCTCCAGAACCTCGGCTATCTTCCATGCCCTGGCGGAAAGTATCTCTGTGTTTTCCTTCACTTCACCTTCAGGCAATCTCATATCGCTTCGAGACCTCAGCACGACGGACCTTCTTGGAAGAGGTCATGGATAGCGGTTCATCAGCCACCGAGACCATCTCTATCCTCTTATAGGGAAGAAGGGTAGCGTTGACCTCTTTGACTATCTGCTCCATTCTCTCCTGTATCGCTTCGGCAGTCTTTCCTTCGGCAAATGCCTGGGAGGGGAAGATGATGACCCTCACATGCTCACCGGCGCTTTGCTTGTCCTTGATGTACCCAATGACACACAGCTGCTCAATCTCTGTGTAGAGCTGGAATTTGTCCTCAATCTCTTCTGGGAAAATGTTCTTCCCTCCCTCGCTCACGATCACTGACTTCGCTCTTCCGCTCAAATAGAGGTAGTCCTTCTCATCCACCTGTCCGATATCCCCTGTATTGAGCCAACCATCCTGATCAAGCACCTCAGCTGTAGCCTCAGTGTTCTTGTAGTATCCTTTCATTACCTGGGGGCCACGAATGTAGATCAGGCCGTTTCCGTCCTCGTCAGGGTCGACGATCTTGCACTCGGTACCTGCAACAACCTTCCCGACAGAGGATTCCTTGAACGCATAGATGGGATTGAGATGTGTGATTGGGGAAGTCTCGGTAAGCCCATATCCTTGTACGAAATCGATGCCGAGTTCGTTGAATCCCCTGAACGTCGATGCAGGAAGCGGTCCACCCCCGCAGATACAGATCCTGTTGGTGTCGAGCGAGAGTTTCTTGAGCAGGAACTTGAACCAATGCTTTCCCACGTTGAAGCCAAACGCTCTCTTGAGCCACCCAGAGATGCCCATAAGGCCCCGAATGGTTCCGTAGGCAAGCCTGCCCTTTTGTTTCAACCCAGCCATAACAGCTCCATACATCTT
>JAQQAR010000064.1 GCA_028532765.1 Sphaerochaetaceae bacterium | reverse complement strand
TGTAAAAATCATAGAAACCCAGCAAGCCGCAAAGGGGGGAGAAGTACAAGGCAATAGGTACAAGAACTACTGTTTCTCTCCTTACTTGAGAGAGGCGGGCTTAGCTATGGGTCCCGAATGATGGAAAGTATATGCAAGAATTACGCTCGCTCAACAATAAAACGAAAGATATCTATTGATGTACTACAATTGAGGAGATATTATGGCTATATGGTTGTCTGATAATTTACTTTAAAATAAAAAGTTAGTAGCCATTTTTCATGTTTTTGTTGCGGAACTTATGATATTTGTTAAGTAATTTCTATGCTTGGTCCTGTCAAACTATTTTAACTATGCAATGATCAAATTATCTTCTACTGGTGTTTCCTTAGAAAGAGATTGGTTTCTTTCAGGTTTTAAACGAGCTTATCATAGCATGTATAACTACCCCCAAGTGTGCAGCCTATAGCAAATGCAGATCATTTATTGTCTATTCTCACCTCTCAAATTTCCCACTGAATACCTTCTTCAGTCCATCGCTGCTGGCAGGAATGAAGGGAGCTCCTTCACTTCCCACCACCCCTTCTGCAGCCTCTGTGATGAGGTCTCCCATTGGGTCGAAGTCAAGACTGGGATTTATCGTGAAGGATCCATCTCTCTGTACCGTAACCTCAATCTCGATTGCATCAGCTTGTGGAATCGATGTAGTAAACGAGCCTGAGGCGTCCCCTGTGAAGGAAACACCTCCACTGTCTACTGCCACAGAACCGGTCGCTGTTATATGGGTTCCATGGTAAATGGCAGTAGCTTCTCCATTTGCTCCAAATACATAGTCACTGACCGTACCGTCCCCGTTGAACCCGATTTTTCCTGTTACAGAGAGCTTGCCTTCAATTTTTGCTCCTCCTTTTCCTGCACCAAATTGATAGGAGAGAGAGCCATCATGCATACTTTTTCCGGTGAAATTATTCTTCGTGAACTGGTAGTCGAAACCAGGGCTTCCTTGTGTGGGAAGATTGAAACCAAGTTTAAGATCGGTTCGTGCGACTGAAATTCGCCCTGAAATCGGTACGAACGGGATATCGAGGTCAGTCCCATATGAGTCGAGTTTCTTGAACAGAGGGGATGAGGGAGGAATCTCTCCCGATTCAAAGCGTTTCTTTTCATAGTTGTTCTTCGCTTGTCTCTTCTGTTCTGTTTGCTCGATTGCCTCCTGTCGTGAGTAGTCATCACCACACATTTCCTGTATCGGGTAGTAATCGAATGCACCGTAGGCAAAGAGAACACCTCCCAGGCCTGCCAGTACTGCTTGGTCAATGGCTGAACGAAGCTCCTGATCCTTTAGCTGTCGGACCTCTGGGTCGCTGATCATAGCCACATGCTTGAATACATCTTCATAGAATGCTTTTGCATAGGGGGTAATTTTCTTGAGGTATTGGTGGGAAGCGTAGCTGGTCATCTGGTTCCAGTATGAAGAGCAGATGTCGTTCCACGTCTGTACTGCTTTCTTGCATTTATCCCCACTGAATTGCTCTTCGAGTCCATACAGGCTATATCCGGCTTGCTGTGCCATTCCTTGTAGATTTGTTATGAGTCTTCTGGTTAGCGAATTCAGGTACGATCCGTAGGCATTGTATTTTATCAGGTACTGGAGCATGTTGTAGCGCTGGATCAGGACATTGGTAGGATCGACATAGTCAGCAGGGTTGAGTTGGAAGATGACCATGGCAGGATCACCCCTGGTTGCGAGCTGTAGGCTGGAATCAGTCCTGTTGTTCATAAGATCGAGTTCGGCCTTCATTGCCTGTTGTTCCATTTCTCCAGCATACGCATATACCTGATCCACTCCGCTTACCTGCACATTACCACCCATTGCATTGGCATATTTTTCGGGATGTGCTTCAAGTTCATCGAGATCGATGCCCTGAAGATCAATATTCATTCCCATACGCTCAAGGTTGGATATGAGATCTTTTGCGTATGAGGCTGATGCCTTTGTGGCAAACATTGCCACGGATTCTGTGAGGTCGGTGAGGGCTGCAATGCCGTTGGGCTGACGTATTGCCTGCAAGGAGCCATATGCCAGAATAGTATCAATCTTTGGGGGAGTATAGCTCCCTTCTGGTACCAGGTAGTCGATGAAAGTCCTGATCTTGTTTCGCTCATTCTGATCCATGGAGGAGATAAACTCAGCTGCTGTCATAATTGGTTGTTCGGCGATTGTCTCGATAGCTTTTTCATATTGCTCATCTGGGGCATCAATAGGAACTTCAACTACATCGGAAACCTCTTCCAGCATCTCAGCTTCTTGTTTCATCATTGCAAACATGAGAGGACGGTCCAACATGGCATCCTCGAGTACTGCCTTGGCTTTCAGGCGGAACCCCTGTTTCCAGTAGTATGATGAAAGTCCTACTGCAGCATCCCAGGAAGATGGGTCGATCTCGAGTGCAGCAAGGAAACACTGTTTGGCTTCTTCGTCAGCATCTTTTTCCAACAGAGCAGTACCAAGGTTGATGAGGGGCAAAACGCTTCCGTATGTATAGGCGCCTTCTTCCAGTGTAAGGGAGAGTGCATATCGGTAGATGGGCACAACCTCTTCTTGGGTTGTGCTTAGTGCTGTGGCGAGATTGCTCGCTGCAACTGCGTTGCCACTGTCATAGGAGAACGCTGCACAAGCCAATGCTTCCTTGAATGGTTGGGAATCTCCATAGAGTATGGCCATTGCAACCAACTCCGAGGATAGTGGAAGCCCAGACCTTCCTGAGAAATCAGGTTCAGATGGCAGTAATCTGTTTAGTTCAGCACGATCGTATGGACCCATGCTCTGTAGAGCTTTATGGTAGCAAAGAGAGGCTAGCTGTAGAATACTGGGTAAGTCGTAGGCCTTGGCTAACAATAGGGATGGAGTGAGTTCCTCTGTGTTTGCTTGCTTTCTGTCCTGTTCGACCTCCAGGATTGCCTGTTGCAATGCATCTGTTTCTTTATTGCTGGGCGGAGTGATGGGAACGTGTAGGGGAGAGAAGGAAGGTGGTAGTATTATTTCAGGAACAGTATAGGCAACTGGTTGCAGCTCATAGTTGCTCCCCATGTAGTGCTCCATTGCCTTTTCTTCGACTATCTTCGAAGTCTGGTATTCAATTGCTCTCGATGTAAAAGCATCAAGAGAAGCCACACAACCAGTGAAGAGTAGTGACAGCACCACAAGCATGAACCATGTAATACGTACCAAAGAAAACCGCTTATTATCCATACGGTTCCTCCCATACTTTTTCTGTTAAAGATCTGCAGGTAACTCTCTCTATATAATAAAAATGTAACAGAGGAATTGAGAATGCTCAACAAAATTATAAGGCTACTAGTTTTGCCATAAGGTTTATGGATTTCTAGAAAGCGTACTGTATGCTGGGTATAAAAATCAGTGGGTGCCAAGTGCTCTTCATTGTTTATTCTTGACAGCTCAAAAAATCGAGTCTATGCTATCTGAAATGTAACCGGTTACATTTACTAAGAAGGAGGCTTCTTGTACAAATTGTCACTACTATATGAGCCCATCCTGGTTTTGATTGAAACAGAGTTTATCTGAGTCAGTAATTTGTCTGGATACGTAGGTTTCTTGATTCCCATGCATATTTGGATTTGATGGGTTGATATAAGTAGATCAACAACGATTGAAAGAACGACTCGATTGCAAGTACGTCCAAGAATACTTATAGCAGTATCTTTTGCAAGACTTTTTAGATGTCATCATACTTGGTTTCTGTTGATACTTCTTTTATGCTCTGGTTGTTCAGGAGGGGTATCGTTCTTTACCACTTGTTATTCTGCTACTAGTTAAAGGTATTTCCATGAAATTGTATAACGATAATGGCAATTGCTTCGATAGCAGGGTTGTTTTATGTTGTGTTTCTTGTTCACTTCCATGAAGATGTATTACTACAATCTTCATGATATTTGGTATTCCTAACTGTTCATATTACTACTCTACATACAAAGGAAAGGTGTTTATGCATAAAGATTCTCTTACAATCCATCTGATTGGCAATGCTCATATTGATATTCTCTGGTTATGGAAATGGGAAGAAGGCGTACAAGAAATACGTTCTACGTTTGCTTCAGTCTTGGATCGAATTGAAGAACATGAAGATTTTGTTTTTACCTCTGCTTGCGCATATTACTATGAGTTGGTTGAAAAAATTGATCCCTTGTTGTTCGGTAGAATACAAAAGGCCGTGAAGAGCGGCAAGTGGTGTATTGTAGGTGGATGGTGGCTCCAACCCGATTGTAATGCTCCCTCAGGAGAATCGTTCGTGCGTCAAGGACTATATGGGCAAACGTATTTTTCTTCTCGGTTTGGAGTAATTGCAAAGCACGGTTATAATGTTGATTCTTTTGGTCACCATGGGAATCTTCCCCAAATACTCAAGAAAATGGAAATTGATACGTACACATACATGCGCCCAGGGGAGCATGAGAAATCGATTGCAAAAAGCCTGTTTCAATGGAAAGGAATTGATGGAACCAAGGTAATGACTTTTCGAATTCCTCCTAACTACAACAATGCCAGTGACTGGGGGGAAGGGCTGAAGGCGAAAGTTGATGGATTGCGGGTTCTATCAGAGCATGAATCTATCCCCTTGATGGGATTCTATGGAGTGGGAAATCATGGTGGCGGGCCTACGAAAGAAAACCTGCGTACACTCGATACCCTTATCGATGAAGACAATTCGATAGGTTATAGCGATGTGGGAAGATTCTTCTCTCAGATTACCACTTCTGAAGGTCTTCCTATTGTAGAAGGAGACCTGCAATTCCATGCAATAGGATGTTACAGTGCATACAGTATGATCAAGCGCTTGAACAACAGTGCTGAGCACCTGTTGATGAGAACCGAAAAAATGATCGCGGTACTTTCAGCAATGGTTGAACCAGAAAAAGGCTCCTATGAGATAGTGAGGGAAGCATGGAAGAAAGTATTGGTCAATCAATTCCATGATTCACTCGGTGGCTGTTCAGTCCCAGAGGCTTACGATAAGGTAATTCAATCGTACGGTTGGGCAATGGAAAGTGCCGATACCTTGGCGTCTTTGAGTCTGCAGAAATTAGCTTCAAGAATACGAACATTTCAAAGTGGAACCACGCTTCTTGTCTGGAATCCCCACCCTTGGAAGGTAACTGAATGCATTGATATAAATACGGTACCGACTTCTATCACCAATGAAAATGGAGATGAAGTTGTCTATGAGATTGTGCCAACCAATTCAATCGGGAATGAATATACCCATGCTGCTCGTGTCTGTGTACAGGCTCCTCCTTTGGGTTACGTTGCATATCGTCTAAACGATACGCAATCAAGGTTGGATTCTGTACAGCTCCGTTCTCTTCAGTATGTGAGAACAACCACTAATATAATTGAGGCTGGTAACTTCTCTTGTGAAATTGATCAAGAGACTGGTGCAATAGTCTCTTTGATAAATGTAATGAATGGGAAGGAGTATCTTGGAGCAATGGGAATCATGCCCTATGTTGTTGATGATATTTCTGATACCTGGTCCCATGCTCTCAGTAGTTATCGGGGGAAACGGACACCCATGCAGCTTAAAACCTTCCAGATGGTGTCTTCTGGCCCAGTCTCTACTGAATATGAAGTTACCTACCAGGGTGAGCATAGCCTGGTGGTACTTAGGCTGAAACTGTACCAGCAGCTAGACTATCTTGATCTTAGTACAAGAGTTCTCTGGCATGAGCACCAGAAATTGTTGCAACTTGTAATAGACACCCCTTTTACCGATGAAGTGGTCAACTGGAAGTCGGAAATTCCCTATGGTGCAATAGCTCGTCCAAAGAATGGTAATGAGTATCCTGTACAGCGATGGAGTTGGATTGGCGATATTGATGGAGATGGGCTCCTTGTGGTAAACGATGGGGTTTATAGTGCAAGTGCAGAAAAAGGTGCCCTACGATTAACATTGCTCAGGAGCCCAATTTTTGCACACCATGAACCCGCACATCCGAGACCTGACCTATATCCACAATACATGGAGCAGGGCGAACATCGGTTCCTGTTCCGCCTTATTCCACAAGATGGAGGGTGTTCAAGAACAAACGACTTTGGTAGGGCTGCTCTCCAGTTCAATCAAAGACAGCAAGTCTTGCTCGAGTCAATACACGGAGGTAAGCTGCCTCTTTCTTCCAGTTATTGTGAACTCGAAGGAGATCCATCCTTGATCCTCTCTACAATCAAGAGAAGTGAAGCTGACGATGGTTGGGTGATTCGTGTCTTTGAATCATCGGGTCAGGAAGCAAGTGGAATCTTGCATCTCCGTTGGCTTGGTATTTCAAAACAGATTCTACTGAAACCTTTTGCATTACAGACCTATTTTGTAAGCGATACCTCAAAGTCCGTTCTTGAGTGCAATTTGTTGGAAAGACCAT
>JAQQAR010000063.1 GCA_028532765.1 Sphaerochaetaceae bacterium | reverse complement strand
CATATGCACGGGCTCTCGTTAGTGCATCCTCTATTCCCTGATCAAGAATCAAACTCTCTATGCGGGCAACAATCATGAAGTCTTTGGTGGATTGAGCTTGTTTCCCCGCAGTAATTTTTAAGCAGAAATTTTCTATGCTATCTTGTTGTTGTGCCACCTCTGTTCCAAACAGGGAATTTTTCTTTAATCCAATCTTATCTTCAATAATGATTGCAGATACTCCAATGCGTTCCAACGTTTTCACATTGAATACAAAATGTTCCAGGAGTCCCCCTGTATCACCGTCGAGGATAATTGGTTTAGTGGTAACTTCCATAATCTGATTAATTGTATCCAGACGGGAAGACATATCAACCAATTCAATATCAGGTTTTCCTTTTGCCGTGGAATCACATAGTGAAGAAATCCACATAGCATCAAAACCCTCAATTTTATCACCCTTCACAACCTTGGTATTTTCTACTACAAGACCAGAAAGTCCATTATGAGCTTCAAGTACACGGACAAGTTTCTTTATTTTTAAAAGGGAGGCAAGTCGGTTTCGTCTTCTTTCAGGGAGAATCCCTTGCCCATCAAGAACTTTTCTCAGAGTTTCTATACTCACTCCTTCAGTGTAAGGATATTCAACAAGCTCACCATTCCATTCATGCAAGATAGATATTACTTTCTCACGCATGACACTTTGTACACCAGTTCTCCAATCATCTCCATGTACAACAAAATCCGGCTTTATTGCCCGTAGATTTTCTTCATAGTCGAGGCTGGTCTGTACTACCACATGGGATACTCCTTGCAGAGATCCAATAATACTCATCCGCTGGTCCATCGGCATGAGCGGAAACCGTTTATATTCTGCAATAGCCTCATCAGTGAGTACACCAACATAGACTTCACCAAGTTCCTTTGCCTTTTGCAAAATATTCACATGTCCAACATGGATAATGTCAGCGCTCATTGCGACATATACTTTTTTCATACTCTTCTCTTAATCCTCATGTAGTATTACAAAATTGATTGTACTACCGATAAATCTTCTTTTGTATCAACTTCCCTACAGAGTCTACCTTTAACATCAAAGGGAACCAATTGCATCGAGCTGAGAATTGAATTGAGTGCATCCTCAGCGTATACACTCGTCTTTCCATCTTCACACCAATTCCTAATAGCCAATTGCCACTTCTTCCAATCCGAACTGGTTAACTTGTACAAAGGTTGACATGCCAAGCAGTCAGGACCAAAAACATTAATTCCAATCTCTGCAATCATTCCATCTGAGTTAATACGAGCTTTGAAATCTTTTTGCGGAATTGGAGTGTTACTATCAACCACACCACAACTTCCTTCCTGTTCCAGTATATCACAGAGAACATCCTGGGAAAAAACCAAATCTCCATGCATCAACAGCACAGCCCCATCAAATTCTAGAGTTTGTAATGCATCAAGTGATACAATGTAATTTGTTGAATCATAGTGTACATTGTGTACAAACTTGATATGTAGGTCCTGATATCGCTGAGTACAATACGCTATGAACTGTTCAGAGAGGTATCCCGTGGTGATTACTATTCTATCAACATCACAAGCCCTTAGCATATCTATTTGCCTTGATAGAATAGTAGAATCCTCCGATACAGAGACCAAACCCTTGGGCTTGTTCTCTGTAAGTTCTTCTAACCGGGATCCTTTTCCAGAATTTAAAATAATTGCATGCATTCAATTTTATCCTTTTTCTTGGTAAAGTGTTCTCTGTGTATTGATGAGAAAATCTGCAGTACGCATTCCACTTTCACCTATATGTTCCCATGCTTCTGCTTTAGCTTTTTTACGGTTCTCTTGCAGTATTATATTATTAAAAGATGCAGCTAGTATTTTATCAATTTCTTGAAAATCCTCAACCTTCAGTTCAATACCAATAGATGGTAAAATTCTTAGTTTCCAAGGAAGATGGTCCAAGTCTCCCGCATCATAAGGTCGAATATCAAAATCTGCATTCAAGTATAGAAGCGGTCGATCAAAAAGAAACACATAGTCAAACATCACACTCGAATAATCTGATATTAGTAGATCTGCTTCATGCAATGCATTGAAATTATCTGCTTCAAAATCCCAAACTAGTTGATTTTTTCCTTCATATCTTTTTCTTAGTGATTCAAGAACGTCTTTTTCTGATTGGAGTGATTGGGGATGGGGCCTTACAATAATTTTATATCCAGTATTTGATAATGGATCAAGAAACTTAGTTCCATATCTTGAAAGGATTCCACTAGGCCCCCATGAAGGTGCTACTAAAATAGTTTTTGTCTTTTGTTCCTTCTTTATTTGACAATTCTGATACTTAATCATCAGTTCGTCTAAATATGGACACCCAACAACAACTAAATCCTTCTTTTTTGTACCACGTTGTTGCTCCAATTCTCGAATATCGTTAATTTGATAACTTCCATTTAATAGAATAGAATCAAAATAGTCCAAACCAAACAAACGATATCCAGTAGCATCTCCTACCGCATGTAAAATATGAGCATAATGCAAAACGCCAGGGGACCTCTTTAATTGATATACATCCAAAGCCGGAGTTGTCATCAAACAGACGTCAGCTTCAAGAAAATTTAATTTTGCAAAGGCTCTATTTCCTTCTCCAATATATTCACAGGTAACAAATGAATATTTTTGGTTGAATGCTGGATCATCTTCTGATGAAGTGAAATATGTAACTGATATACTCTTATTCTCAAACGAATCAAGAATTGGTTTGAATACTCCCCAATACCTTTTATGCTCACAATAAACAACAATAGGTAATCTACTCCTTCCAATTTTGTTTACGTTCCCTCCAGAGAAGAGAAATCTAATTTTTATCCACAAAGCTTTCATGAAAAAATAAAATATGGTCACAAAACCAATTAACAGGGAAAACAACATACTCCCTGTGCCTGGATCAATATAAAGGACTATCATCTATCACCTTCCCTCAATACTATGATTATTCATTGACAGGGCTCCAATTCGATTCTTCAAATATATTGTCATGCACAAAGAAACTTTTCTTATTATCAAATGTAAAAGTATTACCTTTTACAGGATTCCAGTTCGTAAAATACATACCAACAGACTTCTTATCAACCATTTCATATAAATTGTTACCTGTAAATGAGTTTATTTCAGATACTTCCAAGTCATTAATTGCAAGGATTGGAGTATCAGCGGTCGTCATGAAGCTCATATCTGTCTGCAACTCATTAGATGCATTGAAGTCTTTCATTAATAGCAATGCATTGTAGTAGGCATATGCCCTCTGATTTTGCTCAAAGGAGGCAAATGCAGGAGTATATACATTACGACCATGATCAGAGAGTATGATAATTCTGGAATTATCATAAACACCCAGCTCTTTTAGATAATCAAGCCATTCTCCGACTTTCCGTAATGCCGCAGCATTCACATGATACATAGTTATGTCAAAATCTGTTACTCCAGAAATTCCTGATATGGGGGATTCAGTATTAGTTAAATCTTTCTTAGGTTCATAAGCCGGAGCTTCCAGGAAGACAGGTTCATGGGTAGTGTTGTTATGCATAATTGTAAAGGTATCACCACTTTCAGCAACTTCCGTCAATTCTTTGAATAAATAGAGTTGTGAATACGCTTTGATAAATCTCCAATATTCATCTTTAAAGGTAACAGTCGATAGATAATCACCTTCATCATAAACAACAGGTCTAAAAAGAGGAGTAGTTATCTTCATAAGACTGAATCTTGGTAGGTACTTCTTAATATAGATACTTTCATCTTCAAGCGTATCCAAGGGGTCAGGATATTTCGTAAGGAAGGCTTGTGTGTAATCACCCTCCAGTTGCCGTACTCGCATTTCAGGATAAGTATTAAATGGAGACAAGTCACCTTCCCATTGATAGTTCGGCAAAGGAGGATCTGTTAATGTTACAGAAAAACCAGCTTCCAAAAAATTTTTTGGCAGCATAAGCAATGCTTCATTATGCTTATCAACTAATGTTTCATCGGAACGTAAGTTCATTTTATCTGGTGTATATTCATACCCTGCCATAATAGGGGGTGTTCCTGTAATTGTATATGCACCAGAAGAAACCGTATTGGGATAATATACAAATCCTTTAAATGAATCCGATAACCCAACTTGTTGTTCCATTACCAATGGAAAATATGAATTAACTGCTCTATCGAGAATTAAAATAAAAACATTTTTACCTGATTCAGAAAATGTATATACAGGGGAAATATTCTCATCTTGATCAATTATTGATTCTGGTTGTTGTTCAATATTTATCCTATACACAGAATAATCCTGTTGTATTCTAACAATATTAAACACGCCTCCACCAAGAGAGGCAATACCTGTAATAGCCAATACTCCAACAAGAATTCCTGTTCGTCCTAGTTTAACCCATGTTAAAACTACACCAATAGTTAGTACAACAACTATCAATCCTATTACCACTAACATGTTGGAAGGAAATACTTTGTCAAATTCTTCAATTTGCAATAGCACATTAACAGTTCCTAAATCATAATCTAAGAAAAATAGATTGATGTAGGAAATAATTGTTGCACTTACTAATAAAACCGATAGTATCGATTTTGTCTTTTCCCCAAAAAGTAGAAAAAGAAGGACACCCCAAAAAGCCAATAATCCGAAAAACACAGCAAAGTTGGTTCCTATAAAAAATAAAGGATTGTCAACAGATCCAGCAAAAGCAAACTCAGTAGGTGAAGATGCTATCAAATTTGTAGGAACTAAGAGCCCACTGAGCATCAGAAGAGAAAAAATAGACAACCCAAACAGCCATTTCCGTTCCTTTGTTTTTTTACTGAAATCTCTAAGGAAGAAATCATACAAGGATGTCAGCTTCTGTATTAACCATGGGGAAAATACAATACTCAAACAAATCAATCCTAGAAGAAGTATCTTATAAAAGGCAATCCATGGGTTAATAATCACAATAATTATTGAACCAATGATGCTGAGCACCGAGGCTGTGACATATATCAGTTTCCAAGGATTATTCATATTAATAAGAAAGTTCTTTGCAAATGAGAACAGATTGTTTAAAGTCCAATAGAGAACTAAAGCGGAAGGAGATTTGTACAGCAGAAGAAGAAATAAAAATGCAATTCCATACAATTGTATTTTTTCTGATTTATGAAATCCTTTTGAGTACAAGACTCCCGCTCCAATATTACAGACTGTCATTAAAATTGGTAATACATTAAGTGTAACTGAACCAATCTCAAAAAGCTGGTCAGGTTTTCCTAAATCACGGATGAATAAAAAGGACATTCCTTGTAAAGCATCTAGATGCGATAAAAATTGATAGGCCGCAACAAAAAAGGGAATCTGAATTAATAGCCCTAAAGATGTTCTCAGTGCATATACTGGATGATAATGATGCTGCCTATAAAGCGTCGATAGTATCATAAATCGTTCATCACCAGAAAAAACTGCACGTATCCGTTCCACTTTTGGTCGGAGTAAGGTTTTGATATCTCGCTCTCTTTTCTGCAAGGATTCTGCAATCTGGTACAAAGGAAAAGTGAGAATACTCATTACAAAACTGAGTCCAATGACAGCAATACCGTGATTCTCAAACATTTTTTGAATTGTAATAAATATAATTTCAATCAGCGTTTCGATTGGATATATTGTAACCATATAAAGTAAACGCATACCTTCTCCTACTAAGAGCATCCGACCTAGTTATACTTACCTAAGGTATTCAACAATTTGGACAAATTCTCTTATTTTATACATATCTGGTCTAGTATAGCTCTAATCGAGCTCTTAGAACAATGTAATATATATATAACATTAAGCTCATTCCTCATGGCTACATTCACTTTTCATAATCTATTATTTAGAAGCCTTTAGGGTATTCCATATTGACTCCGGCATCCGCAACGTCTTATGGAGCCCCTTTTCCTGTTCTTGCTTGCTCGGAAATTTCCGAAAATTATTATAATAATGAGTTAGGTATAATTCATATTCTTTTGGTATTACAACAGTCTGATTGTCAAAATTTTTCCTAGTTCCAGTTCCTAGCCAACTACGTGGAAAAATATTCTTGGAACCATAGCACGGACACACAACATGAACGTTTAAAGCTTCATCATAAGGGTACTTTTCGCAAATCTGTTCATATTGTCTAATAATCCTTTTTGCAGACCGAAATAATAATAATCGATGAACCTCCTGGAGGATTTCTTTTATCATCTTGCGTAAAGGCGTTCTAGCATAAACAGTAATATGTTTCTTTATTCCAAATTGATGCATGAGTAAATTTAGTTGTTTTACGCGCTTCTCATTATGTATAGCATATTCTGCAGCTCCAATGATTGGGAATATATCTATATGGAGATGGCTGTAAAAGTACCCCGATACGGCGACTCGTGGGAATAATAATACATAGGAGTCATCTGTTTGATAAGAAAGTAATGAATATCGATTGGGAAGTTCTTTACGTAATACCTCCGATGCCGATTTAAGATAGTAATATGGAATTCCAATATCGATGTCAGTATCCCAAGGGATACTACCTCCATGCCTTACAGTACCAAGAGCTGTGCCATAGAGGACGAACCATGGAATTGCGTGAGCATCTAATATTGCTGCTACTGATCGAAGCATATCTGATTCAATTTTTTGAATCTGTTTAGTTGTCACTATAATCATCAAGCATGTTTCCTTAGCATAGTTCTAATACGTTTCAAAACTAGTCTCATTTCTTTATAATTACCTATAAAAGGAATGAAGATAGATACAGCTACAGAGAGCACTCCAATCTTGATTGCAGCAATCATCCACTCAAAATAGGAGTTTGGGGATGAAGTTAATATTAAATTTGCAATATATACTGAAACAAAAATTGAACTAACTGTTAGAACTACCCGATACACAGATCGAAATGTCGAAGTGTGGGTTATATGATGAGGAACGTACCAAAAAACATCGATTGTGCGATAGATGTCAGATAAAATTAGTCCCAAAATGATTCCATACATTCCAAATGGTTTTGCCAAAACAAAGGATCCTGTCACAGCAATAAGTGATTGCAGTATTGTCCGGGTCCGAGTTTTTCTATAATGTCCTGCTGCTTGAATCATCGATGACAAAGGGTACCGAATAACAGAAATAAACAGACTAAATGAGAGCATTAAGGCAAGTGATGGTCGTAAATAGTTTCCATCATCCATGCCTATAGTGTACACTTGTAAAAATGGAATGAATAACACAAGTAAGCAACTAAAAAGAATAGCCATCACGAGATAACAAATATTTTCAAAATCGGCTAATGCTCGTTTCAGTGTTTGATATTCTTTCTTTGCTAATAGTTCACCGAAGGAAGAATATATGGAACCATTAAGCATTATCTGAATCATGCTCCTCACTCCAACAATTATCGACATATATACAGTATATACACTTATCTCTGTATATGGGATACCTGTAATCGTCATAGCAACAGCAGGAAACGCATGTTGAACCGAATTAAGAATCTGCATCAGCAGTACATCACCTCGTTGTTGCAATGCTCCCGGTTTTGGATCTGCTGAATAATCCACATGGGGAAACCTTTTACGTACATACCAATACAAAATTCCGGATCGAACCAAAATGGTTAAGCCAGTAAGAATCTTGATTCCGATGATATTGACCTGAAGATTAATTGCAGCATAAAGCACTATCACTTTAATAAGAATGCTAAAGCTTGTTGCATAAGCAACTACATATGTTTTTTGAGCTGCGGTAAGTAAAACCCGGTACTTCGACATCGTTGAAAATTGAAGAACACCACTTAATCCAATTGCCAATACAAGAAAAAATGTCTCAATCCTCGAGAGCGGGCTATTTCCGAGAAGAGAAAAAGCAACAGAAAATACCAATACACTACAAGCAAACAAGAACGATACTTTTTCATAATAAATCTTTGACGCACTAAGAATTCCATTTATCCCAGTATCATCTTTGTTCGCAAATGGCTTGTAGAGAGCAAATATTGCTGATCCTGCAAGTCCCGCTTCTATTAAATTAAAATAGGAAATAAATTGCGTTATCGCATTTGAAATTCCATTAATTTCAGAGCCATAAACCAAAATAATTTGTCTTGGGATGATAAGCCCAGAAAGAAGCGTTACGAGACTAAGCAAACCTGTGGCAAAAGAGCCATAAACTACATTCTTGGTCCGCATGACTTTTTACTCCAATTGCAACGACTCGCATGTTTTGCATATTTTTTTATTGAATAGGCCATACCAATTACCGAAATGAGTAATTTCACCAACCAGTTGCGATCAGCTTTCATTGCCGAAATTATTGTTGAATAGGGAAATACATTCTCTGCTGGGTCGTATAGAATGAGAAACAAACGGATATCCTCTGCTTTACATCTTTGAAGAAGAGAATCTAGTTCTTTTTTCGTAAACGCCTCGTCCCCAAAACGATGGATGATCATACTCTTTAAAATAATGATCAGGATATTTCCAAAACGTTGATGGTAGAGTTTAGGATCAATACCCCAGCGTTGAACATATATCCCCAATTCTTTATACACAGTAACGAGAGACTCTATCTGTGTAATACTGGCTTTTGATTGTGTAATACTATCCCTATTAATACAGTAGTTATAGAGACATTGATTCAAAATCACTACCCGTGATGCTCTGTCCAACATGGGAAGTGTCTGTAACTGATCCTCGCCACTAGACACATGGTAAAAAGGTAAATAATTATTCTCTCTATCAATTATCGATAGTCTGATAACTTTTTTCCAAAGCTGATTTAGCTTTGTCCCTTTTACAATCAGATCTCTTAGAATATACATATCCTCATCTTCATAAACAGATTTCTCAAAATTTGGATATTGCGTTGCAATAATTGACCCTTCATATCCAATCAACGTATTTCCAAATACAACGATATCAGGATTATACGTACAAATAACTCCATTAACCTGCTCTAGCAGGTCAGGTGCCCAATAGTCATCAGAATCAAGAAAGCACACAAAATCCCCTTTTGCCTCAGCGAGGGCAATCCTCCTCGCACTGAGCAATCCTTGGTTTTCCTTGTGTATCACCTGAAAGTTTTTTGAATTTTCTGAAACAAACCTGTCACATAGCTGAGAAGAACCATCGGTTGACCCATCATCTACCAGGATCACTTCATAGTCCGTATAGGTTTGTGCAAGGACTGATTCCAGGCATCTTGCAAGATAGTTCTCTACATTATAGACGGGTATCAATATACTAAAGCGCACATCTTTCTCCAAAATTGCGTACCATCCCTGAAAACAGGATATGTACTGGCAGTATGCCCTGCTCCAGGGAAAACTGCAATGCAAGATAAAAAATCACTCATTCCAATAGGCTTTAAAGTCATGGTGCGTGATTTGCTTTTCAACGGGAGGCAATTCCATGTAAGAGCCATACATGGAAGTCAACAAAGCATCATATCCAAGAGGAACCCTGAATGAACGCCCCTCAAATTGCCATGGCTGTGTGGATAGTAGAACTGAGGTCTGTTCAGATTCCCTCTCTCCATACCCCCAAACCAAGCAACCCATTCTCGACGTCTTTTCTCCCGTTGTCTTTGCAAGTGTAGATATTCTTTTGGCCAAGGTGGTCGCTTGTATGGGAAACAGGAGTATCTTTCCAATGAAAATCACCACATTTTGTTTCAGTGTCATAATCCTGGAGATCCTGGAAAGTTTGGTCTTCAGAACCAGTTGCCAGAAGTGTGTTCTGTTTAAGAGTTTTTTTCGTTCCTTGCTCGATTCAGGAAGATAATCATAGGGGAAAATATCAATATTAACCCCATACTCACTACGCTTTTGAAAAGCTCCTTCAAAAACTGAGGTATGGGTATCGTATGCCTTTGCATACGGATAGCGACAATTGTCACTGGTTTTTAAGGAGTAAATATTGATCGTATCATGAGAAAAGGATTGCAAGAACTCTTCGTACCCCTCTCTGGGCATGGCAATGTCGATATCATCATCCCAAGGAATATACCCATTATGCCTGATGGCACCTATCAAGGTTCCGTGGGTGAGAAAATAGGGAATCCCTCTCTCTTTGCAAAACAGATCAATAGTCTCTAGGATTTGGAGTTGCATATCCCTCATTTCTTGTTGGGTTACTGGTTGCATCAAATCATCCTCATCATGTTCCTCTCGAATCAGGAACGTTGCATATACGACTTTTCAGTCTCTTCAATAGTAGCTAGCCACGCGGAACAGATGGTTTCAGCATCGAGAGAGGATCTCAATTCCTTTGCATGAGATGCCACCATACTTGCCAATTCATCATCCTCAATGAGTTCTTCTATTGCAGAGGCAAGTTCCTGTGCATTATTTCTCGAAACTACCAAGCCATTGATTCTGTGTTCCACCACGGTACCACGGCCACCACTGTAATCAGTGGTAATACAGGGGAGCCCCATGGCCATTGCTTCTATCAGTGCATTGGGCATCCCTTCATAATCAGAAGACATGACAAACATTTCAGCCTCCTGCATACGGGTAAACAAAGCTGGCTCATTCCCGGGGAGAAACACAACCCCTTCCAACGCATATTCCTGAATTGCCTGTACGAGATGTTCTTTCTCTTCTCCCTCGCCATAAATCCACAACTGATACTTCGGAAAGTGCTTATGCACGAGAGAAAAAGCCTTAATGAGCAGCTGATGGTTTTTCTGTTTCGTCAACCGTCCTGCGGTCATAATTATCCCACTTCTTTGCAATTTCGCGTTTGCCTGCGGCATCTCTTGCAAATACAGAGGATTGGGAATAATTACCGCTTTGGGGTTTTCTTTCTTGAAGTAATACGATCGGGCACTTGTATTCTGATACACGGCCCTCGTCGCAAGAAATCTATGTACGAAGAAAAAGACCTTTTTTGCAGGCAGGCTGAAAGTTCTTGATGTATTGGGATCATTTCTCTCCGATACTAGCAACGGAATAGGTAACGCCAAGGTTGCAAGAGCAGTCAAAGAAGCTGCATAGGAGATCATTGCAAGCACCGATGCAGGATGAATCTGCTTGATAAGCGTTCTCGTCTCCTGCACTAAAAACAGATATCTACCAAGCTTGTTTTTTTTCTGTGAAATATCAATCTCATGTATGGTAATTGCAGGAGAGAGGGGATACGCATGATGCCCTTTTGAAAGGGAGATAATATGGACTTCCCTCCCATGATCAACGAAATGGTTGCAGAGATAAGAAGTCACACGTTCAGCTCCTCCAAATGAGAGACCGGGAATGACAATCACAATTCTTTTATTTGTAGTACTCGTATCTCGTCTCATCAAAAACTACCGACATCCTCTTTTCAATTCTGCACCCTTTACTCATCCATGCATACCAACTGTACAGGCTACCGTACCACTATAGGGTATTTTACCCAACTCTGGAAAGGACAATGAGCAAGAGCAAACCCTGGTTCAAAGCACATCATCACGATTCACATCAGGTTCGTTTTGCTTACGCTGCTCAACCTTCTATGAATGTCTCCATTGTATCACAGAGCAATCATCTTTAGACCAAATCCCTCTAGTATCAGAATACCTTCTTGTTCTCTATTCGCAATCTGTACTTTCTGCTCCGTTTCACTCCCATTGGCCAACAACAGAACCTGTGCCTCTGGATAGTAGGCACAGTCAACATGGGGATTGTCAGAAGTGTAAAGAGGCTCTGCTGCAAGATTTTGTTCAAGAATTGAACGTAGCGCAAAGGTATTCTCAGAAGAATATCTATACTCTGAAAGATAGATACCCTTACCCTGTCCAAACCTTCGCTCCGTGTATGTGGGCAATCCATCATGTATTTGCAGCACTGTGGTATCACCATCGATTAGATAGATACCTTGCTTTGGTCGGATTTTAAAATGCTTCCAGGAATCTTTGGAAATATTCACTTCCCACTGTCCATGACATAATCTCCGTCCATCATCACTATCCACGCCAAGAACATGTGCCATCCTAAAAGAATTGTTGAATGCTGAGGGTGCGTTTACACCAAGAAAGGTCCCACCTTCGTGGACCCACTGGGTAAGCAGAGTAACAACCTCAGCATTGTCCCAGTGATATCCCCCACTCCAGCTGCTCCCTTCAAAGCCTGCGTTGATTATAACATCAAGGGAATCAAGGGTTTCCTTGGCCACTTCATTGAAACTGAAGAACTCAACGGTATAAGGAAGACCAGAGAGACTCTCCAGTATGTTGATCAAATCCAGATCTGGATGTTCATGATGGTGACCACCGCACGTCCAGGTTCTGAGCTTTCCCCAGCTGCTGAGAATACCAATCCTCAATGAAGCAGTATATACCTCTGATATCTGATGTAGCTCCTTGATCTTCCTGAACTGGTCAGCTATGTCCGCTATGGTTTCAACAAAATCAGGGAAGCCTTCAGTCAGGTGCAAATAACCACCCAAGCCTATACGGTCAATCGGTGCCCTAAGCATCGCTCTTCTGACGTTCACCCAGTACTTCTGTGCATCGAGCGCAGGATTGCCTCCCTCCTTGAATGTGGGTGCTCCTCCGAGTCCCACAGGGAAGAGATAGGGATGCAACCTCAACTCATGAGTAAGCCCTCCTGGAACAGCATTACAGAGACGAACCTCGAATCCAGAGAAAACACACTTTATGATTCCATCGAACCCGATTGTCTGAAAGGCCTCTGACTGTGGTTCCATTCCAACCCAGCTATCATCGTAGAACACATAGGCTTTCTTACCGTAGTGGTGCACAATATCAACCAGCTCTTTGGCATACGAACAGACAAAGGCATTGGTGAACCAGAGGTAATCCATCATCCTTTTATTCCAGGTAATATGGGAAGGATTTCGATTCCCATTGTTTATGAAATCCTCACCGGTGAGGCGATATCCATACTGTGCTTCAAACTGGTCCAAGGCAAGCGGACTGACTGTGAAGTCATAGGAAGCCCAGTCGGTAAAGAGATTCCGATCTCGCTCATCACTTCCCCATATCCACACAAAGTTGTAGAAGAGGGAGGTAAAACGTACTACATCTGTCTCTGGGTGCCCTTCGCACCAGCGAACCAGATAAGAACTCAGATAGTTCTGGACCTCAGGGTACCGGGGGTCCAACTGCCTAAGTGGTTCGCTTTTCCAGTTGTTGGTTACGTGATTGTACATGTTTATCTCTTCCCAGATTCGGAAAGCAAGGAAGTTCACACTGTACTGGTGAAAGGGTATGCAACCCTCAATGGTGACTGATTTGGTTGTAGTATTATACCGCCATGATGAAGCAAGGATCTCTTCTCCAGTTGTTCGGTCAAGTACCTGCCAATACGGTACCGATGATTCATTAACTTCAAACTGCTTTGAGAAGTATCGTGAAAGTAATGGAATTTCTATTGTTTTAGAGGTACTTACTATCCGCTCACTCTCCAGAAAGGTTTGCTGTTGGAACTGTGGATGGGCTGAGGCAAACTCGTTATGCTCACGGATGATACAGATGGTGGAATACACATCCATCCCCGCTTCCAGCAACCGTGGAGAGAGCTTATTCCCATCGCAATCGCGAATAACATCAGCACCCCACTTCTCTGCCAGAGCGAGAGAAAGATCTTCATAGCCAGCTTCTCCTGGCATGGTAAATGACCCACGGGATTTCTTCGCTACTTCCATTTCGACTACCTCACCCTATGACGGTATCATGAGATGGGTAGGGAGTCCAGAAATGGTTTATCTTAACCTCAATTCGGCAGGGTAAGCCAACTACCAAAGATATAGTTATATGAATTGGGGATGAATTCCTCCATTCCTGATCCATGGTACAGCGTTATTTCACCGAAATAGACTGAATCATGAATTGAGTAGAAATCAATACGTGCATGAGGCAAACCGGAAGAAAGTTTGCTAGCTAACCTCAACATAACATCCAAGGTTGCAGGTTTTGGTATCTCTGTCTTGGGGTCATTTGGATATTTTATTGAGACAGGAAGGAAATTCCAATTCGTGTCATAGATATTACGTTTATGGTCAGAAAACCTATCAAAATCCACTTGAATAGCCTTTGGTACCCCATTAAAACAGAATACTTTGTAGTCCTTTAACTCATAGCCGGACTCATCAACCATATACTTTTCACAAATGATTTGCGGCTCTACAAATCGATAAGGAATTTCCCTCGTACGTAAATAATGACTTTTCTTAAGTGCTCGGTTTAGACGAAATTTGATATCCTTTAAATTTGTGTCAGCTTTATCCTTACAAATAAAAACGCTACCGGAATCATGTGTACATTTCAGAACAAAGGATTTTGGGAGGAGTTCAACATCAATTTCATCTGCATTCTTATAAACTCCAATTAGGGGGATCAGATACTTCTCACCTATAGTAGATTTTACATACTCTCTTACGGCATATTTATCAACTAAAGTACTATATATCTCTTTTCTATCGTGTAGCTTGAGCCATTGAAGCTTTTCGTTATAGGTAATCGGGGCTTTTAAATTGAGCTTATTACCAAAATTCAATCTATACTTAATGGAAAGGTAATGTTTATCTGAAAACAATTGACCAATCTTCCCCTTCAATAGATGATTCATAAATTTGCTAGGAAATCTAATATACTCATAGATTTTGGAAAACAACTGGAACACATCCAACCCTAGATTTGGAGTTCCTATCATGATACCTGCATAACATACTGCAAGGATTATGCTGCTATATTCTTCGGTATACGTTACTCTACCAATTTGATCGAATAACATAGCAACTATAATTGCTGTTGAGAGCACATATGGGCCTTTCTTTTCAAATTGAAAAAACCTTTTTAATCCCTCCTTAACAATACAAAAGGACAAGCTATAGTACACAAGTAATCCCAATAGCCCTACTCCTACCAAAAGTTCAATATAATTATTGTGTGAATAGGTGCCAAATCCACTAAGATCAGTAAATGCACCAAGACCCCAACCAAATAAAGGACGCTCCTTGAACATCTCCAAACCGCGGATAATCATATCCATTCGGACGGATGTACTTCCATCAACACCCTTATCAAATAACAACTCAATAAACATGTTTATAAAACGTCGACCAAATGCTTTATATAATGGTTCAACAACTATCAATATAACAGTGCTAACGCCCAAAGCAAGAATCCCACCACCTACTGCCAATAATACACGTTTAAAGTTTTTCTGCTGTAATAGAATTAGGACCACCCCTCCAACACCCAACAAAAAAAATGCTTTACGAGAGCCTGAATAAATTGAAAAAATAATTAAGAAAGGGACCAACAACCAGTACCACTTAGCTTTTGCTTGAAATCCAAGATATAAGCACATAATTGCAGCAATAGCAAACATATTGCCTACCCTGTTAGGGTTTATTCTGATTGTAGTACCCAAACGTGAACTAAGGAATATTTCTACTGGAGTATTCATGAGTAGGCGAATTATAATAAAAAGGATAGCCAAAAGATAAATTTGCAGGAATCGTCTATGCGCTTTCTCAGATTCTTTGATATATGGAACTATAAGGTTTATAAATAGCAATACTTGTATAACAGACTTCAGTCGGATAAAAGCAATGACTGCATCATTAGCATAAGTTACAGAAATTGCAGAGAGAACAAAAAATGCCAAACTCCACCCAACAATTGGAGTAGTTATAATAGTACGTTTTAAAAGAAACCTTATACTAAAAGTAAGGAGAAACAGTATTTCAGCAGGTATAAAAACATGATGAATGTCTGGGCCATATCCCATCAGTACACTCAAAAATACCAGCAATACAGCATCGCAAAACCAATCAAAAAGACTTTTCTCTTTTACAACCAACATATGTCCTTTGAATTCTCCTCGTTCACGGAATAGTAGGACATAAAACCAACACTAACAAGAGGGGTGATAAATTAAGCTATAATTATTACAGGATACCCTCTCAACCGAAAATATTCTGATCATAATTCCTTGATATAATAAGAATTGTCAATTCTCTTTGCGTAAAATTTAATGAGAATAATTTATTATTAATTGGGATTACGCTTAATAATCATCCAGAAAACAATACAATTCTACTCCAACCCCTTCTCCACCACGTACAACACATCCTTGTCCACCTGTTCTCTGACAGCTTGAAGGCTCTCGAATTTAGTGATAGGACGAATGAAGTTCTTGATCTCCATGGTTATCACCTGACCATAGAGGTCGCGGTTGAAATGAAGAAGGAAGGTCTCAATGGTAACGGTGGGATAATCATCTACTGTTGGCCGGGGACCGATGCTGGTAACACCAAGGTATCTTACCCCATCAACAATGGTAATCGTTCCATACACCCCATGACGGGGAATAAGCTTGTTGGATGCAATTTTCATGTTAACGGTGGGCATTCCCACCGTTCTCCCCAGCTGTCTTCCGTAGACCACTTCCCCTGTCATGGTGTAGGGATGCCCTAGCATCTCTTCTGCTTCCTCGACTTTGCCTGAGAGAAGAGAATCAGCAATGCGGTCAGCAGTAATCGGTTCACCCTTGTAGAGCACAGGTTTGATAAGATCAAGCTTTTCATTGTGCTCTTTGAGCGAGGCAAGCCCAGGGTGATGGCTTCCCACAATCACGGAATCGAAACCCTTGGTTTCCAGACGCTTATCCACATGAATAATACTACAAGCTTGTCCTGCATACTCCTTGATCAAGGCATCACGCTCTTCATCAGTGGTAAGCACTGCTTGGCCGGTAACCGGCTGTATATATATTTTCTCTGGCTTGTGGGCAAGGATGGCTTGGTGCCCACGATGCACCCCATCAAAATGCCCGAATGCTACACTCATACCTGCCTCCTCGGCCTTCGGTAGAAAAGAAGCCCAATTACATAGTAGATGACCGTTGCTAACCAGAGCTGCCATCCACCCTGTATGACACTCGGTACATAGCTGGCAACCAACACAGCCAGTGTCAGGATGGGAAGAATATTCCCTCCTGGTGCATGGAAGAACCCTGCTTCCTTGGTTGGGTGTTGTTTTCTTGACTCAATGACCGTTACACAGACGATTGCCACCACGATGACATTACAAAGAGCTCCTAGGTTGATTAACAAATTGGTAAGTTGGGGGAAGGCGGCAAAGAAACCAGTTACGAGCACTACTACTGCCGTTGCTGTCAGTGGGGCACCATTTTCCTTACCCGTTCTTGCAAGGAAATGAGGAAGCGCACCCTTCTCTGCTGTAGCTTGCAGGGTATGGCTTGCAAGGGCCATGGT
>JAQQAR010000062.1 GCA_028532765.1 Sphaerochaetaceae bacterium | reverse complement strand
AAACAAATGATAAAAATATAAAAATGAAATATAATAAAATATATTTTAAATTATAACACTAAGTAGAAATATTAAAAAAATTGGCTTATTTCGCGTAATAAAGTAATTTTGTATTATCGTTGCTGACTTTTAATTGAATTGGTTTCGAGATTCACTAAATCCGAAAAGTGTTTGGAACCGCTGTTTTTTGCATTCAAATCGCGTTCCAACTGCATTATTTGCAGGTTCATCTACTCAAACAGCGCACTACTTTCAAATATACCAGAATTGAGCTAATCACTTACATTGTCGAAAACAGCCAAAAAAATTAATACTATACATTTAGGTACCATGCTATTTGCTTCATCATCCTTTACGCAAATGATATACATCCTCTCCTTGAAGAAGATGATAATCTCTTACCTAGTGGACAAAAGTGAAAAATAACGGTATTTAATAGATGTACGTTTTTGGACCGTACTTTTGTCTGGAATCTTTTCCTTGCAACAATCTAGGAGTTTATATGCCTTCCCTTGCCACCATGCTCAAGGTTAAACGTGAACACGTGCCCTTGATGTATACATTGTATTTTGCATTTCTTACCAGTGGAATGATGAGCACCATGATCGGGGCATTGTTGCCGTTCCTGAAAGAAGAGTATCACATGAGTTATGTACTCAGCGGTGCTGTAATCTCTGCTCACCAGATAGGAAACTTCATTGCACTTCTTGTCGCAGGATACCTTCCGTACCTCATCGGCCGTAAGCGGAGTACCATTACCCTTTCCCTTGGTATTGTCATAGGCTTCCTATTGATCACCGTAACAGGTAATCCATTATTGCTGCTTTTGGCTTTTGCATTCACAGGAATAGGGCGAGGCACCAACAGCAACATCACGAATGTGGTCATGAGTGAAATAAGCGAGAACAAAGGCGCTGGATTGAATCTCTTGCATGCTTCATTTGCCGTAGGAGCCTTCCTTGCGCCATTTATCGTGCTCTTTTCCACTTCTCTCTTTGGTGTCCACTGGAGGATCAGCGCATGGTTCCTTGTAGTGGCAGAACTCCTGGTACTGGTTTTTCTCAGTCGATCATCCCTCTCCGGGAAGCCAAAGAGGAAGGAAGTAGGGCATCAGAGCCATGCATTCATGAAAAGTGGCCGTTTCTGGCTTAATACCTTTATTTTGTTTTTCTATCTCTGCTCAGAAGCCTCCGTCATTGGTTGGTTGGTGACCTACTTCATTGACACGGGACGATTGAGCCCCTCCCTTGCGCAGACAACAAGTTCGGCGCTTTGGGTTTGTATATTGCTCGGGCGACTTACCTGTGCCCACATCTCAAACAGAATGAACAAGAATGTCCTGCTCATCATCCTTGCTTTGCTTCAGTTTGCTTTCTTCACGATGATGATCAGCGTAGAGAATACTGCATTGATCTATGTCAGCCTTTTTGGATTTGGTTTTGCCATGAGTGGAACCTATCCTACAACACTTTCAACGATGGATAGCAGATTCACCTCCTCTACCATTGCAACCGGAACTTGTATCGCAACTGCAACTGTTGGAGCGATCAGTATGCCGATCATAATCGGGGCTGTTGCACAGTCCGTAGGAATGGCAGGAGGTCTTGCCACCATCACGATCAGTATTCTGCTTATGCTTCTGCTCATCTTGGTCAAAACGTTCCTGGAATCGAAGGAATCGAGGACCAGCGTCATCCGCTGAATGCGGATGTAAGGAATTCTTATGCTTACTCAAAATGATATGATTCGCAATATAGCTATCATCGCCCACGTCGATCACGGTAAAACCACGTTGGTTGATGCCATGTTCAGGCAGAGTGGACTCACCGATGATGGACAAGACAGAATAATGGACAGTGGAGCCATTGAGCGAGAACGTGGTATCACGATCAGTGCAAAGAACTGCGCCATCTCCTGGAAAGGGGTGAAGATCAACATCATCGATACACCGGGACACGCTGATTTTGGTGGAGAGGTTGAACGAGGCCTCTCCATGGTCGATGGTGTTGTCCTTCTTGTGGATGCAGCGGAAGGTCCGCTCCCGCAGACACGTTTTGTACTTGAGAAAGCACTCAAACTGAACCTGAAACCAATTATCGTCATCAATAAGGTAGACCGTCAGGATGAACGCAGTGAAGAGG
Source organism: Sphaerochaetaceae bacterium (assembly GCA_028532765.1). Lineage (GTDB taxonomy): Bacteria > Spirochaetota > Spirochaetia > Sphaerochaetales > Sphaerochaetaceae > Sphaerochaeta. Next base: position 93,874 of record JAQQAR010000062.1, on the reverse strand, counting down.
TTCTCCAGGAGGTCTATGAATTGCTGCTCGAGCTTGGCGATGATGAATCAATGCTCGAAGTTCCGGTATTCTACGCAAGTGGGAAGGATGGTCGCTGTGGCCTGTCCTCTCTTGATCTTGATGAAAATCTCCACCAGTTGCTCGACGCAATCCTCGAGACCGTTCCAGCACCAGTATTTGATGATGAACAACCCTTTGGGATGCTCGTAAGCGATCTCTCCTACAATGATTACCTCGGCCGCCTCGTTATAGGCAAGGTCGTGAATGGAATTGCAACCACCAACGACAACCTTGTTTGTCTGAAAGAGGGTGGAGTTATCAAGCCATTGAGAGTATCGAAGTTGCAGACCTATAGTGGTCCGACGTTCAGTGAAGTCCCCAAGGTATTCAGTGGTGATATCATTGTGCTCAGCGGTGTGGAAGATGTACATATCGGAGACACAATCTGTACCAGTGATAATCCCAAGGCGCTGGAGCGTATCCATATCGATGAACCGACCGTCTCAATGCTTTTTGCCAAGAATATCAGCCCATTGGCTGGACGGGAAGGGAATCAGGTAACCTCGGCAAAGATCTGGGAACGCTTGCAGAAGGAAGCGTTGCGTAATGTCTCCATCAAGATCGAGAGGAATGCCGACGATACCTTTACGGTAAAAGGAAGAGGCGAATTCCAGATGGCCATCATCGCTGAGCAAATGCGTCGAGAAGGGTTTGAGATGTGCGTAGGCAGACCAAGGACCATATTCAAGACCGATGAACAGGGTAGGAAGACTGAACCAGTTGAGTTCCTCTATATAGATTGTCCCGAGGAACATAGTGGAACGGTCATGGAAAAGCTTGCAAAGAGAAAAGGCCATCTGAGGGATATTACCTACAGTGAGAATGCTCGGGTGAAAATGCAGTTTGAGATCCCCTCCCGTGGCCTCATAGGATACCACGATGAGTTTCTCACCGATACCCGTGGCAACGGGATCATGAACAGCTATATGAAGGGCTACGAGCCCTACAAAGGGGATTTCCCTGACCGTTATAGCGGGAGCTTGATCAGCGACCGAAGCGGTAACGCAGTACCCTATGCACTGTTCCAGTTGGAGGACCGTGGTAGATGGTTCATCGAGCCGAGTGATCCTGTCTATGAAGGGCAGGTTGTAGGGGAGAGGAACAGGGAAGGTGACTTGCTGCTCAATCCAACCAGGACAAAGAAACTAACCAACCACAGGGCAGCAGGTAAGGATGATGCGGTTATTCTGACTCCGGTAAGCAAGCCAAGCCTGGAACAGGCCATCCAGTTTATCAAGGATGATGAGTTGGTTGAAATCACACCAAAAGCAATTAGGATGTGCAAAAAAGTCCTCGGCACCCAACAACGTAAAGTGTTCGAGAGCCGAGGAGAGATTCCTCAGTACTTGCTGTAATTGTTCTTCTAGTCCTGCAAGTTCAAGATTACCGGGGCATGGTCACTGCCCATGACCTCGGTATCGATTGAGCTGTCCTCCACACGGTCCTTGAGGTCTTCACTGACAAGCCAGTAGTCGATACGCCACCCTGCATTCTTCTCCCTTGCACGGAACCGATACGACCACCAAGAGTAGGTATCGGTTTTCTCAGGATAGAGGAGGCGAAATGTATCGAAGAATCCGGCTTCCAGGAGTTTGGTAAATTGCTGCCGTTCTTCAATGGTATACCCAGCATTCCGTTCATTCGACTTCGGATTCTTTAGATCGATTGGATTATGGGCTACATTCAGGTCACCACATACAATGACACCCTTCATATCTTTCAGGGAAGATACATACGCTCTGAATGCTTCATCCCAATCCATTCGTACATCGAGCCTTGCCAATTCGCTTTGGCTGTTGGGTGTATAACAACTTACTACATAGAAATCTTCAAATTCAGCAGTAACAGTCCTCCCTTCGCTATCCAAGGGGTGACCAATTCCGGTTGAAACATCAATTGGCTCTGTTTTGCTGAAAAGAGCAGTGCCACTGTAGCCCTTCTTCTCGGCAAAGCTCCAGTACAGGTGATAATCAGGAAGACTCAGGGAGATTTGGTCTTCCTGCAGCTTTGTCTCCTGCAAGCAGAAAATATCTGCATCACAAGATGATACATACTCCTCAAATCCCTTTTTCTGAATTGCTCTAAGCCCGTTGACGTTCCAACTGATTAACTTCATGCAATACTCCTACATAAGAAACACGTGCATCGAATCGGCTTCTTTGAGAACTTCTTCAGGCCACACAGAGGCCTGGACCTCTCCAATGTGTGCTTTTTTCAGGAGGAACATGCACAGACGGCTCTGTCCGATACCACCACCGATGGTCTGAGGCAACTCTCCACCAAGCAAACGTGTATGCCAGTACAATGATGCACGGTCCTCAGCATTCCTGATCTTCAACTGTCGAAGCAGGGTTTCCTCATCCACCCTGATACCCATTGAGGAGAGCTCCAGGGAATCCCCACGGACGGTATCCCAGACAATGATGTCCCCATTCAAACCGGTGTGCTCATCGTCGGTCTTGGTCGACCAATCGTCATAATCAGGTGCTCTCCCGCCTTGGCTGATACCATCAGCGAGGGGGCTGCCGATCCCGATAAGGAAGATGGCTCCATACTTCTCTGCTAGTGCTTTTTCTCTTTGTACTGGACTCAACTGTGGATACTCTCTCTGTGCATCCTCACTGTGGATAAAGGTAATATGTTCAGGAAGCGTTGGAGTGCATCCAGGAAACATTTCGCTCACCAAGAACTCAGTGCGTTTCATGGATGAGTATATCTTCCTCACTACACGCTTGAGATAGTCAAGTGAACGTTCATGTTTTCCCATGACCAATTCCCAGTCCCACTGATCAACGTAAATGGAGTGTATAGCATCCAAGTCATCATCAGGTCTGATGGCATTCATATCGGTGTACAAGCCAGTGGCGCGTTTGAAGCCAAGGTCAGCCAGAGCCATACGCTTCCATTTTGCCAAGGATTGGACGATTTCCATTTCACGATTTTCCAGATTGCCTATCTGGAACCGCACTGGTCGTTCGATACCATTCAGATCGTCATTAATACCTGAACCCCTTGGGACAAAAATCGGGCTGGTAACCCTGCTCAATTTCAAACCACCAGAAAGTTCCCGTTCAAATGTGTCCTTGATGTACTTAATGGCCTTTTCAGTCTGCTTCTGCTCCATGGCAGGGACATAGCCTTCTGGGAAAAACTTTGGCATACAAATCTCCTTAATATGGCTGAGCATACCCTATTTTTTTGAGCTCGAAAACCCTAAAAGGGTGGGGATGTCAGTTGAATGAGATAGTGAAACGTATTGGATGATTGGCTTGCTAAAGAACAATCAACGATACTTACCTGAATCAATACACACCATGTGAACATAAATACGTATATAGAAATAGCAAGAAAATATATTGAAACAATAAAAAGCAATATATTAACTATGCTATAAATAAATGATAATTGATTGATATCCTAGAAACATGGATAAAAAAATATTAAAATACATATATATCAATATAAGAAATAAATGAAAACAAAATGAAAATTATATAGAAATAATGATAAAATCCTTGCATATCAATATACTCATGTGCAATTTCAGATTATTAGGGTTTCCCTTCGCATGGATAAATGGTTTAGGCAGTTATCAATAAGAAAAGCAACATTATACAAGAATACTACAAAATTACTTGTATTCTTGTGATGAATGATATGAAACCAAATGAAAAAGATTCATAAATAATTTGTACAAAGGAAGAACTTTGTTCTACATCCTTCATAAGCTTGTCTGGTTATTGGCGTCATGGTAATCTCCAAATGTTGATAAGACCAACAATTGATAAAATAAATTATTTGAGAGGCTAGACAATGCAAAAAGTGGAATTCAACAAGGATTTCCTTTGGGGATGTGCAACTGCAAGCTACCAAGTGGAAGGTGCAGTGAAAGAGGATGGAAGGAAACCCTCGATTTGGGATACTTTCTGTGAAAAAGATGGGGCAGTCCTCAATGGTGATAATGGGGATGTAGCAACTGACCAATATCATAGGTACCAGGAAGATGTCTCCCTGATGGATGAGTTGGGCTTCCAGGCATATAGATTCTCAATTGCATGGCCAAGGATCATACCAGATGGAAAAGGAGAGATAAACCAGGCAGGGATTGCCTACTACAGAAAACTGTGTGATGCATTGCACGAGAAAGGTATGAAAGCTGTTGCTACCTTGTACCACTGGGACCTACCCCAGACATTGCAGGATGAAGGCGGATGGACCAATCGTGATACAGCCTATGCATTTGCAGCCTATGCTAAGGTATGCTTTGAGCAGCTTGGATCCCATGTTGATATGTGGATCACCCTCAATGAACCGTTCTGTAGCGCGTATTTAGGTTATCTTTATGGTGTGCATGCTCCAGGTCATACAGATACCAGGGAAGCCTTTGATGCTGTCCATCATCTCAATCTCGCTCACGGGCTTGCAGTCAAGGAGTATAGAAAGATTGGATTGGACAAACCGATTGGAATTACGCTGAATCCGGTTGCTCCTCGTCCAGCTACAAGAAAGAAAGAAGATCACCATGCAAGCGAACTTGCAAGAGCAGTCAATACGGATGTATTTCTGCATCCTTTGGTAAGAAAAGGGTATCCTGTACTCGTGACAGAAACACTCAAGATTTCATTTCCTGTACAAACAGGTGATATGGACATTATCGCAGAGCCCCTCGATTTCATGGGTATCAATTATTATAATGAGGGGGCGGTGGTGTATGACGAGAAGATGCCATTCAATTACCGTGATGTTCCCGTTTGGCAAAGAACTACTGACATGCAATGGCCGATCGTACCTTATGGATTGTTGCGATTGTTGCACTATTTTGATGATGAGACGAAGGGTCTTCCTCTCTACATTACTGAGAATGGTTGTGCAGCACAGGATGTGGTAGAAGAGGGTAGAGTGCATGACTTATTGCGCTGTGATTATCTGAACGAACATTTTGCAATCTGTAAACAAGCAATTGACGAGGGTGTTAAATTGAAAGGCTATTTTGTATGGTCTTTCCTTGATAATTTTGAATGGGCTTTCGGATATTCAAAACGCTTTGGTATCGTGTATGTAGACTACAAGACCCAGGAAAGAATTGTGAAGGATAGTGCCTATATGATGCGTGATGTAATATCTGGGTATTGCGAATTTTAGTATCGAAACAATTTTAAATACATACTAAAAATATAAGAAACAATAAAACAGTACCATTAAAACTATTATTATATAGATATAATGGTACTGTTTTGATATTAATAACTATATTATTAGAATTTAATATTGATTAAAATAGTATGTTAGCAACGATAAAACACTAAATATCAATACTATTATAATACTGTAATACATCTAAAATAAGTATAAATAAGAAAAAAACACTATAATAGTGAACTATAACAGAATATAAATAATATAATTATATGTTTAGATATAATTGTTTCTTCTACAAGATTTGATGATGATATATTACAACAGTCTTCAATGGGATCAGGAATAATTATGAATGGTATCATCCCTAGCAGAACTGAGAATTGACGAAAGATTATTGACTATGAGGAGATATTGCAACGTGGTTTTTGCAACGAATAGATACAGATTTCTACACATTAGTAATCATGGATGTATATATAGAATATTCATAAAAAAATATAATTACAAAATTGAAATAATATTTAAATAAATGTAAAACCATTTTATAATACTTATATAAAGATAGCAAATGTATTATAAATATACAGATTACTATAATATTAAGTACTGAAATGAAATAAAACTCACTGTATACTTGCTTGATTCAGAATAATACTTGTACGACCGATGAACTGGGTATATACTATGGCTTAAGGTTTATAATCCATGGCTAAGACAATATCATTCCACCTCCAGAAAGGTGGTGTAGGAAAGACTACCATCTCAGGAACACTCGCTTGCCAATCCGCACTGGATGGGTATCGTACGTTGTTGATTGATGTTGATCCTCAAGGAAATGCTTCCTCTTGGTTTTTGAAGGAAGCTCCACTTTTTGAATTAGCTGATGTTGTCCAAGGGAAGTGCTATATCCAAGATGCTATCATTCCTATACCACAGATACAGAACATGTCATTACTTCCTACCTTTGGTATTGGTGGGACATTGAAACTGTATGCTGAAACAAAATTGGCCGAAGAGCCATTTGTTTTGCAGGATTTGGTACATGAAGTTTCGGAATCATTTGACAGGATAATCCTGGATCTTTCTCCAGGCCTCGGTCGTTTGGAACGTGCAGCGCTTATCTCCAGTAATGAAGTCATTACACCTATGACACCTGAAGTATTTAGCCTTGATGGACTTGAAATATTTATTGATGAATTGGCAAAATTAAAGAAGAATCTTCGATCTACGGTGAGCCATTCAAAAATCATCATAAATTCTTTTGACAACAGGATAAAACAACACAGGGACATTTATAATGCAGCATGCGAAGGCGTGTTCACTGTGTATAAAATTCCAGTCGATCCTCTTTTTAGGAAAGCTCAGGAAGCTGGCTATGCTCCTCAGTTGTTCAAGTCAAGGGGACGAGGGTTAAAAGAGAGTACTGTAGGAGCAATCAAGACACTTAATAAAGATATTTGGAGATAAGGTATGGCACTGAAAAAAAACCCGGATGTGGAAAATGAATCGGTCCTGGATGAGAGCATCAGCGGACAGAAAGCAAAAGAACTATTCTCAAATGAACCAAAGAAGCGAAAGAAAGAAAACAAGGTACTCACTACGTTTTCGATAGAACCATCTTTCAAGAGGGAATTGGAAGAACTATTCCAGAGCATGGGCTTGGGCTGGGCTGCTGGGATAAGGTTTTCCCTTCGTGAATTCGCAAAAAAACATGCTGAGGATTGATCCTTCTTATTAATAATCGCCATACCATATCCTTGCTCATAATACCTTGCATTTTACTAGAGAAAATTATTGTTTCAGTAATATTAGAATTAGTACCTATATCAAATAAATATATATTGATATAGGTATTATATGTAAATGATTGTATAATGAACAAAAAAAATATTGAATACGTTAGTTTATGTATTTTTATAAATGGATAAGATAGCAATATACTGTGGTCTGTTTCAAAAATATATAAAAACAATATGAAAAATAATCTATATAGATACTAAAATACGATTGTATATATACAGTAACACTATTATAGTAAAAGAAATATATATTTAAACATAGAAATAAGACAATACCATCAACCAATGCACAATGAAAAATTGTTAATGAAATACTATCAGACCTTTTTTTGGAATTCTCTTTTGAGCTCTTCTCTGTCATGCGGTATAATCTTTTGTGAGGTATGCAGAGATGGCAACAGCATGGTGGGAAGAGTGTATCGTCTATCAGATCTATCCACGTAGTTTTCAGGATACAAATGGCGATGGGATCGGAGACATTCAAGGTATTATCAAGAGAATGGATTACCTGGTTTCACTAGGTATCGATGCGATATGGCTAAGTCCGATATATCGCTCACCTATGGCCGATTTTGGATATGACATTACTGACTACCAGAATGTGGATCCGATATTTGGAACAATGACCGATGTGGAGAAATTGATACAAGAAGCGCATAAAAAAAATATCAAAGTCATATTTGATATGGTGCTCAATCATACCTCTATAGAGCATCCATGGTTCCAGGAGAGTCGGCAATCTAAGGATAATGATAAGGCTGACTATTACATCTGGAGTGATACGGTACCAAATAATTGGCAAGGCGCATTTGGGAAGAGAGCGTGGAGCTATGATGAGGTGAGGAAGCAATACTATCTTCATTCTTTCTTGGAAGAGCAACCCGATCTTAACTGGAGAAACCAGGATGTTGTAGATGCAATGTTCTCAATCCTTACATTTTGGTTGGATCGTGGGGTAGATGGGTTCCGTCTTGATGTGATCAATTGCATATTCAAGGATAAGACGCTGAGAAGCAACCCAAGAATTTTTGGATCTCGTCCAAGACCATATGATATGCAACGGCATATCTTTGACAGAAATAGACCGGGAACACATCAGAAATTGAGAATGATGCGTCAACTGGTAGATACATACCCAGATAGGATGTTGGTAGGTGAAATCATGGTTGAGCTGCCAGGGGAGCCTGAATTGGCTGCCTCCTTCTTAGGTAGGAATAGGGATGAACTACATCTCTCTTTTGATTTCTCTCTTGCATATACTCGTTTCAATGCAATCAAGTGGCAGCGAAGCGCAAAGCGCTGGTGTGAAGCAATTGGGAAAAATAGGATACCGAGTTGGGTACTAAATAACCATGATATACCACGAATAGTAAGCCGACTTTCTGGAAATGTTGCAAAAGCGAAACTTGCTGCTCTGTTTCTGCTCACGCAGAGGGGCTCAATATTCTTATACTACGGAGAAGAATTGGGTTTACCTGATTCAAAAGTCCCTTGGAAAGCAATTAAAGATCCTCTAGGAAAACGATATTGGCCGGTTCATCCAGGTAGGGATCCAGCAAGGGGACCGATGATCTGGTCCAATGAAGAAGGACATGGTTTTACGGATGGAGAAAGCTGGCTTCCATTTGCTTCTAATGCTGATTCCTATGCAGTAACAGAGCAAGAGCAAGATGCGTCATCCATGTTGCATTATTATCGTGCTCTGATTGGAATGAGAAAAGAGGAAACTGTTTTCAGACGTGGTGCTTGTACATATATGAATACGAGCAACAAGCATATTGTTTGTTATCTACGCGAATATGAAGATGAGAAGCGATTGATGCTTCTGAATTTCAGCGCAAGGAAACAGAATGTTGCCATACGTGACTTGGCCTATAAAAAAGGAGACTGGATATTGCGCTTTACTTCACAACGAATGCTTCCGGATACCAAGGCCGAATCTTTTATGCTTCAACCTTGGCAAGGTTGCATCTACAGTCTGAAAAGCAAATCATCATAACTAGGGAATGGCCAGTATTGCTTCTCAGTGTATGTCTCTGCAAGATCGACAAAACTTCTCAGTGTTTGCATCTGAGGTACCACCTCATCACGATAAATTTCTGCCTGAGTAAGCACTTCTTCGTTGAAGGATAGTGCCTTTGCTACACAAACATGCAAATATTCTGTAGCTTCAATTGCCTGATTGAGAGCATTCTGAACAATACCCACATTCCGTTTTTGCAGCGTGGTATCGAGACCTATGGTATTTTGCTTGGCAATGGTATCACTAAGCTTGCCAACATATTCGCTTACAGAAGGAATGATGTACTTTCTACACATCTCAACCATGATCGAAGCTTCAATGTTGATCTGTTTGCTGTAGGTTTGCAGGTATATTTCTAGTCTGGAGGTAATCTCACTCTTCGTAAATACCTGCTGTTTTTCAAAGAGCTCCAAGCTCTTCTCACTCAGCATTTGCGGTAGAGCACTCACCGTGTCCTTAAATTCGGGAAGCCCACGTTTCTTCGCTTCGTCTTTCCACGCTTTGCTATACCCATTTCCGTTGAAAACAATGCGTTTATGGCCTTGGTAGAAATCGGTAATGATGTTGTGGCACTCAAGCTCAACATCTTCTGCAGCCTCAAGGCGATTGGCAGCTTCCTCAAGAACTTGTGCAACAGCAGTGTTGATATAGATATTCGGACCCGCCATAGACTGCGATGAGCCTACCATCCGGTATTCAAACTTGTTGCCGGTGAAGGCAATTGGACTGGTCCTGTTACGGTCAGTCAGGTCTTTGGGAAGCTGAGGCAGCATGGTCATGCCCATTTGTACGTATTGTCTGTCGCTTTTCGTACAACACCCTTCCATGGTAATGGTATCGAGGATGGTGCTGAGCTGTTCCCCCAGATAGATGCTGATAATTGCGGGAGGAGCTTCGGCGCTGCCGAGGCGATGATCATTGCCAGCGGTGGCGGCTCCGCATCTGATAAGGGGAGCATATTCATCCATTGCCTTGATAAAAGCGGTGAGGAAGATGAGGAATTGCAGATTATCCTCTACATTATTGCCAGGACTGAGAAGATTGGTGCCATCATCAGTACTGAGTGACCAGTTGTCATGCTTTCCTGATCCATTCACTCCCAGGAATGGTTTTTCATGGAGGAGTGCAACCATGCCATGGCGAAGTGCTACCATCTGGAGCACATCCATCAGAAGTTGGTTGTGATCCGTTGAGAGATTCGCAGCATCATATACGACTGCAATCTCAAACTGGTTGGGAGCAGCTTCCTTGTGCTGGGTCTTGCTGCTAATGCCAAGCTTCCAAAGCTCAAAATTGAGTTCACTCATGAACACCGTCACACGGTCCCCGATGGTGCCGTAGTAGTGGTCATTCAACTCTTGTCCCTTGGCAGCTAGGTTTCCCATGACTGTCCGTCCCGTGAGCCTGAGGTCGGGTCGCTGGTCATAAAACTGCTTGTCCACCAAGAAATATTCCTGCTCTGGACCTATGTTTACGATCACCCGTTTTGCCTTGTTGTTGCCTAGGGCCTTCAGTACACGCAGTGTCTGTTTCTCAAGAGCCTGATTGCTTCTGAGCAATGGTACTTTCTTGTCGAGTGCTTCTCCATTATAGGAAAAGAATGCAGTGGGTATGTACAGGGTTTTTACCCTGTTTATGTCCTTGATGAAGGCAGGGGAAGAGGTGTCCCATGCAGTGTATCCACGTGCTTCAAAGGTTGCTCTCAGTCCTCCATTTGGAAAAGAAGATGCATCCCCCTCTCCCTTGATCAACTCCTTTCCGCTGAATTCGAGCAGGACCTTCCCTCCCTTGGTTGGGCTGATGAATGAGTCATGCTTTTCTGCAGTTAGGCCGGTAAGAGGTTGGAACCAGTGACAGAAATGGGTTGCTCCCTTTGCAAGGGCCCACTGCTTCATTGCACTTGCAACAAAGTCTGCCAGTTCACTGGTCAGTTCACGTTGACCACGCTGTACTTCCTTCAGCTGCCTGATGATCGGATCGCTGAGGTACTTACCCATCTCTACTTCAGTGAAGCAATTGACTCCATAGAAATCGGTAACCGGTGTTTTGGCGTAGTCTATATCGAACATAGTGCCCATCCTCTGATTGGTATGTTCAGACAATACACACTTTTTGCATGATTATGCAATAAGGCAGAGGATTACAACGTATCTTTTGGAGTGATACTGATGGTAATGGTGTCTTGATACAGACCTGCTGGGGCCATGTCTGCACGGTCTTGATTGATCCCAGATACCTCAATCGAACGAATATTTGGAGCACTGGGAGAAAGATTTACCCAGTCAAGGGGGACACTCCCTGTCACTGGTTCTCCACCGAAGAGAAGCAGGTAGGGGATGGCAAAAAGAGTACGCTGGCCATCTAAATGCAGACTGAAGGTTTGGCTTCCCACACTATTGCTGAATGTAACCTCCACTCCATATGTTTTTCCATTTTCAGCATTCTGCAGTGTTAGTTGGGCTTCTGCAATCTTGGTCTTGTCTGTTCCATATGCATTCTGTATGGAGAAATTTGTTTCTGCTTGGATGGATAGGGTGAGAATCGGATCCTCATTTACTTCTCCAAAAGGAATGTCTACAATCGGAGACTCCCTGAAACTCTGCCCTGGTATTGGAGAGCTTCCGTTGCTGGGTACATCTTGATTGTTGATTTTCGCATAGGTATAGCCCTGATAGAACCCACTACCTTTATCTGCTGTAGCAATATTGAAGGTTTCAAGGTTGTTGGAAGTCAATGTATAGTTTGATCCAGATCTAACTTTGTTTTCCATGTTTGTTTCCCATGAGACCAGATAGAGCTGAATCGAACTAATTTTAGATACTTGGTTTCCTGAAGCTCCTGGTACCATAGGAGTACCCGGAGTACTGGTGACATCCTGTTTGAGAAAGCCTCCAGAAGATAGATTGGTAACAGCCACAATACGGAATCCAAAGCTTGAATTATTGTTATAATGCTTCTGTCCACTCGAATCAGTATAGGAATATCGATCTCCAGAAAATGAAATCCCATTGGTAACAGGTGAAACAACCATAAAAGCCGGATCAAATAATGGAGCTCCATTTGTATTGAATGTCATGGTACCCAAAAGTGCTATAAGGTTGCCATCAGGAAACAGAGGAGTAGTGCCAATTTGGAAAGCAATTGGATTTGAGTTGTCATAAGTAACTTCAATCTGACCCCAAAGAAGTGCCTGGCAATAGAAGATCAAGACTGAGACCAATAGTACCAATTTTTTCATGCATGCATGATATATAAGAAATTGAATTAATTCAATAAAAGATTTCTTAATTGAGATTTATTCTTGATAAAAAGGCAATTGTTAATATGTGATAATAAGGAGGATTAAATGAAAACTAGGGCCTAGCACTTGGAAAAAAAGAACCTAACTATCAATTGGTGTAATTTCAACAAATATGGTGTCTTTATATATCCCTGCCACTGCTGCTTCTGCCTGCGTCTTGACTATACCTGCTATAAATATGGGCATGCTGTTTGATGGGGCCAGAATACCTTCCCATAGTAATGGGACACCGCCGGTTACTTCGCGAGTGCCAAAGAGAAGCGTGTACGGGATGATATATGGTATCTCATCATTGTTGAGTCGTAGATAGAAAGCTGGATTATTCTGTGTGTTTCTGAAGGTAATGTTAACAGCATATGGGAAACCTTCTATGGCGTTTTGCAGCATAAGCTGAGCTTCTGCAACTTGTATCTGGGACCCTGTATAAGCTTCTTCAATGGGAAAAGCCTCTTCCTGTACGATGGAGAGAAGGAAGTTGACCTGCTCGATTGGGTCCCCATAGGGAATTGGGTCATCAGGGATTGTTTCTCCAGGTTCAAGAAGAGAAGTAGTAGAAGAAGGGGGCTGTCCTTCGATGATCTCCTGCCCATTCACAGGTACATATACATTGTTGTTCTGATTGTTCTCATCCTGGATCTGGAGGTTGAAGGAACCGAATATTCCATTTTTCCAGGTATAGATTTCGCCTTCAATATAGCGGTGGGCATTCTGCGTACTGATGAGATATATGCCGATAGTAACAGTCCCATCAGTAAGTTCCAGATTCTCATTTTTTAATAAATGACTCGTTTGGTTATCGATATAACGCCAATTGTTGTTCCATGCACTGGCGAGGCGGAAATCAGAATCCTCAGGTCGGTTATGGTCCATTTCTCCACTGAATGTAAACTGTAAATCACCATCATAGGAAAGGAGTAATGGGTCCTGAATGACATCGTTATCAGGATTATTGAAAACCAAAGTGCCAAGTTTTGCGACGAAGTCATTCTGGTTGAACGGAGCACTCCCTCTCTCAAAATAGAGGTAGGTTGAGGGGGTATAGGTTACTGTGATATCAGCAGACAAGAAGCTGGCAACCAAGATGAAGAGCAAAGCGCTGATTTGTCGCTTCTTACTCATTGAATACGATACTAACAAAGATTGGATGCCCGAGCAAGTAAAAAAAATAAATATGTACAGACTTTGTACAAACAAAACAATTTGTTCATATGTAAAAGAATAAAATTATACTAAGGTGTTAATATGTCTAATGGGATGATATTTACAGTTACCGTATCACTATACTGGCCCTGTGGAGCTTCCCAGATATTTTCACCATCATGGATTGAAACTGTTATTGTTTCTTGCATCGACGCAAAGGTGTTGTTGCTGGTAAACAGATTTCTCCACTCTATGAACTGTGCATGGGGAATCGGTTCAAGGTCGTATCCAAAATAGAGTTGGTATGGAATCTCGTACTCGGAGAGATCTCCATTTAGATGCAACTTGAATCCATCTGGATCCTTGCTCGTAAAAGCAATTTCAACACCGTACTCTGTGTTTTCTTCCGCTAGGCTTACTTCCAGCTGCAAGGTGGCTATAACAGGTCGATTTCCCAGAATGGCATCCTGTAAGTCAAAGGACGCTGGATTACTAATAATACTGAAAGCGTATTGGTGTTCATAAGGGAAGCCATCTCCTTCGAAGGGGATCTCGACCTCGTCTCCTGGAACAGGAGCACTAGGGATGAAAGGAGCTGTAGGGGTAGCTGTTCCGCTACCATCCACCTCTACTGGGATTTCTTCAAATTCTTGTTGACCCTGCCCGTCAGCTGATACTCCAAATGATCCAATGGAACTGTTCTCATCCAATGAGTAATAGACACCAGGTATGTAGTAATCATATCCATAGTCCGGAGCAATCATGACAATATAGGTGGTCAGTGTGTCTACTTGTCCAGGCAACACATTTCCCCCTCCAGATACTAGGTCAATCGTTCCATTTTCTACAAGTACAGAATCAGCAACTGCCCCCCCTATGATAGTAATAGCTCTTAGTGTAACCGGGATCTGTTCTTCATAAACAATCTGTCCAGTATTAGTATCTCTTACATATCCTTCGATAAATAAGCTTGTACTCACACTTATATTTATAAGTTCTGGATCAAATAGATTGTTTCCATTTGTCCAAAGAGTTAGTGTCCCAAGCAGTGCACAAAGATTGGCTGGATAAATTTCAATATCACCTGAGTTGAAAGTGGAAAGCACAGGAGGAGGTCCATATTGAAACTGTAAATATTGTTCAGTTTCATAGGACGATGTTATCGTTATATCCTTCTTTGCAACAAGGATTCCATTTGTGAGTATGATAAAAATGGCAATTAGTAACCAACTTTTTTTCATACTGAAAGTGTAGGGGCAAGGATGGTAGCAGTCAATGGTTGATTCCGTAACAAATATGGAGGGAGAACTAAAAACCGACACACAAAAGTATCGAAAATAATCACTTAGGGCTATACAATGTCACCTACTTGTATAAGTTTGTGTTGGTTGATAAGGTTAAAAAGAACAAAGGAATGAATGTTAGGTATTTATATAATACAAAGATAGGATTCATGAATTATGAAAAAGATTCAATTGGTTTATTGTTATATCATCCTGTCTCTTGTCCCCATATTACTGTTCGCTGAGGTAACAGCCACGTATCTGAGCGAAAGTGCAATCACCCTTGATATATCTCCTGGTCCTTTCACTCATCCGACTGTATTGGGTGCAAAACTTGGCACATTTGTCATAACTTCGACAACAGGGGAAATCTATAGTCCCTCTTTGGTGAATATTGGAGAGGCGAGTGATGAGATTCCTCTCACGGGACTTATGAAAGATTGGGATACTGGTCCTTTTGAGTTGGCTACAAATGATTTCTATATCTTATCTGTTGCATATCCAAATGGATTCGGTTCAGAGCCTGTCTTACAGGTTCTCTATGACAATCTCAGGCCGATAATCTCTTGGAGTAGCAATACGGTGTACGCAAACCCTTTCTATGTAGAGTTATATCTGGTAAATACAAATAGTACCAATAGAAATGCTCAAAGTGGGTGGCGGCCAGCTTCTTACTTTAAATTGGATTCTCCATTTTCCTTGCCTGTTGGATTCAATCCTCGCTTCAGTGTGGCTGTTGCAGATAGTCCAAATACCAATGTTGGGACGTATACCACAGGATCAGGTAGTGTAAAGGAATCGCAAGGCAGTTATGTTACCACTGATGGTTCAAGTGGTCCTGATAATACCCCCATCCTTGATCCAGGTAGTTACACCAACCCGGATGATCTAGAAACTCCAGGGTTTTACTATGGAGAAGTGCCAGTCACTGAGAGCTTTTTTATCGATTTTCTTATACCTGAATCAAATTTTGAGCTCAGTGATGCATATGGGATTAACAAAGTAACCATAAATGAGGCCCGCATAGAAGTGATGAATGGGACACAGGGAACCAATTATTCACAGCAGTTTACCTTTACTGACCAATCTCAGAATTCCTCGTTTCAACTTTTTCCAAGTATTGGTTCTGGGGCTCCCATCAACTTCAATCTATATCTAGAGAACCAGCAGATAGAAAAAGGTACGGCTTACACATGGTCCGGCTTACAACCCGATGTCTTGAATACTCGCAATATTCGTATCGGTGGCATCAGTGAGACAGAAGTATTGAATAAAGTCAGCGGTATCTATACGGCTACCATTATCGTAACAATAACCAACCCTGATTAATCATCTCGCCTGCCTGGATGCCAGTCGTTCCTTGAGCAGTCTCAGCTTGTCACTTACCTCATCACTGGAAAGCTGCTTGTTTGGATCTACCTCATCAAACAGTTCCTTGGGAATCTCCTCAAGGAAACGTGAAGGGATACTGGTTACCAGTTCGAATCCTCTTTTTCGCTTCTCACAGCTGCTGATAATAAGTGCCCGCCTTGCGCGGGTGATCGCTACATAGAAAAGTCGCCTTTCCTCATCAAGACTGGCCGGGTTCTCTTCAATTGCCCTTGCATGGGGAATGTACTGATCCTCCACCCCTGCGAGGTATACGGTATCAAACTCCAGTCCCTTGGAGGCGTGGATGGTCATCAGGGCAATCTTCCCTGCATCCTCTTCCTCAGGATTCTCTTTTCCTGCAAGACTGATCCTGTTCAGGTAGTCGAATATGGAAGCATTCCTGTTCTCAGGGTTCCTTTCCCACCTGGCGAGCATATCACAGAGCATGTTGACACCCTTCATTTTATACGCAGCAAAGGCTTCATTATCGGGATGTTCAGCCTCGATATGCTGCTTGTACCCTATCTCCTGGATCAAGGTCCTGAGTATTTGGTTCCTCTGGGTGTTTGTGTTGAACAGCTTGTAGTGATACTCCTCAATCATATCAGCAAACCGCTTCAGCGTACGCTTCATCGCTTCCTTGACCTGGCCATCGGTAGAAATACTCATCAGGGTCAGGGCACTGAAGAGAGAACACTTATGGTCATCAGCTACCTTGCGCATTTTCTCGAGTGTAGTTCTGCCAATACCTCTTCTTGGAGTATTGACGATCCTGAGCAGGTTGATATCATCATCCTGGTTGGCAATCACCTTCAGGTAACTTACAATGTCCCTGATCTCCTTCCGGTCGAAAAAACTCTGCCCTCCAGTTACCTGGGAGGGAATACCCCGTTCAGTGAACTTGGTTTCCAGGATGGCTATCAGGCTGTTGGTTCGCACCAGTACACCGAAATCACTGAATGGACGATCCTCTTTCTTGTGGATCATGAGAATCTCATCTGCAATGGTTGAAGCCTCATCCTCGTCATGGGCAGGGTGGATAAGCCGGATGGAAGAGCCCTTCCCACTATCAGTCCAGAGCTTCTTGTCCTTCCTCATCTGGTTGTTCACGATCAGACGGTTGGCCGCCTCGAGAATATTTCCAGTGGAACGGTAGTTACGCTCGAGCTTAACCTCCAGACGTTCAGGGAATTCACGTTCAAACATCACCAGATTCTCATAGTTTGCACCTCTCCAGCTATAGATGCTCTGGTCGTCATCACCAACCACGCAGAGATTGCGGCTCTTTTGTGCAAGCAGCTCGACCATTCGGTACTGGGAAAGGGATGTATCCTGGAACTCATCCACAAGAATATGGCTGTATCGTGCCCTGAGTTCATCTAGGATTTCAGGATGCTTGTCAAACAATTCAAGGGGTTTCATGATCAGGTCATCAAAGTCGACAGCATTGTATGCCTTGAGGTGCTTCTCATATTCGTAGTAGAGATTCCTGATCTTGTCTGAGGCATTGGGGCCAAAGACCTTGCGCTTTGTCTTGATATCACTGAACAAGGAAGAAAGCTCAAACAAATCAAAGCTCTCAACAACATAGTCAAGATTCTGGATTACTTCCTTCATCAAGGCTTTCCTGTCATTGGTATCATAGACAGTGAAATTATTCTTGAATCCCAAATGCTGGATATACTGCTTGAGAACCCCCATGCCAAAAGCATGGAAGGTGGTCGTGGTAAGTTTCTTCAATGGCAAGCCAGTGAGGGAACGCACCCGTTGTGCCATCTCCTTTGCAGCCTTATTGGTGAAGGTCAATGCAAGGATGGAGTGTTCATTGATTCCTTTCTCCAACATATGCGCGATACGAAAGGTCAGCATTCTTGTCTTTCCACTACCGGCCCCGGCTATAACAAGCAGGGGGCCGTGCAAAGTGGATGCAGCTTTGCACTGCTCAGGGTTGAGCTCTTTTTCTAAATTGAATTGCATGGTTCCTCAGATTCGTTTAATGAATACCGAATCGATTCCGACCCCAAGGACAACCAAGCTGGTGACGATCAGGCCAGAGACAATAACTCCGCCGAATACTGCCATCATGGTCTTGCGCTTGTCAAGGCCCAAAATCCAGGAACCAAGGGTTCCCGTCCATGCACCGGTGATCGGCAAGGGTATTGCCACAAAGAGGAGAATACCCCAGTAGCCATACTTGTTGACCTTAGGGGAAACGCGTCTTTGTGCCCTGGCAACAAAACGATCGAAGAAGGAGGCATACCACCTCCAATGTTCATGGAATAGCCTATGAAATGTTGCCAGAAATGTGTACACGATTGGGGCAACCAATGCATTGGTAAGCACACAAAGAGGAGTTGCTATGAGAAGGGAAACCCCATTGAAATAGGCATAGGGTATGCCTCCCCTCAGTTCACTGATAGGAAGAAGGGAGAGCAAAATACTGAAAAACAACGTGGGACTATCCATACAACCATCCTCTAGGAAGGAATTTCTTCATCAACAAGTATCGCTGAGGCAGGGCAGACTTCATGGCAGCAGTAACATCGGATACAAGCCTTGGGGTCGATGATGATACGTTTATCAACCATCGTCAAGGCTCCGGCAGGACAAATGTCGATGCATTTCCTGCAACCAATACAAGGATCGACCAAAAAGACCGGAGCCTTGCGCTCCTTCTTCACCTTCCAGCGGATATAACGACTGAAAATAAAGGGGACGATCAAGGAGTGGATAAAACTGGTACGCTTTTGCATTTCGATACGGATGTAATCATTCTGTACCAGTTCTTCTGCAGAGAGAGCGGGGTAGGAGGTGGGCTTGTCTCCCAATCCTCTTCTGATTCCCTCCGCAACAATGGGAACGAGCAGAGGATCATATCCCATGATCTGTGCCTGGGTGTAATCCAAGGCTACTGCATCACGGCTGGCGATCAAGAGGCCAAGATGGCGAGAGACCCCATTTGCCGGGCCTGGACCCTCCATTGCGATGATCCCGTCCATCAGGCTGAACGCGGGCTTCACGATGGAAGCGATGCCGACCATCAGGGACGCAAACTGTTCTCGTGATGGGAACTGCACATGGCAGGGACTCTTGTAGAGATTGGGCACCAATCCAAACAGGTTCTTGACCGCTCCTGTGGCATACATCAGCTGATGTGTCTTGAATTTGGGAAGGCTGAATACCATATCCACTTGAGAGAGCACCCCGGCAAGTGGTAGCTTCTTTCCACGGGTATACGGAATGGTGTAGGAGGTAGGTTGTTTGGTGAAGTCAATCCACTGTACCCCTTCCTCTTCACATACTTGATATATACCTGAAGCTTTTGGTTGGAAATTGGGTTTCTGCAATCCTGGGGAATCACCAACCAACACCTTCTTTGCGCCTTGGCTCTTGAGATGCCTGATCATTGCCCTGAGGACAGCTGAATGTGTGGTTATGCCACGCTCTTCCTTGGCATCACTGAGAATGTTTGGTTTGAGAAGAATACGCTTGTCTCTGACATCAGGCATTTCTCCTTTCTCACAGGCCACGGCAACTGCCTGATCGACCAACGCTTGTTCATATTGTTCACATCGTACAATGGCGACACTACTCATACATCTCTCCTGATCAGGCAAAAATAGAGTGGACCTCGGCCCTCTCCTTGGTCGGGAAGGATGATGGAGCCATAATCTTTCTCTTCACTTCCCGCTTGGGCGCTATCCATGATGGTGAATCTTCCAACCCGCTTCTCGAATAACTTTTCAACTACACGCTCATTCTCCATCGGATTGATGGAGCAGGTGCAGTACAAAATATATCCTCCCACCTTTACTGCCTCCAGGGCTGCAGCAAGCATGGCAAATTGGGTGATGGCAAGCCGTTTGGGTCTCGATGGGCTCCACATAGCAAGGGCTTTTGGGTCATGCAACACATGGCGCTCACTGGAACAAGGGGCGTCGAGCAATACCCGGTCATATACATTCTGCTCATAGAGTGACCAGCGCGTAGCATCATGGGCTGTTACCTGAACAATAGCCCGTTCTGCCTCGCTGAGATGGTCCTTTACCACTTGTTTCAGTCTTGCTCTGCGGGAGGAAGAACGGTCATTGGAGACCAGTTTCCCCTCACCCTGGAGACAGGAAGCAAGAACAAGCGTTTTTCCTCCTGGGGCTGCACACATGTCCAGTACAGTCTCTCCCTTCTGCACACCAAGCAGTTTTGCAGCAAGAACCGATGCTTCGTCGAGGTAATATGGTTGGGTCAGCCCCTCATTGTATGCGATAGGTACTTTGTCCTTAATCAAGGCTGCCTTCAGCGGTTCCCAACGATCTTGGTAGATGTTCTGGTAATATGCCCCAAACAGCGTCTCTCCATCTGCTTTGCCCTTCTGTTTTGCCATGGTCAGACTGTAGCAACTTTTATCCCTCTTGTGAACCTTTTCCTCTTATGATATGCTCAGCCATGGCGTATATAACTGCATTTCTCGAAGGCATTATCAGTTTTATCAGTCCCTGTATCCTCCCCATTCTTCCGCTGTACTTCTCGTACCTTGCCGGTGGTGTGGCAGAGCAGGATCAGGAAAAGAATCTGCTGTTGAAAAACAGCATAGCATTCGTCATTGGATTCACCATTCTCTTTGTAGCCCTTGGGGCTGCATCAACCACCATAGGACAGTTCCTGCAGAGTCACCTGGACATGCTTAACCGTATCGGTGGTGTCCTGGTCATCCTCTTTGCTCTGAACAACCTGGGATTCGTCCTGATACCCGCATTGAACAACAACCATAAGTTCCAGATGAAAGGCTTACAGAACATGAATGTTCCCAAGTCGATGCTCTTTGGCTTAATCTTTGCCTTGGGCTGGACTCCTTGTGTTGGCCCCCTGCTCGGCAGTGCCCTGATGATGGCGGCAAATGCTGAATTGGTAACCAAGGGCATGTTGACCCTATTTTTTTATGCCATGGGCCTTGGCATTCCATTCCTGCTCTCGGCAATCTTGCTCGAGCAGCTCGAAGGTGTCTTTGCAGCAATAAAGAAGCATTCCAAGCTTATCACGATAATCAGTGGCCTTTTCCTTCTGGCCTTCGGCATTGCCTTGACCTTGGGATTCAATCCAGCCGCACTATTTCTTTAGGAGTTTTTCATGAAAAAAAATACCCGTACCCTGATGATTACCCTGATTTCATTCATCGTAATCATTGTCGTCGCCTCAGTTGCATACAATGCACTCAAGGAGAGTAGCGCCCCAGCTGTCTCTCTCACTCCGAATCTTACAAATATTCCCACTGCTGCAGAAAAACCTGCCACTGTTGAACCATCAATTGATGCAGTAGAAGAGCCAGATGTGGCCACAACAACTTCTTCAGTTGATGAGCCGGTCGCGACTCCTTCTGAGGTAACAGCTGATGCAGAAGCTGATACTCCTGAAACGGAAGAGGCTGGAGAAGCTCCTGCAGAAGAAGCCCCAAAGATGCCGGATATTCCTCTTTTCACCCTAGATGGGGAAGAGACCAGTTTTGATGCCGTACGGCAGGGCAAACCAGCAATCATCAACTATTTCGCTTCCTGGTGTCCTCCCTGTAAACAGGAACTTCCTCACTTCCAGGCTGCATATGATACCTATGGTGATGAGATCAGCTTCATCTTCCTCAATGCAATGGATGGACAGAGAGAGACTTTGGAAACCATTACCAAGTTTATGGAAGAGTTCCCGTTCACAGGTCCTGTCTACACGGATGAAGGAATCTTTGCCTACATTTTCCAGACAAACAGCCTACCGACCACCGTATTCTTCAATGCTGATGGCTCAATAGCTAATGGCTATCTCGGGTATGTCAGTGAGACTGCACTGCAGGAAAATATTGACCAGTTGCTTACACAAGAGTAAGCATATAGCCGACGTAGAACAGAGCGCTTCCCCCGATACAGAACAAATGCCAGATGGCATGGTAGTGGGGGAGGCGTTTACTTGCGTAAAAGATCACCCCGATACTGTAGGTAAGTCCCGCCGCAATGATCCATTTGATCAAGTCAGCAGGAAGGTAGGGTACAATATCCTTCCAGAAGAATACAATCAGCCATCCCATGGCAAGATAGAGCAGAACATGCAATACCCTCGCCTTTCCCCAGAAAATGAGGGTTAGGACGATACCGAATGCCGCAACCAACCAGACCAACATCGTAATCCGGTAGGCAACAGGGGTTCCAATGTACATCATCAATGGCGTATAGGTTCCTGCAATCAGGAAGTAGATATTGCTATGATCCAGAACCCTGCAAAGCCGTTTGCCATTACCATGGGGTAGGGAATGATAGAGTGCTGAAGAGCTATAGAGCAACAGCATGGTCAATCCCCAGATGACCAACCCTACCTGGAAGGATGTACTGGCGAGGGAAGGAAGCTTGAATAGAATGGAGATGAGTGCGATGAGCGCAAGAGCTGCTCCCACTACATGGGTAATTGCGTTTTCCTTTTCTGCCTTCGGGTCATCATAGGAGTGAAGGGTGATATGGTCCTCTAACCAAGCATTGAAACGTTGCATCGTTGATGCCTCCTGTTGTTGGATACCTTAACGATGTAGAAGCTTCTCGGCAATGGTAGATTTCTGCTGTTTGACTACTAGTAGAAATCTATCAGGAGCAAAAAAACAGGGCCCTGAGGCCCTGATTTCAAAGAATATGCTCCAAAAAGAGTTTCGTTCGTTCACTCTTTGGATGGGAGAAAATCTCATCGGGTGTACCGACTTCCACAATCCTCCCCTCGTCCATAAATACAACCTTTGAAGCAGCTGCCTTGGCGAATCCCATCTCATGAGTCACCAGAAGCATGGTCATGCCACTCTTTGCAAGTTTGAGCATAACATCAAGCACTTCCTTGATCATCTCCGGGTCGAGAGCACTGGTTGGTTCATCAAAGAGCATAACCTTTGGTTCCATTGCCAATGCACGTGCAATGGCTACACGCTGTTGCTGCCCGCCTGAGAGCTGGGGTGGATGTACATCAGCCTTTTCCTCAAGCCCAACCAGCTTCAATAAGTCCCTTGCTTTCTCCTCAGCCTTCTTTTGTGACATTTTTCTTACTTTCACAGGGGCGAGGGTGATGTTCTGCATGACAGAAAGATGGGGGAACAGGTTGAAGGACTGGAACACCATTCCCACTTCCTCACGAATCTTTCTCAAATCCACATGTGGGTTTGTTACCTCATCCTCATCGATGAAGATTTTTCCACCGGTTGGATTTTCCAATTTATTGACACTTCTGAGCAAGGTGGATTTCCCACTACCCGATGGACCGATGATCACAACAACTTCACCATTTTCCACCGTAAGATCAGCGTGTTTGACAGCTTTCACCAAGGTCTTGTTTGCAGTGATATAATCCTTTGAAAGATCTTCAATACGTATTCTAGCCATTCTGATGCAACCTTTCCTCCAGGATGCCTACCAATCGGGAGAGCAGGAGGGTGATGATGAGGTATATGAGTGCAACAACCAACATGGTTTCCAAGGAGAGGAAGGTCCGACTGATATACTCCCTTCCTTTTCTCAGGATGTCACTGAGTGCAATTGCAGATACCAGGGATGAATCCTTGAGCATCGAGATGAACTCGTTTCCGATTGCTGGAAGGATTACCTTTACCGTCTGGGGGAGAATGACATAGCGGAAAGCCTGGGAGCGGCTCAAACCCAGAGCAATTGCAGCTTCCATCTGTCCCTTGGGTATTGCCTGGATACCTGCCCGTACGATTTCACCCATGTAGGCGCCGAAACAGATGGAGAGTGCAACGACTGCTGCAACCATCCCCTGTATCTTGAAGAAACGACCCATTGCATAGTAGATGAAGATCAACTGGACAAGGAGGGGAATGCCCCGGATCAATTCTACATAGACGCCGCTGAGCATATTGACCCAACGCCGTTTGCTCACCGAACCAAGACCTGTGACGGTTCCAATAATCAATGCACCCAAAATGGCAAAGATGGTAGCCTGGAATGTTACAGGGGTTCCCTTGATGGTTACCATGAAAATATCACGATAGGGTTGGGGTTTGAACATAACCAAGCCAGTAAGCAAGAGGATAGCACTGAAGAAGGTAATCCTCCATGAATTCAATACATGTCCATCATCCTTACGCGGAATGAGCACTCCATCGGTCATCTGGATGGTAAGTGCCTTTTTTTTCTGTGCATTTGGGTCAACAGAGACCACTTGGTCCCGTATCTTCTGCATCTTTACTGTTTCATTATCAAATGGTTGTCTTTCCATATATTCTCACATTCTACTGATATAAGGGAAGTACTACATAATTATGCATGTAAAGTCAAGCTACTCTGTATAATTATTCACATATTCCCGATAAACAGTACAGCCGCCTCACGGCGGCTGCAACAGTAGGGAGACAAGGTTTGCTTAGATGATGCCCCACTTCTCTTTCAGTGCATCCATTGTTCCATTCTCTTCCATGGTCTTCAGTCCATTGTTGACCAGGTCAAGTACTTCACTGTTACCCTTCAGGGTTGCAATGGCAATCGGCTCAGGCTCTCCCAAGTCACTGGCACTACCAGTGATCTTCAGTTTGCTGGCATAGTTGTCATTGGTCATAACGAAGTCACTGGCGATGACAGAGTCGGTGACCACTGCATCAAGATTGCCGTTGAGCATATCCTCGATGGCAAAACCGACTTCATCATAGGCCTTGATGTTTACACTGAAGTCGTCACGACTCTTGTCAAAATCATCAAGGAAAATATGGCCTGTGGTTCCCAGCTGTACACCAACGGTTTTGTTGTTGAGGCTTGCAGTATTGGAAAGTTCTGTATCAGAGACAGGAGCCAGGATTGCCTGGGTTACTACAAGAATCGGAGTGGAGAAATCCATGGTAGCCTTTCTCTCTTCAGTGACGGAAACGCCACTGGCAACAGCATCATAGGCCCCGTTTGCAAGACCGGCAAAGATCCCTTCCCATGCAACATTGACGATACTGATCTCAACATCATTGACCTTTGCAATTTCTTCAACCAGATCAATCTCAAATCCAACGATATCCCCATTTTCATCAACGAACTCAAGTGGGGGCCAAGCACAGTTTGCTGCAAAGACGTAGGATTTCTTTCCGCTCTCAGCCTGGGCCTGGGCGAAGACCAATGTGGAGGACAGTACAAGTAACAGGGTAGCAACAACAAGTATTTTTTTCATGATCATCTCCTTCTTGTGATATGCGAATAATGCATAGATATGCAAATATTGTCAACTATTTAAGAATAAATATGCACAAAAAGGCGAATAAAATGCAAAAAACAAGGAGCCGAAGCTCCCTGTGTTTTTGTGAAAAACTGCTTACAGCAGATTCCACTTCTCCTTCAATGCATCAAAGGAGCCGTCGGCCTTTGCCTTTGCCAGTCCCTCGTTGATGAGATCCAGGAGTTCCTGGTTGTCCTTCTGTACGGCAATTGCAATATCTTCTTGAGTGAACGGTTCACCGGCAACCTTCAGACGTGAGCTGTAATTTTCGTTTGAGAGTACGAAATCACTGGCGATCAATGAGTCGCAGACAGCAGCATCCACATTGCCGTTGAGCATATCCTCGATGGCGAGCCCGATATCATCATATGCTCTTCTCTCGACAGGATATGCTTCCAAGGCAAAGTCTCCGGTTGTACCAATCTGGACCCCGATTTTCTTTCCTTCCAGATCCTCGATGCCCTTAATACTGGCTGCGTCTTCATTGCGGATGATGACAACCTGTCCAGCAGAGAGAATGGGGGAGGAGAATGCCATGGTGGCTTTTCGCTCTTCAGTAACGGTCACCCCACTTGCAACACCATCATAGGCACCACCAGCAAGACCGGCGAATATGGTATCCCAGGGGATGTTCTTCACTGACATGGGAACACCGACCTTCTCACCGATAAGTGGTATCAGTTCAACCTCAAATCCGGTAAGGGTACCATCTTCAACAAACTCAAGTGGGGGCCAGGTTGCATCGGTGGCAAATACATAGCTCTCTTTCTTCTCTTCCTTTTTGCAGCCGGTAAGCACAAGCGCAAAGACCAGTACCACCATCAGCGCTGCTATCATGGTTTTTTTCATGTTGTTTCCTTATACATATACATGTGTTGTAATGTTCTTGTTTGGATAATGGGCAACTTTGCAACCTCTGTCAATGACCCATGATCTGGTATGTTGCACTCAACCCAATGATAAGTCCAAACAAGACACCTCCCAGCACCTGGCTGAAGGAGTGCCCAAGCATGGTTTTCAGATTCTCTGGGGTGAACTGGCCTTCACGGTGGATATCACTGAGGAGTCTGCTCCACTCATTGATGACTTCGGCCTGTTTCCCAGCTGCCCTGCGAATGCCCATTGCATCATGAATGACGATTGCAGCAAACGTAGCTGCTATGGCAAAAGCTACCGTACCGATACCCTCGGTGAATGCGATTGAGGTAGTAAGCGCAATAACACCAGCAGTGTGGCTGGAAGGCATTCCTCCAGTACTGAAGAGCATGGACCAGATAAACTTTCTCTCAAAGAGTACATTGATGAAAGGTTTCAGGAATTGTGCAACAAAGAATGCAAGCGCCGCCGAAATAAAGGGGGCATTATCCAACAAGGCATTGTTCATGCCCAACAGAGTAACTTTTTTCCCCTGCTTGCGCAAGATTCTATCTTGTTCTAGAGTTGCACTCAACATTATCCTTGGAGCAGTCATGTACGTTTCACAGCAAAAAAGTGATGCCATTCAATTCTGGGTGCTGAATATTGCCTCATTCTTCGGCCAACTATCCATTGCAATGGTCAATCTGGCACTCGTATACCATCTTCGAAGAGCCTTTTCCCTTGGAGCGGACCAGATCGGGGTTGCTGCCTCCATTACCACTGCAACGTACTTGGTCTTTTGCCTGCTTGGGGGTAAGTTCACCGTCCATTTCCGTCCACGCCACCTAGTGGAGACCTCTCTGATTGGGATGGCGATTGCTGTCTTGCTCTTTGTCTCTACAAAGACACTCTCCATCGCATACCTTGCTTTGGTGTTCTATGGGGCTTTCATGAGTCTTCTATGGCCACAAATTGAGGGATGGTTCTCAAGAGGGAAGGAGGGAGCACAGCTTAATCATGTCTCCAATGCCTTCAACTTCTCCTGGTCTTTTGGAGTGGGCGTCTCCAGTTATATTGCAGGTATTCTCGTCGAAGTCTCCACCACCACTCCTTTCTATGTTGCCATCCTCATGTTTTTCCTGGTATTCCTTCTCCTTGTAATAACCAGTGCACTGGTACCTGGGATCAGGGCTGTGCAGAGTGAACATGCCGACAATAAGGAGAATGGTAGGGAGGATGCAAGCACGCCTCTGCGCTTCTACGCCTGGGTAGGCATCATCTCTCTTTACAGTGGCATGAGTGTCATTCTTACCATCTTCCCCTTGTACGCCCAGGATGTCCTGAAGATCAGTGAAAGCCAGACCGGCTTACTCTTGCTTGTGCGTGGGGTTGCAACCTGTCTTAGTTTTCTGGTACTGGGAAAGTTGGAGTTCTGGCACTTCAAGAAGCGATACATCTTCTTGGTACAACTGCTCTTTGGAGTACTCTCCCTTGTTGCCATGGGGTTCTCCTCTCCGATTCCCTTTGCAATCTTCTTCCTGTTGTTTGGAATACTGTTTGCATTCGCCTATGACCAGAGCATGTTCCACGGGGCAAGTGGCAGTGTGAATCGATCGGGGAGAATGATCATTCATGAGGTCTTGCTGACCGTAGGAACCATACTGGGAGCAGTCGTGGGAGGAAGCGTGTACGAGCAGCTCTCTTTCTCCAAGGTATTGCTTGTCATTGGAACTGCCGCCATCATCCTTGTGATGGTTGAATTGCTTGTTGCCTTCTTCATTGAAAGGACCAGGATTACGGGAAAGTAGTTTTACACACAACCCAGAGTTCGTATACAATAGAGAACAAAGACGCCAAAAGGAGCCCACTATGAGCAAGACCTTGACTGAAAAAATTCTAGCTTCCCATCTGGAAGAGGGTACACTGGGAACAGGAAACCCAATCGGGATCCATATAGACCAGACGCTCACACAGGATGCCACCGGTACCATGGCCTACCTGCAATTTGAGGCAATGGGTTTAGATCGTGTCCAGAACGAGCTGGCTGTGAGCTATGTTGATCATAATACCATCCAAGTAGGATTCGAGAACGCAGATGACCATCACTACCTGCAGACCGTTGCCGCTGCCAAGGGTGTAGTATTCTCCCGCCCAGGAAATGGGATCTGCCATCAAGTGCATCTGGAGCGATTCGGAAAGCCCGGAAAAACACTGCTTGGCAGTGATAGCCATACCCCCACCGGCGGTGGTATTGGTATGATTGCAATCGGAGCCGGTGGGCTCGATGTGGCGGTTGCCATGGCCGGCCAAAGCTTCCACTTGATCAGCCCGAAAGTCATTGAGATCCGTCTCCATGGAAAACTCCGTCCTTGGGTCTCCGCGAAAGATGTTATCCTGACCGTTCTTGAGCGCTTCGGGGTAAAAGGCAATGTGAACTGTATCTTTGAATACACCGGAGTAGGGGTCGAAACACTTGAAGTCCCTGAGCGTTCGACCATCTGCAACATGGGGGCAGAATGTGGCGTCACCACGAGTATCTTCCCCTCGGACGAGAAAACACGCGCATTCCTGAAGGCGCAGGGAAGAGAAGATGACTGGGTCGAGCTCAGTGCTGATGAGGGAGCAGTCTATGATGACCTGTTTGAAATTGACCTCTCAGCCTTGGAGCCAAAGGTAGCATGTCCTCATTCACCTGGGAATATTGCAACCGTAGCATCGCTTGCAGGGAAACGGATTGAGCAAGTACTTATCGGTTCCTGCACCAACTCAAGCTATGCCGATATGAAAAAAGTTGCAGATATTCTTGATGGACATACAGTGGCAGAGCATGTAAGCCTTGGTATTGCCCCGGGAAGCCGTGAAGTGCTCCTGATGCTCAGCAAGGATGGTTCATTGGCGAAGATGATAGCCAGTGGTGCCCGCATCCTGGAAAGTGCCTGTGGTTTCTGCATTGGAAACCATCAGAGTCCTGGCACCGAGGGTGTCTCTCTCAGGACCAGCAACCGCAACTTCGAAGGTCGTAGTGGAACCAAGAGTGGCCAGGTCTATCTGGTCAGTCCTGAGACTGCAGCTCTGAGCGCATTAAGCGGGCAATTCACCGATCCACTCTCCTCCCACGGTATTGCCTTCCCCAAGGTAGTCCAACCTGAACAGTTTCTGATTGATGACTCCATGTTCATATTCCCTCCCGAGGATGGCAGTGATGTTGAGATCTTCCGTGGGCCCAATATCGGAGACCCACCAAAGAACACCCCGCTCAAGGAAGACCTGGATGGGTATGTGACGATCAAGGTAGGGGACAAGATCACCACCGACCATATCATGCCTGCTGGAGCCAGGCTCAAGTACCGCTCAAATATCCCCGTGTACTCCAAGTTTGTCTTTGAGCCGGTTGATGAGCATTTCAGTGAACGTTGCACGGAGAATCAGGACCGGGGCAAGGACAACTTCATCGTAGCAGGTGCCTCATATGGCCAGGGATCGAGCCGGGAACATGCGGCAATCTGTCCGATGTACCTCGGGGTGAAAGCGGTTATCGCCGTTTCCATAGAGCGAATCCACCAGAACAATCTGTGTAACTTCGGTATCGTTCCCCTTACCTTTATGCATGAAGAGGACTACTCACGGTTCGACCAGAACGATGAACTGGTGATTGAGAACATAGCAGAGCAGATCAAGGGTGAGACGGTTGTCTTGAAAAACAAGACCAAGAGCAGGGAGATTACCCTCCGCTGTGATATCACCGATGGCCAGAGAGCGATGCTCATTGGTGGTGGTCTGCTGAATATTCTTAAGGAGAAAGCTTGATGGAAATGGCAATACACATGAAAGATGGAGCCCTGGTGGTGCCTGACAGTGTCATCATTCCTTACATCGAGGGAGATGGGGTAGGTCAGGAGATCTCCTCGGTTATGAAGAATGTGGTTGAAGCGGCAGTCAAAAAAGCCTATGGGGAGACCAAACAGATAACCTGGAAGGAGATACTTGCAGGAGGAAAGGCAAAGGACCTAACTGGAAACTACCTTCCCGAGGAGACCCTCGAGGCAATCAAGCAGTACAAGGTGGCTATCAAGGGGCCCTTGACGACCCCGATAGGGAAGGGAATCCGTTCCTTGAATGTAACCCTCCGTCAGACCCTCGATCTGTATGTCTGCCTACGCCCTGTTTCCTACTACCAGGGAGTCCCTTCCCCTGTCAAACACCCCGAGAATGTTGACATGGTTGTTTTCCGTGAGAATACGGAAGACATCTATGCCGGCATCGAATGGGAGGCGGGGAGTGAAGAAGTTCGTAAGGTCATCGCATTCCTCAAAGAGGAGATGGCTGTGAGCAAGATCCGTTTTCCTGAAACCAGTGCCCTGGGGATCAAACCGGTTTCCGTGGAAGGAAGCGAGCGCCTGATTCGCAGTGCTATCTCATATGCACTGGAAAACAACCGACGCAATGTTACATTAGTGCACAAAGGGAATATCATGAAATTCACCGAAGGTGGATTCAGGAAGTGGGGCTATGAACTTGCAAAACGCGAATTTGGAGCAACAGAGGATGAGCATGGAACCGTGAAGATTGATCGGGAAGGCCAGGAACCGCTGGTCATCCAGGATTGTATCTGCGATGCCTTCCTGCAGAATATCTTACTCAAGCCTGAAGCCTATGATGTCATTGCCACGCTCAATCTTAATGGGGATTATGTATCGGATGCCTTGGCAGCCGAGGTTGGTGGTATCGGTATTGCCCCTGGGGCGAACATCAACTATGAGAGCGGCTTTGCAATCTTTGAAGCAACCCATGGGACTGCCCCTGATATTGCTGGAAAGAATATTGTGAACCCTCTATCCCTGGTACTCTCAGCACAGATGATGCTCTCCTACCTTGGATGGAATGAAGCTGCGGAGCTGGTTACCAGTGTTGTCCAGAAGGCGATCAGTGATGGGATGGTTACCTCTGACTTTGCTCGCTTGATGGAAGCTGAAGGCAAGGAGTGCACAAAGTTGGGAACGAAGGAATTTGGTTCCTATCTGGTGTCATTGCTCTAGAGAAAACTTGGAAAAATCTGTGATCAGGCCGTGGACCCCCTCCATGGCCTGAATTGTCTGTATGTCTGCTCCAGGGCTTCCAACAGCATATATGCTCCCAATGCCCGCCCTGCTTGCTGAGAGAATACCGGCCTTCGTGTCTTCAAAGACCGTACATGCTTCAGGGTTGAGGCCCAGGGCCTTGCAGGTATCCTGGTAGATATCTGGCTCAGGCTTTCCTTTTCTCTTTCCATTGTCATATATGATCAAGGAGGAGGGTACGTACTCGCTGAGTGAGAACCATGCCTCATAGCGCCGGATGTTGTCCTCTCCTGCACTGGTGGCTATAGCAAGTTGAAAACCGGCCAGTTTCGCTCGCTTGAAGAGGGTGATTGCACCTGGGGCGAGACTGAGGGGACGGTTGCCAAGGCAAATATCCTCATAGAGTTCCTCCTTCTCCCCGCTGATACGAGAGACCTCTTCCTCGCTAGGGGTTCTCCCCAATAGGTAGGCAATTGTCTCAGCATTGGTTCTCCCGTTGAGGTGGTGGCTTTCTTTATCTGTGAACGGTCTGTTCCTTAGGCGCAATGAAATGGCACCCCATGCTTGCCGATGATACTCGGTATCCCAAAACAGGGTGCCATTGAAATCGAAGATCAGGGCCTTATCGGTCCTCAAGCGGTACCACCTTGCGTACGTGTGGGCCCGAGTAGACCTGGCGAGGGCGGCCAATCTTCTGGTACGGATCGTGTCTCCATTCAAGCCAGTGGGCAATCCATCCAGGGAGCCGGCCCATGGCAAAGAGCACGGTGAACATCGACTCGGGAATCCCAATTGCGTGGAAGATTATCCCCGTATAGAAATCCACATTTGGATACAGGTTGCGTTCGATGAAATAGGGGTCATTCAGGGCAGCCTGTTCAAGATCCATGGCAATTTGCAAGAGCGGATCACTCTGGCTGTCAGCACCCAGGACTTGCTGGCTGAGACGTTTTGCAATCCTTGCCCTCGGGTCATAGGTCTTGTATACCCTGTGGCCGAATCCAGAGAGCCTGAACGGGTTCTCCTTGTCCTTCGCCATTGCTATTACCTGCTCGATGCTGAGTCCTTCATTATGGATTTTCAACAACATCTGCATGACAGCTTGGTTGGCTCCACCATGTTTGCTTCCCCAAAGGGCACAACAACCTGCAGCAACTGATGCATAAAGATTTGCCTCGCTGCTGCCTACCAGGCGGACCGCACTTGTGGAACAGTTCTGCTCATGGTCAGCATGGAGGATCAGGAGGATATTCAATGCCCTGGCATGCAAAGGATCAGGAATATAGGCATTTACCGGCGTATGGAACATCATGTTCAGGAAGTTCTCACAGTAGGAATACTTGTAGGAGGGGTCGACGAAGTCCAATCCATTCATCTGACGATAACTGAATGCAGCGATGGTTCTCATCTTGGAAAGCAGTCTGCTGACCGTCAAGTCAACATTCTCTTCCGGGTCGGCATCCTCCAATTCAGGATAGAACGCAGAAAGGGAGGCAACCATTGCCGAGAGAATTGACATAGGGTGGGCTTCCTGCGGATAGTCACGGAAGAAGTTCCTCATGTCAACGTGGAGCAGTGAGTGCCTGTTGAGCATATCTGCATAGGTGTGACGTTGGGCGAGAGTGGGAAGTTCCCCTTTGATCAGGAGATGGGCAACCTCAACGAAGTCACAGTTCTCTACCAGGTCCTCAATATCATATCCGCGGTAGCGGAGGATTCCCTGCTCCCCATCAACAAAGCAGATATTGCTCATACAGGATCCTGTATTTACAAAGCCGGGGTCATACGTGATGAAGCCAGTACTTTTTCTCAGGGCGGTAATGTCGATTGACTTTCCTCCCATGTTGTCCGTAATGACAGTGAGGTCAAATTCGCTGTCCTCGAGGACCAGTTTAGCTGCTTTTTCTTTGATATCCATTTCATAGCCTCCTTTAGGGGGTCATTTCGTGTGTGTATTTTGTGAGCAGGTGGGTGAAATGTATCCTAGTTTGATTGTTTTGGAAATATACCACCCACGCATTCCTTTCTTTTCTTTCTCTCAGGTAATGGTTATACTACTAGGTATCAATCCCAGGAGATGCCCCATGGAAGAATTTGTATTGCCGTTGGATGAGGAAATTGTCGATATTGCAGACTTTTTTAAGGTCTTCGGAGATCCCACCCGATTGAAAATCCTCTTTCTGCTTGAACAGGGGGAGAGAGGCGTCAATGCAATCAGTGAAGAACTGAATATGCAACAGAGTACCATCAGCCAACAACTCAAACTCCTCAGGGCCCGTCGCTTGGTGCGTTTCAGAAAGGACGGGCGTAATGTTCTCTACCGTCTCAATGACGAACATATCCACGACATCCTTGCCATGGGTATCGAGCACTACCAGGAATTACTCTGATCAGTACCTCTGGGATTCATTTTCTGCATATTCGCCAAAGAGATCCAGGCACATCTCTCTCTCTGCTTGGGTAAGGTTGAGTACTTCCTGGTCCTTGCATCCCTCCTGTATGTACCGATAGATGTAATCATCCCGAAATCCAATTGCCTCGGCGTCCTCAGGTGTGCACCCGTAGTACACCTCCTTGATGTTTGCCCAGATGCTTGCAGAGAGACACATCGGACAAGGATAACAGGTGGTGTAGAGTATGCAACCAGAAAGGTCATGGGTCCCTTTCTTCCTGCACGCTTCACGGATGGCATTTATTTCTGCATGAGAAGTTGGGTCATGGGTTGCCAACACACTATTTGAGGCAACATAGAGAGAACCATCAGTCGTGTCCACAATCACAGCACCAAAAGGACCTCCTTCATCGTTGTTCATGGTCTTTCGTGCTTCGTCTATCGCCAATTGTAAATACGTTCTCGCATCCATAGTACTCAATCTCCAACCACCACTATAGCATACGTTTCTCTGTAGATAAAATACCGCCCTCAGTCTTTGAAGGCGGTAGTGACTAACAGCTTAACCGCGTTTGGAACTGGCGATCAAGCGGATTGCATTGATATTGATGAATCCCTTGCAATCAACTGGCTCATACCCTCCAGCCTTGTCCATGCTTCCCATCTCCTCGTCGTAGAGGGAGAAGGGGCTTTCCACGCCAGCGAAGATGACATTACCCTTGTACAGTACAACCTTGCTGGTACCAGTAACATGTTTCTGGCTTACGGTGAAGGCAGAGCGAAGCATCTCAAACTCAGGAGCACCCCAGTAACCATTGTAGATCAATTCAGAATACTTGGGCATGAGGCTGTCCCTCAAATGCATTGCTTCCTTGTCCATGGTAATGCCCTCAAGATTATGGTGAGCCTTCCAAAGGATTTCACAACCCGGGGTCTCATAAACACCGCGACTCTTGATTCCGATATAGCGGTTTTCAACCATATCCACACGGCCGATTGCGTTGTCATGTCCCATCTTGTTGAGATAGAGAATCATCTGCAACGGATCAGTGACTACCGTTTGGTCGTTCTCGTTCTTCACAGAGACAGGGATGCCATCCTCGAAGGTGAAGGTGAGCAGTGTTTCCTCATCCTTGGCTTCCTTCGGGCTTAGGGTAAGGCTGTACACATCATCATCAGCGCGAAGTGAAGGATCCTCCAGGATACCGGCCTCATGGCTTATGTGGATGAGATTCTCGTCTTCGCTGTATGGCTTCTTGGTGGATGCCTTGACTGGGATATCATACTTCTTTGCGTAGGCGATCATATCGCTTCTTCCCTCGAACTGACTAAGCCATTCTGGGTCTTTCCATGGACTGATGATCTTAACTTCAGGCATATGCATATAGTAACCGAACTCAAAGCGGACCTGGTCATTTCCCTTGCCTGTGGCGCCATGGGAAACATAGACGGTTCCTTCCTTGCGGGCAATTTCAATCTGGCGTTTTGCGATGATCGGACGGGCCAGGGAGGTTCCCAGCATATAGGTACCTTCATAGATTGTATTTGCCTGGAGGGCAGGGAAGATGTAGTCAGTGACCAATTCCTCTCTGAGGTCCTCCACGTATACTTTAGAAGCACCAGTAGCCAAAGCCTTCTTTTCAATAGCTGCAAAATCCTCGTTCTGTCCGACATTTGCCACATAGGCGATAACATCAAACCCTTTATTGGCAAGCCATTTCAGGATTACCGAGGTATCAAGTCCTCCGCTGTATGCCAGAATGATTTTTTCCTTGTCCATATTCGTATCTCCCTGTTCGGTATTGTATTCTGCCGTCAGTGTAGTAATTCTTGTGTAGAATGACAAGAGGTTTATGCATAAATATTCGTCAATATCGTTATATATGCAATTAAAATCGAATATATCCAGAAATATACTGCATTAATATTCATCAATACTAATTCGAAAATATTCGAAATAGTTATTGCCAAATCATATTTTCCACTCTATACTGCAGTGGAGGTAGACAAATGCTGATATGTGATCAACTAACCAAGCGATATGGTAATCAACCAAGGAATGCAGTCGATACACTGAATCTCTCCATTGCACCTGGACAGATATTCGGATTCCTTGGTCCCAACGGGGCTGGGAAAAGCACCACCATCAAGATGCTTACTGGTTTGCTCAAACCAGACTCCGGATCCATCAGTTTTATGGGATACTCCCTTCATTCTGATCCTCTCAGCTACAAGCGATTGATCGGATATGTACCTGATGAACCGCTTTTTTATGAGAGAATGAGTGGGTATGAGCATCTCTTCTTCATTGCAGATCTCTATGGGGTTGGCAGTGCAGAACGTAAGCAACGGATTGATGAGCTTGGGGAGCGTTTGTTGCTCTCGCATGCTTTGAAGGATGAAATCTCTTCCTATAGCCATGGGATGAAACAGAAGCTTTCTATCATATCAGCCCTGTTGCCTTCACCTAAGTTGCTTATCTTGGATGAACCCATGGTTGGATTGGATCCAAAAGCAGCCTTCATCCTTAAAACGCTCCTGGGTGAGTTTGCTGAATCAGGGAATACGGTATTCTTTTCCACCCATGTATTGGAAGTTGCCCAGCAACTTTGTAGTAGCCTAGGGATCATCAAGGAGGGAAGGTTGTTGTACAACGGAACCTTCAAGGATCTGCAATCACGTGAGATGGAGCTTGATGCATCATTGGAAGCACTGTTCCTAGAATTGACCGAGAGCGGAGAGTAGGGCCATGAACATGCGCGTAGTTTTGCTGCTGGTTCGTGCCTTCTTCTCGGGAACCAAACCGCTCAAGGATTTCTTTGAGCGGATCAGTGCCTCCCGTTCCCGTATCGTGAGTATACTGGCCAGTTTCTTGATAGTCCTGGTATTTATCTATCTTGGTGCCATTTTGGGAGTTAACTATTACAGCTATCAAACCCTTGGCCTGCTCTTGGGCTATCCCTATCTTGGCCTTGTCTTTGCCGCTCTGTTAGGGTTTGCCTTCCAATTATTCTATAGTCTGGCCAGTGGTACCAGCCTGCTTTACGGAGCAAAGGATATTTTATTGGTTGGTTCATTGGTAGTACGTCACACTGAGTTGGGAGCAAGCAGACTGCTGATTGCTTATTTTCTGCAAGCTCCCATGTATTGGTTTGTTACGTTTCCTTCCCTTATTGTTGGCCTCTGGATTGAAGGCTTCTCTCTTGTCTACCTTCTTGGCGGATTGCTCTTTCTCTTGATTGGGCCACTGTTTGCCCTCTCGTTTTCTGTAGTAATTTCCATGGTGCTGGTCAGGCTTACCAAGGGAAAGAACCATAAAATGGCAGAGGAGTTGGTAAGTGCAATTTCCTTGGTGCTGTTGATCCTCATGTTGACGGTCTCGCTTACCAGAAATATGACCGATAACGACTCGTTGCTTTCGTTCAATTATGAAGCGATGTTGCAGGTATATGCTCCAATCATTGAGAAAATCTTGGGTCTGTTTCCCTTTTTCCGTATGCAGGCACAGGTGGTTACCTCCCTTGTAAGTCAGCTTATTTTCCTTGCCTCAGGAGTGCTTCTCTTTATTGGCTTGGTTTTGTTGGTAGGAAATACCTATGCTGCAAATCTCTCCTATGTACTCAGCAATCAATCAAGGGCAAGGACAAGAAAAGTCAAGCATACCTTGCGCTCTGCAAGTCCCCAGCGAGCGCTGATGAAACGTGAATTGCTCATTATCCGTTCTGAGAGTATGTTTGTGTTTGAAATAGTGGGTGAATTAGGTATTCCTGTTTTACTTCTCGTGCTCTACAGTTTCATGGGGATTCTGGATGAACTTGCTGAAGTTGCTTCCCAGCTTATTGAGACCGGAGTATTCCTTCAACTGGTGTATTTATTGTTGCTCTTGTTCGCCAATCTCAGCATGATCAGTTCAACCAGTGTTTCCCGGCAGGGAAAGCGTTTTGGCCTCGATAAGCAGTATCCTCTTGGTGCTGGTACGTATGTTCAAGCGAAGCTGTTGTTCCATCTGGTGCTTGTATTCATTCCCCACACACTCTATCTGACGGCGGCTCTCTTGCTGCTCTCCCTGCCTCTTGCGCACATCCTTTGGATGATTCCTTTGTCATTGCTTTGCATTGGCATGATTGCATGCCTACAACTTGCAATCGATTACCATCATCCAAGGCTCGACTGGAAGGTAAGCCAGCAGGCAATGAAAAGCAACCTGAATGGGCTCTTCGGTATGCTTGCAGCTTTCATATCCTTGGCACTCTTTGCCTTGGTATTGTTGTTGCCAATGCTTATCGGTCTGAGTATGGTGCTTTCCGTGTTGCTGTTGTTTGGTTTGACCGGCCTTGGATTTTCCCTTTCCTATCGTTTGGCACTAAATCAGGCCCGTATATTGCTTTCCAAGTAATCGATGGAGTGCAATACTGCAGACTCCAGGGAAGGGAAGGTGTCATAGGGGTACTGCCGGTTCTGTCTGTTCCAGGCAACAATCATCCCATGGTCTGCTGCCTCAAGCATGGGTATATCGGTGGGGCCATCACCGATGGCGATAATGGTCTGATAGTCTGCTCTGAGTGAGTCTACTGCCAGAGCTTTGTCGCCCGGGCCTGCAATATCGACCAACAAGTGGAAGTTGCCTTCTTCGTTTCTGACGAGTCTTTTCCCACGGATGAACGAGAACGAGTCTTCAACTCCGAGCTTCTGGAGAAAGGCCCTTGCAATATTTTCCGTACCGCAGGTAAGAATACCCAGGTCACTGATGTGGGAAAGTCTGAGAAGAGCATCTTTTTCCCTCTTGCCAATGGAAGAGAGAAGGATGTCTGCTACTTCATGGATCATGGCTGAGGTTGCTCGCTTAACCAGCTTTTCATAGCGTTGGTGGAAAGATGTATCGTCAAACACTCCCTTCTGGTCTTGTTTGATGAAGTGCTTACCCCGTTTCTTGAACAGGGCCCCTCTCTCCTTCGCCGCAGAAAGAATCAGCAGCTGTTCACTGTCATAGGTGTTGATCGGGTAGAGTGTACCGTCAAAGTCAAAGATGGTTAGGCTTTTCTCTCTCATGCGAGGAGTGTAGCAGGAAGGCAAAAAAAGAGGAAGGGAACAAATCCCTTCCTCCTGTTAAATGCCAGTAGCCAATTTACTCTTGGGCATCTCTACCATAAATCATGTCAAAGTACTGCATGTCAGTGCTGAGGATCTTGTCCAGACCAGGCACTGTCTTGCGGTATGACTCCAAGGTTCTCCATAATTCAAAGAACTCGGGATCTACTTCGTAGGATTCTGCATAGACCTTTGCAGCCTCAGCATCAGCAATAC
Source organism: Sphaerochaetaceae bacterium (assembly GCA_028532765.1). Taxonomy (GTDB): domain Bacteria; phylum Spirochaetota; class Spirochaetia; order Sphaerochaetales; family Sphaerochaetaceae; genus Sphaerochaeta. Next base: position 54,925 of record JAQQAR010000062.1, on the reverse strand, counting down.
CCTTGATCTTCTCACTCTCGGCATAGGCTTCTGAGAGAATCTGTTTCTCTTCTCCCTCAGTCTTTCCTTGCCACTGTGCGAGTTGTCCACGACCGTAGGAGCGATACGCCTCAGCAATCTGGTTACGTTCCTTGATCATCCTCTGATATACGCTCTCAGTGAGATCGTCACTGTAGCGGATCTGGCGGATGACGATGTCAATCAGTTCAATGCCGAATTCATCGGTAAACTGTTTTGCCTGATCAAACATCATATTGCTCAAGCCATCACGACCGATACTGATCGTCTCCTGCTTGGCAACGGTTGCCGTAAGGTTCCGCAGTCTCTCGGCATCTTCGACACTCTCTACATTTTGTACCTGCTCTTCAACCTCGATGACATTGATCTCATTGCTGTTTCTTACCGCCTCATTAAGATAGTTCTCACTGATGATGGTTCGAATCGAAGAATCAAGGACATCGTTCAGCCTGAAGATACCATTGTTGAGGGTATTGACCGTTTCATAGTACTTGGCTGGATCTGCAATTCTCCATCTGGCTGTGGTATCAACCCAGATGAACTGGTTTTCCTTGGTTGGGATCCTCTGCGCAGCCCCATCCCATGAGAGTATTTTCTTGGGATAAATTACTACGTTGTCTACCAGCGGCATCTTGAACTTAAGTCCAGCTGTCTGTGCTGTATCGACAATCTTGCCGAATCGGGTGATTACCGACTGTTGGCCTTCTGAGAGGATGTAGAAAGGTCCAAGCAAGATGAAGATGGCAATGAAGACAACGAGGACTACCAGGGTGGTAACTAGTTTCTTATTGGTGTTTGTACTCATTTTGTACCCCCTTCAATCATCTGCACCGGAAGGAAGTTGCTCAGGTTCTTGTCGACCAGAGTAACCGATCCACTTTCGGTGGGATTGATGACTGCCTCCATTGTCTCAATGTACAATCGAGTTCGAGTAATGGTCTGTGACTGTTCATAGACCTCTCGGACGCTGTTGAATCGTGCCACGTCACCTTCGGCTTGGTTGACACGTTCAGCTGCATATCCTTGTGCTTGCTGGATGAGCTTGTTTGCCTCACCTCGGGCTGAAGGAATAACCTTGTTGTAGTTCTGTTTTCCTTCGTTGATCAAGCGGTTCATATCCTGGATTGCCTTGTTGACATCCTCAAAAGCATCCTGGACTTCTCCGACCGGTGGTACGATGTTCTGTAGCTTGACGGTAACAACACGGACTCCCAATTCATAGGCATCAAAGATTTTCTGCATATTGTTCTGTGCTTCGATCTCGATTCGGGTACGTTCACTGGTCATGACAGAGAGGATGGGAAGATCTCCCACCAGCTTGTTCATGACACTCTGGCTGATATCTCGCAGTGTTGTTTCCCTGGACTCAACCTTGAACATCCAGTTCACAGGGTTTTCAATTTTGTATTGAATGATCCACTGTACATCGATGATGTTCAGGTCACCCGTCAGCATGAGTGATTCAGTGGTGTAGTCGCTGTTTCCAAATAGTGGGGAAGTAGAACTGTTTGAGCGATATCCAAATGTCATCGTCTGAACGACTTGAGTTGGGACATTGTAACTGGTCTCGATTCCTAGTGGGATCTTGGTCTGCAATCCAGGGCCTACTGTTCGGTTGTATTTTCCTAAGCGCAGGACAACCGCTTGTTCGGTTTGGTCGACAACAAAGAAACTGCTAAGAACCAGCATGATGAGGACGACGGCGACAATAATCCAGATTACCAGCTTGGGGCTGATGTTCTTTACTTTGCGCGCAGGCCTCGGTGGTTGCTGCATGGTATCCATGATAACTCCTCTTTGTACCAATATGGTACTCTTTCAATGTACTTAGCTCTCGGGGACTCGTCAAGGATGTAATAACGCCAACATTGATTCGTTTAGCATTGAAATAAAATTCGGTGCGTTCTATTATATCCCTTATGAAAAAGAGACTAGTAACTTCTGCGCTCCCGTATGTGAACAATATTCCGCATTTAGGTAACCTTACCCAGGTCCTGAGTGCTGATGTTTTTGCCCGTTTCTGTCGATTGAAAGGGTATGAGACACTCTATATATGTGGTACTGATGAATATGGTACGGCAACTGAGACACGTGCTCTCAAGGAGGGTGTGAGCCCGAGGGAGTTGTGTGACCACTATCATGCCATACACCGTGACATCTATGCGTGGTTCAATATTGATTTTGATTATTTCGGAAGGACAAGTACAGAGGCCCAGACTGAAATTGTCCAGGATATCTTCAAGCGGATGGACAAGGCTGGGTATGTCAGTGAGCATGAGTTGGAGCAACTCTACTGCCCAAAGTGCGAGCGATTCCTTGCAGACCGTTTTGTTGAGGGAACCTGTCCCCACTGCCATTCAGAGGGTGCAAGAGGAGACCAGTGCGACAGTTGCCAGACCCTGCTTGATCCCATTGATTTGATCGAACCTCACTGTGGTGTCTGTGGTACCACCCCGATCGTCAAGAAGACTAAACACCTCTACATCAACCTACCAAAAGCTCTTCCTATGCTGGAAGCTTGGATGGAGAAGACCAGTAAGGATGGTTTCTGGGCAAATAATGCCATACAGGTGACCAAGTCCTGGATTCGCGATGGTCTGAAAGAACGCTGTATTACCCGCGACCTGAAGTGGGGGATTCCTGTCCCCAAACCGGGATATGAAGGCAAGGTGTTCTATGTCTGGTTTGATGCTCCCATCGGGTATGTCTCCATATCAGCCAATGCTACCAAGGATTGGAAGAAGTGGTGGTTCGATCCAAAGAATACTGAATTGTTCCAGTTTATAGGAAAGGACAATATTCCCTTCCATACTGTTATCTTCCCCTCCTGCCAGCTGGCAAGTGGAATGGACTGGACCATGCTCCATCATATGAGCAGTACTGAATACCTCAATTACGAGGGAGGAAAGTTCAGCAAGAGCCTCGGGATTGGCATATTTGGGAACGATGTCCAGGATACGGGAATCCCTGCTGATGTGTGGCGGTTCTACATGTTCTACAACCGACCGGAGAAAAGTGATGTTACCTTCACCTGGGCTGATTTCCAGGAGAAAGTCAATGGGGAGCTCATCGGCAACCTTTCCAACCTGGTCAACCGGACTCTGACATTTGTGAAACGGTTCTACGAGGATGGAACTCTTTTCTCAGCACCTGTCGATACTGAGTTGCATGCCCAGATAGTAGAACGAGAGAAAAAAATCGATTCATTCATGGAGCGTGCTGAGGAGCGCGATGCACTGAGGCAAATCATCAGCCTCTCCTCATTGGGAAATAAGGCATTCCAGGATGGCGAACCTTGGAAGATGCGCAAGGAACAACCAGAGAAAGCGATGAGCCTGCTCAAGACCCTCGTTTATCTGATTCGTGACCTATCGGTGATGGTACAGCCGTTCATGCCGGAGACCTCACTGAAAATGCTTTCCTTCCTTGGTGCAGAGAAGGCCAACTGGAATGATCTCGGAAACTGGGAAGGGATTCAGGGTATTGGCGAAGTTTCCCTGCTCTTTTCCAAGCTTGAGGATTCATTGATCGAACAGTTGCGTACTCGTTTCAGCGGCTCCCAGGAAGAGCGAGAACAGAAGAAAACCAAAGAATTGGAGAAAGATATGGATCAGAAAGAGGACCAGGTAAGCCTGGCTGAACAGTTTGCGAGTCGAGTGATTCTCAAGGTCGCAAAGATTACCAATGTGGAGAGACACCCTCGTGGTGATAAACTCTATATACTTACCCTTGATGTACAGGAAGAGGAACCAAGGACTATTGTCAGTTCCATCGTGCCTTATTACAAGGAAGAGGAGTTGCAGGACCAGAACATTGTCCTGGTAAGCAATCTCAAACCGGCAAATTTCCGTGGAGAGAAAAGCTACGGTATGCTGCTTGCAGCCAGTGATCCCGATGCTGAGGAACACTCCACCTGTGAAGTACTCTTTGCACCCCAGTTTGAAGTGGGAAGTGTGCTTACCCCAGAGGGATTTTCTCCGGTTGAGGAAAAACTTTCATATGTGAAGGCTGATCACTTCTTCTCCATGCCGATCTATACTGAGTCTGGTGTGGTGAAGATTGATGGGAAGCCGATTGGAAAAGACGGGGTAGCCCTTACTGCAAAAAAATACTTGAATGGCCCGGTAGGTTGACCCTTGCCAGTAGTCTTCTTATGTAGATGAGGATTTTGGGGGCCAATTGGCCCCCAGATATGTTTTAAAGGGGAGAGAAGCATGAGCATGCATATCCAGAGAATAGCAACCAGTGATCTTTCACCGAGCAGTACAGTGTTCCAAAGCAACTACTGGGCTGAGGTGAAACAGCACTCCGGGTGGAAGAGCTATGCATTCTCAGTTGAGATGGAGAGCTCAGCTTTTACACTGCTTGTGCTCGTAAAACGGATGGCTCCTTTCTGTTCTCTCGCATACATCCCCTTTGGACCTCCTCTTTCCTCTCTGAAGCTCAGTCAAGTGGGTGTATTCTTGGAGGATTTGGCCAAACAGATACGGAAACTTCTTCCAAAAGGTGTGTTTGCACTCCGCTATGACCTACCATTTGAAGAGGTGAATGATCAGAATGTCATGACCTTTGAGACAAAAAGGCTCAGGACATTGGAGCAGAGTGTGCAACCTGAAGGTACTGTCAGGATAGACCTCAGGTGGGGGTATCATGCCGTAACACTGGGGTACCGGGAGAGGGCCAAGCGTGCACTCAGAAAAGCAGACCAAGCTTTCCAGGTGCGGGTGCATGATGGGGACGAGGCATCCTTTCTTGCTTGGTATGATGTGTATTTGGAAACTGCACGAAGGGATGGGTTCAGTCCTAGGTCAAAAAAATATCTTCGCTCTTTGATGATGCTTTCCCCTGATGAGAGTATGTTCACCTCTCAGCTTTTGTTGGCTTATGAAGGTAAGAAAATTGTCGGGGGGATCATCGTACTGTTCAGTCCATCTGAAGCACTCTATCTTTATGGGGCTTCCTTGCGCTTTGACGGCATTTCCTGTTCCTATATATTGCAGGATTTTGCGATCAGGATGGCTTGTGAGAGAAAGTGTGATGTCTATGACTTGTATGGAATCCCTGGGCCTAGGGGGAGGGCGAGCCATCTTGCCGGATTGGAGATATTCAAACGCTCATTTGGAGGACAACCGTATTACCGCTCTCCTTCAACCGATTATCTCTACAATCGGCTAGCCTGGCATTGTTACATGTTCTTTGAAACGATACGGTTTCGCTCAAGAAGGAGTATCAAGAGCCAAGCAGAAGCCCTACCAAGTTCTTGAACTGGTTTCCACGGTCGAACTCATTGGCGAACAATTCGAAGGAAGCACTCCCAGGTGAGAGAAGAATTGCCTGTACCAGATTCGGCAACTCCTGTTCCTTCACTCGGGCCATCTCATAACTCTGCTGGAGGGCATCTCCCATTGACTTGAAGGGACCGTAATATGGGATATGGTGCTTCTCAAGCAGAGGAATAAGCTTGCCTCTGGTAAAACTTCCATCGAGCAGGGAGAGACTGCTTGCATGCAGTAGTTCCTCGAGCATTCCTTCAGCTTTGAGATTCTTGTCTGTACCGCCGCAGATCAGGTGTACGGCCATGGTTCTGAACTTAGCATAGGAGAAGTGCACTGCCTCGGGAATTGTTGCTGCACTGTCATTGACAAACAGGATATTGCCAAGCATACCCAATTGTTCGATTCGGTGAGGAACTCCTTGGAAACTCTGCAGGGCCTTAAGAATACTTTTATATTTGAATCCCAATGCAAGCAGAATGGCATAGGCACTCCTGAGATGTGGTTGTTCTTCAAGTACCTTGGCGCTTGCTCTGTCAATTCCACGGATATGTCGTTTGTCCAAGTGGGTCTGGGTTCTTATCCTGCCCAGCATCACATCAGGGATGACCGCCATTTTGATGTTTCTGGTGAACAGTTGCAGTTTATCCTCAAGATAGCGCTCTATGGATTCATAGGAGTTCAGATGATCAGGATAGAAGTTGGTAAGTGCACAGAGCTCCATCATCGGTAGCTGTCCGTGCATTGCCTGTACCGTGTCCCGAATTTGCCAAGATGAGAATTCGCAAACAAGGAATTCGGGAAGTGCTCTTCCTTGCTCGTTCCGTCTTTCCCACTCTCTGAGTATACTGAATCCGCTGATCCCCATATTTCCACACTGCATTGCCTCATACCCATACTCCTGCAGTACATGGGCAACAGCTGCACTGGTTGTGGTTTTTCCTTTGGTTCCTGTGATGCCTATGATCTTTACCTGTTCACACCAAGGGGAGCTGAACAGCCAGGCAAAGTCATTGACTACCATGCGAGCATATCTGAGCATGGGGTGGTTTGGGGGGATGGCTGGGTTTTTGACGACAATGTCAGCCCACAGAAAATCTTCTGCTCGATGTGGCCCGGAGATGCACAGTGCCCCTCGTTGGTTGAGATCTTCCATCTCATAACCGAGATCACTGGTTCCCTTCAGATCTGTAATTCTTACTTCATCTCCATGGTCGAGGAAGTATGAGGCTGCTGCAAAACCGCCACCATGCATTCCAAGGCCGAAGATAAGTACCTTCATGTGCCACCCCCGGATGACTCTATAGTAAAAAGAAAGTGCAATTAGAGCAAGTGAAACGCAACTGAAAGCGCAGGAATTTCACATAAGTGGATACTTGAAATTTCCCAAGTACCCTATTGACGTTGATTTATCTTCCCTGCATAATAGACCGGTAATTACAAAACCAGTCGTATTCGGGCTCTACCGAAAATAGAGACGGTTGGTAAGGAGCGCTATAGTGCCTTGTGGAAGAAAAAGAAAGAAGCATAAGATTGCTACTCATAAGAGAAAGAAGAAGCTCAGAAAGAATAGACATAAGAATAAATAGTCTGTTCAAGTAGACTTATACTTCGTACAATGTACAAAACCGTCGGTCGCTCCGGCGGTTTTTCTATGGAAGTCTTAAGCTGATATAAAGCTTGATGACAGAATGAGATTTGTTGACCAATCCATACAATGTATGGTAGGGTATGCAGACACCTCTTTATCCGCTCTTGAGGGCGGATCATAAAGTCCGTAAGGAGGAACCATGAGAAATTATGAGTTCACTGTTATTTTCAATGCAAACGAAGATAACACACAGGCTGGTTTGGAATTCGTGACCAGCACATTTGCAGCTGCTGACGTAGAAATTACCAAGCAGGATGACATGGGCGTCAAATATATGGCCTATGATATCAAGAAGCAGGAAAAGGGACACTATGTCTACTTCGAAATGAAGGCAGACCCCAGTAGCATCCTTGGCTTCGAGCAAAAGTTCTTGTTGAACCCGAACATCTTGAAGTTCTTGTTCGTAAACCCTGAGAAGTAAAAAAAAAGAGAATGGGAGCAAAACCATGGCAAATGACCTGAATGTAGTCGCATTGGTGGGCCGTCTTACCAGAGATAGCGAGCTTCGCTATTCAAATGGTGGTATGGCAATCTGTCGTTTTTCCATAGCAGTCAACCGGAGAAAGAGGTCGGGTGACAATAAATGGGAGGACGAAGCCAACTTTTTCGACTGCGCGATGTTTGGCAAGAGTGCCGAATCCCTCAACCAATATCTGGAGAAGGGAAGGCAGGTTTCCATTATCGGTGAGCTTAGGCAGAACCGATGGGAACAAGACGGCCAAAGTCGGAGTCGGGTTGAGATTGCCGTGAATTCGTTGCAGCTCCTCTCGAGTCCCGGTTCTACAGATGGTAGAAACACCTCTCGTCAGAGTGAACAACCACAGATGAGAAACCAGGGGTCATACGGGTCACGACCTGCTCCCCAGGCTCCCGCCTCTCCCTTGGATATCGGCGGTCCTGAGCAGTTTGACGATGACCAGATCCCATTCTAAGACTCTGCCTATTGGCAGATGATGTTGCAAGGAGAAACATATAATGCGCGATGACGATAACGATTCCATGAATAATGACGGAAGAAACGGAAGAGATAGAAGAGGGGGCGGACGCAAACCCAGTTTCAGAAAGAAAGTTTGCAAGTTCTGTACCCAGAACCTTACTCCCGATTACAAGAATCCTGATATGCTGCGACGCTACATAACCGAGCGTGGCAAGATTCTTCCTGCCCGTATCACCGGTTGCTGTGCAAAGCACCAGAGGGCTGTTACTACTGAGATCAAGAAGGCACGTGTACTTGCGTACCTTCCGTTTGAGAAGAAGTAACTTGTGTTGGGTGCCATGAACCAGCCAGATACAAAGATGTTGAAACAGGTGTTGTTCCTGACAGTGGTAAGCTATGCGCTCTCTCGCTTGTTGATCGGAAACCTGCTCTTCACCATCCCTCTGATGGTTCTCGCACCGAAGTTTTCCAGTCGTAAGGAAGCGTTATTTCCTGTTGGCTTGGTAGCTGCCTTGTTGGTGATTACTGAGTTTTTCAGGGCAGAAGGGGCCTTAAGTAGCCCCGAAGGACGCCTGTTGCTTGTGATTGGAATGTTCATCCCGATTGTGCTCTTGGTAGCCAGTGCAGTATGGATTGCTCTGGATGACAGGCGTACATTCTACCGCTATCTGGCATCATCCATGTTTGGGATTGTTGCTTCGGTTGTGGTGGTTATTTGGTTTACAAGACCTAACGAGGCGCTCCAGAGGGTAGACTCAGCAATGTTTGAGACCTTTCGTACGCTCCTCGGAGGGACAACTGGTGGAACACAACCATCCCTTGAAACACCTGGTGTTGCATTGGAAGGTTTGTACCGGATGTCGGTAATGGCAATAGGGGCCATGTTGGCTCCGCTCTGTATGGTATTGGTTGGGTTCACGTCTTTTATGGCAATGAGCTACCAAGCCCGTTTCGATGGTTCTTTCAATGTACGGGTTTCCCGTTGGAAGGTACCGGAAGTCACCCTCTGGGTGTTTCTCGGTTCCTGGACACTGGTCCTACTGTTGATCCTGGCAAAAGCAACCTACCTGTATAGGGCACTTGCTTTGCAAGCAGCACTGGCAAGTAGTGTGCTGTATGCAGTACAAGGAATGGCGATTGTAGTACATGTAGTATTGCGAAAAGGCATTGCTGTAAATACGACCCGCTTGTTCTCCACACTGTTCCTCTTGGCGTTCTTGATACCTGGGGTGAATGTACTGGTTGTCTTTGTTCTTCCCTTGTTAGGGGTAACGGAGACTTGGATTATGTATAGACGTAATGAGTAAGGAGTGTATCCTATGAAAATTATTCTGAATCAGGATGTAGTCAACCTCGGTGAAGAGGGAGACGTTGTAGTTGTAAAGAACGGGTATGCCCGTAACTATCTGCTTCCAAACAACATGGCTGTGATGTTCAACAAAACTAATCAGGCCATTTTTGCAAGCCGTGCCGCAGCTATCGAAAAGCGTAAGGAAGAGAAGCGCGCTGCAAGTGCAAGCATGAAAGAGAAGCTTGATAATGTTGAGATTACCATGGTTGTCTCAGCAGGCGAGAGTGGCAAACTGTTTGGTTCTGTCACGTCTGCTATGGTGCAGGAAGCACTTGCAAAGCAGGGTATCGAAGTTGAACGCAAGAAGATTGAGGTTGCCACTCACTCCATCAAGATGGTTGGTACCTATTCTGTACGTGTCCGCTTGTATGAGGACGAGAGTGCAGAGGTCAAGCTTGTTGTTGAAAGTGAAAATGCCTTGAAGAGACGTCAGGCTGAAGAAGCTAAGGCAAAGGCTGAGGCTGATAAGGCTGAAGCTGTCAAGGCTGCACAAGAGGCCAAGGCTGCTGAGGCTGTTGAGGAAGCTGCTAATGCAGAAGAAGCTAGCAGTGAAGAGGCTGAAGCCGAGAAAGTAGAAGAGTAAGAGAGAGATATGGCATCGAATAATATGCTGGGGCGCGTTCCTCCTCAGAACGAAGAGGCAGAACGCGCAGTACTTGGGGCAATCTTGCTCAATGAGAAGGTCCTTGTAGAAGTGACCGATTTCTTGAGCAAGGATGACTTTTATAAAGTCGCCCACCAGCAATTATTCGCCGCCATCCTTTCATTCAGACAGGAGAGTACCGAAGCACTGGACCTGATTACCCTCAGTTCATATCTGAAGCGTCAAAATCAGGTGGACCAGTGTGGCGGTCTCTCCTATATTTCCACTCTTACCAGTGATGTCCCTACCACGACAAATGCTGCCTACTATGCGAAGATTCTGAAGGCATTGAGCCAGAGACGCAAGCTTTTGTTGTTTGCCTCAAAGCTCAAGGATAATGCCTTTGACGAGTCGCAAGAAATTCAGCAAGTCATAGACGAGGGAGAGCAAACTCTCTCCAAGCTGAACAATGAGACTGCTGGCAGTGATGCATATCAGTCCATCAAGGACCTGATCACCCAAACCATCAGTGATATCGAGTATCGCAGCACCCACGGGACCAAGAACGGGCTGGATAGTGGATATACTTCTCTGGATTCCATCACCGGTGGGTTCAAGAAACAAGAACTTGTCATCGTGGGAGCACGACCTTCCATAGGAAAAACTGCATTTGCACTTTCCATGACACTGAACATGATTACCAAGCTGAAATACCGTGTAGGTTTCTTCTCTTTGGAAATGAGTGCAGCAAGCTTGATGGAACGTTTGCTTACCGGTCACAGTCGTGTCGATTTTTCCCATATCCGTAAGGCTACCCTGAAAAACAGTGAGATGAGCGCCATCGTTGATGCATCAGGATTGCTCTATGAATCAGAGCTCTATATCCAGGATACCCCCAACATGAAGCTTATGGAGCTTAGGGCACAAGCGCGAAGAATGAAGTTGGAGCATGATGTCCAGATTCTCTTTGTTGACTATATCGGCTTGATCGATGCCCAGGCAGATGCTCGCATTCCACGCCATGAACAGATATCCATCATCAGTAGAAACTTGAAACAGCTTGCCCGAGAGCTGGATGTACCTATTGTCTGTCTAAGTCAGGTAGGGCGTCAGGCAGACGGTGTTGAGCCAAAACTCAGTGACCTGAGAGAGAGTGGATCCATCGAGCAGGATGCTGACGTAGTCATCCTCCTTCACCGTGAGGTCGGCAAAAACCGTACCGATAGTGAGGAAGAACGTCAGAAGAACAACATCCAGGAAACAAAGATCATCATGGCCAAGAACAGGAATGGTGAGACTGGTGTGTTCTCACTGGCATTCGTAAGCAATATTGTTCGTTTTGAGGAGATGGAGTTCAGTCACAAGTATGTGGCCGGGAACAATCCTAACGCCTAAGGGCAAGAAAATGCCTCACATCAGCAAGCGTTAAAATCAAGAATAGTACAATGACAAATGCAACTCCCATGAGTTGGAGATGATAGTAGGTTCTCGGTTTCATCTGTTTTCCGGTAATCCACTCCAATCCTGCTATGATAACCTGTCCACCATCAAAGGCAGGGATAGGGAGTAGATTGACCACTGCAAGGGAGATGGAAACCACTCCCATGAGATACAACAATCCTCGTATACCACTTGCTGTGCTGCTCTCAAACCCGAGGGTGGTGATATCCCCGATCATCAGTGCGGAACGAGCCATGCCTGTAACTTCGGAGCGGAGGTCTGTATCCCTTCGTGAAACCAAGTTACGCAGAGATGCAATGGTCTCTTCTGCAACATTCCACCCCTTGCGAATCCCACCTATGAGACTGAACCGCTCATTCTCGCCCTCTTTAGTCTCTACTGCGAGTGTAAACCCAAGGTCGATTGATCCCATTTCATTGCGACCTGGCGTGAAGTGTAAGTCCCTCTTCTGTCCGTTTGTATCCTCAACGGTAATCGAGATTTCATCCTCTGTATGGTCGTTCAGCACGGTAAGCAGATCGAGTTGGTTCATGACAGGGATATCGGCTACAGAAACTATTACATCCCCTTCTTGCAATCCTTGGCTGTAGGCAGGGCTCCCATAGCGTACTGATCCTACCTGCAGTTCCTGTATCGGGGTCAAGCCGTATCGATATCCTCCATCAGGTTTTGGGGTTCCCTGTACCATGAACATGAAGGTAGCTCCCTCTCGGTTAATGGTGAACTGCTCAAGCCCCTGGCTTTCAGAAAGCTGTGCCTCCAGTGCTTGCCAGTCATCAATCGGTATTTCACCTAGGGCGATGATCTTGTCACCTTTCCGTATCCCGGCCTCATAGGCTGGGCTTTCCTGGTTGTTGAATAGGGAAGGGTATTCAGCAGTGGTGGCAACCACTGCCTCATTGGTGATGACCTGTGTAGGCAGGCTGGCAAGTATGGCATATAGGAGTGCGGCAAAGAGAAGATTGGCTATCGGTCCACTGAGATAGGTAAGCACTCTACGTGCTGGGTGAGCGGAGAAGAGCGACCCTTCCTCAGTGTGTGTGAATTGTTTCTGCTTGTGAATTAGTGCTTGGCTCAGGTCATCAGACCCCTTGAGTCGACAATACCCGCCCAATGGAAATAGGCTTATCCGGTATTCAGTACCTTTGTGCTGGGTAGCTAGGAGCTTTGGACCAAGACCGAACGAGAACACCTCGACATCTATCCCATTGAGTTTTGCGGTCACTAGATGCCCTATTTCATGGATGACCACTACAATGGTTATTCCGACCAATCCTATGAGATATTTCATAAGGATGGCAGCTATTCCACTCATAGGTAACTTCTTGCAATATTCCGGGCTTGTTTGTCAAGGGCGAGGGTCTCTTCAAAACTCCCTACGCTCTCACTCCATGCATGTTCCAGCGTCCTCTGGACTACCTCGATCATCTTGGGATAGGAAATATCTCCTTTCAGGAAGGCATGTACAGCTATCTCATCCGCTGCATTGAAAGCAAGGGCAGAGGAGCCTCCTCTTCGTAAAATGGAGAACGCCAAGGAAAGGAGAGGGAACCGCTCATAGTCGGGTTTGGAGAAGTGGAGGGTGAGATCGGTGAAATCCAATGGAGAGACAAGCGATGCATGTCCTGCTCCCAGTGCATTGATGATCGGGAGTGTCATGTCTGGATTGCCCATCTGTGCATACACTGCACCGTCTATGGAGCGTACCATGGAGTGTACGATGGACTCTGGGTGGATGACCACCTCAATTGTATCGGCATCTACATTGAAGAGGTATGAGGCTTCAATTACCTCAAGGGCCTTGTTTGCCAAGGTTGCGCTGTCGATGGTTATCTTCTTTCCCATATCCCATGTGGGATGGGCTAGGGCCTTTTCAACAGTGATGGAAGCGAAATCCTTCTTTGGCAGAGTCCTGAAAGGACCTCCACTAGCGGTAAGGATCAAGCTTGAAATTGAATTGGGGTCCCTTCCTTTCATCAATTCCCAGATGGCAGAGTGTTCGCTGTCAACAGGAATGATGGATGCCCCATGTTGCTTTGCTACATCAAAAAGGTAGGACCCTGCACATACCACACTTTCCTTATTTGCAAGAGCTAGGTCAAATCCGCACCTGAGTGCAGAGAGGGAGGCTTTAAGTCCCTCGAATCCTGCAATGGCATTCAGTACCATATCCGCTTCAAGGGAATGTAACATCTCTTCCAGGCCATCGAAGCCTGCATAAGATCTCACTCCCACGATTTCCGTTAAGGTAGATCCAGTGGTACAGATTGCTTCTGCCTGGAATTCATGGGCCAAGGAGAGCAATTCTTTTGACCGGGTATTGCTGGAAAGGCCCACCACCTTGAAGGGGAGGGCTCTGCTTCGGATTGCCTGAAGTGTCGTGGTACCGATACTGCCGGTACAGCCAAGGATTATTATCCGTTTCATACCATTAGAAAAGTGTAAGCAGGAGCCAGAAGATAGGAGCACTGGCAAGCATGGAGTCGATGGAGTCCAATAGGCCTCCTCGGCCTGGGATAAGGGATCCGCTGTCCTTGACCTGTGCAGAACGTTTGAACGCACTCTCGATCAAGTCTCCAATGTTGGCAGCAGATGAGGTTGCAAATCCTAGGAGCAATGCCATCCAGATGGGGATGTCCTCTTTAATACCTGGAACGAACAAGCAGAACAGTACTGCGAGGACCATGGCACTGAGCGTTCCCCCGATAAAACCTGCCAAACTCTTGTTCGGGCTAACCTTGATGATTCCCTTGTTGTTTCTTCCCATGGACATGCCAAAGACGAATGCAAAGATATCATTCCCAAAGACCAGCAGGAAGAACAAGACCAAGGATGCAGATGGATGGGATAGGGTAAGGATTCGTTGGATGAATGTAATGAGTATTCCAGGATAGAGGATAAGGAGACTCTCTCCACCAATTCGGGAGAGTGATTTTGCAAATGAGTCCTTGTCCCCGTGACGTAGTTCCATGCTGAAGAAAAAGAGTGCCAGCAATACAACGGTCAGATCCACCAAGGGCAAGTTTGGTGCATGGGCAATTTCAATCCACTGAGCGAGAGGAAGCAATCCGATAGCCCAGGGGGAAATATGAAGGGTGGTATGTTCTGCTTTTTCGTACAACGCCTTCAATTCTTTCGCACCATAGGTTGCAGTCACCACAGCCAATAGGGAGAGGGCCAGATAGGAGTTATGGGGCAACAAGAAAATAATGATAAAAAGTGTTGGAAGGGTTATTACTGTGGTGAGAACCCGCTTTCCCATTGATGTCATTGTACCCCCCCAAATTTTCTAACCCGTTTTCCATAATCCTTACAGATTCTCTGGATGTCTTCTGCATCCCAATCAGGCCATAATTTTTCATAGAATGCAAGTTCAGCGTATGCGCTGTCCCAGAGTAAAAAATTACTCAGGCGTTTTTCATTTGCACTTCTCACTATCATATCGACTGGGGGGATGTGAGGCAAGTCCAAATTGCTGGCGAGCAAGGTCTCTGTAATCGCCTCTCCGGGATAGGTTGCCATGAATTGGTTGACCGCCCGACAGATTTCATCCCGTCCACCATAATTGAGCGCAATAATTGCAGTAATTGTGGTATTGTTGCTTGTCTCTTGGACAGTGGTGGCTACAGCCTGTTGCACTTGTGCAGGGAGACCGCTAAGATCACCTCGTACCAGAATGCGGATTCCATGACGATTATAGTAACCAATCTCCCCATGGAGCTTGGAAACAAAGAGATGCATTAGATAGGAAACCTCTTGCTCACTTCGTTTCCAGTTCTCCGTAGAGAAAGCGTAGAATGTGACAAACCCGATGCCCTGTTCGGAAGCTTCACGGATGACCCGTTTAACAGCTTTCAATCCTTCCAGGTGTCCGGCGGTTCTCGGCAGTGAGCGTTTTTGCGCCCAACGTCCGTTACCATCCATAATGATACCCAGATGGACAGGGACAACAGGTTTTCTCTCCATACTCTAGATCTCCATTATTTCCTTCTCCTTCTCATCGGAGAGGGAGGTGATCTGTTCGACATGGGAGTCTGTCATCTTCTGGATTTTGCTTTCACCATCCTTAAGCTCATCCTCGCTGATATCGCCATTTTTCTGCAGCTTCTTCAGCTCATCAATCGCTTCACGCCTGATGTTTCGGATAGCAACCTTGCTCTGCTCAGCAGTAGACTTGGCGTTCTTCACCAGCTGCTTGCGTCTCTCTTCATTCAATGGTGGAAAATTCAATCTGATCAACTTTCCATCATTGTTCGGGGGAAGTCCAAGATCACTCTTGAGGATAGCCTTTTCAATTGCACCGAGAACACTCTTGTCCCAAGGCTGGATAACGATTGTCCTAGCCTCAGGAATGCTGATGGTTGCGACCTGGTTGATCGGCGTTTCTGCACCATAATAGTCTACTCGAATCTTCTCCAACAAAGAGGCTGAAGCACGACCAGTGCGCAGACCGGCAAAATCCCTTGAGAGACTCTCAAGACTTTTTTGCATCTTACTTTCACATGTGTCCAATACCTGTTGCATACTCATCTCCAATAAAACGACCGCTCACAAGGCGTGAGCGGTTCGTATCAAGCGACTACGCTCAGACGCTGCAGGATGCAGCACCAGCGCGCAGAAATGCATAGTTAACGATTTCCAAGGAAGCACCAGCTGCCTTGCCAACCTCATTTGCCTTCTTCTCTACAGACATGGAGTCGTCCTTTACGAACGGCTGCTGCAGGAAGCAGATCTCACTGAGGTGCTTGTTCAGCTTGCCCTTGACGATACCTTCAATAACCTTTGCAGGCTTGCCAAGCTTCTCAGCCTGTGCAGTGAAGATCTCAGTCTGTTCCTTGATATAGTCAGCATCGACAGCATCGGTATTGAGATAGGAAGGGGTGAACGCAGCAACATGCAATGCACAATCGTTGGCGAACTCCTTGACCAAATCATTCTCGAAAATCGTCTTGTCATCAGATTTGAACATTACCAGGACAGCAAGTGCACCATTGCCGTGGACATAGGTGCTGGCAAACTCATTCTCACCAACCTCGAAAACGTGAAGCTGCTTGAGCGCCATGTTTTCCTTGATGATGGTGATCAAATCAGTGACCATGCCTTCCAGTTCCTCGTTGATCTCACTGTAACCTTTCTCAAGTGCTACTGCACAGATGTTGTTTCCGAGTTCAGCGAACTGGTCATTGCTGGCAACAAAGTCTGTTTCACAGGAAAGCTCGACCATAACGGCCTTGTCTTTCCCGACTTTCACGAACACACGACCGTTGTTGGTTGCGCGGTCCTGGCGCTTTGCAACAGCGGCGAGACCCATCTCTTTAAGAATTTTCTCAGCAGCGGCGAAGTCGCCGTTTGACTGGGTCAGTGCTTTCTTGCAATCCATCATTCCTGCGCCGGTAATATCGCGCAGTTTTTTTACTACTTCAGCGGTAATTGCCATGCTTCACTCCTTAGTCTTTGTACAGGGTTTCTTCGTCAACGAGGAGGTCTTCTGATTCAGTTTCTTCCTCAGTTTCTTTCACTTCTTCCTTCTCTACGTTCTCTTTCTCTTCGAACTTGGAGAATTCGGCACCCTCTTCAGTGGAGAAGACAATTTCTTCGGTCTCTTCTGCCTTTTCCTCAGTCTCTTCTACCTTTTCTTCCTCATCATCACCACCAAGGGCTTCAATGATCTGGATACCAGCTTCGTTGTCAGCATCGACAACTGCGTTGGCAATGATTTCAACAAAGAGGCTGATGGCACGGATGGCGTCATCGTTTCCGGGGATGGGGTAGGTGATATCAGTGGGGTCACAGTTGGTATCGACTACTGCAATAACAGGGATACCCAGGCGCTTTGCCTCAGTGACAGCGATAGCTTCCTTCTTGGTATCGATAATGAAGAGGGCTCCTGGGAGTTCTTTCATGTCCTTGATACCACCAAGGTTCTTTTCCAGTTTTGCCTTCTGCTTGGTAAGCAAGGAGACTTCTTTCTTGGTAAGGGATTCAAAAGTACCATCGATTTCCATCTTCTCAATCTTCTTGAGTGTTGCGATGGACTTCTTGATGGTTGAAAAGTTGGTCAGCATTCCACCGAGCCAACGGTTGTTGATGTAAGGCATGCCACAGCGCTTTGCTTCAGCTTCAATAGCCTGCTGGGCCTGTTTCTTGGTTCCTACGAACAGAATAGGCTTGCCCTGCTTAACAATTGCACGTACAGCGTCATATGCTTCTACGATGCAGGCAGATGTTTTCTGCAGGTCAATGATATGAATGCCGTTTCTCTGGCTGAAAATGAAACGGGCCATCTTGGGGTTCCACCTTTTTGTCTGGTGGCCGAAATGTACGCCTGACTCGAGCAGGCTCTTCATGGTTACTACGGACATAATCCTCCTGTCTGACAACACAATCGACCTATTGGCCTTGATTTGTGCGTCACCCTTCTACTATTACTCACCTCTAGGGTGGAGATTCCTCTGTCACTATACGAACAAAGGTTCACCCAGTATTTCAGAAATTTGTAACAATGGCAAGCCTATCACAGTAGCTTCATCACCATCGATTCTTTCAACCAATTTCCGGCCATCTCCCTGGAGACGATAGGAGCCAGCAGCTCCTCTCCATTCCTCTGTTTCCAGATAGGAGGCAATTCTGTCTGGACCAAGGTTTTTGAAGGAAACCACGGCCAGATCTGTCCCGCTCAATACCTTTTCTTGATACCACAGGGCCCATCCTGAGTGCACTTCATGCTTCTTTCCATCAAAGAGGGACAGTTGGGAGAAAGCTTCCTGTCTGTCCTTGGGTTTTCCGATCAGGGAGCCTTGGAAGGAGATCATGGTATCACAGCAGAGTACGGGCATCTCAAAGACTGGGTGAATACCCTGAAAGGATGCCAGTTTTCGTCTTGCAAGCAGTTCTGTGACTATTGCTGGATCAGTTTCGTCGTGGGTTTCATCGCACCCGGTTTTGAATACCTTCACGGTCACTCCAAGTGATTCGAGCAAAGCCTTGCGTGCTACTGATCCACTTGCCAGTATCATAGACGGTAGTAGTGTAGCAAAATCAGCCAATTTCTGCCTCCAGCTCCTCTATTTCTTCGCTCAGCTCAAGCCAAGCATGCTCCTCAGCGTGCAACTGCTCGCTGAGTGTTTCCTTCTTTTTCACCAAACTGGTGATGGTCTGGGCGTCACTGTAATTCTCTTCCTTCGCCATTTCCGCTTCCACCAAGGCGATTGATGCCTCCAGTTTCTCATGGTTTTCCAGAAGCTTTTCGCTTTGGCGTTGCAGCGTGCCAAGCCGATTTCTCATCCTGTTTGCTTCCTTGTACGAGCGTGCTTGCTTACTCTCGCTTTGGGTGGTTGGGGAACTCTGTTTCTCTACCTTTTCCTTCTGTTCCAGCTTGTAGGAGAAATAGGAGTAGTCTCCTTCAAAGAGCTCAGGGGGATTGTCATTCGTGAGGTAGAGAATCTTTGAGGCAATGTGTTCAATGAAATATGCATCATGGCTGACAAAGATCATGGTACCGTCATACTGCTTCAGTGCCTCCAGCAACATTTCCTTTGCGTTGATGTCCAGGTGGTTGGTGGGCTCATCGAGAATTAGCAGATTGACCGGATGCAGGAGGATCTTGAGCAATGCAAGCCGGCTTCGCTCTCCTCCACTCAACACGGAAACCGATTTGAATACATCATCCCCACTGAACAGGAATGATCCCAGGTAGGTACGCAGTTTTGGGAGGTCATTGGTCGCAGCGACACTGGAGACCTCTTCCAGTACGGTATTCTTGGGATTGAGCGTTTTCTCTGTGTCCTGAGCGAAGTATCCGATACTTACACCGCTTCCCAGTCTGATTGTTCCCTCATATTCACCGTCTTGCCCGCTGAGCATCCTTAAGAGAGTCGATTTTCCGGCACCGTTCTTTCCGGTAACTGCAATCCGTTCCCCTTTACTGGCAAGAAACGAGAAATCCTCAAAGATGACCTGCTGCCCATAGCGTTTGCTTAATTGGTCAATGATAATGACATCATTGCCACTGTGCGGGGCAGGGGGGAAGGTGAAAGAGAGCTGCTTCAAATGGGATGGGACTTCCACCAATTCCAGTTTTTCCAGCATCTTTATCCTACTCTGTACCTGTTTGCTCTTGGTGGCCTTGTAACGGAACTTTTCAATGAATTGCTCAGTCTTCTGCAGTTGATCCTGCTGAAGTTTATAGGCAGCTTCCAGTTGCTTTATCTCCAGTTCGCGCTGCTTGATATATGCACTGTAGTTGCCGCTATAGCGTTTGAGGGTCCCTGCAAACAGCTCATAGACTTCCCTGACTGTCTCATCAAGAAAACCTTGGTCATGGCTTACGATCATCAATCCACCCTCGTAGACTTTCAGATAGTTCTTCAACCAATAAATGGCCTCGATATCGAGGTAGTTCGTAGGTTCATCAAGCAACATGATGTCAGGATTCTCAACCAGGATTTTTGCTAGGGCGATACGCATCTGCCATCCCCCTGAGAACTCACTGCAAAGACGGTTCATGTCTGCCATGGTAAATCCGAGACCGAGCAGAACCTGTTCAATCGTCTGTTTGCGTGAGAAATACCCCTGCACGAGCAGGTACTCCTGAATTTCTGCAAGACGGTGCAAAAGTGGTTCGGTGGAAACAGTAGGATCGCTGTCAGCAAGCTGGGTTTCAATTGCATGTTGTTCCCTGCTCAGTTCCTGGAACCGGGAGAACGCTTTCTCCACTTCCTGGTAGACGGTTCCCGCATTGAAGACAATATCACTTTGGGGAAGATAGGAGATTCTGAGGTTCTTGGAGGTGGAAACCTGCAGGTCATCGGCACTCATCTGAGAACTGATTACCTTCAGCAACGTGGATTTACCGCTGCCGTTTCCTCCTGCCAGTGCACTCCTGCTCTGTTCATTCAGGGTAAAGGAGACATCCTTCAGGATATCCCTGTCCCCAAAAGCCAGGTGTACACGTTGGACTTGTAAGGTTGCCACACTCTCTCTCCTTATACTGAAACGGGTGTTGAAAAGCCCGGTGTTTGACGGTATGATTACCTTAACACATGCGTGTGTTCGGTGACAATCCACCAGAATCCAGGAGGTTTACAGTGCTTTGCCTAACTCTTACCGGCTCGACCTTGGAGGAGAACCGGGCTTTGGTGGAACGCAACCGGCAGTGGATTGCACTCGCAGAACTGCGGCTCGACCATCTGCTTCCCGAAGAACAGAAGATTGCATCCTCTTTTCCTTCCACCGTGGACCTTCCTGTAATGTTGACCATGCGCCGAAAAATAGACGGCGGAATGTGCAGCTTGCCCGAGAAGCAGCGGTTGCAACTTCTCTATGAGGCAGCAAAAGGCGATTTTACCTATGTAGATATCGAGGATGATGTCAAGAAGAGTGACCTGAAGTTTAAGGATCCTCTCTTTGAGCAAAAGGTGGATCTGGAGAATATGCTCCGAACCCGTGGCATACGGATTATCAGGAGCTACCATAATTTTGAGTGCGTACCTGCAGATCTCTTTGGGAGAATCCATAAGTTGGCAGCCAAGGGGGATATACCCAAGGTGGCTGTCACCCCAGGAAACATGATGGATGTCATTACCCTTTTCAGGGTCCAGCAGGAACTTTCCAACCTCACAGAAAAAATTGTGATCGGTATGGGTCCCTACGGGGTCTGTACTCGTATCCTTTACAAGAAGTGCGGCTCCTTCCTGAGCTTTTGTTCGGACAGCCAAGCAGCTCCGGGCCATCTCAGTGCCCAAAGCATGAGTGAGCTGTACCGCGCTGACAAGCTAGACGCCAAAACCCATATCTATGGGATCATCGGCAATCCGGTCAGCCATACCTCCTCTCCCATAATCCATAACCCAGGATTTGAGGCAATTCGCTATAATGCTGTATATGTTCCATTCCTTGTGGATTCAGTCAGGGCCTTCTTCAAGCTGGCCGAGATGTTGCAAATCCATGGATTCTCGGTAACCGTTCCCCATAAGCGGAGCGTGCAACCCTACTTGGGACGTATCACCCGTGAAGTGAAGCAAATTGGTTCATGCAATACAGTGGTCAGGATCCAGAACATGTGGAAAGGGATCAATACTGATTACTATGGATTCCTTGCCCCGATCGATGACCTTATCGCGCAAGGGGATATCAGGAATGCTTTGGTAATTGGTGCCGGTGGTGCGAGTAGGGCGGTTGTATGGGCCCTGCACAATCATGGTGTAAAGGTCACCATCCTCAACAGGAGCATCGAACATGCCAGAACCTTGGCGAATGAGACGATGAGTGCCTACGATACCCTGGATAATGCCCACCTCTACAGTGAGACGGTGGATCTGGTGGTACAGACAACCAATGTAGGGATGGGGGACCTGGAAGGCCAGGAGCCTTGCCCTTCCCTGCAGTTCTCTGGTAAGGAGATTGTATACGAACTGGTCTATAAACCAGAGGAGACAGCCTTTCTTAAGCGGGCCAAGGGGGCAGGTTGCACCATCATCGCTGGAAAACAGATGCTGATGGAGCAGGGAAAGCTACAGTTTGAGGCATTCACTGGATACCACTACCCACACTGGGTAACGGTAGCACTCTGACTTAGGCAAAATGAAATCTGACAAGACGAATCAAGAATAGCTTGCTCACCGGCAGGATCTTTACTTCCATTGAAGGCATAACCGCTGCCTTGAGCAGTGCCTCTTTCTGGGGTGTGAAGGCGAGTTCCAGTGCCTGGACGATCAGTTCCTGGTCAGGGAGTTGCAGTTCCAGGAGGATGTCCTTCTTTCCTGCTGCCTGCTTGCAGAGACTCACCTTGCCCTGGTAGTCGAATCCTCCAGCCTCAAGGATTGGGTTGAGCACCTGGGGTACTATCTGGGATGGAAGGAGTATGATCCTGCTCTGGAAACGATGTTCCAGGTCTTCACGTTCAGCCTTTGAAAGATCTGCCTTGGCAATGGCTTGCCGTAACGATTCATCCAGGGGAGCTTTTTCCACCTGTTTCTTCGGATGGCATGGAAGGGTGGCAATCTGTCTCAGTGTTGCAGCTCTTCCAATTCGTTCCCGCAATATAGGATGCTCTTTCTTTTCCAGAATTTCAATTCTGTCAAAGCTCTTGGTGGCACCGACCAACTGACCGGCATTCTTCAACACCTGCCTCCAGGTATCCTCGCTATCCCTGCGCATGATGAAAATGGTAGGGGAGAGCGTGGCAAGACGATGCTCTGAAAGAGAAGGAAGATTGTGAACAAGATTTGCAGTGCGCTCATCACAGGAGAGAACCAGTCCGTCATAGATGGTCACGTTCTGGTAACGCTCACTGAGCATTTCAAGTTGCTTGGACAGGGATGTATTCATTCCCCTTGCGCTGTTTGCCTGAAGATACTCCTTGATCTGAGGGTAATCCAATGAAGAATCAAACGCCCCCAGCACACTCTCCTTGGTAATATGATACTTTCTTTGATGATCCAGTACCTCAAGGTAAGCAAACCTATAGAGAATATCCCCTGCAGGTGAATTTCCTTGGTAGCTGATGGTCTGGTCACTGTCTATGAGCAGCCCTG
The DNA here is from genome assembly GCA_028532765.1 of Sphaerochaetaceae bacterium. Lineage (GTDB taxonomy): Bacteria > Spirochaetota > Spirochaetia > Sphaerochaetales > Sphaerochaetaceae > Sphaerochaeta. The sequence goes on along the minus strand of JAQQAR010000062.1, from coordinate 32,117 downwards.
TTCGCTGGCTCTCACTGCTGATGGCAGAGACTTGCCAGTTCTCATCCAGGGTCAAGACTCCCCAGGTGGAGAGTTCATTGAGCAGGGAAGCGGTGTAGGTAATCTGGTAGCGAATGCATAATCCCTTGATCAGAAGCTTGAGTGAGGTGGTATCACAACCTCCAAGAGTCTGCAGGATCGAAAGAAGTGCATTGACAAATTCCAAGGGGGCTGTGCCTTCGAGGTTCCTGGAAAGCAGGAGAGAGAGCAGCTGATAATCGGAAAGAGAGAGCAAGGCATCTGTTTTCTGCCAATCGAGGGTACAACGCCGTGCATCTCTCCGTATCACACCCATCTCAGTGAGGTAATCACCCAGCGCTTCATACATCTCCTTGAGCCGATCGCGTTCATAGGTGGGGAAATGCTGACAAATCCCCTCATTGAAAAGACATTTCCCTTCCTTGGCCACCAACGAGAAAAACCCACGGAGAAACTCAGTGGAGCAGTATGGTTTTTCCATACAGGATTGCTCCTTCTCTCCAAACAGGGGAATGAGTGAGCAGTACTGCAGCAATTGCTCTTCCAGCAGTGGGTTGAAAACCAATCTCCCTGCATCGCTGAGCAGTATCAGGCGTTCCTGTAAATTTCCTACCCGCCTCAGGAGATTCCCATAGCTGAATGAGCCTTTGAGCAGAGATGTCACCTGCTCCACCGTAAGCGGGCCAAACGTGGCGACCAAGCTCAGGATTACCTGATCAAAGGAGTCCAGCATTGAAAGGGTCTTCTGTACCATTGATTCCTGGCTGAACAACTGACAGAGCCTCGCTGTCAGCTGTGGTTTATGGAAAGGCGATTGGAGCTTCCCCATGTAATTACGTGCCAGGTAAAAATAGGTGTCTTCACTATAACGACTCAGTAATGTCTTGAACGATTCTTGTGCTCTTTCACTCACGTGTCCCATACCTCTATCTCATAGGAATAGCCTTGCTCAGCAAGGAATTTCTGACGATTGGCGGCAAACTCTTCCTCACTTGAGTAACGTGTTACCACAGAATAGAAAAAGGAGGAACGGTTCTTTGGCCTGAGGATTCTTCCCAGTCGTTGTGCTTCCTCACTTCTCGATCCGAAGGTTCCGCTGACCTGGATGGCAACCGAAGCATCAGGAAGGTCGATAGCAAAGTTTGCTACCTTGCTGACAACCAAGATACGTTGTTTTCCTTCCCTGAAATCCTTATACAACTCTTCCCGTTTTATGTTTGGGGTACTGCCGGTAATGATCGGCAGTCCAAAATGGTTGGCGATGCCCTTGAGTTGGTCGAGATACTGGCCGATGATGAGAATGAAATCGTCGGGATGTCGGTCGACCAATGCCTGTACCACTTCCAGCTTGCGTTTGTTCTCGCTGGCGATACGGTACTTTTCCCGCTTTGTCCCTATGGCATAGGGAATCTCATCCTCTTGGGGAAGGTCAATCCTTACTTCATGGCAATACGCTTCAGCGATAAATCCCTGCTGCTGCAACTCGTTCCAGGGGACATCAAAACGCTTGGGTCCAACAAGACTGAAGACTTCATCCTCACGACCATCTTCCCTTACCAAGGTTGCGGTAAGACCTACACGGTAGACAGCCTGCAACTCAGCGGTAACCTTGAACACCGGGGCTGGAAGCATATGTACCTCATCATAGATGATCAGACCCCAGTTCCCCTTGGTAAGCAATTCAAGATGAGGGAAAGGACCTTCCTTGTCTGGGCGGTAGGTCAGTACCTGGTAGGTGCAAACGATGACATCCTTGCTTTCCTTCCTTTCTCCAGTGTATTCCCCGACCTGGTCCTTTGTTAAGGTGGTCTTGTCCAATATTTCACTGATCCACTGGTGGACTGCGGCCACATTGGTTGTGACCACCAACGTCTTGGTGGTAAGTCGTTCCATGATATGCATTCCCACCACTGTCTTCCCTGAACCGCAGGGAAGGACTATGGTTCCGAACCCGCTCCCCGGACCAAGATCTCCTAGCAAGGCATCGGCTGCCTGTCTCTGGTAGGGGCGTACCGAAAAGGATTTTCCTCCGAGGGTGGTTTCCCTGAGCGTGAAGGGCAGCTTGGGACCATGTTTCAAGGGAATCCTGTCATCAACAGGATACCCGATCTTGATCAGTTGGAGCTTGATCTCTCCGCGATTGTACGCTTCAAGAAGAAACCGTGATTCATCCTTTACCACCAACAGTTTTGCAATGGCCTGTCTGCTTAGCAATTCCGTCCTGATGCGTTTATTCTCAACCCATAGCTCATAGTAGCGAGGATCTTCACTGCCTGAGAGAATAACCTTTCCCCAACGGGTTCCCATATCCTCAATATAAAAGCGCACCGATTCCGGTACCGGGAATTTTGACCAGAAATCAAGGCGTGAGAGAATGAAGGATGCATCCACCCCGCAGCTTGAGGCATTCCAGAGACTGATTGCGCTCAAGGCATAGGTGTGCATATGCTCAGGGCTCTTGATCAGCTCGCAGAAACGGACAAGGTCATTGCGACATGCCTCACTTTGTTCATGGTGAACATCCAGAAGCAGGGTTTTGTCACTCTGTACAATAAGTGGGGTATCTCTCATCACGCCTTCCCAAATGCAGTGTAATAAAGGTCAAGCAAGGTGATTGCGACCATTGATTCGATGACCACCACAGCGCGGCTGCAGATACAAGGGTCATGACGCCCTTCAATTTCCAAGTTGGTGGTCTCATTGTCCTTGGTGACCGTCTGCTGGGATTTTCCAATGGATGCCGTTGGCTTGATTGCTGCCTGCAGTATGATCTCCTGTCCTGAGGAGATACCGCCCAGGATGCCCCCTGCATGGTTGGAGAGAAAACCCTCACGGGTCCTCTGGTCGTTGAACTGGCTGCCACGCATGGATGCGCAGGCAAATCCATCGCCGAACTGGATTCCTTTGACAGCTCCGATGCTCATCACGGCATGGCTGAGCAATGCTTCAAGTTTCCCGAATACCGGCTCACCGAGACCTGGTCTTACACCATCAACCCGGCACTCTATAACTCCACCAATGCTATCTTTTTCACTTCTTACCTGTTCAATGAGAGATACCATTGATTGTGCAGCGTCTTTGTCCGGGCAGGAGAGGGGATTATCCGTCTCATCCCAATCTCTCTTGTGAGCAACGATATCTCCCACCTGTACGGTGCCTGCCTTGATGGTGATGCCACGTTTGGCAAGGAGCTGCTTAGCCAAGGCCCCGGCTGCAACCCTGGCGCTGGTCTCTCTTCCGCTTGATCGTCCCCCTCCTCGGATGTCCCTGATCCCATACTTCTGGAAGAAGGTCCAGTCTGCGTGGCCTGGGCGGAATACATTCTCAAGGTGGGAGTAATCAGCTGAGCGTTGATTGGTGCTGTAGAGAATCATGGCAATCGGGGTGCCGGTCGTGACACCCTCATAGAGACCACTGAGAATGGTCAGCTTATCGATTTCATTTCGTTCGGTGCCTGTTGGGTTTGCACCAGGTCTGCGGCGGTCCATCTCTCTTTGGATGGCCTCCTCATCAATCCTGAAGCCGGGTTCGACCCCATCGATGATAACTCCCAAAGCAGGTCCATGTGACTCACCAAATGTGGTGACGGTATATGCTGTGCCAAAACTGTTGTGCCCCATATCAAACCTCGATTTTCAGTGTTTCAACAAGGAAGTGCGCCGTATCGCGGACGTCCGGGTAATTTGGTAATCGTACCATGATGTCACAAATGTTGCTATAGCGTGCATGTCTCCTCTCATAGAGTGAAGCGAAGGAAGACCCAGGATCTGAAGGATCGAGAAAGGGAGGAACCCCTCCCGCCAGGATCCTTTGCAGGAGGACCGGTTCCTTCACTTCCAAATAGACAAGCTTCCCTGATTGCTTGATCACATCGATCAGGGCCTGGTTGTCAGAGGCTCCTCCCCCAAGGCTGATGATGTATGGGGTATCTCTCGTGTTGAGAAATGCCTTGAGTGCCCTCACTTCCTCTTCCATGAAAGCTTTTTTGCCCGCTTTCTGATAGAATTCACGGATGGAACGGTATGGAGCAATACCCTGGAGAACCAAGTCATCCAGGTCGACCCAGGAGTATCCCAATGCTTGGGCGGCAAGCTTTCCCAGCGTGGATTTTCCGCTGTGTTTGATTCCGCAGAAGTAGAGGTGTTTCATATTCATCTCTGGTCAAACAGGTCAGTCCAGGTGGAACTGTACGCATCCAGTACGGGAGCTGAGGCAGGAGCCTTTGTGTAGTATTGTCTCCTGCGTTTTTCCTTTCGGCCCTGGATCATCATCTCAACAGCCATCTGGTAGCGTGCTTCATGGAGGTTCTTTCTTACCTGTTCTTCATAGTGGTTCACCCTGATGGTTTTCTTCAGGGCGAAGTGGAAGGTGACAATCATTGCATACCAGAACAGTGAGAGCAAGAGGGGCTGCAGGTCAAGATAGGAGTAGGGAAGGCTCACCTGCGCAGCATTGCTTGCAACCTGATACAGGTTGAGTGCATTGGGCCAGAGAATGAAAAAGGTGAGAAAGAGCGGCACAATCCAATAGAGTCCCTGCCGTGAGAAAAGGAAACGCAGACAGGCTGCGAATGCAAGGAAGTTCAAGAGCAGGCAAACCAAAGGCAGTGCATAGATTTCAATCATGGTTCCTCCGCTATCCAAAGGGTCTTTTCCTATGATACCATAGGGCAACTCTTTGGGGAATAACTATGGAATTACAAAATCAGATCTCCAGTACGCTGTTGAAAAAACGAAAACGAGAGAAGACTGAGGATGTACGTGGTCCGTACTATCGTGATACGACAGCCATCATCCACTCTTCGCCATTCCGTAGGCTCAAGCACAAGACCCAGGTATTCTTCGCTCCCAGCAATGACCATATCTGTACGAGAATGGAACATTGCCTGCACGTCTCGTCGATCGCCTCCACGATCTGTAAGGGGCTTGGTCTGGATAGCGAGATTGCTTGGGCTATCGGTATGGGGCATGATTTGGGTCATACCCCGTTCGGTCATACTGGGGAGAAGATTCTCTCTGTAAAAATGCAGGAAGCAGGGTTTCTTCCGTTCGAACATGAGGTCAACAGCCTGAGGGTCGTCGATTTCCTTACCTCACACGGTAAGGGGCTTAATCTGACCTATGCAGTCAGGGATGGCATTGCCTGCCATAACGGCGAGCAGTTGGTACAGTCCATCATGCCGACCTTTACGGTGAGGGACCTTGATCAGATTACCAGTAGAAAGGGCTTGATACCTGCCACCTATGAGGGAGCAGTGGTGCGTTTCAGTGATACCATTGCCTATCTTGGCAGGGATTTCGAAGATGCCTGCAGGCTTGGGATCATCACTGAGGGACAGCTTCCACAGAAGGTTTCCCGTATGATTGGGAAAAGAAACGCTGATATCATCGACACCTTGGTAAGTGATGTCATCGAGCACTCAAACGAAAAGGTGGGAATCAGCTTCAGTGATGAGGTGTTTCCCGCTGTTCAGGAGATGATCAAATTCAACTACCGGTCAATCTACAAGAGTCCCATGCTGGAAGGGTATGAGCGGTACTTCAATCGCTTGTTTACACTTATTCTCGATTACCTCAACTTCTTGCTGGGAACCTATGGCTATCGAGAGGAGTTGTACGTGCAGGAAAAGAACATGCTTGCGATGGGCTTCTACCATCATTTGATGGACATGCATGAAGCATATGAAGAGAGGGACGGGAATACCAGCCGGCTCATCTATGACTATGTGGCGGGCATGAGTGACAATTTCTGTCTCGATTGTGCAAATGAGATCCTCAAGCCTGAGCATCTCAATGACAGTATTGAACACTCCTTGACCGGGAAATGGTTCGATGCCCGCTAGGCAAGTTCCTTGCCCAGCTTCTGGATCTCTGCGATAAACTGTCCAAGATCATTGAATGCCTTGTAGACTGCGGCAAACCGGACATAAGCGACCAGGTCAACCTCTCTCAGTTGCTTGAGTGTTTCGTCCCCAATGTCACTGGATGCAATCTCCCGCTTGCTTCCCACCTTAAGCATGATGGCGTCCTCGATGCTCTGCAGCAGCAGATCGATTTCATTCTCACTGATCTTCAGTTTCTCGGTACAGGAGCGTACTCCTCGGCCGATCTTGTTCAAGTCAAAGGGCTCCCTTCTCCCGTCACGTTTGATCACCATCAGGGGCTTGTCTTCGATACGTTCATAACTGGTGAATCGGTAACCACAGATATTGCACTCCCGCCTTCTTCTGATTGAGGAACCGCTGGAATTTTGTCTGGATTCAAGGACCTTGTCATCCATTGATGAGCAGTGTGGGCATCGCATTGGTGTACTCCTTTCTCTCTATAATGTATCACCAATAGTGTAAATTTTCAATGAAATAGTGGTTAGCGTCCAAGCAATTTCAATTAATATGAAAAAGAGTACACTATATGTAGTTTCTTCAGTAAAATCTTACGTTTCCTGAGTCTGTATAAAAATCTGCTAATTTATGCTCTGTTTGTTGTAATTAAAACGATTCTGTGATAATAATAACATATTGGAGGATAGTATGGCGGAATCAGTGAGTAGCTGTGTTAAAAGGATAGTTGACAAGAGTCCCTTTATCCATGAGATGTTGATCAATGGCATTCTTTCATTCAGCAACTATGCCTCCTCAATTCAGGATGATGTGCAGAAGGCCTATGGCAAAGAGGTCAAGGCCAGTGCAATTGTGATGGCCCTCCGTCGTTATGGAGAAGAGCTGAAGAGGGAGAGCGCAAAGACCGATCATGGCAATGTCGAGTATGGAATTGTCATGAAAACCAATATCTTTGATGTAAACCTGATCAGAAAAGACAACTTCATCAGTAAGTTGGGGGTTCTGTATCGAAATATATCGACCGAAAAAGGTGATTTTCTCAACATCACTCTGGGAAGCCATGAGGTATCCCTGGCAGTGAGCGAGAAATATCGTTACCTCGTTGATGAGTTGACCGAAGGGGAGGAGATTCTCAACCAGATGAATGACCTGGTTGCTCTTTCCCTGGTATTTACCGGTGATTTCCTGCAAACCCCTGGTATTGTCTATGAAGCAGTACGTCATCTGGCCTGGGAACAGATCAACGTCATTGAGATTGTCTCCACCATGAATGAGTTGACCTTTGTAATCAAGCGAGAGGACTCCATGAAAGCATTTGATGTGCTGCAAGGGTTCCTCCGTGCAAGCTAGACTGACAATCCATGCTGCTGAACGTGACCAAGGAAAGACAACGTCCTTGGTCCAACTGGTGAGGCAGTGTAGATCACAGAAGATGCATCTCTGTGGGGTTCTTGCCCTTGCAAATCCCGAAAAAACCGTGTATAGACTCAAAGACCTCTTCTCTCAAGAAGAGCGATTGGCACTCTCTGAGATGCCCATCGGCCAAGGGAAGCGTATTGGTAGGTTTTACCTGGATGAACAAGCCTTTGATTGGATCAATAATCGGATAATACAGAGCCTCCCCGGTTCACAAGTAGCCATCTTTGATGAGATTGGGAAGTTGGAAATATCCGGAGAGGGTCTTGCAGTTTCCTTCAGGAAAGCCTTGGAAACACCTGGCCTGCAGATTTTCGCTGCAGTACGCATCCCGTTCATAGAAGAGGTGCTTAATTGTTTTTCCATTCCCAAGGAGCGGGTGGAAATCACGTATGTCGGGTATAAGGAATGAAACGCTATGAATGAACTCTTCTGGATGGTAATGCTTGCTCTGAACTTTGTCATGATTCTCATCGCTTTTCGATTATGGGGGAAATTGGGACTCTATATCTGGATACCCATCAGTGTTATCGTGGCAAACATCCAGGTGACAAAGAATGTGATGCTCTTCGGCCTGGATGCAACGTTGGGCAATATTGTATATGCCACCGGGTTCCTGGCCACAGACATTCTCAGTGAGCTCTATGGCAAGAAGGAGTCAGCGAAGGCGGTTGCCATCGGTTTCTTCAGCTTACTTTCTATGACAATCATCATGCAGGTTGCACTGTTGTTTGAGCCAGCTGCATCGGATATTGCACATTCATCGCTCTCCTTGGTCTTTGGCCTGATGCCTCGCATCGCCTTCGGTTCCCTGGTAGCCTATGTAATAAGCAATCTGCACGATATATGGGCCTTTGATTATTGGAAACGCAAAAGGCCGGGAAATCGTACGCTCTGGCTGAGAAACAACCTAAGCACCATCGTCAGCCAACTTATCGATACCTTGGTCTTTACTTTTATTGCATTCTGGGGTGTATATCCAACCGAGGTCCTGACCGGTATTGTCATCAGTACCTACCTGCTGAAGTGGGTGGTGGCTGTCATGGACACCCCGTTCATGTATCTTGCCCGGTTCTGGTACGACAAGGATAAGATTCCCACCCCTAGCATTTAGGGGGAAGTACCACCTTCAGTGCGTCGATGCATGCCCTTGTCCCTACATAGAGGGAAGGAGAGAAAGGCCTTCGGTGCAGAAGGAAGTCATCATCGTATATGAATGGTTTTCCATCCACATACTCCACCAGCATTCCAGCTGAGCGCAGAACTGCGTGGCTGGCGGTTACATCCCAAACATAACAACTCTGGTTTACGCATCCCTGGATATGCTCATAGATAACAGGGCTGAGCATATGGATGATTGAGGAACCGAAAATCCTGATCTTCCCTTCATACCGGGAGAAATCCATCAATCGCTGCCCGCTTGATCCCATGGTGATCTGATGGGGGAAGTCCTTTTCCCCTTCTACATTCAATGGCTGCCCATTTATCAGGATCTCCTTGCCTGGGTCGAGTCGCAGGAAGAGATCATCCTCCCCGATTCCCCAGCGGGGGGCGCTGATCATGGCACCGACCGGCACCCTTTCCTTGTTGAGAATGCCCAATGCCACAGCCCAGCAAGGGAGTCCTTGGGAGTAGACATCAGTGCCATCAATAGGGTCCAGGACAAAGGTGTAGGGAGCACTCTCGCTGAATGGGGTGAGTGTCTCCTCACTAATGATGTTGGAGGAGGGGAAGAGCTCCTCGATCACGGATATGATCCGCTTCGAGATTGCCAGGTCCGTCTCTGTTATTACCGAACCATCCTTCTTGTACGACCGGCTGATATGTTGTTGCTGCTCTTTGGCATACATCCCCGCTTCCTGTACGGCAAGCGCGAGTGTATCCAATGCTTTCTTATCAAGTGTGCTTTCCATTATCTTGCATAACCTTCTTGCTCATGATAGGGTAATGGCGCTTATGCAAACACCTATTTCAACCCTTGTCCAATCGTATATCAAAAACAGCACCGCTTACAAGGCGTATGGCACGACCACCCGACACCTGCATCTGGAAGGGTTGGAAGGGTATCCCCTTGCCCAGTTCCTTCGCATGATCTCACGAAAGCATAAAGGCCGTATCTGGGTCATATGCCCAACCGAGGAGAGTGCAAAGGACCTGCTCAAGGATAGTGGTGTCTCCCATAATCAGGATGCACCCTACAGCAATGAACTCAAGACAGTCTATCTTCCCAGCAATGGGAGAAAGCTCTATACCCCGTTCAGTGGGGACAATGTTGAGTATGAACAGCTCAATCGACTGACTTCCATCACTGAGATGCGTCATGGGATGATCGTAACCCACCTGAGGGCTTTTGTAGGCCCCTTGGTCAGTCCTGAAACCCTTTCAGCCTCATCCCTATCGGTCAGGGTTGGAGGAGCTTTTGACAGTACCAGCATCGCAGAGCAACTCTCACGGGCCGGTTATATCAACACCGTCTCAACCAATGCAATCGGTGAATTCAGCCTGAGAGGGGAGGTCATGGATATTTTCCCCTATGAGAGTGACCATCCTTTCAGGATCTATGCTGATTGGGATCAGGTGGGCAAGATCAGCAGTTTTGATCCCATCACACAGGAAACACAATCCTCGATAGATCATTTCACCTTATCCTTGGTGGATGCAACCGATAAGCTTATCACCTCCTCGATCAACGGGTACCTCGATGACGATGACCTGTTCTGCTTTATCGGGGACAAGCGTCTTGCTACCAGCTTCCATAGCTTGCAGTTAGAGGCAAAGTCACTCTACCGGCAAGCTTTCCTGGAAGACCGTGATGCGCTCAAACCGGATGAATTGTTGCTCGATTTTCCTCTCTTCCAGAGCTCCTGCCGGTATTCAATCACCGTAATGGATCTTGCAGGACAATCCCCTGGTGCCTTCAAGTTCGATATCGAGGGCCCCCGTTCCTACTTCGGGAACTTTACCTTGCTCAAGGAAGATCTCAAGAGTTTTGAGAAGCAGGGTTGGAAGGTGACCATCTTTGCAGAGAACCAGTTGCAGCTTCAACGACTGAGCCAGATGCTCAGCGCTTTCTCCTTCCTCTCCTACGAGAGGATGGAACTCTCAGGAGGATTCTCCCTTCCCAGTACAAAGATTATCGCCATCTGTGAGCACGAGATATTTGGACGAAGAAGGCAGGTGGTAAAGACCCTGCAACATACCCAGTCGACCCCTCTGGACTCATTTGTTGATCTGAATGAGGGAGACTATGTAGTCCACGTGAACTACGGGGTGGGTAAATTTGTCAAGATTGACCGTGTTTCCAGTTTTGACCGTGAACGTGATTTCATCAAGATTGCATATGCCGACAGTGAGATGCTCTATGTTCCCATTGAACAGGCAAACCTGGTCCAGCGCTACATCGGAAGCGATGGGGGGACCCCCAAACTGGATAAGCTTGGTGGCATCAGTTGGGAGAACAAGAAAGCCAAGGCACGCAAAAAAGCCGAGGACCTTGCAAAGCATCTGATAACGCTCTATGCGAAGCGACAGAACAGCCCAGGATTTGCTTTTCCCAAGGACACCGATTGGCAACTGCAGTTCGAGGCAACCTTTCCCTTCGATGAGACTGCTGACCAGCTCTCCTGTATCGAGGATATCAAGGATGATATGGAGAGGCCGATGGTCATGGACCGCCTGGTTTGTGGGGATGTTGGCTACGGGAAAACCGAGATTGCCTTCCGCGCTGCCTTCAAGGCGGTCATGGGAGGAAAGCAGGTTGCGTTTCTGGCCCCTACCACCATCCTTGCAGAGCAACATTACCAGAACTTTGTCAGCAGGTTGGGGAGTTTCCCTGTTCGTTGTGCCCAGCTCTCCAGGATCGTACCCAAGAAAGACCAGAAAGCAACCTTGCTCAGTGTTGCTGAAGGAAAGGTTGATGTACTGTTCGGCACGCATCGTATTCTGCAGAAGGATATCATGTATCGCGATCTTGGCCTCCTGATCGTTGACGAGGAACAGCGTTTCGGTGTCAAGGACAAGGAGCGTATCAAGGTATTGAGGAACAGCATTGATTCGCTCTCCCTCAGTGCCACTCCCATTCCGAGAACCCTCTACATGTCACTCCTGAAAATAAGGGACATGTCACTGCTGGCAACCCCTCCCATCGCCCGCCGCCCCATTGAGACACATATCGGTGAGTACGACCAGGATGTGATTGTGCGGGCTATCAGGGAGGAAGTGGATAGGGGTGGTCAGGTCTTCTTCCTGCATAATAGGATTGAAAGCCTTGATGAGGTGGTCCAGCAACTGACGACCTTGTTGCCGGATTTGATCATTGAGAGTGCTCATGGGCAGATGGACAGCCGAAAACTGGAAGATACCATGAGGCGCTTTGTCCATGAGGGGATCCAGGTTTTGGTCTCTACCACCATCATTGAGAACGGTATCGATATTCCCAACGTAAATACCATGATCATCGACCGGGCTGATCGATATGGACTGAGTCAGCTCTACCAGCTCAGGGGAAGGGTGGGGCGTAATGACCGTCAGGCCTATGCCTTCCTCTTCTATCCCCAGGGGAGCGCACTCAGTGAGATTGCAGTGAAACGGCTCAAGATCATCAGTGAACATACAGAACTCGGTTCTGGGTTCAAGGTAGCTATGAAGGATATGGAGATCAGGGGAACCGGGAATCTCCTTGGCCGTGAGCAGAGCGGACAGCTCTCCTCGGTTGGTCTTGATATGTATATCCGAATCCTGGATGAGGCAATCCGGGATCTAAGGAAGGAAGGGTTGAAAGAGGAGGATAAGGAAGTATTCCTCGAACTTGATTACACAGGATTTATTCCCGACACCTATATCAAGGCCCCTTCGGTGAAGTTCGATATCTATCGAAAGATAGCCTCCATAAACAATGAGGAACAGTTGCACTCCTTGAGCAGCGAGCTTAGTGACCGCTTCGGGCCGCCTCCAGAGGAGGTTGCCAATCTCCTGTATATTGCACAGATCAAGATCATCTGCCGTAAACTGTCAATCATCCATTTGACAGACCGCAGGGGGGTGGTCACCATTGAGTTTGGAAAGGTTGCAGACCTGAATGTGAACAAGGTGATGAATCTTATTGCCTTGAGCAATAAACGTGTGTGGTTGGATATGAGAAAGATGAATATTATGTATATGAAGACTGACGCAGTCTCCCTCAAGGACAAGGCCGTGTTCCTGATGGAGAAGTTGCAGCGGTTGCTGTAGGAGTTTGCATGCAGGTTACGCAAGATACAATCTTCCAGGATATTCCTGAGTTGCAGTGGGTGGAGAGCAGAAGGGAAGGGGCCAGGCGTCCAGTGAAGAGCTACGTGCTCAGAGGGTGCTATTTGAAGACCTTCCAGGTTGAGGCAGTCAAGCGCTATTACGCAACCTATGGAATCCCGTTTCGTCAGGAATTTTTGGACTACTCCCAGGTGTATGGGAACGAAAACCCCTTGGTTATTGAGATTGGTTTTGGCATGGGGAGTGCCACCAGCCGTATTGCCAAGGAGCGAAACCAGTTCAATTACCTTGGATTGGAGGTATTCCTCTCTGGCTTCACCAAGCTCTTGGATGTCGTTGGGCGGGAAGGGTTGGACAATGTGCGTCTGATGCGTTTCGACGCAGTGGAGGTGCTTCGCTCCATGATTCCAGATAACAGCGTTGCAGGATTCCATATTTTCTTTCCTGACCCATGGCCGAAGAAACGTCAGCAGAAACGACGGCTCATCCAACAGCCTTTTGCCTCATTGCTTGCAAGCAAACTGGTACAAGGGGGGTATATCTACTGTGTCACGGACTGGGAAGAGTATGCCCACCAGATGCTTGAAGTGTTTGACAACACACCATCTCTGGAGAATCCCCACGGGGGATTTGCTCCGCCTGTCCCTTGGCGGGATACCACACGTTTTGAAGAGAAGGGGCTTGCAAAGTCCCATCCGATCAACGAGGTTTGGGTGGAAAAACGCTGAGATGAGGGAAGGGAGCCTGCCGCCGCATGCTCCCTTCCAAGGTTCCACAAATTCACTCTCAAGCAATCAGAAAAGCAATAATCTGATTGTCCACCACCTACTCCTCTTCCGCTAAGGAATCTTTGTAGGCCTTGATTACCTCATCAGCCAGTTTTCCACTGAGAGGCTCGTAATGGTCGAACTCCATTTCAAAACTTCCCGTACCACTGGTCATCGACTTCAGGTCGATTGCATAGTTGAGTAGTTCTGATTGAGGCACTTGGGCTTTCACCATCTGCAGATTTCCCATATCTTCCTGACCAAGTACCCGTCCACGTTTGCTGCTCAGGTCAGAAAGGATATCGCCCAGATAATCATTCTCTATATATACACTAAGAAGCATGATAGGTTCAAGTAGGACAGGTTTGGCCTTGTCCACGGCAATTTTCATTGCTCCCTTTGCAGCGAGTTTGAATGCCATTTCACTGGAATCTACCGGGTGCTCCTTTCCATCGACAAGGGTGATGCCGATATCCATCATTGGATAGCCGGCAAGATAGCCTTCTTCCATCAGCTCATGCAATCCCTTCTCAATACCGGGGATATATCCCTTGCTGACTGAACCACCCTTGATTGCATTGGTGAAGGAGTAGTAGGCACCCCTTTCCAAAGGTTCAATCTCAATCAGGACACGTGCATACTGACCATGGCCACCACTCTGCTTCTTGTGTGAGTACTCAGCGATACCGCTTTTCTTTGTTATGGTCTCTCGGTATGCCACCCTGGGAAGCTTGGTGATGATATTGACCTTCTGCTTTTCCCGTACCTTGTCGAGGATCATGTTAAGGTGCAGTTCCCCCATACCGGCAACCACGTTTTCCTTGGTCTCCTCATTGTACTTGATCAGGAAGGTCAGATCCTCTTCGGTGACCTTGTGAAGTGATTCGTTCATCTTCACTTCGCTCTTCTTGTCCTCTGCACTGATCGCAAGGCTGTAGATAGGCTGCGGGAAGGCGAGTGGTTTGAACTGGAACTTCGTATCACTCCCTTCCACCAAGGTTGAATTGGTGGAGGCGATGTTGCTTTTTGCAATGACTCCGATATCTCCTGCGACCAACCTTTCTGTTTCGATAAGTTTTTTGCCGACAAGCCGGTAGACCTTGCCAGAGCGTTCTTTTCTGTTGAGATGCGGATTGTACAGTTCTGTATCTCCCTTGATGGTACCCCTAAGCACTTTCAGGAAGCTCAATTTTCCGCTGAACTGGTCGATGGTTGTCTTGAAGACCACTGCTGCTGCTGGTCCTTCCTCTGTGATGGCAAATTCAGACTCACTACCATCTTTGTTGACGATCCAATCGAATTTGCCGATTGGTTTGGGGAAGTTGTTCCTGATGAAATTGAGCAAGCTGATCATTCCGCTTCCTTGCTCAGCGACACCACAGAATACTGGGATGACCCGGTTATCATCCATGCCTTCACGTAGTCCACGCCTGATATCCTCACTGGAGAGGGTTCCTTCCTCAAAATACTTTTCGATGAGATCATCAGCTCCCTCAGCGGCATTCTCCACCAGGTCGTTGTGATATTGTTCCTCGAACTCCTTCAAATCCGAAGGGATCTCAGCCTCTTTCTCTTTCCCATCATCGCCCACCATATAGGCTTTGTCTTCAATCAGATTGATGACACCCTTGAAATCCTTGCCGCTTCCGATGGGAATGACAATGGGGACAAAGTTGGCTTTGAATGTCTCTCGAAGGTTCTCGAGTACTTGTGTATAGTCTGCACGGTCTCTGTCCATCTTGTTGATGAACACCGCCCGTGGTTTATTGCGTTGATCAAGGTGACGCCAGAGCTTGATTGTCTCAATCTGTGCTCCATCACGTGCGTCAACAACCATTACTGCTGATTCGCATGATCTAAATCCGCAGATGGTCTCACCGATGAACCCTGCAGTTCCCGGGGTATCGATGATGTTCAGGGTTTTTCCTTCCCATCCCAGGGAGGCGAGGGAAGCATGAATGGAAATCTTATGGGAAATTTCCTCATCCGTGTAATCGCTTACGGTCTTTCCACTGGAGACATTCTCTGCCCGGGAAATCACATTGGCATAAAATAACAATTGCTCCACCAACGTGGTTTTCCCGGTGTCGTTGTGGCCGATGATGGCGACATTCCTCAAATCATTGCTGACAACGCTCATATTTCCTCCTTTGATCACAATATGCTGATCTAGAACGCATGCATGTATGGTACGCCCCATCAACTCATATGTCAAAAGAATTCTGTTTCAGCGCTCAATCACGGACACAAAAAAGCAGACACCCTCCTTCCAGAGGATGTCCGCCGGTACATGCGTGAGAACAATCTGTGTGTCTCGCCTAACGAGTCAGGCTGACATTCACATCGATGATGTGGTTGATGTCCTGTTTTAGCTTGTATGCGAATTGGTCCATGACAGTGACATCATTGGGAAGCTTGTCACCATCCTCGCAGAAAAATGTCCAACAGGGTACATCCAACGCGGCACTGATCTTCTCTATGGTGGAGAAGGAAGGTGCTTTCCTTGAAGTCTCGATCTCTGTCACAAATGAGGTGGAAACGCCGATCTTCTCAGCCAATTGAGCCTGGGTCAGGGAGAGCTTTCTTCTGCGCTCCTTTAGGTTCCTTGCGAAAATGTCCTGCAAATTGTAGGTTCTAGCCATGTTGTACTCCTCTTATGAAATTGCAATGCAAAAAAAACAACCGAAAAGCGTGTAAATTACCTCCTACGGTGTAGTATTTACACCGCTTTCAATACATTCTAGGCATATTTGTCACAACTTCGCAAGATTGGTACCATGCCGTTTCGACGTTTTTCCATACCATTAGCGGGTTTTTTGCGCATAGTGGTCGAACTCCATCGAAAAGGTTCCCCTGCCTTGAGTTGCAGAGCGTAGTGCAGTGGAATAACCAAACAACTGCGACAGTGGTGCCTGTGCATGGATATGCTCGCTTGCCGTCCTGCTTTCGATGCTGTTGACCAGGCCACCCCGGCTGGTGATGCTGCTGATTGCTTCTCCTACATACTGTGTTGGTACGATAACAGTAACCTTCATCACCGGTTCCATCAGGATAGGGGCGGCGCTCTGTGCAACCTTGTCAAAACACATTGCTGCACACGCCTCGAATGCGAACGGGGTAGCGGTAAGTTCATTATAGGTGATGCTGGTAACCTCAACCTCAAGGTCAACGGTTTCATATCCGAATTGTATGCCTCCCTTGAAGGCATTGGTGATTCCCCGTTTTACCGCTTCATAGTACTGTTCATCCATGCCCCTTACCTTCGCCGAACAGGTATAGCGGTTCCCGCTTCCGGAGGGAAGGGGGCGAATGGTGATGGCAACCCCTGCAGTATTCTCCTTGCCGGCGATGATCTTGGAGAACTTCTCGCTTCCACTGGTTTCCTTGGTAACTGATTCTCGGTAGGTCACCTGTGGGTTACCCACACGTGCCTTGATCTTCATCTCCTTGGTGAGCCTTGTTACCAAGACATCCAGATGCAGCTCACCCATGCCGCTGATCACCAATTGCCCAGTCTCATCGTCATCACGGTAGGTGAAGGTGGGATCTTCCTGGGCAAGTACCCCGAGGGCGGATCGTAGCTTGTCCCCGTCACTGAGGCTGTTCGGCTCAATGGCAACCGAGATGACAGGGATGGGGAAGTGCATCTCCTCGAGGAGGACCTGTGCCCCCTCACTGCCTACGGTATCGCCGGTTCTCCCTTCCTTGAAGCCAATGATGACACCAATATCACCTGCTTCGAGCTCACTCAATTCCTCTGGACGGTCTGCATGCATACGCAGAATCCTGTTGACCCGCTCCCGTTTCTTCTTGGTGATATTCATCAAGGCAGTACCTTTCTTGATGGTACCATTGTATACCCTCACAAAACTCATGGGACCAGCTTCCCTGTCCACTTGGATCTTAAAGATGAGGCCAAGTGGGGGTTTGTTCTTGTCGTAGGGGATCTCTACATTCTTTTCCGTCTTCTGGTGGAGGCCGACGATAGGGGGGACTTCAGAGGGGGAGGGAAGGTAGTCTATGACTCCATCAAGGAGGGCCTGGACACCGATATCCTTGAGTGAGGAGCCAACAAACACCGGCAGAGCCTGTCGTGCAATGGTTGCCTTCTTCAAGGTCTTCTTGATCAGCTCAACATCGATGGGTTCACCTTCAAAGTATAGTTCAGTGATTTCATCGCTGAAGGAGGCTACGCTGTCGATCAACTTCTCGTGCCAGCTTTCCACCTCTTCCTGCATTGAGGAAGGAATCTCCTCTTCAGTATAGGTCATTCCCTGGTCTTCAATACTGTATACATAATACTTTTTGGTAAGCAGGTTGATGATGCCACTGAAGTTATTCTCTGCCCCAACAGGCAGGAAAAGGGGTATGGGATTGGCTCCCAATTTGAGTTTCAGCTCGGAGACTGCCTCATGGAAGTTGGCCCCAAGCCTATCCATCTTGTTGATGAATGCTATACGGGGAACACGATAGGTATCTGCCTGTCTCCAGACAGTCTCCGTCTGTGGTTCCACTCCGCCGACTGCGCATACAACCATGACCGCTCCGTCAAGGACACGAAGGGAACGCTCCACTTCTGCAGTGAAGTCTACGTGTCCGGGAGTATCGATAATATTGATCTGGTGTTCTTTCCAGTAACAGGTGGTGGCAGCACTTGCGATGGTGATACCGCGATCCTGCTCCTGTTCGAGGAAGTCCATGGTTGCTTCCCCGTTGTCTACCTCACCGATGCGATGGTTTTCACCTGTATAATAGAGGATGCGTTCAGTGGTAGTGGTCTTGCCCGCATCAATATGTGCCATAATTCCAATATTTCGTGTTGTCTTCTCGTTCATGTACTTTTTCCTTCAAACAATCTGAGCAACATTACCATACATGTCTTTTATAATCAACGAGAAAGACGGATCAGGAGGATGCGCAGGGCATTGAAAACGGCTATAATGGTCACCCCTGTATCGGCAAACACCGCCAAAGCCATGGATGCATAGCCCAGTGCACCCAATACAAGCACAACAGCCTTTACCCCCAGGGCAAATGCAATATTTTGCTTCACAATCCGTGAAGTTTTCTTACTGATCAACACCAGTTTTTCCAGCTTGGACAACTCCTCACTCAGAATCACGATATCAGCACTTTCAATAGCGGCATCACTTGCCTTGCTACCCATGGCAATACCGACACGGCTGGCAGCAAGACTTGGGGCGTCATTCATGCCATCCCCGACGTATGCAATGTGTGGATTGCTTTTCTCTATTTCTGCAAGATGTTCCTGCTTCTGGTCAGGGAGGAGCCCTGCATGATATCCATCCAAGCCTAGCTCAGTCGCAATAGCCTTGGCGTGTTGTTCCTTGTCTCCTGAGAGCATGAAGAGCTGTTTGACCCCAAGTTTCCTCAATGCTCCTATAAGCTGTTTTGCGTCCGCTCGGAGCGTGTCCTTCAGGATGAACGATGCTGCGTGGATATCATCAACGGCCAGGTGTATGGTTCCCTCATCCTCATCGCCCAGGGAGAGTGGGATTGCTTTGTATGCGAACAGGGCTGCATTTCCTGCTGTCACCTGCTTCCCCTCTATCAAGGCAGAGATTCCCTTTCCTGCGATTTCTTGGACATTGCTTGCTTCAAAGGGAGATGCAAGTGTATCAAATGCCCTTGCAAGTGGGTGGTTACTCTGTCTCTCCAGGCTAGCTGCCAGTTTTTCAAGGTAAGGTTCATCAAGGTCACTCTTGCCGGTGGAAACCATTTTCTCCAAGGAAAAGCTTCCATGAGTAAGTGTGCCGGTCTTGTCAAAGACCATGGTATCGATGGTTGAGAGGGCTTCCAGGTAGTTGCCTCCCTTGACCAGGATGCCATTGGATGCACTCTTGCCGATTCCGGCAAAATAGGAGAGAGGGACGCTGATAACCAGGGCACAGGGGCAGCTCACTACCAAAAACACGAGTGATCGATAGATCCAGGTCTCCCAAGTTCCTGTTATGAGTGAAGGTATGATAGCAAGCGCAAGCGCAAAGAACACAACGAAGGGAGTGTAGTACCGTGCGAAGGTGGTGATGAACTGTTCACTATGGGCCTTCTTGGAAGAGGACTCCTCAACAAGACGCAGTATCTTGGTTGCCGTGCTATCCTCATATGCGCGGTTGGTCTGAATGTCAATAACACCGGTGAGGTTCACACTGCCGCTCAGTACGGTCTCTCCTACCTCTGCATTCTGTGGAAGGGACTCTCCAGTCAGGGATTGCATATTCAAGGTCGAGGAACCCCTGATGATCATGCCGTCCAAGGGAATCTTCTCGCCTGCCAGTACTCTGATGATGCTTCCAACCGAGACCGATTCACTAGCAACCATCTCTGGTTTTCCCTCGCTGATGATCCTTGCCTCATCTGCTCTCAGGTCAAGGACTCCCATAACCGCATTCCTGCTTCTCTGCACTGCACGGTCCTGGAAGAACTCCCCGACCAAGTACAGCAACATAACTGCAGAGGCTTCTCCTGTCTCTCGGATTGCGAGAGCTCCAAGGGTGGCAATGCTCATGAGGAAGTTCTCATCAAACACCTTTCCGTGCAACAGGTTTGTCCCAGCCTTGATTAGCACTGAGTATCCAGCGATGAGGTAACTGGGAATGAAGAGCCAGGGAGTCTCAAGAAAGAAAGCAAGGGCAAAGAAGAGCGCAGAGAAAGTAATGCGTATAAGCATACGCAGTGAGGTATGTTTTCCCTGGTGTGGCTGGGATGAAACCTTTAAAGCAGGTTCCACACGTTTTGCTTCTGCTATAAGGGATTGAAAGAATGCATCATCCATGTCATCGGTGCTTTGGACGTGAATCTGTTTTTTTGCATAGTCAACCCGTGCTCGTTTTACGCCTTCCACCTTATTCAGGTTTTCTTCTATGGTGGCTGCACAGGCAGCGCAATCAAGATTTTGAACATTCCAGATACACTTGTCGGCCATGTAAATCTCCTATCATTTCAATATATGAACATATATTCATATAATATGTTTCGCTTCCTTTTGTCAAGAGGAGAAAAAGAAGATGAGCAAGCGCTGTTTGTATGATAGAATTGACTTACCTGCGAAAGGGATTGGGGCTCTTTTCGTGTGGATTTTTTTTGGACAGAGGAAGCCTTTTAAGGCTCCTGAAGGAGTTATCATGTTGGAACAGCTGAAAGAAGAAGTGTGTGAAGCAAACCTGTTGCTTGAGCACTATCGCTTGATCACCTTCACCTGGGGTAATGTCTCTGCGGTTGACCCAAAGCGTGAGTTCATGGTCATCAAACCCTCCGGGGTTCCTTATGAGGACCTTACCGCCGATAAGATGGTGGTGGTGGCACTTGCAACCGGAAAGATTGTGGAAGGTTCCTACAACCCCTCCTCCGATACCCCTACCCACCGTTATCTATTCAATCATTTTGGAGAGATCAAGGCGGTTGTACACACCCATAGCCGATGGGCAACCATTTTTGCCCAGGCTGGACGGGGTATTCCGGCCCTCGGTACCACCCATGCTGATTACTTCTATGGGGAGATTCCCTGCACCAGGGAGATGGAAAACAAGGAGATTAAGACAGCCTATGAGGAAGAGACCGGTAAGGTCATCGTTGAACGGTTTGCCTCCCTTGATCCTCTTTCAATCCCTGCGGTACTGGTTCACAGTCATGGCCCATTTACCTGGGGTTCCAGTGCAAAGAAGGCAGTGGAGAATGCTGTAGTACTGGAAGAAGTGGCCAATATGGCCTATCACACAGTGCTGTTGGAACAGAATCCTAAACGGACGATGGATCAGGTCCTGCTGGATAAGCACTATCTGAGAAAACATGGAAAGAATGCCTACTATGGGCAGAAAAACCAGGAGTAAGCTATGAATAATATTGCACAGGTCCGCTTGGGTTTGATCGCGGTAAGCCGCAGTTGTTTTCCCAAGGCCTTGAGTGAACGAAGAAGGAATGCAGTCAAGGAAGCCTATCAGGATCCCATTTACGAATGTCCTATTACCGTTGAGGATGAGAAGGATATGCGCGCTGCCTTGGAAGATATCTCTAATCATGAAGTCAATGCTCTGGTGGTATTCTTGGGTAACTTTGGCCCGGAGACTGCCGAGACCCTGCTCGCCAAATACTTCGACGGACCGGTGATGTATGTTGCTGCGGCGGAGGGAGATGGGGATTTGCATGATGGCAGGGGGGATGCCTTCTGCGGAATGCTCAACTGTTCCTATAATTTGGCATTGCGCTCCTTGCGTGCACATATCCCTGAGTATCCTGTCGGTACTGCCCGGGAAGTCGCCACCATGATCGAGGAGTTCATCCCGGTTGCGAGAGCCGTCATATCCCTCAAGCAATTGAAGATTATCTCCTTTGGTCCAAGGCCACAGGATTTCATGGCATGCAATGCACCTATCCAAGGATTATTCGACCTCGGGGTGGAGATTGAGGAAAACAGCGAGCTCGACCTGCTGGTCGCCTACAACCAACACAAGGATGACAAGCGCATTGATTCCCTGGTGAAGGAGATGGCAAGTGAGATCGGCAGCAGTCCCTACGAGGGGATCCTGCCTAGGCTTGCCCAGTATGAGCTGACCTTGCTTGACTGGGTTGAACAGCACAAGGGGGAGCGCCAGTTTGTTGCCTTTGCGAACAAGTGCTGGCCAGCATTCCAGACGGAGTTCGGCTTTGTTCCCTGTTATGTGAACAGCCGCCTTACAGCCCAGGGTATTCCCGTCAGCTGTGAAGTCGATATCTATGGAGCACTGAGCGAATACATTGGTATCTGTGTGAGTGATAAACCTGTGACCTTGCTGGATATCAACAACACTGTTCCCTCCAAGTTGTATGAGGAGCATATACGGGCAAAACGATCGTATCGAAATGATGAGTTGTTCATGGGTTTCCACTGTGGGAATACCTCTTGCTCCCTGCTCAAGAATCCCCATATGGGATATCAGGTGATCATGAAGCGTGACCTCGAACCAGATCTCGCTGAACCCGATATCACCAGGGGGACAATGGAAGGGGACCTGGTATCCGGTCCGGTTACCGTGTACCGCCTGCAGTCTGATGCTCGGGGGCGACTACGTGCGTATGTCGCGCAAGGAGAGGTGTTGGATGTTCCCAGCGAAAGCTTTGGAAGCATCGGAGTGATAGGCATAGAGGAGATGGCCCGTTTCTATCGGTATGTGCTTCTTAAGAAAGCATACCCGCATCATGCTGCGGTAGCCTTCAGTCATGTCGGGAAGGCCTTGTTCAATGTTTTTACCTATCTGGGAATTGAGGATATCGCCTACAACCAGAGGGAAGGATTACCCTACGAGGGTGAGAATCCGTTCAAGCATTAACATAAAGAACTTACAAATAATTACAGCCCCTGACTTTCAGGGGCTGTATCATAACCCTCAGAATCTTACGTCCAATCGTTGATGAGTTCCTGAATTTCCTCAACAACCACCGCATCACTCTCTTTTAGTGATCCCAGTATATTGGCCTTGGCAAGGGCATAGGAGAGGACCATTACCGCTTCCTGTCGGTCACTCATCCTATCCAGGGTGACTGATGAGTAAAACGGCTTGCTTTTTCCTCCATCCTTGCCCTCGTAGTAGCGGTATTTCTCAAGATTGGTTGAACCTTTCTTCCAGTCTTTCTCCATGCTCCGCATTTCCTTGCTTCTCTTGGATGCACTCCAATCTCTTGCATAGAGTTCCTCGGCAAGTTTCAGGTAGTGGCCGGGGTAGTAAAGATGACTGGGAATGGTATCCATGGCCATTCTCATATAGCTTACTGCCCAATCCTTGTTCCCGAATGAGATGAACCCACCGGGAAGTTCATCATAGAGACTGGACAGTACGTACCAGGTTTCACTGGAGTCAAGCACACCCAGGGTGTTTACGATTGTAGTCAGGTCCTCGAGCATTCCCTTCGCTTTACTCAAAGCATTCAGCGGTCCCTTTGTCTGACCCCATCGACCGATGTTTGAGCACTTCCAGAGATACCCTTGCCATGAGGTGTTTGCCTCGATGGATTGCAAGGCGTAGTGTTCACCTTTCTCATAGAATGCAAACCTGCCATCCTTGTCGTCCTCATCAAGCTGGTCACCAAGGGATACCTGCAGGCGTGCCAATCGCCACAGGATCTCTGCACGATCTGCATCATTGGTCACCTGGGCTAGCTGTTCTTCCAGCAGTGCTTCAGCCTGGGTGAATGCATCAATCTCATACAGTTCATCTGCCCTCGCTGTGTCAACCGCTGCGGTAAGCGAAACGGTGGCAAGCAGGGTGAGAACCAGAATAATACCTACTAGCTTTTTCATGAACCCTCCTAAGAAAACAATCGTTTGATCAAAGCAAGCTTTCCCCGATAAGGGGCATAACGCAGTTTTACCTCGAGCCATCGTTTACTCTCGAGCACACTTTTCTGGTGGCTGAAGGTATCGAACCCCTGTTTCGCATGGTAACTGCCCATACCGCTGGATCCAACTCCTCCAAAGGGGAGGTGGGGGTTGGAGAGATGCATGACCGTATCATTGATGCATCCTCCTCCATAACTGACGGTTCTTACCACATGTTCCTGGTGTTCCTTGTCGTTGCTGAACAGATACAGTGCCAGGGGGTGCTCCCGTGCCTGCACATAACCGACGGCTTGTTCAAAGGTCTCATAGGTAATGATGGGCAAAATCGGGCCGAAGATCTCTTCACTCATGAGGGTTCCGGTTCTCTGTACATCGGTTATCAGAGTTGGTGCAATTTTCAGGTTCTTTGGGTCAATCTGCCCACCGTAGGCGAGCGTCCCTTCCTCAAAAAGACTGATGAGTCGGTTGAAGTGTCTCTCGTTGATGATGTGGGGGAGGTCTTCACAGTGCAGGGGGTCGCTCCCAAACATGTTGGTGATTGCCGCCTTCATCTCTTCGATCAATTGGGAAGCCACCGAGCGTTCAACCAATACGTAGTCGGGCGCTATGCAGGTTTGACCTGCATTGAGACATTTTCCCCAGATGATCCTACGGGCTGCGAGGGGAATGTCACTGTTTGCTTCCACAATTGCAGGGCTTTTTCCCCCCAATTCCAGGGTGACCGGGGTGAGCGTCTTGGCCGCAGTTTCCATGACCACTTTGCCAACTGTCGGGCTTCCGGTGAAGAATATATGGTCAAAGCGGTGGGAGAGCAGTTCCTGGTTCATTTCACTGCCTCCCTGGAAAACGGTCACATAGTGGCTCGGATAGAGTTTTGCGACCAGTGATTCCAGAACTTGGGATGTATGGCTACTGTACCTTGATGGTTTGACGATGACACAATTGCCGGCAGCCAGTGCACTGACCAAGGGAGCTATAGTAAGTTGGAATGGATAATTCCAAGGACTCATGATCAACACAATCCCCAAGGGTATGGAGATTGTGTAGGCTTTGGAAGGAAACGAAAGCAAGGTGTTTCTTACCCGTTTCTTACTGGTCCAGGAATCCAGGTGCTTGAGATGTTTGTCTATTTCTGCATAGACCAATCCGAGCTCAGTTGCAAATCCCTCAAAATCAGTTTTCCCCAGATCCTCGAATAGTGCATCAAGAATCTGTTTCTCATGATCTTTGATCCCATCCTTCAGCTTTTTGAGCTGAGTTTTTCTCCATGCAACCGACTGAGTTGAGCCATTACGGAAGAATGTTCTCATCTCAGTGATGCAGAGCTGCACTTCATTCATAAGTATTCCCCACTTTTGTGCCAGTATGGCACCTGGTTACCTATTTGTCAAAATCAATGCATCAGAACCCAGCAATTATCTCCCCACTGAGGTTACTGAGAATTGCCCTGGCGAGGCGGATTGAACTCTCAACGTCCTCTGTGCTGCTGATTCCCCAGTGTGTATGTGCATATCTGACCGGGATACCGATCACGATGGTAGGAATACCTTGTCCAGATAGGTGCAAAGCAGCTGCATTGGTCGCCCCACCGTTTCTTACCCCTTGCTGTACGGGTATCTGGTGTTTCTCTGCAAGATCGAGGGCAAAGCGTTGGAATCTTGGGTTTGTTATCATTTTTGAGTCAATGAATCGGAGCATGGGGCCCTTGCCCACGATGGTCTGCTGCTGATAGGGGGGAAGGAAGGTGTCATCAGCCGGGCTTCCCTCAAAGCAGATGGCTACATCTGGATTGACTTTCCTTGCGGTGAGTTGTGCTCCTCGGCACCCAACTTCTTCCTGACTGGCAAAACCAGCGATCAGGTTGACATCAAGTATCTCTTCCTGAAGGTCTTCCATGACATCAAGAATGGTTGAACAACCAAGTCTGCAGTCGAAGGCCTTGCCAAAGAGCAGCTTTGTTTCTGGATTGTAGGTACAATTTGCTTCGGGAATGACTGGGCTTGCCACTTCCACTCCCATTTCTATGGCATGTTGCTTGCTGGATGCCCCGATATCGATAAACAGGCTGCTGATGTCAGGGACACTTTTTCGTTCTGCCTCGCTTTGGTAGTGAGGAGGTTTTGATCCAACGATACCGGCAATGGTGGAGCCATCACGCCTCTGTACCCGTACCATATGAGCAGGAATATTGGTGGTAACCCATCCTCCGATGGGGATAAATTCAAGCATTCCATCCTCACGGATGCATTTGACCATGAATCCTACCTCGTCGGTATGTGCATCAAGCAGTACCGTTGGCTTTCCCTCTTGGTTTTGTGTTCGGGAGAGGTAGAGATTCCTCAAAGAGTCCTCTTCAAAACTACCCAGGTGTGCTCCGTCCTTGCGGATGACCTCAAGTACTGCGTCTTCAAATCCTGAAATGCCATTGGCATCACAGATTCTTTGTATTCGATTAATATTAGTCATGATTCATACTCCTGATAATCTTCATTATTATCCATAGATTGCTGGAGTTGTACACCCGTCAAATAACCTCACTTGACCAAGAAGCAGGGCATTTCCTACAATGGGGCAGGCGATGGGGTTCGCCATCTCTCCCAACCCAAGAGAAAACCGCAGCCTACGATTCTGCTGATAACTCCTGCAACCTAATTAAGGTCTGGAGGTGTGCCATGGCACTCAGTCTTGCGGAGTTGATGATTCTCTGTCTTCTTGTTGAATATCTATTACAGCGTATCCATGTTCCCCCACTTATTGGGATGTTGGCAGTAGGGGCAGTCCTTGGTCCACAGATATTGGGATTGCTCGACCCTGACCTGATACGAATCGGGTCAGACCTGCGTATGATTGCACTCATCGTAATACTTTTGCGTGCAGGGTTGGAACTTTCCCGAGAGAGCCTCCATAAGGTAGGGCTCCAGGCCATACTGCTTGCATTTCTTCCCGCAGTCTTTGAAGCCGCTCTCATCATAGCCTTGGCACCTGGGATGCTTTCTATAAGCAGGGGAGAGAGTGTCCTGCTTGCATGTGTGCTTGCGGCAGTCTCTCCGGCGGTGGTGGTTCCCATGATGGTTCAGTTCATCAAGGAAGGCAGGGGTACCAAGAAGGCCATCCCTACCTTGGTGTTGGCCGGTGCAAGCCTGGATGATGTAACGGTTATCGTTGCATACAGCATTGTCCTCTCACTCTATGTTGGGGATGCTGTGAATATTTCATGGATGATTGCATCCATTCCCCTCTCACTGGTTTTTGCAGTCATTGTTGGGTATCTGATCGCTCGATTCCTGATCAGGGTGTTCGAACGATACAATCCACGAGCAACCAAAAGGGCAATGACCCTCTTGGCGATTGCAATTGCTCTGGTCCACATTGGGGACCTGCTTGAAGCCAGGCATATACCTTTTGCAGCCCTCCTTGCGGTCATGGCTATTGGGTTCATAATCTTGGAAAAGAGGGAATCGATGGCTCATGAGCTCTCCAGCAAACTGGGAAAAATCTGGGTGTTTGCACAGATAGTGCTTTTTGCCATGGTGGGTGCGCAAGTCGATCTGAATGCAGCAAAAGAAGCAGGCTTTGCAGCTATTCTTCTAATTCTCATCGCACTGGTGAGTCGATCGGTGGGTACCTATCTCTGTACACTTGGCTCTGGATTCTCTCTGAAAGAGAAGTTGTTTGTCGTTATCTCTTATCTCCCCAAGGCAACAGTGCAGGCCGCAATTGGTTCTGCTCCCCTTGCAGCAATGGCTGAGCGTGGTATGGATACCCGCCCTGGTCAGATCATCCTGGCCGTTGCCGTGATGAGTATCCTTTTAACCGCTCCCCTGGGTGCGTTTGCCATCAGCTGGGGAGGCAGACATCTTCTCTCGATGGATGGGAGTGAGGGCTCGAGCTCTTCTGCGTTGGAAGCGAGTGAAGCTGAGTACGATCTGCTCAAGGATTGATCATAAAGGGAGCTGCAATCCAAAGCTTGCGGGTGTGGATACAAGTATATGGACTGCAGCCCGGAAGAAGGGTACATCACATGGATGGTTTATAGCGATTGGGAGATATGATGCTATTGGAAAACCATCCTGTATTTTCTTTGTATAACGGGTTCTATGAGAAGTCAATAGTGAAGCCGGCCTTTCACACAGGGTAGAGGCTTAGAGCTCCCAATTTCATGCTTGCAGTAGTAACAGAAAAGGGAACCTACCAGACGGTAGGCTCCCTTAAGCATCTCCTAGGGGAATTGAACCCCTGTTGTCGGGATGAAAACCCGATGTCCTAACCACTAGACGAAGGAGACATAACAAGCATGTTAAAAAACAGAGGCAAGATGAGCCGCACAGGATTCGGACCTGTGACCCACGCCTTAAAAGGGCGTTGCTCTACCAGCTGAGCTAGCGGCCCTTGCAACGTAATGGACTATACCAGAGAGCTCAAAAGGGTGTCAACTACTTGAGAAGAATTATTGCTACATCACGTATGCTTTACAATGGCATTCTGTGAATAGGACTGCCTCTCTGGTGTTTTTCCGTTTTCAGGCATACATTGCTGAAGCAATTATTACTGCAACAATGGAGACCAGCGTATCCAAAGAGAGCGTGTTGTCGACGTAATCCGATTCACCTTCCTCATCACTGCGCATATAGATTGAGATTACAAACGGTGGAGGGGTAAGGAACATCGTCATGAGCGCAACCTGGTACATCCTATCCATTCCCAGCCAGGAGTCTACCACCAATGCATTAAGGAGGAGGGCAAACAGGGTAAGCAATACCCTTCTTGCCAGTATGGTCTTCAAGGACTTTCCTATCAGCTCCTTCTTGATATGGATACCGTAACCGATGGTGATTGCAATGAGGGGAACGGTCAACTGGGCAAGCAGGTCAATCATTTTAGCCAGGGTATCCCAGAGGGGAGAGCTTTGGACGTGGGGAGCTATGAAGCTGGTAGCAAGCCCTGCAATAATTGCAAGGATTACTGGGCTGGTGATAATCTTTTTCAGCAGTTCACTGCCTTTTGCGGTTCCATCGCGATGCTTGATCATCAAGGCCATCAAGATGGTAAAGACAAATACAACCTGTCCAAGATCTACCAGAGCAATCTTTCCCAGGTGTGCTACCCCTTGGAAGGAGACAAATACTGCATACCCAAACATTCCCATTTCAAAGCCGGTCATCATCAATGCAAAGTAGGGACTGTGTATCTTCAGAAGCTTCCCGATATAGTGCCCCAAGACAACCATGATCAGACACACAATAAAAATGAGGATTACCAGAATAAGATAACGGCTTTCCAGTTCTATCGAAGAGAAGGCCTGAAACAACAATGCCGGCAAGGCAAGATCAGAGACAATCCTCTTTACATGAGAAAGTGATTCGGTGGAGAAGAAATTGGTTCGTTGCAGCGCATAACCCAACAAGAAAAGCAGTAATAATGGTACGACAGGAAGTATCTGTTCAATCATTGCATTCCTCTATGTATAGATGATGGTAGTAATTTGCCACTACAGTGAGAATCTTCAATAAGTATAAAGGCTAATATACCAAACCGCTAGTGGTAATGACGATCTTTGGGAAGTAGGTAGAGGGAGTAAGCCTTCTCAATTATCTCTTGGGTAACCGATTCTTTTCCTTCCCAGTCTGCAATCACCTGCGCAAGGGTGCAGCAGAGTTTTGCTCTCCTGAGGCTTCTCTGTGTATGGGCCATCACCTTGGTGTAACGGGGAAAAAGATGGGCAACACCTTCGCTCTTGCGAGTTGGTTGCAGGGACCGGACATGCTCCATGGCTTTCCTGTCAACATGAAATGCCTGAACTGTTCCCGTCAGCAATGGTTCCGGCTCCAAGGCAAGTGCAATGGCGAACCGGTCAAGCAGGGGCCAGCCGAGCATTCCCCAGAACTGGTCAATCTGCGCCTGGGTGCAACGACATATTCCATGAGGATTACCCAGATTTGCACAACGGCATCCGTTGGTAGCGGCAACCATGGAGTAAAGAAGTGGATAATCACCAACTTGGTGTGTGTCCAACAACTGTGCGAGTGTAGTTCTTACTTTTGGTTTCTGGTTTGAGAGTTCATCCACCAGCAGTGCACCCCCATGTGCCCGGCTTATCCAGGGAGGGGTTCCTGCGAGTATCTTCTGCTGACTCATTCCAGCCTCCAAACGTAAAAGAGGGGATTCAATGCTTTGTTTCCCGTGGATTGCCCAGACTTCCTGCGCTCGCTCTTCCCTAAGGGGTGGAAGTAACGCTTTGGTTCTGCTCAGCAATAAGCTTTTCCCACAGCCCGGTGGTCCATAGAAGAGGAGTGGTAATTCTCCGGCGACAGAGTAGCAGAGCGCTTGTTTCGCTTCTTGCAAGCCAAGGATGCCGAAGAATGGATCTTCCTCCAATGTATGCTTCTTGCCTGTCTCCTTACTCTGTATCTCGTTTTCTGGATGAAGTAATGCGAATCTCCAGAGTTGACTCAATGCAGAGGCAATGGAAGGACAGGAAATACAGTGTTCATTGATTGGGGAGATATTCTCACCGCTCAGAATGAGTGAAATTCCAGCTTCTGCGCATAACTGTGTTAGTTCTCTATGCAAAGGAGGGAGACTTATCAAGGATCCTGTCAAATCGACAGTCCCATACAGCAGGATTGAGTGTTTACTTATTTCCAGGAGGTTTTTTTCCATGCAAATCATTGCAAGCAGAACTGGAGCAAGTATGCCATCGATGGATGAGTGGGCTGGCACTTGGATTGAGAGTCGGGGAAGGGGGCCCTGATAATAGGCTTTCACTTCTCCCTTCAAGCGGGAAGCTTTAGCCTGGGAGAGTCCACGTATAGTGAAAGTGGTGTTTGATCTTGCCACCTGCACACGGAGGAGGGTACCGGTAAAACCGGTTCGTTGGTATCCATATATATGCATACCCCCTAAGAGGAATTATCAGGTAGTCTGCTTCATGATGCTGCGAAAATGACGCATTTGGATTCGGTAAGCAAAAATCAGGAGGATGGCTGCGGCAATCCAAGCCATTGGGCTGGAAAGAATAATGCCCCTGTAACCCAATAACCCAGGAAGCGTAAAGGCTGCAAGCGCTCGGAATAGCAGCTCCTGGATGGAAGAAAGCATTGGGATCAACCCAGACCCCAGTCCTTGGCAGGTATTTCTGAAAACGAAGATAAGACCAAGAGGAATGAAGAAGTAGGAGATAAGAGAGAGGTACTGATTGGTTTGCTCTATCACATGACTTTGCGAAGCATCGATGAAGAGCAAGGCGAGGAAATCACCGGCAAAGTATACCAGAAGAAATGCTGCCAGACTGAAAATCACATTCAACATAAGCGCACTTTTCAGACCTCGGGAAATTCTGGGGAGATACCCTCCCCCTAAGTTCTGTGCACTGTAGGTAGCCATGGCAAGGCCGAGTGTCATCAGTGGTTGGGTCACCAGTTGTTCGATGCGAGTTCCCACCGAGTAGGCTGCAACAGTATCGCTGCCAAAGGTATTGATGACAGACTGGACTATCATGACCCCAATTGCACAGACAGAGAATTGGAGTGCGCTTGGCAATCCGATACGTAGTAGTCTGCCGATCATAGGCCAGTCAATACTCCAGTCTTCTCTCTTCAGGTGAAGGATCGGGTAGCGCTTATATATATAGAAAAGACAGAGCAAAGCAGAGATTCCTTGGCTTGAGATGGTGGCAAGCGCAACTCCCTTGACACCCATATCCAGGATAATGACAGATACAAGGTCGCCAATGATATTCAATACACTTGCAATCAGAAGAAAATAGAGAGGGGACCTGCTGTCTCCCAAGGCACGGAGGATGGCAGCCAATAGGTTGTAATAGATGGTGGCAACAATGCCAAGGTACAGGATAACAAGGTAATCTTGTGCATCCTTGATGATGTTTTGTGGTGTATTGAGTACTTCGAGCAAGGGTTTGACAGAGGCTATCGCAAGAAAGGAAACAAGTATAGAGAGGAATAATGCTGATAGGATGCTCATTGCTACAGCCTTACGCATGCTCCTCTCATCCTTAGCCCCGAACTTCTGGCTGATGATCACAGAGAATCCTGCATTAAGTCCGATAACGAATCCAAGCACAAAGAACGTGATCGGTCCGGTTGAACCGACTGCTGCCAATGCATGGACGCCGATGAATCTACCGACGACAAAGGTATCCACCATCGTATAGAACTGTTGGAATAAGTTGCCTCCAAGAATGGGAAGCATAAAAAAGAAAATCAACCTAAGGGGATTACCTCTGGTCATATCCTGCTGCATGGGAACGTTGCTCCTTCGATGGGCAATCATATTGCCAACCAGTGGTTTGGGCAAGCATGTCTAGAACGATACTTTGCACAATATTTTTTAAAACCTACTGTCAACCGTAAGGGAAAATGTCATCTGAGAAAGTTATTGTGAAATGACAGGATTCTTGGAAAAATTCCAGGGGTATGAGTATTGTGAGGCAGCATAAGGCCAATGTTTTGGGCAGGATTTGTAATGCCTGCCCATTTTC
>JAQQAR010000061.1 GCA_028532765.1 Sphaerochaetaceae bacterium | reverse complement strand
ATGGAATGGTTAAGTGTTCCGCTAATCGTTCCAAAACCACTATCCTGAGGACCGCTGTAACGATGACTCAAACTTGCAGAGAAGGATGGAGTTAGCTTTGACGCATCCAGACCAAGGGAGAGCTGCAACTGCGATGTGCCGACCATGGTTGCATACACTCCATTGAACATACCGCTGAAAACACCTGGGCTGAAGGCAAGTTCACTGGTGAAGGTGAATACATCCGTTAATCCAGTCTGTTGATAGTAGGTGGCAGTGAAGGCATCAAGGTGGTAGGACAGATACTGGTCATCAAACCAAGGGATGCTGAGAGCAGATGTGGCACTGGTGGATTTCTCTCTTGGCACACTAAAGCCAAAGCCGTAGAGGCTGTCGCCCTTGCCAAGCAGACGATAGTCATACCCCATGTCGACGTATTCCACTCTTTCATCCTCTGGATGACTATCAGGGATGATGGTTATCTTTATCTGGTTGGCTCCCTGGGTAAACACGAAGTCCCTGAGCCTATACGTACCTGCCTGGAATGATCGCTTGAACACCTCTTCCCCGTTGATGGTGATTTTCACCTCAGAGGGCTCAACCAGAACGATGCGATATTCGAACTGATTGCCCTTGGCTCTCTCGGTTCCGTAGGCATAGTTCTTCTCAAAGGCTAATCCTACATTGGTAGAGACGCCAAGATTTTTATTGCTTAGGTTTGTACCCACATGGCCAAAACTCAGACGATGGCTCGATTCAACAAAGTCATAGAAGCCGTTCCAAGTCCCAGGATTGAAGTATGGTTGCATGGAAGAGAGAGAGAAGTAGACATTGAGGCCTATACCCAATGTCGAGATTCTATTGGAAACAGAGAGAGAGAGCAGCTTCTGGTTTATTGCCGAGAAGTCAGCATCATAGTCAAGCATCCCATAGAGGCTGAGAGAGCTGGCAACTGCGAATTTTGCCGGATCAAGCACGATTGCCCCACTGATGCCGTACTGCTCTCTCCTGTTGATGGAACGAGAAGTAATACTTATTGTCCTTTCAGGCATATCTTCCAAGCTGAATTGGAGGTACACGGCAAACTCTGCCGCGTCGTAGCGTGCTTCAACATTGCGGCTGCGTAACTCTTCAAGTGAAATATAATCAAGTCCATCACCAAAGAGACGTTGGTTTGCTGCATCGGTTATATAGGGCCCAACATACTGCGACAACTCATTGGCATTCAGCAATCTCTGCTCGCCAACAAATTCCACCTCAATATCGCCTATAAGCTCATTGTTGACATAGAGTCCAAGATAGTAGAACCCATCATCATACTGAATGACGGCATCTTCCCCTACGATAAAGAAATCTGCAAAGAAATCATCAGTATACTCTTCCTCTTCGAACAATCCACCGTAGAAAAGGTCCCACTCTTCCTCGGTCAGTACCATTGGTTCAAACATGAAGGGAGGATCAGGCACGACTGGACTTACAGTAGCCTCTCTCGTAAATGAGGGGACACCAGGAATCTTGATGAATGCAGATCTCCAATCAAAACCAGGAAAATGAGGGAATGAGAGTAAGTGTCTTGGGGGAGGCAGCTCCCGCAAGGGCGTATCAGGGATAGCTTGGACTTTCTCCCTTTCAACAACCTCTGAGAGAGAAGGCTCTTCTCTCGTTTCCTTGTCTTGTTCTTCAGATTCAGAAGGAACAACAACCGCTGATGGCTCAGGGACGGAAGGCTTTACACTGATAAGTGAGGGAGTATCTTCTGATATTGGTTGATGGAAACACGTCCAAAG
Source organism: Sphaerochaetaceae bacterium (assembly GCA_028532765.1). Taxonomy (GTDB): domain Bacteria; phylum Spirochaetota; class Spirochaetia; order Sphaerochaetales; family Sphaerochaetaceae; genus Sphaerochaeta. The sequence continues at coordinate 10,211 of JAQQAR010000061.1, read as the reverse complement.
GAATGCAGACAGAAAGAGGGTTACGAGCACAAGCATAATAATCAGTAGTACTGCGTGTGCGAACCCTCTTGCTTTCATGCGGAAAACCTTTTTGGAATGAGGAGTAAAATACTCCTCTTAATTCGAGTATTTGATCGTGGCTTGGTAGGTAACTCCAGAATCACGGGAGAGACCTTCAGGCCATGGTATTTTCTTCGTCACCGATTTCTTGGCTAGAATATTCATGCCATCGATACCTTCCAGTGCTTCCGCTCCTTGCAACACTACAGCATTACCTTTGCTGTCCTTGACTTCCACCACTGCTGAAATCAACAACTGGTGGACTGTACCAAGATTTGCGAGAGTCACAGCCAATGCAGGAGACCCATCTTCAAAAGTTGAGGGAGTTACAGCCCGTACTCCTACATTCTCAACAACCCTTGAAGGTAATACATACAAACTTGTCGTGTAGATGTAAAGGAAGTTGAACATTCCTTTGTCAGAGCTGTTCTTTCCCTGAGAATATGGAATCTGCTCTGCTTTCAGACGAAAGGAGAGTTCATTGGTTACTGTTCTCGGACCGCGATATTGTACACGTACCACCCAACTGCTTTGAGGAGGGACTACCAATTTATTCGGAACAATAGAGAAATAGGCATCTGCAGGTTTGTTTATCTCATTACCCTGTGCATCCTGATCGCGAATAAGTGCAGATAGACTGATGGCAATCGAGTCGTTGCTATCGTTAACAATGGTGTAGGTCTTGGTGCTCTCAGCTCCCGTTGGTTGGAACGATTGTTCGAGCGGGGAGAACTGATAAGCAAACACTGATGAAAGCAGCAAGCAAGAAAACAGGAGAAAAACTATTGTGCGTTTTGCTCTCTTATTCTGAATTTGGTTCATATTTCACTCTCTTATCATAACATTGAATGAATTCTCTGTAAGTGTACGCTATGAAAACTAATTCTTCAAGTCATCATGTCACTATCGTGATAGAGCCATCCGTTTAAGTGCAGAATCAAAGGTCCCTTTGAGCATCGGAATAAATTGTAGCACAATTTCGTCAATTTCCCCAGGGAGTCCCGCTTGAACCCAATCGAGCAAGGACCCGACAAATGCGTGCTTGTAGAAATCAATAAGGAATGCAAGGTCTTCCTCGCTGGCTCCAAATTCCTTGGCACGGTCAGAGAGGGTACCCTGAAGTAGTTTTGCCATTTCGCGACAGAGATAGCGATCAAGCAACTCTCTACCAAGACTGTGGTAGATATTCATGATCATCATCTTGTTTTCTACAAGGTAGGTACACATGCTCCTCACTGCAGACTCACCATCATCCCTTGTATGTATACTGGGATAGCGACGGGCAAACTCTTGCCCTTCATTGATAAACATCCAATCAAGCAAATCGTAGATATCTCTGAAGTGGTAATAAAATGTCTGGCGGTTCACACCACAACGATTCACGATTTCCTTAACGGTAATCTTGTTCAAGGTATGATCAGCCATCAATTGCTTTAAGGATTGGGCCAGTGCCAACTTAGTCATCTGCGCCATGGGTACTCCTTTCCTGCCTCTTCGCGTATATAATTGTACACAATTACGACGAAGTCTTAATAAATATTACCAATCATCCTACCGCAAAAATCTTTCTTTGACTACTAGCAATGTTTTATTGACACAAGAAACCTTTCATGATAATGTTCCTTCCTGTCGGGTAACCGATACTGTTCGGGCTGTAGCGCAGGGGTTTAGCGTACATGTCTGGGGGACATGGGGTCGGCGGTTCAAATCCGCCCAGCCCGATATATTTAATTATCCTGTAAGAATTAATTTCTTGCAGGATTTTTTATCCTAGACAGGATTTCATAAAATTGATATCGATAGTAGGGTCTCTATTTTACTTCCATGATCACCTGAAAGAAGGATTGACCACCTCACCATACCTTTCTAGTATATTACCATGTTACAGTCATTAACCATCGCTACTCCGCGAGAAGCCTTCCTACCCATTACACTACAAGTACAAAAGTGTGTCACTGAAGCACAAGTAAAGCAAGGATATGTTCTCGTATTCTGCCCACATACGACTGCAGGACTTACCATCAATGAAAATGCGGATCCAGATGTGGTGAAGGATATGATGTATGGGTTACGCAACGCATTTCCCGAGAACAGCAAATTCAGGCATGCCGAAGGCAATTCAACGGCACACCTGAAAGCTTCTGCCATGGGATCCAGTGTAATGGTCCCCATTATGCATGGTAGACTTTCACTGGGCATCTGGCAGGACATCTATTTCTGTGAATTCGATGGTCCAAGAACCAGAACCTTCCAAGTTATGGTGGTTTCTACCTGAGATCAGTCGTCTGGCTCCCACCGCTTCAGTCCGTATACACCGAGCACCACAACGAGTGCCATGAGCAGTATTGCCCCACCCATGGGTTTCCATTCCACGGAAAACCCATGGGTGGTCTGCACCATCTGATTGACCAGAAGCACGGATGTGAAATCATATTCTTCCTGAAGTCAGCTTGCAACATGTCCTTGTTATCTACACTTAACCCTTCCACAAAGGCCATGCCAAGTTCCTCACAGGTCCCACGCAGCCAATCTTCAGCAAGGTGGTCGTAGTAATGAAAGCAACTCATGATGCAGGTTGCATACTTACCAGCAAGTATGGACTGCCTTCCCTGCTCTCTCATGAGGTCTAAGAAACGAACAAGCTGCCAGGGAACAAGCATGGTATACACCGGGGTAGCCCATATGACTATGTCGCATGCATCAAGCGCATCAAAGGTGGTAGATAGCCTTCTATGGAAGTAAGAAGACCACTCTGGTCGATAGTCGCTCTCCCGGTACCATTATCTACTGACCAAGTGAGTGAATTATCAGTGGCATCAGAGGGAGTGACTACAGCATGAAGCTGAAGGGTCTCCCCTTCAACCACATAGTCAACATCACTGGATATGCTGATTTGCTCGACTGGAATAACAGTAAGAGTATCAGGACTGCATGCAACCATAAACACCAAGCACAATAGACCGATGAAACCAAAATACCATCTTTTATAAGACAAATGAAACAGCAATAGAAACTCCAAAAAATTCGCTAATACGGATACAGCTAAAATAATATTAGGTATTAAAATGCGAGGAATGAAGTAATTATCAAGGTCACCTCGTTTCTCCTGGAATTCCCATACTGAATAAACTCAGTTTCCCCTATCAATGTATACCTTCCTTTTGCCAATTCAGGCAAAGTAAACGATTGCACCACATGCCAGCCGGTATCGCCCAGTTCTCTGACGGTCTTCTCTCCCTGTGCAACAAGAGGAGTCTCGTTTAGAGACAGTGAGAACTCAGTTCGATCAATATATCCTTCTGCTTGAGACTCTGTGAGTTCCTTTCCAGCTTCGCCCCTACTCATGATGATGGTATGTCCCCCACTTTGATGTGCAAGTCTGTAGGTAGAATCATTATTATACGAGCCTGCCATCTCATAGAAGTAAACAGTTTTATCCATATATGGAAACAAATTACACCCGGTACCAAGGATTATAACTAGTGCCAGAAGTAGGTAGATGATCGGTTTCTTCATGGTAGGCTCCTCATACATTGCATACAATACTTACTGAATGTAAGGTATTTTCCATATTTACCTTACCGCACCTTTTTTACGAACGCAAGGGACCTGGTTTGTCTCATAGGCATTTTTCTCACTGCAATGTGTGGGTAGATGAGGTACACTAGGGGTAACAATTCCAGAAAGGAGGAATGTATGGAACGAGAAACAATGATGATTCCAATCAAGACCCCACAAGGGGAGTTCAATGTCTGGGTACAGCGCTGTGGCAACAACCCAAGCAAGAGACTGTTGTTATTACATGGTGGACCTGGCATGAACCATGAATACTTCAAGAGTTTTGAAGAGCATTTCTCAGACAGTGACATCGAGTACATCTACTATGATCAACTAGGGAGTCACAATTCAGACAATCCTGGTGACCGTTCTTTCTGGACCATCGAGCGATTTGTCGATGAGGTGGACCAAGTACGGAAAGCCTTGGGCTTGGGACCGGATAATTTCTTCCTCCTTGGCCACTCCTGGGGAGGGGTCTTGGCAATGGAATATGCACTTGCTCACCCTGAGGCATTGAAGGGCCTGATCATAAGCAACATGATGGCCGACTGTGTTGCCTACCAAAGGTATGCTGATGATGTACTGGGCCCCCAGATGGATCCAGCTGTACTGAAACGCATCAAGGAGTTGGAAGCAGCCGGGCAATATACCAGTGAAGAGTACGAAGCCTTGTTGGTTCCCTACTATGAACGCCATGTTTTAAGACGACCAATGGCCGAATGGCCACAGTGTGTAACTTCATCACTTGAAAATGCAAACCAAGACCTCTATGTCTATATGCAAGGTCCAAGTGAATTCGGTATTGCAGGCGTACTGGAAACATGGGATAGGTCAAAAGACCTGCCCAAGATTACCATACCCACCTTGGTCATCGGCGCCGAGTATGACACCATGGACCCATCCTATATGGAGTGGATGTCCAAACAGCTGCCGAAGGGTGAATACCTATACTGCCCAAATGCAGGGCATATGGCCATGTGGGACGACCCCGAAGGGTATCATGGTGGATTGAAACAGTTTATTAACAAGGTATAAGGAATTAAGCCTGCTGCAGAACAATGTGGCAAGTTTTTTCATGAATCGAGAATTATAGACCTTAGATCTCGATAGTTTCGTATCTGCATCTAGTACTGGGAAAATCGTGCTAAAAATTGACAGTTTAATAGAGGTGCATTTAAAAAAGCGGTTGTACACTACTCGTATGATGTTTCGAGATAAAATGTAGAAGTTTTAAAAAAGGAGCAGGAAGCTACCAAAGAGGAAGGGCCCATTACCCTATCCTATAAGGTTGCAAGTGGTAGTGACCAGTATCAGGCAAGAGCAGCAGAAGGATTCATGCCACTCAATACGAGTGACACCTTGGTAAACCTTGCGAACGAGCCCTTCATGGACGTGGTTGCCGAGGCTTTTAAATGACCGTTTCGCAGAATGATGGTGTGCCAAAACAGACCGCAATGGGTTGCGGCATTCTCAATAACAAGAAAGTCTACAAAAAGCTTGGCCTGAGTGTTCCCAAGACCTGGGCAGAGTTTGCTGCAGACAATGAGAAGATCAAGAAGGCAGGCATCACTCCTATTATCGCTACGTATGGTGATAGCAGGAATGATGAAAGGAGCTGTAAAAGGCTGACTTTTGGTATTGGATGCAAGGAATACCTTGCAAGCGTATAAAACAAAATTGGAGTAGTATCATGACAACAGTTTCCAAGCTGCAGATCAATTATCTTGACCATGTTGTAGGAATTACCGAGGGACCACAGTTTTCTTGGGTAATCGACACACCATTTAGAAATTGTCGACAGAAACAGTATCAAATACAGATAGCTGATGAAGCATCCTTTGCCTCACCTCTGTTCGACACCGGCCTGGTGGAGAGTAGTGATTCTGCACAGGTTCGCGTGCCAGGATTCATCCCAGATGAAGGAGTTCTCTACTGGGCACGGGTGAGAGTCGTTACCGAAGCAGATAGCCAGGGAGTCTACACCTCACCATTCAGTGCAAGTGCAACTATGCTCGGAGGCTTGAAAGACCCTGACTCCATGAAAGATTATTTCATTACCGCGGAGACAGAAGAGGATATCAAGCTCTCCAAAGGCACCTATCTCAGAAAAACCATCTCTCTGAAGAAAGAGGTGAAATCAGCGGTAATCTTCTCCACCGCACAGGGCGTCTACCAGCTGAATATCGACGGCAAGAAGGTTTCAAGAGATGAACTCGCTCCAGGATGGACCAGCTATGATCATCGCCTACTCTACCAGAGCTATGATGTAACAGACATGCTCTCAGCCGGTGAGCATGTACTTGGTGCACACCTTGGTTCTCTCTGGTATAAGAGCACGCTCAGCTTCCTGATGATTCACAACTTCTATGGTGACTATGCTGCTCTCTCACTCCGTCTAGATGTAACCTACAGTGATGGAAGCAAAGAGACGTTCTACAGTGATGAGAGCTGGAGAGGTAGCGACAGTCCGGTCCTGAATTCACAGCTCTATGATGGGGAGACCTATGATGCTTCCCTGGAACAGACTGGTTGGGACAAACCAGGATTTGACGACGCTGCATGGCGTGCAGCTAAACCAGTTCCTTGTACTTCAAAACATATTGAGGCACAGGAGGGCTCCCCTGTTGCGCTTCAGGAGGTCATGGCTCCAACCCTTGCCTTTACGACACCCAAGGGAGAGCGAGTGATCGATTTCGGCCAGAACATGAGTGCTCTTCCGGAGATCAGGGGTAAAGGCAAGGCAGGAGAGACCATAGTCCTGCGTTGTTTCGAAGTACTGGATAAGGACAGCAATGTCTACACCGACAACCTCCGTAGGGCTGAACAGAGAATTACCTACACCATCAAGGATGACAAACCATTCGTGTATCGTCCCCATTTCACCTTCTTCGGGTTCCGATTCATCCATGTTGAATCGTTCCCCGCTCGTGCAGATCTTGATAATTTCAAAGCCTACGTGATTCACTCCGATATGCCGCAAACGGGTAGCTTTGCTTGTTCCAACGAGGATCTGAACCAGTTGCAGCATAATATCCTGTGGGGATTGAAGAGTAATTTCGTGGATGTTCCCACTGACTGCCCTCAGCGTGATGAACGTCTTGGATGGACGGGTGATGCACAGATTTTCTGTCAGACAGCAAGCTATAATGTGAACACCTACACCTTCTTCAAGAAATGGCTCAAGGACCTTGCCCTAGACCAGACCAAGGAAGGGGGCGTTCCCCATGTAGTGCCCGATGTACTGTACAAGTACCCGTTTGATAACTGGTTGCTCAACAAGGGAACCCATTCTGCTACTGCCTGGGCTGATGCTGCGATCATCAATCCATGGGTGCTTTACCTCACCTTTGGTGATACAGCAATCCTGGAGACTCAGTATGAGAGCATGAAGGGCTGGATTGACTTCATGAAAACCCATGCCAAGAACAACATCTGGAACTACAAGCTTCAGTTTGGCGACTGGGTTGCCTTGGATGCTGAGGAAGGAAGCTACTTTGGAGCCACTCCAAACGACCTTACATGTACCGCATACTATGCCTATTCCACCAGACTTTTTGTCAAGATTGCAAGGATTCTCGGAAAGGAAGAGGTAGCAAGCGAGTATGAAGCCCTGCATGATAAGATTGTGCAGACATTCCAGGAAACCTTCTTCAATGCCGATGGTACCATGACCGCCCAGACACAGACCGCTCATATTCTTGCTCTTCACTTCAATCTTGCTCCCAAGCAGTTTGTTGCAAAGACTGTGGAGAATCTGAAGAAGCTGCTGGCTGAGCATGATGGACACCTGGTAACAGGATTTGTCGGTACCCCGTACTTCTGTCATGCACTCTCTTCCAATGGGTGCCTGGATGAAGCATATGAGTTGTTGCTCAAGGATGACTTCCCTTCCTGGCTGTATCAAGTCAAGAAAGGTGCTACCACAATCTGGGAGCACTGGGATGGTATCAAACCGGATGGCTCAATGTGGAGCCCAGACATGAACTCATTCAACCACTACGCCTATGGCGCAATTGGTGAGTGGTTGTACCGTGTTGTTGCAGGTCTGGACATGGATGAGCACAAACCAGGATACAAGCATACGATCATCGCACCAAGGATTGGGGGAAATCTCAGTTGGGTGGAAGCCTCCTATGAATCGGTATATGGAAAAGTGGGTGTCCGTTGGGAGAAAGAGAGCAAGACAAACGTTATAACCTTGCAAGCAACGGTTCCAGCCAATGCCACCGCCACTATCCGATTGCTGGATGGGGCAACATTGGTTGATGGGGATGCCCTCACATTTGCCAAGCGTGAGGACATCCTGGAAGCTGAAGCCGGTTCAGGGGTATATACGATCCGCTATACGCTGAACTCATAACCTGATTCATATCCTTATTGGAAAACCATGGGTGTATCCGAGTGATATACTCATGGTTTTTCTTTCCTTGACTGTCATAGATACACGCATTACCGTTAAGCAAGGAGAAGGCAGATGGAAAAGGAATACCCCTATGCATCGCTTACAAGACGTTTCGCAGCCTATGTAATTGACCATCTGCTTACAGCATTGCTGATGACTCCCCTGGTCCTGTGGTACTTGAAGGGATTGTTCAGTGAAGCAAGCGGGATATATCTTCTTGCCTATAGTGGTCCGGTACTCTTTCTACTCATGTTGATCCGGGCTCTCTATCTCACTGTGCTCTGGTCGACAAGGTTTGGCTCGATCGGTTGCCATCTGCTCTCAATCAGGGTTTGTACCTTGGACGGAGACAAACCTTCATATGGCCGTGCGTTGCTTCGATATCTCATCCTTTTCTGTTCAACCTGCCTGCTCGGGCTTGGATGGATATCCATCCTATTCACTGAAAAGCGTCAGGCACTCTGTGACCTTGGGGCAAAAACAGTCGTAATGGTTACTGCAGCAAGGATGGATGATACAGCGGATAACGTTCTGCCTGATACACCCGATACCCTGCATAACTCCTTGGATCAGGGTCATTGAATGAGAATACCAGAACTTCCTTGGCCGGATAGTCAGAGGTAACCTCTATGACCTTCGCTGAAATTTTCATGTCATTGAGGGAGTTGTTCACAAAATCAAAGAGTTCAACTGCCTCTCCCTCCAGATTCTTGGTAATTCCCCCAAAGCAGATCAGACGATTCCCAATTTCCAGATAGTTTGCATCCCCGATAAATGGAGTAAAGGTAGTGCTGCCGTTCCCTGTCCCGTACTCCCAGACTTGTCGTACGGTCATGAGATCCTCATCAATCTCAAACTCAACAGCCCGGGAATAATTCTCTGTGGGATCGAGTGGATCACTATAGGACCGCTCATTGCCATTGTCGTATAACAGCACCCTCCCTGGTAGCTCAGGATGTACCATGGGAGCATGCTGGCCCCACTGCCAAGCAAAAGGACTCCCCTCCGGTTGTAAGAGATATGAATGATACGCTTCTTCCCAATGCTCATGGTTCCCCAGTATCCAACGTAGATTTCCGCTCTGCCTGTCTACCTTCACCACAGCACTCTGGTCCCTGCCACTGACAATGAAGCTGTCATCGCGATGGTCGTAATCAACGCCATTGAGATGGAGCCAATCAGCAGGTTCCAGGTTTCTTGGCTGGGGTGGACGATTCTTGTCAAGGATCTCTCGAAAATCCCAACCTTGCAGATAGGCTCCTGTATCGCCATCAATTTCCACCACCCCGTCCTCAAATGAAGAAGGAGCAGTGCTTAAGGCAAGAAGGTTTCCGTTTTCCATGAATGCTACGTCGTGATGCAGGCCGTACATAAGAGGAGGGAGTATCCGTATCTTCCTTCCCATCAGATCCATCTCAACAAGGGAGTCGCCCTCCTGAATCAGAAGGGTCCCCCTTTCAGTCATCTTCATGACATGACCAATATCTCCCTGGTAATACCAGCGAACAGTCCCGTAGGAATCAACGGCACAGGGAAGCGCACCGTAGTTTCCATCTTCATCATAGCGACCGAGGTGCAAGAAGGTAAAACCTTCTGCAATCTGGTCAGGAAGCAAGCGTTCGTATGAAATCTCGGGAAAGCTGTCTGGAAGGGCACCGGTTTTAATATTTACTGCTTTTTGGTAGCGTCTACCCTCTTCCGTGACGAGATGGAATTCCACTTCATTCTTGCTATCTGGATAAAGTGCGAGTATGGGAATTTCATGGTAGGTGTTATAGCCAGCAAACGTGATGGACAAGTCATCCTGATTTTTCCCTCGTATGATGAGAGAAACCTGGGTTGCCTTCCTGGACTCAACCACTGCCAGTGCACTGAGAGGAGCCTGCTCAAACTGTGTAATTGCTATGGTGTACGGCCTTCTGAAAATCAAGAAGAGCAACAGGAGAAGAAGCGTAAGAGAAATGAGTGCAAGGAGACGTATGTTCTTGGTCATACTCCTCATTGTAATTCACCGCAAAAAATTTGGGAAGGCTTCTCAAGCAGACAGAATTATTGCTTGTTTACCCAATCCTTGGTTTGGTATACTGCTTATCATGAAAGCAAACCCAACAACTATAGTGATTTTTTTTATCATGGTGGCCCTCTTATCTGGCTTTGTAGTCCTGGGGCCGTTCGCTGATGAAACAGTGCT
>JAQQAR010000060.1 GCA_028532765.1 Sphaerochaetaceae bacterium | reverse complement strand
GGCAAAGAAACCAGTTACGAGCACTACTACTGCCGTTGCTGTCAGTGGGGCACCATTTTCCTTACCCGTTCTTGCAAGGAAATGAGGAAGCGCACCCTTCTCTGCTGTAGCTTGCAGGGTATGGCTTGCAAGGGCCATGGTTACGATCATGGTAGTGAGAAGCGCCAGTACTGCTGAGATGGAGATCAGAGGAGTAAGGAAGGCTAAACCAGGAAGACTGAATGCAGCAGCGTAGAGAGGAATGTATCGCATCCCCTCATTCTCTTGCAGGTAGGATGAAGATACCAAGCCCAAGGTTGCTACCAATACTACCAAGTAGAGCACCAAGACAACGGCCATGGCAATGGCCATCGCCTTGGGAACAGTTCGGTTTGGTTTCTCTACTTCCCCAACAAGGAAAGACAGGGCAACAATAGCCCCATAGGCTACCATGGCAAGAGGAAGTGCATCCAAGAACCCTGTGACTCCCCCGGTACCCTGTGTAAAGAAGGGAGTAAGCTGAGAAGCGTCCCAACTCCCACTGGAAAATACTGAGACAGAGAAGATAACCAAGGTGAGTCCAAGAAACAGGGTAAGCACAGTAGTAGCTTTTCCGGTAATACGGAAACGTACTGCGTTCAACACCCCACTAAAAAGTACGGCAGCAATACCGAGGGGACCCTGCCAGGAACCCATGACGGGAAATGCAACAGAGAGGTAAATACCAATATAAATAGCTGAGAAGGCAGCTCCTGCAATACACCCAAAGAGATAGGCCCACGCTGAGATCCACCCCCACAGATTGCCTTGCTCCCTTGTTTTACCTAAGAGTAAGGCTGGAAATGCGAAGACTCCTCCACTTTGGGGATAGCGAGAGGCAAGCTCTGCTGTCTGCAAGCCATAGGCAAGCAGGATAAGCGCACCAATAACCCAGGAGATGATCGCCGACGGACCTGCACTCAAGATAGTCATCCCAGAAAGAGAGAAGATGGCACTGCCGATCATTCCCCCGATCAAAAGGTGTATACTGTCAAAGGTCCCAAGTTTCTTCTGCTTTGTTGCCACAATAATGCCTCCAACGGAGTCAATCATACCGTGCTAGTAAACTCGTGTGCAAGGAAGCAGGCCCCTCAAGGAGAGAAATCCTAGATAAATACTTGGCGGATAGAAAGACCAGATATAATTTCTATATTATACCCGTTCGGGTATCTTTTTAATCACTAGAGCATATTTTATACCCGTTCGGGGATAATTTAAAAAATTCTTCTTGAAATATACCCGTTCGGGTATATAGTATTATTATGAACGTAATTGGAATGTTTATTCGAGACCAAAGAAAACGTGCGGGACTCACCCAAGAGGAGTTTGCACTCCGCTCTGGGTTGGGCCTTCGTTTCATCCGTGAACTGGAACAGGGAAAACAAACCGTTCGTTTGGATAAAGTGAATCAGGCACTCAAAATGTTTGGGCATGTTGCGGGACCAGTTCCCATGGATGGAGAGTATAAACCATGAAAAGTACACGCCAAGGACGAGTATTTGTGAGAAACATCCTAGCAGGAATTATTGCACAAACTGATGAAGGCTATCAGTTCACCTATGATCCTATGTATCTACAAACCCCTGGAAGTGTACCCATCAGCCTTACCATGCCTCTTCAGGAAGCTCCCTATCAAAGCACAACGTTCTTCCCCTTCTTTGATGGCCTCATCCCAGAAGGCTGGCTCTTGGAGCAAGCATGCCGTAATTGGAAACTGGACAGAAGAGACAGGATGGGATTGTTGCTCCATGTATGTCGTGATTGTGTGGGATTTGTATCAGTTGAGGAGGTATTGTGAAACATTGTCTCTATTGTGGGCGAATTTTAGAGGAGCCTCATATGTATGGATGGCACCAGAGATGTATCCTTTCTTTCTTTGGGACGAAGGAGATGCCGATACTAGATTTAAATCTGGCTAATCTAGGCCTACACGCAACACAGAGTGGTTATACAATTCCAGGAGTACAGAAAAAGTTTTCCCTCTCCCTCGATCATACGAAACAGACAGACCGTCTCACATTGGTTGGAAAACCTCCTGGTTACATTGTAAAGCTGCAAACTGAGGCATATGAAGCACTGCCAGAGTTGGAACATGTGGTCATGCATATGGCTAAGATTGCCAAGATTACTACCGTGCCGAATGCACTTATCCAATTACATGATGGTTCATTAGCCTATATTGCAAAACGAATTGACCGAATTTTCAAAAAAGATCGTGTAATACAACTTCCAATGGAAGACTTTTGTCAGCTCACTGGTCGATTAACCGAAGATAAGTATCAGGGTTCTTATGAGCAGTGCGGAACTATCATTCGCAAATACTCCAGGCAACATATGCTTGACCTCACGAACTTCTGGTATGTTTTAGTATTCTGCTTCATCACGGGCAACTCTGACATGCATCTCAAGAACTTCTCTCTCTATGCCCCGGTTAATGAACATTTTCAGCTCACCCCTGCGTATGATTTACTACCGGTACAACTCATCCTGCCTGAAGACACTCAAGAGATGGCATTAACACTCAGGGGAAAGAAATCACGACTAAAGCGAGCAGATTTCTTACTTCTTGCAAAGCATCTGGAAATACCTGAACAGGTTGCTGTTCGACTTATCAAGCGGGTTTCTGGTTTATTTCCTCAGTGGGAGGCACTCATTAGTGAAAGCTGTATGCCTAACCATTTGAAACCAGCATTAACGGAACTAGTGAAGACAAGAATCGATAGGATTACTACAGAATAGCGATGCTTCTCTCATACTCTCATCTTTCTGATTCCCTCTGAGATTCAAGTATCTTCCTACCAGTATCGTAAACATCTATTCACATGTTCCAAGTTGAACAATTGATGATGACTTCCTCTATACCACTCCATCATGCCTTTATATTCAGGATCTTCTGGGTTGCTAAGAATTCTCAACAACTCAGCATATCCATACCGCCCCCCTACATCCTCTGGTGGAGCTTCTCCCTCCCAGTCCAGACACACTGGATGATTCTTATCGTAGTCATCAACAATTTCATGGAGACGGATATGGGCTATCCAAAAATCGCCAAAGTCATAGTTGTAGATAATTTCCCTGTACTGCGGAAATATCTCATGAAGGAATACCAAGCGGTCATCCTTTGTAGTCTCCCCTTCCTCTTCAAACTCCCTGGGGAAACCGGTCAATGTATATTTCAGTCTTCCATTGGGATGGCGCTCTATCCAGAAATCATGCAGGTGTCGATTCCACCATCCAAACAAGGTCTGCAACACATCATGGAACTCACGGAATGTACAATTAAGGGGAACGACAACACGACGGCGACAGGTACTGGCCAGCTCCAGGTCTACATCAAAGACAGCAGCCTTGCATCGAAAGAGAGGTTGCCCATATTTCCGCTCAATATCACTGGAGATTTTTTCGGAAATATTAACATAGTCGCTTCCGTCTATGGTCTTTACAGTAAGATAGTCCATATTGAGATATCGGATCATCTGCTTTTGCAGTAATACCTCGGTTGAATACCGGTCAAAAAAGAAGTGGGTACGAGCACAGACATTGTTCAGCCCTGCAACCACCGAACGATTTGCAGTCTTACTAAACGTGATACCTTCTCCACAATCCTGCAGGTACTGATCGATGATAGTCGGAGTGAAACACATGGTCTCAAGACAGGCCTTCACTCCCTCAAGGATCAGGGTTTCGATATTTTTTACATCGCCTCGTTTGATACCATAGAGAATAAACGCATAGCGAGATGCATCGTTGCTTACCACGATTGTTCTCCTATGGTTTACCATAATCATATTGGCACTCCACGAGTAGAGAGGATCAATTGCTGTATCTGCAGCTCCTGTCTGTATCTTCAGGTAATCTGCGAGTTTCTTTGTGCATCCAATCTGCATCTAGCTACCTTCTCCTTTTCCTATCTCCTTATACCATATATTTCTACAACAAACCAGCTTTCCTAAGCTCTTGTTTCAGCATCATTTTCCTAGGATATTGCTCTAACAAGACATCGATGCAATGTTGCATCTCTTTTTCTCCACCAATGGATTTCAGTACTTTCAGCGTATTGGCAAGCTCGGTAAATGCATATCTTGAACTCTCTTCACTCACCATATGAAGACTCTGCTGAACAAGGAGTTCTATCAACTCAGCAGCATATGTTGGGACCAAATACTTATAATAGCGAAGGGATTCCTTGGGAAATTGCTTCACATACCATAGCATTCTCTCATAGTTGCCTTCCTCGATCAGAAGTTCAGGCAGGAACCTAACCACATGGAACGATTTACCTTCCATTGCATCACAGAGCAACTCAAGGGTAGTTTTCCAGGAGTCTGGCGTGCTGAGTGCCTTGAGTTCAGTGACATAATGAGATTCACCTTTTGCAATCAAATTAAAAGCAGCATCAAGTGCACCTTGACGATCCCCCATCTCCTTATAAAGTCTGAAAAGATATTCTGAGAATATATGACTGTACTTGAATCGTCTATTTGCTTCCTGAGCCAACTCAATTGCTTCATTCTTGCGCTCTTCCTGTATAGCCTTTTCAATGGAAAGTTTCCAGAATTCCGGCTCATATCCATGATCCAATAAATATTGGCGTTGCTCTTCCTTGCTCGCTGTGCGAATGAGAAGGAGGAAAGTAAGTTCCTCAACTTCACTCCCCTCCTCTACAATCATCTCACGAAGCTGCTGTGCTTGCTTTTCTTCAGTTATCATAGCAGTCATTAGCCGTATTCTCGTTGGCGTCAAATTGTCATAATCTAAGAGAAGAGCATAGAGTGATTGCTTATCGGAAATAGGAATAGCAGCATCAGCAATTGCATTACAGCATTGCTTCAGCCTCTCATAGAGCATATCGTATTGATAATCCATATGCTGTAGCAGCGGAAGAGTCTCATCCAACAAGAGACACAGTTGGGTTGCGTAGGAAAACTGCGTGTGAGCAATAGCTACCTCTATGTCATGGAAGTAACTGTCAAGGAATTGCTCGCTTTCCTGGCTAAAGCCAAGATCATCATAGCTGTCATACTCAAGATCAGTGAGGGATACTTGTAATAAATTACGTATCACATCAACATTCGGCGAGATCGTTTCCTCACCGAATGCAATATGTAAACGTCTTGCAAGAGATGCATCTTTTCCAGCTTCCTGCATGAGAAAATCAATCAAGGAATCCTTGCTAGCCTTTTGTAACAACGTGGGGAGGTTTTCTATCATGACTATACGTTTACTGATCCTCACGCCCAAAGAACTGGGCATCAGGTGGTGGGAGCCTCGATTCAGTTAGGTAGATGAAATTGCTTCCACGATAATCCTGCAACAGATCAAGAAAATCTTCACTATCATATCGCTCACCATCAATGATGAAGGCCATCTGATCGAGAGCATCTTCATCATACTCGATGCCAAACACTCCCATGGGAGCGAGCAAGAACTCATCAATCAAGGTTGGGGTAATCAGGAACCTGCTCACTCGCTCCTTGAGTTCCTCCATGGCAGTTTTTCCATCCATCTCCAAGGGAGCTATGAAAGAGATGGTCTTTAGTGCATTTCCCTTCCCCTTGTAGGCATAGTAGGTCACCCCGTCCTCATAAACCTCTGCCTTCACCTTGAACCGTTGTCCATCCACTGCAATGGTCTTCGGGTGGGCGTAATTGGCTACATCCAACCCCAGTCGCTCACAAACATAGGCATTGTAACAATCCCAACAGAGATGCAGCACCGTTTTATCAGCTTTCTCAATATGATGGTCCGCTTCCTGAGTACATCGGTCACACGTATGTAGTAACATCATTTCTGGTTCCCCCTGAGGTTAAGCATAGATTCCTAAGCGGGTTGAATCAAGCAAATTGATAGAAGATGTTCATTATTCAGAACAAGCATTCACTAGTTACAACTGATATTATTTAAAGTCCAAGCATGATGAATATATAGCATATTACATGAATATGACATTTGTTCGTCAATAAAATAAGAAACACCATCTTCTATATAATTTATTTCTAAATAATCATTTACAAATTACAATTTTGGATTTATTTTTTAACCATCATACAAATCCCTAGAATACAAACACCATTGAGCTACCTAACAAAGGGAATGTTAGGAGGCATATAATGCAAGACTATTATTTGAATCTCAGTGAGCAGGACAATGGAGACCATGAGGTGCACACCCGTAACTGTTACTATTTCGACCAAATCAAGAATTATGAATATCTTGGATCATTCCAATCCTGTCACAGTGCTGTACGAATTGCAAAAGTACGACATCCAAATTTCTCTATTGATGGCTGCAAGTATTGTTGCCCTTCTTGCCACAATCATTGATGGTATTATCAGGGAAACAGCCCGCTCCTAAAAGAGATCGCCCTTACTTTCTTCGTCATAGGTACTCATCCAATAATACTTGGGGGATTCCTACGCTCAAGAAGAACACTACGCTTTCTCTGGAACACCTCGGTGTTATTCGCTATGACAATACAAGATGCAAGGACAAACGTAGTAAAAACAAGGTCGTCCATTTTTTCATTGATGACGATAAATTTGAGAATACCTATTACCAGCCTGAAGGTTGCTTGAGAAAGCTAGCTCAATACAAACACGTTCTTACCCCGGATTTCAGTCTCTATACGGATATGCCTCTTGCCATACAACTCTTCAATACCTTCAGAAACAGATGGTGTGGCGCTTTTTGGCAAGAATTAGGCCTCTCAGTTTTGCCGACCATAACATGGGGTAACAAGGAGAGCTTCGATTTTTGCTTCAAGGGTGTTCCTAAAGGATCAGTCGTAGCTATCTCTACAATTGGGTGTAAGCATTGCAAAGAGGCATTCATGCTTGGATATAACGAAATGCTGAATCAAATTACGCCCGAGCTAATACTGTGTTTTGACATGCCTTTTCCGGAGATGGATGGCAATGTCATCTATATAAAAACCGATCGTTTTCCACAAAAGAAGAAAAAGGAGAGCACTATATGGGAGGAAGAGGAACTGATTCAGGGTACTTTGGACCTAAACAGATGGACTTCAATTTAGTACAACAAGACCTTATAGAAAAAGGAAGGGCCGAAGCAGCTGTCCATGCAGGTAGAGAGAGCAAAGAACCTATTGCTTTTAGCACATGTGCCTGCTGTGAAGAGTACACTATTCCTTTTGATTCAGAGTTTGTAGTATGCCCTCTCTGCGGATGGATTGATGATCACTTTCAGAACTTGCATCCTGATAGCACTGAAGGCAAGAATTCCATCTGTTTACATGAAGCGAAAAAAAAATACATCAGACTCGTCATCGGTAGCATACCAATGTAGATTCAGGTGTTTTTTCCTTTCAGGAAAACACATTTCCCTCGCCTGCCCCAATATTTAATGATAAGGTTACATCAAGAAACTGGGAGATAGCACTATGAAGGAACGCTATGATGTCGTAGTTGTCGGGGGTGGAATCGCTGGATTGGTGGCTTCTGCATACTGTGCCCGCTCTGGGTGTTCAGTCCTACTCTGCGAGCAGCAAGAGAAGCTTGGCGGACTGGTAAATTCCTTCGAGCGAGATGGGTTTATCTATGACCAGGGGATTCGGGCAATTGAAAACTCAGGCATTATCTTCCCAATGCTGAAGCAATTGGACATCGAAATCCCATGGGTAAGAAGTCCTGTCACCCTTGCAGTTGGGGATGAGAAGATTGTAGTAGAAAGCAAAGAGAGCTTTGCTGGCTACCAAGCAATGCTTAAAAACCTGTATCCCCAGAACAAGCAAGACATTGCTGCCATCATGGAGGAGATCAAGAAGATCACCACCTATATGGATGTATTGTATGGAATCGACAACCCAATGTTCCTCGACTCCTATGATGATTTCTCCTACGTACGAAAAACCCTTTTACCTTGGTTATTCAAGTATATGAAAACCATCGGGAAAATTGGCAAGCTGAACGAGCCGGTAGCCAAATACTTGCAAAAATTCACCAACAACCAGGCCTTGAGAGACATCATCGCCCAGCATTTCTTTGCAGATACCCCAACCTTCTTTGCCTTGAGTTACTTTGGGCTGTATCTCGAGTACCAGTACCCCATAGGGGGAACGGGAGCTCTTCCTGGAGCACTGGAGGACTATCTTCGCTCCCATGATGTGGACATCCAGTTGAACTACCCTGTCACAAAGATAGATGTGGAACAACAGACTATTGAAGGTCGTATCAAATATGATCATCTTATCTGGGCAGCAGATTTAAAGCAGCTTTACAGAATTCTTAAAACTAATCCACTACGTGATCCAAAAATGCAAAATACTATAGAGAAAACAAGTTGCCTGATTGAAACAAAGCACGGAGGGGACTCCATCTTCTCTCTCTTTGTTGCAACTGATCTTCCTCCATCGTATTTCAAGGAACGCTCTACCCCTCACTTGTTCTATACCCCTAACACCAAGGGACTGAGTACGGTAGACATAAAAGCTTTGGATCCTACAATCCATGATAAACAAGTGATCAAGGAGTATCTCAAGGCATATCTGGAAACCACTACTTATGAGATTTCCATCCCAGCTCTCAGGGATCTGAATCTGGCTCCTCCTGGAAAAACTGCTATCATTATCAGCACACTGGCTTCCTATGAGCTATTCAAACGTATTGAGGATGATGGTTGGTATGAAGAGGCTAAGCAGTTCTCCCAGGAGCACATGATTAAAACACTTGCTTCCTCCCTCTATGAAGGACTGGAAGAACATATTCTGGATGCTTTCACTTCCACCCCGCGTACTATCGAAAAGCTGACAAGCAATAGTGAGGGAGCTATCACTGGTTGGGCATTCACCGAGGGAGAGGTTCCTGTTATCCATTCGATGAAGAAAATTACCAAGTCTGTCATTACCCCACTTCCTCACATAAGCCAAGCAGGGCAATGGAGTTTCAGCCCCTCTGGGCTGCCCATCTCAGTCATGACGGGAAAACTGGCAGCTGGTAGGGCATTGAAGGAATTGGGAAAGAAATGAGGTTGCAGAAAACGAGGATTTCAAGCTATAGATATAGTACATAACGTATTTTAAATATTATATATATACCATATATACAGTAAAATGTGTTATAGGCCTAAAAACCTTGAAAACGTGTAATTTTTGCACTTCAAAAACCTTGATAACGTGTAATTTAGTGTTATAATAATTCTTGAAAAGGTGTCATTTTATGATTCCTAAATTCTTGAATACGTGATTTATAGGACTACAGCATGATGAAGAGAAAAATTTCAGGTGCATTGAAGAAATGGAAACAAGAAGAACAAGGCCGTACTGCACTTCTTATCGATGGAGCTCGTCGTGTCGGAAAAAGTTATATAGTTGAAGAGTTTGCTAAGGAAGAATATAAGAGCTATATCGTTATTGACTTCAATCGCGTGAACAAGGAAGTCAAGGAGCTCTTCATTAACTATCTGAATGACCTAGATACCTTATTCCTATACTTATCAAACTATTATAATGTAAAGTTGTATGAACGAGAGACCCTGATAATTCTTGATGAGGTTCAACTCTTTCCAAAAGCTCGGGCAGCCATAAAATATCTTGTTGGAGATGGAAGATATGACTATATAGAGGCAGGTTCCCTTATGAGCATCAAGACCAATGTACAAGACATTGTCATTCCTTCAGAAGAACGTCACTTGAGTATGTATCCGATGGATTTCGAGGAATTCCTCTGGGCTCTAGAAAATGAAACACTTATGGACTACATAAGAAAATGTTTTTCAGAGAAAAAGTCGATGGGACAGGTCCTTCATAGAAAAGCCATGGACTACTTCAGGCAATACCTCATCGTAGGAGGAATGCCACAAGCAGTTGAAGAATATATACGGACTCGTGACTTCGATCGGGTAGACCGAATTAAACGAGATATTCTCACGTTGTACCGTGCTGATATTATAAAACATGCCAAGGGCTATGAAATGAAAACAGAGCAAATCTTCGATGATATTCCTGCACAGCTCCAAAAGCATGATAGGAAATTCAGGGTATCCTCGTTAAAGAAAGAAGCACGTCTTCGTGATTACGAGGATGCTCTTTTCTGGCTAGATGACGCCATGATTGTGAACATCTGCTACAATTCCAGCGCACCAACCATTGGGTTGAGACTAAACATGGACCGTATGACTCTTAAATGCTATATGGCAGATACAGGTCTACTCATCAGTCACGCATTTGATGAAAATGGAATTGTGAGTGAAGAGCTATACAAGAAAATACTCTTCGACAAGCTTGAAGTAAATCTTGGAATGATTGTAGAGAATATTGTGGCCCAGATGCTGGTGACAGGGGGCCATAAACTGTACTTTTATTATAATTCCTCACGAGAGGATATAACTTCACGAATGAAAATTGATTTCCTGATAGCAAAAAACAAGATTAGCAACAGACACAACATAAGCCCTATTGAGGTAAAATCCAGCAAGAATTATTCCTTAAAATCTCTGCAGAAATTCAAGGCAAAGTTTGCAGCACAACTACATACTCGCTATGTATTACATCCCAGTGACCTAAAGATAGAAGAGGATATTATCTATCTCCCTCTGTATATGACATCGCTTCTGTGAGATAGAACCAAATAATCATTTGAAAAATCATACAAGCTATCTGTTCTACGCGCCAAACGCTACCCCATATAGTATCTAGTTTGCCCACTCATAGCAGTGTGGTGACAGGAAGCCTCCTGCCACCACATCATAGAAGACAAAGTCTTGTTTATTAGATGTCAAATACCAAAAATCTATCCTTCGTTGATCTTCTTCATAGATTCTACCGGAATTTTGGGTTCTCTCTTCTCTGTGAGTAATCCATTCCTCTCTGTTGCAACATCAGTAAGTTGGGTATAGCAGTAGCCTTGTACAATACTACTCGCTTGGAGAGCCTTAAAAAGCGAAGCAAGATGCTTCTCGAAAGATTCAGCAGTTGTATCAGCGGTATACCCCCAGGATTCCTGAGAATCTGCACTACCCTCTTCAATGAATTTGATTCCACCAAATTCACTCACTAGGATCGGTTTACCGTTCGATGTATAGCCATTGATAAAATGTTCTTTTCCCGCGGGTTTGAATGATAAAAGAGCATTGGTTGTTAGATAATGCTTTGCAAACTCTTCTGCATTCCCTTCATAATCATGTACTGACCAAATATCACCGCAAGTGTGCTCCCAACCATCATTATCGACAACAAGCCTTGTACCATCGATTGACTTTGTCATTTGCACGAGAGCATTACAATGAGCTTGCTGTTCCTTGCTCGTCAATACCTCTTGGATACCCCATGATTCGTTTAATGGAGTCCAAACAACAATACATGGATGATTATAGTCACGTACGAGAACATCCATCCATTCCTTGTACATTCTTGAAGCATAGGAGACCGAATAGTTATGCGCTGAACCAATCTCACCCCAAACCAACAACCCCATCTTATCTGCATGGAACAGAAACCGAGGATCCTCTACCTTCTGATGTTTTCTTACTCCATTGAACCCCATCGCCTTGACGAGTTTGATATCCTCAACGAATGAATCATCTGAAGGTGCTGTCATCAATGATTCTGGCCAGTACCCTTGATCAAGGACCAACCGTTGAAAATATGGTCGATTATTCAGCATGAAGATACCATTCTCAATGGAAATCTTTCGCATTCCAAAATATGATTGCACCTCATCACTAACGGAGTGGGAACCTTTCAAGCTGAAATGTACAGCAAACAACCTTGGGTTTTCAGGGGACCAAGCCATATCTTCATAGAAATTCCAATGTCGTTGTGCTGTATCCTGCAGCAAAATCTTAAAGCTTCCCTTCAGGCTTTTTGTATTCACTGCAATAGAAGCTATCGACAGCCCTTCGAAGAAGATTTCTGTCTCAAACACATGGTCTTTCTCGCCTACAAGACGATAATCGAATTTTACAGCCTTTTCATCAAAGAGCGGGGTAATCCTTACTGAAGCAATATAGCTCTGGGGTACATACTCTACCCATACACTTTGCCAGATACCACAGGAATGCATATAAAAAATACTCTTGGGGTTCTCTTCCCAATACTGCTTTCCCCGAGGAATCTCCATATCGTAAGGATCATCCTTGACCTTGAGCACTACTACTGCCTCAGATCCGAACTGTACATTGTCGGTAATATCAACGGAAAAAGAATTCTGTCCACCTTCGTGAGCCAGCACCAGGTTCCCATTGACACTGACCTCACAGAAATAATCAACAGCTCCGAAGTGAAGAATGACCCGATGCCCAGTATACTGCGTATCAAGCAAGAACTTCTTTCTATACCACACCGTATCATGAAATGCAGTATGGCCAATTCCCGACATTGCTGCTTCATAGACAAAGGGAACAGTGATCTGGGTATTGAAAATCGGTTGATCGAATGAGAATTCCCATGTTCCGTTCAGAGAGAGCCAGTGCTCTCTCACAAAATTCGGTCTCGGGTACTCTCCCCTCGGGACTACTTGCATATATTCCTCCATAATTATTACGTACTAATCTGAACAGGTGAGTGTAATCTCAGCACTGTCCATGAGCGAGCCAGCATACCGTATTCCAACCTTTCCATAGAGGAAAGGATGTTCTGTATCGCGGTATGTAAGTAAGAGCTTATCTTCCAGAAATATCTGAATATCTTGTTCCTTTGCGATTACCTTGACAGAAAGCGGTTTGCCAAGAAACACGAAATGCGGGACCTCAACCAAAATCTCTTGGTTGTATCTGTGTTTGAACAAGGTTACCTTTTCCGCGTTGATCATACAGCTGTATCCATTGAAGAAGTTTCGTCCAAGAACAGGATCTCTTCCCTCTCCCCCATCAGCCAGGTCATTAACCCGAAACATGACTCCAAACGATCCTTTGGGCCCCATCTGGTTCCGCTTAAGAACCGCGTGCATCTCAAAAGCACTTGTATAGGTATCCCCACATACATATTTCCCATAGGAGTCTTTTGGTTTCCATTGTACAGTTGCCGTCAACTGCTGTGCGCGTTTATGGATCACCATATACTGTTCAGAGCTTCCGCATTGTAACGTCTGGACACCCTTCTTCAAGAACATCTTCTCACAATGAAGTTGAGCAGTCTCAATATCTGTATGTCGAGCATACCTATGCACGAGATAGGTACCAGCACTCGGGACATTCACCTTACAAGCATTACGCACGTACATCCTGGCAGGGATTGGAATCGCGAGCGCTTCAATTGCTTTCTGCCTGGAACCATAGGAGAGCTGTGCATGCGTTATGAGCCTCTCATGCTCCCCTGGAAGGCAGCATATGGGACCAATATTGGGTGAGGGGACCTGCACGGTCGTCACCAACAATCCATCCAGGAAGATTGACACCATCCCATCGTGTGATTGCATAACAAACGTATGCAGAACCTTTGGTTTGACCTCAAAAGGAAGCAACGCTGAATACAACGTACATTCATGATTCCTTACAACCAGCCTGTGATCAGCAATGACTGTAATAGCCAATACTCCAAAACAAACACCAAATGGCAGTGTAGCAGAAATCATTGAAACCTCTGCCACTGCTTCAGTGACATCATATACTCTATCAGGTTCCCATTCTTGTTGAGCTGAGGAAATAACGTTTGTTGTTACATCAGGAAGCTTTGGAACCGGTTGCTCGTAATTGCAGTGCCCCAGTACACTCACCTCACTTGGGGAGAAAGAAACAGGAGCAATACTGAAATCACGACTCCTGTCTTTGTTGAGATTATGATACGCCATGTAGCGGACTTGTAGATCAGGTCCCCAGACTGTTGAGCAATGCCCCAAACCAACACAGGGCCCAGTCGTCTGCACCAAAATTGGTTGAGGGGAAACGTTCTCAAACGGCCCCAGAGGACTGGTACTGGCTGCACAATAGACTCGATATCCCTTACTGAGATAATGATTGCCACAATATGTCAGATAATACAGACCATCTTCCTTAATTACTTGTGGACCCTCAGTCCATCCCATGTCTGTCTTGCACACCACCACTGTTTCACCTGGTTCTGAGGGACTCTTCATGGCACACCCAAGAATTCCTCGATCATCTGCCCAATAGAGATATAGATTCCCGTCATCATCGATAAAAGGTGAGCCATCAAGACTTCTCTCGAGCCCTTCTGCATGGAGTGCAAAGGGCCCAGTTGGTGAAGTACTTCGGAGTACACAGTGTCCGGTTCCGGATGGGGACGTATACATATAGAACCAACCATTCACATAGACAACCTCAGGAGCAAACGGAACCAGGTCTCCAAAGAGATTCTCTGCTATGACGGGACCTTCTTCGTTCCAAGAAACTAGATCCATAGAACTCCAGCAGAGGATCTGAGGGTGGGTAACATAGAGATAATATGTACCACAAAACCGTAAGATGAAGGGATCTGGGCGCAACCCATCATGAGAAAGAGGATTGGTATAGGTTTGCATATTCATCATCCTTTAATTCCTGTCATAGCGAAGGAATCAACAAAATATTTCTGGCAGATTATGAACAGCACCAGTACTGGAAGAACCGCAATAAGGGATGCTGCCATCACCAGAGGTATATCAGTCTGCTGAGCATAGTGAGAATTCATCATCGCTATTGCCACCTGCACTGTCTGCTTATCCCTGCTGTGGGTGAAGATAAGAGGGGCAAAGTAATCGTTCCACGTTGCCATGAACAAGAGAATTGTATTTGCAACGATTGCAGTCTTCATAAGGGGGAGATAAATTCTCCAATAGATGCCGAAGTAGGAGGCTCCATCAATTTTAGCAGCCTCAAGCAAGTCTTTTGGGAGTCCGCTCAGATACTGCTTCAAGAAGAAAATCATATTGATATTACAGAGCGACGCCGGGACTATCAAAGGCAGCAATGTATCAATCCACTTCATCTTGGAGTACAGGATGAATTGTGGAACGAGCAATACCACTACAGGAATCATCATGGTTGTCAGCAGTATGGTAAATATCACCTGTTTATAGGGGATATACAATTTGGAGAAGGCAAAAGCAGCCATCGAAGAGGTCAACGTCGCCAAACAAACAACCGACAACGATACAATTGCACTGTTCAGGAGACCTGTCGTTAAGTTGGAAACCTTCCACACATCACGATAATTCTCCCAATCTACTGGATCAGGGATCCAAGTCGGAGGAATGGTATATACAAGATTGGCATGCTTGAGGGACGTGCTTATCATCCATACAAAGGGAAGAATCATGGTCAGGGCTCCCAGAAGAAGCATTGCCCAGGCCAGGTACCTAAGAAATAAATGTTGTATTGTTTTACTGTTACTCACCATCATAGACCCACCATTTGGAAACTGAAAGTTGCAAGACTGTCAGGAGAAGAATAAATATCCCAAACAGGGTCGCTGTAGCACTGGCATACCCCATCTGGCTCGACTGGAATGCTTTCTGCCAGATGTAGTATACGATGGTAGCCACACCATACCCTCTCCCTCCATCAGGAGCGAAAAGCTGGATTTCCACGAATGTCTGCAGCGATCCAATAAGTCCCACAACCGCAAGATAAAACGTGGTTGGAGTTATCAGGGGAAAGGTAATTCTGAAGAATTGCTGGGTCTTGGATGCACCGTCAATCTCTGCAGCTTCATAGTATGTTTTTGAAATACTCTTCAATACAGCCAAGTAATATATGGAAATAATCCCAATAAATTTCCAAGTGATCATGAGCACAATCATTCTCTTGGTCCATACAGGGTCATTCAACCAGTCAATTGGGCCAACGCCGAACAGGGAAAGCAGATGGCTTACCAACCCATATTCTGAATTGAACAACCATTTCCATATGATGACCAATGCCACAATGGATGAGATGTAAGGCAAATAATAGATAACCCGGAAGAGTCGTTCCCAAGGAATTTTCTTATGGCAAGCATAAGCAAACAGCAACCCAAAGAACAGATACAAGGGGATGGGTATCAACATGTAGAAGGTATTACCGAGGGCAGTCCAGAACTTAGGATCGGAAAGCAATTTTCCATAGTTGCGCCAACCTACATAACTCCTGTTGGGAGAAAGAATATTCCAGTTGGTAAAACTAGCATATATACAAACAATGAGAGGCAGTGCGAAGAATACAAGAAAATAGACAAGCGTAGGAGCAATGAACAACACTCCTGCTATACCCTCTTTTCGTTTCATGGAACTTATTTGCTTCATAGTAACCTGCTATTGGAATCTCCCGCACCCATACATACAAGTGCGGGAGACGTAATATTCTATAATTCCAAAACTTACAAAGAGAATTCTTTACTCAATGCAATGCTATCATCAAGCAACTGCTGGATGCCAGGCTTGAACTCCTTACAAAAACCTTCAGCAGTCCTCTCGCCGTTAAGGACTACCCCAACATTGGAATTGAAATCAGCAAACCACTCCTGGGTGAAAGTCTTTGACTGGGTTGCAACACGGGCATGGTTCTCCAAGATATCAAAAAGAACCTGTTTGTTTTCTGGGTCCTGCTCCAACTTGGCAAACTCATCATAGGCCATGTCCTTGAGCATGGGAATTGCCTGACCTTTCTGATACGTGGTTCTCTGTGAATTTTCATTGAATGCCAGATATGCAGCAAGATTGAAAGCTTCCTCAGGGTGTTTTGTCTGAGAGGATACACTCAGCCCTGCACTACCAAACCAAATTTCGCTGTTCCCAGTACGGGGACTTACCGGCCAATTCATGACATCAAAGGTGAAATCACAGTTTTGCCAGAAGTCACCAAGACTCCAGGTTCCTGCCCCTACCATTGCAAGTTTGCCTTGCTTGAAGCGGTCATAGTCACTCAACGATGCACTTTCAGAAATGGAAGGTGCTACATGATGCACAAGGTTTAGATCTGCAACCCATTGCAAAGCTTCGATGAAGGCAGGATCATCAATAGTCACCTGGCTCAGGGTCTCCTGGTCCACGAACTCTGCACCATTGGACCAAACTGCAGATTCTAGTGAATATGCTCCAGTACCATATACTTTCTCATCACCAGTACCAGTGGTGAGCTTCTTTGCTGCATCTAGATAGTCATTCCAATCCCATGGATCAGAAGCAGAAGGAGGTACGATCCCAGCGGCATTAAAGAGGTCAACATTGTAAAAAATGGGGAAGACACTTACATCTTTAGGCAACGCATATACATCACCACTTCCTAACATCTCACCGTCATACCGATACAAGTCAATGATGCTTGACCATACATTATCTTCATTGAAAATTTCATTATTTTCCACGTACGGGGTAATATTTAGCAGATTACCTGTTGCAGTATATTTCATGAACTTATCTATCTGGCAGTAGAACACGTCAGGGGCAGACCCAGCCCCAATCATTGCCTGGAGCTTGGTATCAAACTCATTATCAGCAACAACGATGTATTCAACTTCCACATTTGGATAATCTTGCTCGAAGGCATCAATCATGGTTTGATAGGTATCAATTTCTGAATCGGTTCCCCAGCCCATGAATGTCAATTTAATCTTACCATCTTCTTGTGAATCCTTCTGTCCTGCTGCTGACAGAGGAAGCACGAGAAGTAGTGCCAGACACACAAAACCCACCATTCGTTTGAACATAGTCATTTCATTTCTCCTTTTCGTAATCCTGCTATAGAGCATAGATTATGTTTCTTTACCGACTGAAGTGTATCACAAACCTCATATATGTCAATATTTTTGTTTCTTTTTAGGCTATTTTGCATATATCAAGTTGTTATTAAACATGAATATTATTTCAATAGACAATCAAACATGAATTACCAATAATTTTCCTGTTCTTTATCTAAAAGAAAATGCTATACTGTTTTCTATAACACAACAATGGCTCAAGAAGGAGAACTCCATGTCGAAAGTGTTGATGGTTATGGCTGATGATGAAGAACAACTGCGTCGAGTTGGATATGCACTCTCATCTATTCAACGGATACAAATTCTGAAACTACTGTATTATAACAGCTATAATGTTAAAGAAATTGCTGAATTGATTAATATCCCAGCATCTAGTGCTGCACTACATGTGAGGGAACTAGAAAAAGCTGACCTAATCCAGACCAAGCAACTACCAGGCAAGCGGGGATCGATGAAAATTTGCAGTAGAAAGAATGATTATGTAAATATCAAACTTTCTGGACAAGCCTCAAATATTAATCAGGTGACTACCGTCTCCATGCCCATTGGAGCTTATACCGATTGCCGAGTAACACCAACATGTGGGCTCGCTGATGAACAGAGGATTATCGGTTATGAAGATCGCCCCAATAATTTTTATTTGCCTGAGAGGGTAAATGCTAAAGTATTATGGACTTCCAGTGGATATGTAGAATATAAGTTCCCGTTTCCAGTCGAACATCAAACGCTACCAAAGGAATTGATTCTTACGTTTGAGGCATGTTCTGAGGCTCCAAACTTCAAAGAAGACTGGAAGTCAGATTTGACAATTTGGATTAACGGGATAGAGTGCGGGACATGGCAAAGTCCTGGCGACTATGGGGCAAGAAGAGGAAAGCTAAATCCAGTATGGTGGGATGATGGGGTTTCCCAATATGGTAAATTAGTAACTGTATCAATTTCTGGAGAACTAACACGAATCAATGCAAAACATGCTTCTGACATCACTATCGACGATTTACACTTAGATATCAATGACGCTATATCACTCCGCATTGGAAACAAGGAGGAAACTAAGTATATTGGAGGATTCAATATATTTGGATGCAGTTTCGGTGATTATAATCAAGATATTGAACTGTCATTTGTATACTAACATTCAAGGAAGGATTTCTAACCTCACCCCACAAAATCTTCCCTGTATGGTGTAAAAACGTCCAACACCACTCCCTTCTCCAGGCAGGTGGTGCCGTGCTTTACATCTGGTTCAAAGACAAGGGTATCTCCCTTGGAAACCTCTACAGGCTTGCCATCAATGGTAAAGGTGAAAGAGCCCTCTAATACATAGGTCAACTGAGTATGGGGATGGGAGTGAACGGAACCAACTCCACCTGTCTCAAAGTGGACTTCCACTGCCATGATTGTCTCATTGTAGGAGAGAATCTTCCGCTTCACACCTTCAGCCACTACCTCAAATCCATCTTGCTTTGAACTCATACTTGACTCCTTCCCTGTTAGTATGCCGGAGCAATACAGGCAATGCAACAAAGATTAGGTCATCTTATTACGAGAGAATGCTTGAAGACAGTGTCGATCCTTACTCCCCAAGGGGAATATATCGGGTAAATTTCCCACAAGTCTGTTGAGTGAGTTGTCCTTTAGCACACAGCTCCTTGAGAAGTCTAAATGCTTTTGTTGTCTTCAGCCCGATAAGGTCCTCTACTTCTTTCCTGGAAATGGAACCTCTTGCTTTAGCATGGTATAGAATGGATGCCTTCTCCGCATTCAGAGACTCTCCAACGCTATCCTCATGATATTCATGTTTCTGGGTATACGTGCCTTCTTCATTGCTATTTGGGAGGACACAGGAGAATGCACCTTCAGCAGCTTTAAATTCGGGTTTTCTTAGATATTCCTTATAGAGATGCATTATCTTTCGAATACCAGTCCCATAGCTTTCCACTAACTGTAGACGATAAAACACTGAAGCCAAATTTGGATTTCTTGACTGAGAAACTCCCATTGTTACTGCCTCCATGGAAAGGCCTCTCACCAAACCTCCAAGAGAAATAAATTCAATACGATCATCAAATACATTGATAATCGTACTTCCTGAAAAAAGATAGTCACGATGAATAATGCTGTTCAACAGTGCTTCACGAATAGCTTCTTGTGGATAATCCAAGGTATCTTCCCGCAACAGCCCGTTGAATCGTGCTTTTGTTTTATTGTAAGTAGCAAGAAATCTATACACATCTGAAAGCTGTTTCAGAACAGATCCAGAAAATTCTTTCCTATCGCGAAAGACTGCAGTATCCCGACCCTGAAATACAGCCACCTTACAGGTATACGAACATTGGTCGGAAAGCAACATAGCAAGATTGGTGAAAAGTTTATCCGAGCCAATCATTTTCAGGGTTTCCATCTGGGCTGAACCAAAAGCAATTTGTCGCTTATCCATCTCCTCTTTCAAAGTTATGAATGTTAAATCTTGTTCCAAGCTTCTGCATGCTTCAAACGAAGTTCCTGATGTCTCCAGAAGCAGACTCCGAATACCACTTTCATTCATAGGATCTTCCTTTCTTTCTTTCTTTCCATTATAAGCTGGAGGATAAGAAAGTCAAACAGATTCTACCTTGTAAGACATTTGCTACCCAATCACCACCTTGTTGACCTCTCCCCTATGCTCAGAGGCGTAGATGAAGGCCTCCACTACTTGGTGTTCCTAGTAATTCACAGCTCTTCGATGAGCAACGAGGATCAACAAGAAAGCAACCAGTGAAGAGACAGAGAGGAACAGATACCCACTCCCCAGTGGGGCGTTTGCGATAATAGCGCTCATAAAAACAGGATATACAGCACCACCAATCCCACAAGCTGAAGTAATCAACCCAGTGACACTAGCAGTTCTCTCTGGGTACATCCCTGCTGAGAGACTCATTATATAAGACCATATCGGTCCATAACAAGCTCCAACAGCAACACAAAGAAGCAGAGCAAACGCAGGAGAATTACTTACAAAAAGCGCTATAAACACTACTGCAACCAGGATAAAACGTACCCTCAACTGTTTGAAAATATTCTGTGATGACATACTGGTAATAACTCTGGAAATCGCCATAGAAGCCCAATACAGTGAAATAGCATACCCTCCCCAAGAAGAAGCATATGCATCATAGAAAAATGATTCAGTGAAGTACCCAAACCCATTTTCAAGTCCCACATAAATCATCATCGTCACAAACAATAAAATAAAAGCCTTCGAATTGAATAAGGAAAAATCAAGCAACTGAGATGACGAATAGGAAGGGACAACGGTGAAGCCTCCTTCAAACAGCAATACGATTAATGCAATCAAACTCACACCACTGCTGATCAGAAACACCAATCTCCAGTTAATTGCCTGCAAGGATGTCAAAATTGGAGCTATAACAGCTCCAATGCAGAGAAAAGCTTGACTGAGATTCATATAGCGGTGCGCAGAATCAGCATATTGATCACTGAGCAGTGCGGTACTCACACTCTCACAAACACCATACCCAGAGCCTGTAAGGAAAAACCCTATCACAGTCAAAGACAACCAAGATGAAAGGCCTATACAACAAGTACCAATGATAAAGATCGACATAAACACAAGCAGTACTTGTTTCTTTCCAATTCGATCAGCTACTCGGCCAAATACCACAGGCATGATGATGATTCCTAGATATTGTGAAGAAACAAGGAACCCCCAGGAAACCTTATCAATCGAAAAATACAATGAAAGTTCGCGTAAGACTGCCTGAAATCCTCCCATTTCAAAACCCAGGGAGAACATCAATATGCAGGCAAATATCACTTTCTTCTCAATCTTAAACTTCATGTATCGAACCTTTCCCACCTAGCAAACAATTGGAACACCTTTTGTGAGCGTGAGCATCCTACCACAATAGAATCAAGAGTGTAGGGATTGTAGAAAAGCAATGAAGCGTTGAACTTCATTGCTTCTCAGAATCTACCAAGAGTTTCTGCATACAGGGCATACACAACTTTGGCACCTATAGATTGATAATTAGTCGTGTCGTGAATTGGAATCAATGAGCACTACAGCTATCAAGATAATACCCTTCACAACCCACTGCCAATAACTGTTGATACTCATCAGGATCATGATATTCGAGATTACTTGCAGGAACAGCGCTCCGATAACTACACCGAATATCTTTCCCCTTCCGCCTGAAAGAGAAGTACCACCGAGTACTACGATTGTCATTACATCAAACAACAAGTTCTCCCCGATTCCAACATTTCCACTCAAGGTTTTTGAGGTTAACCCAAGAGCGCCAATACAGGACAGAATTGCACTCAGTACAAATGCCAGAATTCCAACGAACTTAACGTTGATTCCTGACAGTTTGCTTGCCTCAATATTGCCTCCAACAGCATAAAAGCTTCTTCCCAGCTCAGTATGCTGCGTAAAGATATGCAATGTGGTAGCTACAATCAGCAGGAGGATTACTGGGAACGGAATAAATCCTATATAACCGGCTCCCAGAAAGTTGAAGCTTTCAGGAAGTCCTGAAATTGGCAATCCCTTCGAATAGATAAAGTAGATACCCTTGATGATGTTCATCACCGTAAGTGTGGCAATAAACGAAGGCATATGTCCATACACGGTAAGAGCACCATTGAGAATACCAACAAGGATTGCAAGACCAAATACAATCACAAAAGCCCAGAACATTGGGATTCCTGCATTCACCACCAAGCCTGCGAAAAATATGGAAGTCATTCCAATAATGGAAGTAATCGACATATCCATATTCGCGATCAAGACAACAAAGAATTCTCCCAAGGCAATAATAGAGATGAAGGAGGCTTGCCTCAGAATATTCATGATATTGTCAGTAGTACGGAATTTGGCTGAACTAATACTACATATGGCAAACAGGAGGATAAATAAGAAAAGAATCATCCATTCATGAAAAAAGGATTTAAAATCTCCCTTGAACTTATTATTCCTCTCTTCGACCGTTTTTACTGCATTCATTTCTCTTTTACTCCTAATAAATCATGGATGATTACTTCTTGTTTAATATTCTCGCCCTCAACCAAATCCATCACCTGTCCCTCATACAAGACATATACCTTGTTTGAGAGACCAATAATTTCTTCAAGTTCCGGAGAAACCAAAATAACAGCCTTGCCTGCCTTTGCAAGTTCATTGATCAAGGAATAGATCTCGAACTTAGCGCCAATATCAATACCTCTCGTTGGTTCATCTAGAAGGAAGATGTCACATTCACGCAGCATCCACTTCGCAATTACAACCTTTTGCTGGTTTCCCCCAGAGAGCTTGCTGATCAGCTGCCTCAACGAGTAGTATCGAAGATTCATCTTGGCATTGATGTCCTTTGCCGCTTGTTCCTCTTTTTCGTGGTCTTGGAATATCTTCCACTTCCTGAACTTATTCATCGAAGGGAGAATGGTATTCTCCTTGATGTTATAGAGCATGTTCAACCCCAAGATTCGCCTCTCATCAGGAACCAACCCAAGTCCCAGCTTGATAGCCATCTTTGGATTCTTGATCCGAACAGGCTTCCCACGAACAAAAACTTCCCCTGAGACAATCTTATGGTTTCCATAGA
Source organism: Sphaerochaetaceae bacterium (assembly GCA_028532765.1). Lineage (GTDB taxonomy): Bacteria > Spirochaetota > Spirochaetia > Sphaerochaetales > Sphaerochaetaceae > Sphaerochaeta. The sequence goes on along the minus strand of JAQQAR010000060.1, from coordinate 22,103 downwards.
TTGCATGGATCAGTTCCGTTTTCCCAGCGCCAAGCAAGCCTGAAATACCTACAACCTCACCTGCTTTTACATCAAGAGAAACATCCTTGAATGCCTTGGGAGCAGTAAGATGTCGCACCTCCAACAAAGTTTCACCAAACTGTTGGTTCTTCTCCGGATACACATTCTTCAACTCTCTACCAATAATCATCTTAACCAATTGATGTTTATTGATATCCTTTACAAACCCACTGTTGATGTACTTCCCATCACAAAGCACCGTATAACGATCACAACATTCAAAAATCTCATCCAGGCGGTGGGAGATGTAAATGATTCCGATACCTCTTGCCTTGAGCAGCTCAATGATTCTAAAAATATTCTGTATACCCTCTTCTTGGAGAACTGCTGTAAGTTCATCCAGAATCAGAACCTTCGGATTATCGAGCATTGCCTTTGCCAACTGGATGATCTGTTTCTCAGCAGTTCTCAGGTGTTTCACTTTCACCTTGAGATCTACCTCACACTGCAGGTATTCCAACAACTCATCTGCACGTTCCTGCAACTGTTTCCAGTCGATGACAGGTCCCTTTTTCTCATATCGTCCAATGAATATATTCTCCAGCCCACTCATGTCTTCCATGAGCTGAAATTCCTGATGGACAATAGCTATCCCCATTTCATTCGACTTTCTGACTGAATAGGAAGGGATATGAATAGGTTCACCCTGGACAAACAGCTCTCCAGCTGTCATGTGATAATCTCCGATGATACACTTGGATAAGGTCGATTTTCCGGCCCCATTCTCTCCCACTAACCCATGGCATTCACCGGCCAACAACGTAAAGTCAACCTCATCCAAGGCTTTGACCCCAGGAAAGATCATTGTGCATTTTTTTACTTCAACCAACTTCTCTGCATCCATTCATCTACCTCTTTTTACAACCAAAGCCAACCAAGAGCTTCGATACCAGAACAAATGATGTCATTGTCTGGGTCTTCTGGATGCCTGATGTTGTGTATCAGTCTTTTAATCTCATGATAAGGGAACATGCAGCTTTTCACACCGGTTTCACTTACAGGATTCACATCAAAGAACATCTCCTTTGCGATGCCAAAGTCCCGTTCATTGAACAAGAGGATTTCATCAAGAAGTGCATCCTTCTTATCTGGATCCTGCTCTTCTTCGTATGCCAAAGAGACAAGAACCATGTCATAGATTACTGCATTTCTTCTCTCAGCATTGATCAACTTGCTGAAATGGGGAGCCCAACATTGTAGCCGTGGGTTCTCATTGCAGGCACTGTGAAGCTCCTCGAGTATCGCAAGAATCTTAGGATGCCTCTCCTTGGCTTCCATGATTGTAGGGATATCACTCTTCTGTATCTTGTTTTTCTGGAATGGGAATGCAGTGGTGTAGAACGGCATCTGGCTCTCGTGGATGGTAAGCATGTTTTTCATCACATAGAGCACCTTCTCTCCGAGATGGCCAAAATGTAACTGACAAGCACGCTTGAAGAATGTTTCGCTATCCATTTTCGATCCCCACCCATAATTACCATGGGCGAATTCATGAAGGAACAGGCCATACCATTCAAACATGAATCCATTGATCCCGTGCACACCCATTTCAATACTTCCAAGATGTTGGGCAATATCAGTCTCAATGACTTGTTCATTTGCCTCATCCTCATAGCGAATCATGTTTGAGGCAAAGGTTCGGTAGAGTCTTCCCATGGTAGAGGTAATTGAATTTGCTTCAGTGTCCCTTCCCCAGATATGCTCTTTCCCAAAGGCATGGACCCATTTGGGGAACTCGGTCTCTGGAACATAGAGACCTGGTGCCCAAAAAAGATTGATACCTTTCGGCATGGTGCGAACACACTCATCCAGAAATGAAGGATCCTTCTCAAGAGGTGGTTGCCTGAAAGCCCTGATACCCAAAATCGCATCAGGGTTCACTGACTTCACCGTCTCCCAGATCTTATTCAGCAACCAGATGTTTGCCTTATGTTTTGCTTCAACTGGACTTGCACCTGATTCTCTCCAATGGTTCTTGCAAGACTCACACTCACAGAACCAGAATCCTTCTTCACTCTCCTCCAATGAGAATCCATCAAATCCCAATTTGGCAATGTGCCGCATTGAAGAGAGGATATAGTCCACATTCTGTTCATTGCTCAGACAGAGTGAGTCAAAATCATTGAGAAACTGGCTGGATTCTGGTGGGATCATCCTGGCTTCAGGATGCTTGATGGAATATCCTCCATTATAGGAATTCAGGCCAACATAAGCAAAAAATGAGAATTCCATCATATGCCCATACTCGATGAGTTTATCAAGATAGGGGTTTAAGATATTGGGGTGCGTATATTTGATCGGTAGCCATGTATTGTTCTCAGCATTCCAAATTCTGAGGGGAACATCTCTCAAGACTGTCTCGGGGTATTGCTCAAACTCAAAAGGCCAGTATCCATACATGACCATGTTGAATTGGTTGATCTTGTTATCGAGACTGATGTTCAGGAACTCAACCCATTTATCATAGTCCCAGAGTTGTGAGTCAAACCCTATTCTTCCATACCCCGCATACCAGGAGAATGTAGGGGCTACCGCTCTAACCGCAACTGAAGGCCAATCTACAATCTCGCAACAAGGGAGGATATAACCGTTAGGTTTTTCCTGCAGTAACATCTTGATGGTGGTAAGTCCATGTATATACCCAGCGTTATGTTCATAACGCAATGTAACGTGTTCTTTTGTAACCACCAGAGCATATCCTTGCTCTCTATACAACTCTTCATTCTCGACCTCAATCGCCTCCAAGGATGCGACCAAATCAATTTGTAGAGAGTGCGATGTGGTATCACCAAGAATACCTGGATAATTCCAAAAACGGTTTTTTGCAATTTCCAGTAACCGTGCATCATCAGTACCAATATGTATAGTTGTAAAAAGTGTTGTGAAACCCTCGGTATCAATCAGACGTTTGGGTTCCGGTAATACAGTAATCATGTTGTACCTTTCTTAACGTGTTTTGATTCTTACATAATTGGGCAGAAGAAAACCCTCTGCCCAATAGTACTAAACGATTCTACAACCAGGACCAGTTCTGCCAATCGTAGTCAGCGACATTCGCTGGGGTGATTGCTTCCGGTTTTGGAAGATCCCAAACTTTCTCGAGGGTCTTCTTCTCAACCAGTGCCTGGTACATTGCCTCAGTTGCCTGATACCCTAGGTCTACTGGGTTCTGGAGAACTTCACCAATCCAGCTCTCATTTCCATCGGTAATATAGGTGAGAACATCCTTGTCACCTGCAATTCCAATGAATTTGATCTCTCGTCTGTTGGCAGCCTTCGCAGCATTATAAGCACCCACGACCTCAGCATCGTTGTGTCCACTGACCACATCGATGACAGGCTCTCTCTGCAAGACATTCTCCATAAGGCTCTGGGCCGAATCTCTTGAACCAGCACCAACATCACCTTCTTCAATAATCTTTGCTTTCGGGAAGGAAGCTAATACCACATCCCTGAACCCCTCATACCGGTCGACTGAGACTTGCCCCGAAGTAGGTCTGCTGATGAACAAACAAACGGGATTCTGTTTGTTCAGGGTTTTAAGATACTCAACAGCAACATGTCCTGCTGTTTCTCCAAGCATCCTCATGTCGTGACCGACAAAAGTCTCCCAAACAATATCGCTTTCTTTCTGTGGATTCTGGGCATAGTCACCAATGACGAAAGGAATTCCTTTCGCGACATACTGCTTCATGGTTGGGATTGCTGAGGATGCATCAGCTGGGAATAGGATAATACCTTCCGCTCCACCGGTTATCAGTGCATCAATGTTGTTCAGCATGGTAGATACGTCAGAACGAGAATCCTCAAATTGGAATGTGAAGTTTGCTTCTGGGTTATCATCCGCCCACTGCTCACAACCATCAATTACTCCGAGGTACCATGTATAAGCAGACAATTCCATGATGCTTACACCGATTTTTGTTTGATCATCAGCCCCTTCTGGTGCACCTTGGGCAAAAACCATTGTGCTCGCCAAAACGAGAACCAGTAATGCAACAACTCCTTTTTTCATATTGCTCTCCTTTTTTTCCTGTTTCCAGGATATTGATTCTATATGTCTACAACATATATTTTTTCACACTTAAACGATTGTCTTGCGCAACCAATCAAGCACACAAGAAACCATATGCCCTCCAAGCTCTGTGCTTGCTTCAACAGCATTTTGCGCAAACCACTCTGTATTCCTCTCACATAATGTTAGGTCTACATTCTCAGGGTATGTGCCCATCATCAGGGAAGTTTCCCATTTACCAGCATGATCAAAGCCCCCGCAGGCATGCTGCGCTTCTTTCCCGATCAACGGCACTACCTTTATGTAGGAGAATGGGTCATCTCCAGAACCAAGCTTCTCATAGTAGTCCTTGAAGCTGTTCCTTCCCCACCAACCTCTTCCTCTTGTTTCTTCCATATACTCCATGATTATTTTCTTTGCAGCTTTATGGCAGGAGATGGTCATCGGCATCAAGGCATCTTCTTCTGTCTGGTGGTGTACCATGAGGTATATATTCTTGTTCCCACCATAGATGAGCGATTTCAACACAGCATAGAGATATTGGGTATGGGCATCTTCATCAACATGGATTGTCCCGGTTTCAGGACCCCCAACAGCGTATGAGGCAACCCCGTACCAAATGGGTGGCATTACAACGATTTCCCTCTCTTTCTCAAATTCTCTTAAACATCCATTGATCACCATTGTGTCTGTACCACAAGATGCATGATGAGCATGGTATTCAATGGTACCGATGGGAATAATGAAAGGGACATTCCGCTTTTTCGCATCCTCAATCTGGTCAAAGAACATATCAATCAATTGCATTCTTTCCTCCTATTCACAGTACCCAGGAGTCGTATAGAAACTCACATTACGGGGTTCAGCTCTACCGTATTGGGCTACCACAGGTACATTACTTTCCAACAGAATTGCATATTGCTCCCCGATGGTTGCTGTATGACCAGGGAAATCCTTATCTTCATTGGTTCGGAGACAGCGAACTCGTTTAGCACCCACAGAAACAGTAATATCTCCAACCGGGTCCTTATCAACATAGAGCAAGGTGATCGAAATGCATGCTTCCTGGTCTCCAAGGTTGGTGATAATAATCGATTCATGTCCGGGGATTGGGTTATTTCCAACTGGAGGCAACTCTGCATCAGGAAAGACCCACACTTTTTTTCCGTAGTCCACATTCGACTCCTTAAATGCTTAGCATAATCATTTCTCTCATGCTATTTATTGTAGGCTTTAAGAAATACATTCGATACATTTTTCAAGTCAAATGTAGTATAGAAACGGATTTTTGAATTTGCAAGAAAACAATAGGTGTACTAATTATTTTTTCATTAAATCGTTTCAATATATTTTAGTATAATTAATCGCTATATTTCTTGTGCATTCAAAATAGCACCATTACAATGCCATTACAGTGATACTATGAAGGAATAGATTCATGAAATTGCATGTAACAAAACCACAATTCACCTCAACGGAAACATTGGTTCTTGAGAATAATACCACACGCATTTCCACCTTTCTCTATAAGACAGGGGTGGAGGCTGTCCATATTTCAATTGGGGCTGGAACCTTTGTATGGCTACCGTTCTTTGGACAGAGCCTCTGGAGTTGGAAGGTTGGCGGCATTGAACAAAAATTCAAGGGGTTTGTATCTGAACCTGACTACGCTGCCAGAAACTTCCTTCACAATTATGGAGCTCTCATGATCCATTGCGGTATTACTGCAATGGGGAACCCAAGCAAAGCCGATACCCATCTTCATCATGGAGAGTTGCCTCTTGCAAAATATGACAGTGCCTGGATCGAGATATCTGATGGACCGTTCCCAGTATCATTACACGGGAGTTATCAGTATACAGTTCCTTTCATTGCCTCGTATGAATTCTCCCCTTCCCTCAGGATTTCCGAGACAGGTACCTCTGTATTGGTTGATTCACAGCTGAAGAACCTACAGAAAACACCAATGGAATACATGTATCTCAATCATCTGAATCTCTCATTGGACCATGTCACTGAGTTGCAGTATGGAATTGATGAATTCAACAAGGAAACAGTAACAGTACTCGATGAAACCATTCCCGGTGTGGTTGATGAGCCGACTATTTTCTTACACCCATCAAAGATTTCCACGATCAGTCCTGAACTGGTGGCAATCATGAAGAATAAGCCAGAACATGGAGATGTGTGTGTAAATACAATGATTCGTGAGAATCATGAGAGGGTTTGGGTCGCAACAAACACCTCTACACTCGACCACACCGTTGCCTGGCTGACCAAGACGCTGGACCGCTCAGCCTGTGGGTTCAGCCTACCTGCAACTGCAGGTCCTAGAGGGAGAACAGCTGAAACCAAGCAAGGAAATATGAAACTACTTGAACCAGGCAGCTCGATAAGGTTCCAATTTGCATTTGGGTTGGATGAAAACCCAGAAAGTAAATCATTACAAACAGCAATTACTATATTAGGAGGAATTGTATGATGGACAGGGTCAGGATCCCAGAAGAAGAGTACTTTGGGAGAATCAAGAAGGCTTCAAAGTTGATGGAAGAAGCTGGATTGGATGTTTTGGTCACTCACTGCAATGAAGCAGACTATTCATTCGTGCGGTATTTTACGAACTACTGGCCACTTTTCGAAACTGCAGGGGTGGCTATTGGACGAGATGGAAAAGCTGCTTTGATGGTAGGTCCTGAAAGCTCAAAGTACGCTGCTGACAGGAGCGTGCTCAAAGATATCTTCACGTTGTTGGAGTATCGAGAATCAGCAGATCCTGCATATCCTGAAGCAAAAGTAAGTACATACAAAGATGTGTTTGAGTTTCTCGGAGTGAAAGGAAGCAATCTACGCATTGGTATTGCTGGATACCTGGTTACCAACCCCATTCAGCTTGAAGGTTTGAAAAGATGTTTCCCGAATGCCGAAATTATCAGGAATGAAGAGATTGTCCGTTCTCTCAGAATGATTAAATCTGTCAATGAGCTTGCCTGTATGCAAAGAGGGTTCGACATTGTAAAGATGGCTACTGAAGCTGTAATGGCTGAAATTCGCCCAGGAGTAACTGAGCTCCAGATGGTTGGTATCGCACAGAAATGCATCTATGAACATGGAGCTGAATACGAAGGGCTTCCGATGTACGTTTTCAGCGAAAAATCGACCAGTCATGCCATCTCACGTTCTACCTATCGAACCATTGAGAAAGGAGACCTGGTACAGCTGAACCTTTCGGCAAAGATCGAGGGATACAGTCCAAGTATCGGGATGCCTATCAGTATGGGACCACTTGTCGGTGAGAAGCGCGACTTGGTTGAATTTTGTCTCTCCATGCATAACTGGACACTTGAGCAGGTGAAGGTAGGAGCTGAGGCATCGAAGATTGCCAAGGATTTCTATGCCAAAGCTGTTGAAGCCGGGATGCAGGACTACTTTGTGTACGGACCATGTCATGGAACCGGTATGATCGAGGTAGAGGCTCCTTGGATGGAAACCTCTTCCAACTATAAGCTTCAGGAAAACATGACATTCCAAGTAGACACGTATTTTTCGGCAGAAAAGTTCGGTTGCAGGTGGGAAACAGGAATTTGCGTAAAACCTGGAAAATCTTTGTTGCTCAGTGAACCTCTTGGAAAAATTTATGAAATCCCATGCTAATATGGTAATGCAGAAGGGCTAATACGACGAAACACCCTGTAACCTGAGGTCGCGGGGTGTTTCATAGCTTTCTAGGAAATATGGAAAATCGAACAGAATATTGGTAAGTAGGATACTTTTGGTTCATCACATCTTGTTATCGACAACATTTCCCTACTGATTTATCATTACTATAGCAATGGAGAGGTGCATGGCAACGATCAAGGATGTTTCAATATTAGCAGGTGTTTCGATTGGAACTGTTTCAAATTATCTCAATAAATCGAAACCCGTGAGTCCCGAAACGGCCAAGCGGATTGCCACTGCAATTGACCAAACTGCATATAAGCCAAACTATCTTGCAAAGAACCTGAGAACCAAACAATACAATGATATTGGCGTATTACTCCCAAATTTTGAGGATAACTACTACATCAAGGTATTGGAAGGAATCGAGAGTGTGTTCCGTGATACACCCTACATCATTAATCTTGCACTTTCCTATGAACGAAAAGATTATGAGATTTCCTGTATTGAGACGTTTGCAAAGAAACAAATCTGCGGCTTGATCGTTTTTACCTCAATTCCTGATGAATGGAAAAAATACTACGAAACGTTTATTGAGCGAAACATCCCCTTGGTCCTTATAGACCGAAAGATGGAGGGGCTGGAGTGTAGTTTTGTCATGAATGATAATTATACTACGCTCCTTAAGCTCACTAGAGCACTTATTAAGGATGAGAAGAAGAACTTATTCTTGTTTACTGGTCCGGAGAAGTATTATTGCGAATCAGAGTGCATCAGGGGCTTCTCGACTGCATTTGAGCATACTGCAATGGAACTTCCCAAGAACCATATTATTACGCCACTACTGAGCAAGGAAGATACGTTCAGAGCTGTTGTCAGTATGTCCAGTATTCTCAAAGAACAAAAACCTGATGCAATCCTCACTACTTCGGAAAATAAGGCAAAAGGCATTATTGAGAGTCTATTGTTCCTAGGGTATTCCCAAGATGATATTCCCGTTGTCACGCTGGGGGAGGAACATTGGAACTCCCTCACTTACAGTGAAGCCTCCCTCTCCACGCTGAGACCTGCAATTAAGATTGGCTCGACAGCCGCCTCAATTCTTGTGGATGAGATTGAGCGGCCTGTTCTTGAAAGCAAAAATATCATTTTCTCAGATCGTATAACCGGAGATACTATTGAGAATCATCATCTGTTTGGAATACAGGAGAAGCCAAAACAGCACAGTGATACTGAATTGAATGTACTGATGCTCGATACCACTCAGACCCATGCCCTTATTAGTATTCTAGACAATTTCTCCACTAATTTTGGTTTCAAACCCAAGATATCTGTAATTTCACACCAAAAATTACTTGAACGGATACTGGAAGAGAAGCAAAATCCTCACTCCCAGAAACAGAGTGATGTGATCATGTATGATATTCCTTGGTTGGAAACACTGGTGCAAAACGATATTCTTACCAATATCACTGATAAGACAAGAGACTCAGAAAAGTACAATGACCTCTTTTTCCCGAATTCTGCAGAGTTCTTCGGCCAATGGAAAGATAATGTATATGGACTTCCGTTTATGTATGCTCCGCAGATTTTATACTACAGAAAAGACCTTTTTGAGGATGAAACCAACCAAGCAGCATATAGGAAGAAATTTCGCACTGCGTTGAGACCTCCAAAGACTTGGAAAGAGTTCAATGCCATTGCACAGTTCTTCACCGTACATTCGGATTCCATTGACTACGGAACTTCCTTTCCTGCGGCCTATCCTGAATGCCTCGCACCTGAGATCTTCCTAAGGTTGCTTTCTTTTAATAAGGATAATCCTCTCACAAAAGCCTCAACCAATCTTCTTCTGAATAACCAGAACGTACTCAAGAGCTATGTTGCAACACTTCGTTTGTTGAAATATGTCAAACCCAATTATCTGGAATCCAATGAAGAGAGTGTGGTCAAGGATTTTCTCTGCGGAGAGACGGCAATGGTTATCACCTATCCTTCATTCTTCAATAAGATTGCCCTTCAAACTGATCAAGTCATCAAAGAAGAGAATATTGGATACAGTGAAATTCCTGGGGGTATACCGATCCTTGGTGGATGGGGCCTTGGGATCAGCTCAAGCAGCACAAAGAAAGTACAAGCATTTGAATTCATCAAATGGGCGTGTATGGACACCATTAGCTCATATTTTGCGGTCCTAGGAGGTTTCTCTGCGGTACGCAAGACCTATCTCAATGACGAATTGGCGAAGCTCTATCCTTGGTTCCCTCTTTACTGTTCATCATACAAGTATGGAAAACCCATTATTCCACCTACAAATACAGAGGGAAAGGTTATTCCTCAGAACAAGGTTGATACCATCATTTGTAACTGGTTTTACCAACTGATGGAAAAAGAGATTGATGTACAAGTGGCTATTCGCAAAACACAGGAAGAGCTGGCTGAATTGTAGATGTAATTGAAGTATCTGCAAGAGTATTATCAACGACAATAATTATTATCTGTGAATTTATGGTTAGCAAGGTTCACATTCATATTTATTATTGAGAGATTATCTACAAAAACAATTTAATGCACTACATGAGAACGGGTAGCAATGGAAATACCTGCACTATATTCTCCCTCAAAAAATTCCAAACTGCTTCGTAGCACAAGCCGTACAGGAACAGAGAGAATTGATGCTTTTGGAGGAATATTTTTCAAGAGATACTCTAGCAATACGCGCATTGCAAGAAATCCTTGAAGATATGAATTCATGTCCAAGATACCTGACAAAACCCCTTTTCCAAGATACTTTTTATTATCAGGGCTCAAATCACAGCCTAGAACCTTCAAATCAACTCGTCCTGATGCGAGTGCTGCCTTACAAATAGCTGGAGTGTTTGATTCACAAACAGTGTATAGCCCCACTACCTCATCATCAATCAATGTTATAAGCTGTTCCACAAGCTTCTCTTTGTCTTTAGAGTCTGGAACAGTGATACAGGAGATAGGTGTATTATGCTCTTGTAAATACCCTAGGAAACTATCGTAGTTTTCCATTTGTCCATTGCTAGCTGGATCCCCAAGAGCAACCAGAACTTTACCAGGCTGACAAATTTGACTCATGAATTCTGCAGCGGTTTTTCCAATCAAATCGTTAAAAGGCTCAACAGCACAGAGAAAATCCATCTGCTCAAAGGAATCATCAACCAAAACAACAGAAAAACCTTTACTAATGAGTTTCTGTATGGCAAGTTGCAGTTTTGCTCCTGTATTGGTTGGCATTATCACTACCCCGTCTAGATCATCATACGAATAAATCTCAGAGAGAATTTTAAATTCTGCATCTCCAAGATCCGTAAGGGAACCATCGAAATAGTATTCTCGTAAGGCAATGTTCATCCCTACATCCTGAGAGAATGCTGATTTGACTCCCTCTGCAATCATATAGTGGTAATCATTATTGATACGTGGTTTCTTCCCTACAAAAGCAATATTCATGGTTTTCCGCTTGAGCGATGAGGCAATATAATTAACTTCATACCCCATACTCTCTACAGCTTTAAGAATTTTCTCTCTTGTTTTAGGACTGAGTCCCTCTTTATTGTATATCGCTCGATGTATGGAAGTCAGGGAGTACCCAGTAGCCTTCGAAATATCCTTCAATGTCATGAAATTACCACCATATAAGATTGCTTATTACACTATAACAAATAATTGGACAATCAAGTAAGAATCTTCTTAATTGTGTCTAAATCCAATTTACTAAGATTTACTGACTCTGATAGTGAATCCAGCTCATTTTCAATAATTAAAACCGAAGATCCGGGTTTGAAGGCGACAACATGCCATTCTCCCCTCTCAACAACGTATAATGTGCTTGTTTTGAGGTTTTTTCCTTCTAAGAGACCAATCGCATGCCCCTTACCTGCAGTTATTAGGTCAGCCTGTCCTTTTAGTAGATAGAAGGCTTCTTCAGTTTCAAGATGCTTCTCCATTTTATATATGGAATCTGCATCATTGGTACCAGAAGCATAATCTGCGTAGGAAACTCTCCACCCATTGGAAAAAAAAACATCACGAAACCCATTAACTTTTGAGTCAATTATTTTTTCTTGCATTCTATCATCCGTAGATAAGATTTGGTAAAAACAAGGTTATTTGTGGAAAAAACACCAATACCAAGATTTCTAGAAATATCGCCAAAAAGAATGGTTTAGATTCTTTTATATATTCATTAATTGGACACCCTTCTATACCACAGACGATATAAATACCTGTTCCAACTGGAGGGGTCATACACCCAAGGGTTATAATAGTAGACATGCAGATTCCAAAATGCACTGGATCTATACCTAGTGATATAACTACCGGTACAAAAATTGGAGTGAGCAAGAGCGTATTAACATCACTATCAAGAAACATCCCTGCAAAAAAGAGGAAGGTCAACATCAACAGCATCATTAATGTTCCATTGGTTGTGATCGAAAGAAGGAATCCACTCATCAACACCGGGACACGCCCAAAGGTTAATGCATACCCAAAAATACCACTAAACGCAATAATAATAATTATGGAACCCAAATCCGAAATTGCATTTCTTAGAGCCTTCCAGAATTTTTCAATGGTCAATTCGTGATATATAAAGACTCCACAAAAGATTGAATACACAACAGCAAATGCACCCGCCTCTGATGGAGTGAAGACACCAAATCGGATACCAACAATCAGAATAACTGGAAATAGAAGAGCCCATACTGATTTTTTAAGATTCACTCCAATTTCTTTGAAAGAAGGAAAAGTTGCATCCTCCACTGGCGTATCATATTTATGATAACGTGCTGTGATGCTTACTGCTCCCATCAAGAAAACAGCCATAAGAAACCCAGGGATAATCCCAGCAATAAAGAGTTTTCCGATGGATACATTGCCGAGAAAACCAAACAGGATCAATCCAAGACTAGGAGGAATTGTTGCAGTCACAAGACCAGATAAGCAAGTAACAGCAGAAGTATAACCTTTGGGATAATTATGCTTATCCATCTCAGGTCCAAGAATACGAATCTGCATGCTTGCATCTGCTACAGCTGATCCAGAGACGCCCCCCATAAGAGTTGAAAGCACAATATTTACCTGTGCGACTCCACCATACATCTTCCTTGTTAAAAGTTTGGCAAGTGAAAGAAGATTCTTTGTAATTCCTGTTTCATTCATTAGATTTCCAGCAAAAATAAAAAATGGTATAGCTAGAAATGTGAACGATTGGGTTTGTGCCACGACTCGTTGGACTAGAACAGTCCAAGGAACAACTCTCTCTATTAAAAAGTAACCCATACCCGATATACCAATTACAAACGCGATTGGCATTCCTATTAGAAGCAATACGACAAATAATATTAGAAGAAGATACATGGCACACTACCTATTAGTTTTCATTTTCAAATCATCTATTGCATTTGATATCATTGACATCATCATTAATACCGAGCAAACCGGAAGGCTCATTGTCACAAATGAATAGCTTATATGTAATGTTTGGAAAGTTCTTTTAACATTCGAGCTTGCAAGTTTGAACCCATAATAAACAAAAAAGGCAAGAAGCATGAACATAAATAGCTTTGCAGTATACGTAAGTAGAACTTGAAGTTTAGGTGGTAATTTAATAACAAGCATATCAATACCCGGAAGCACCCCAGACCTAAGAGCAATATCTCCGCTTAAAAAAGCCAACCAAGCAAAGCATAACTTTGTAATGTCCATTGTCCATTGAATCGGAAGACCAATTTTTCTTGAGAGAGCCGATATGAACACCAATATAACAATCAATACAAATAATGATGCAGCTATGTAGACTTCTCCCACACAAATCATATTGTAGAATCGACGAGTTATTGAACGAACTGAACCATGTTTTTCCATCATGTAACCCCATAGCATCTGTCTCAATGCTGAGACAGATGCTCATTCTAAACTTAAAACTTAGTTCAATCCAAGTTCTTCAGAAATCTCTTTAAGGACATCTGTATATCCGAGTTTCTCATATACCGGTTGTACAGCTGCTTTAAATGGAGCCTTATCAACTTCTCTGATAATCATACCCATTTCAGCCATTTCCTTCTCCTCACTCTCAATCATACCAAGTACGAGTTCCTGATACTTAACACCAGTCTCCCTAAATGTCTTCACGAACAAATCTTGAGCTTCTTTGCTCCATGAATCGAAGGATATTGTTCCGATAACAGGGCAGCCAATCAACTGGAAGTGTTCAGTCTTGTTAATATATTTGCTAACCTCATAGATATGAGAAGCATATACAGTTGGAGTCTGAGCCTCACAGCCATCAATTACTCCCTGTTCAATTCCTGGATATACTTCTGACCAAGACATTGGTGTTGCTACAGCACCCATAGCGTTAACACTTTCGGTAAAAAGTGGACTTGCAATGGTTCGAATCTTCTGCCCTTTAAGGTCTTCCGGGGTATCAACTGCTTTGTCTAATACAAAGTTCCGAGGTCCACTATACCAGTTAGATGTAAGGACCTTGATTCCTTGTTCTTCGAACTCTCTCTCCCACCCCTTGTAGATTTCTGTTTCTAATAATTTGTTAATAACAGAAACATCATCAATAAGGTATGGCATTTGAATAATCCCAAAATCAGGAACAAAGCTCATAAGTCTTCCTGGATCGGAAATAGTCACAATTGCAGCACCTTGAATAGCCTGCTCAAGAGTATCATCGTTTTCCCCAAGAGCTCCACCAATGAACACTTCAACATTAAAAAGACCACTCTTGTTGAGAATATCCTTAATCTCATACAATGCCTTGGATTCAACATCCTCTGAACCATTCTCAGTTGTAAATTTCACCTGATAAGGACCTACCGAACCACTTTCTGATTTTCCACTTGCGAAAAGTGAAACCGATGCAACCAATACGAAGATTAGACAAATTGTAATTTTCTTCATATTTTTCCTCCTAAAGTTTTTCTTGAATTTTTCAAATACCATTTACTTTTTACTTAAGACCGTCTCTACTGTTTCAAAGTCTGGGATACCATGTCCTGATTCGTTATCCATAAAAAGATTACAATCAGGATGCAATCTCATAGCTGTTGCAGGACATTCTGCACTTATGGAACCCATAATCATTCGCAGACATGCTTTATTCTTCTTAGCAGTAGGGACAGTACACACAAGATGAGATCCACTCATCAACATAGGAACTGACAATGAAAGAGCTTTATTAGGTACTTCTTCAAATGAATTGAAACAACCATCGTGCACTTGTTGCATTCTACAGACATTGTCGAGAGTTACAATCTTCATTGGGAGAGGATCCTTTAAATCCGCCATTTCAGGGTCATTGAAAGCAATGTGTCCGTTCTCTCCTATTCCGAGAAAGACTATATCAATTGGAGCGGCGAGCAACAGTTTGGAATATTCATCACATACAGATTGAGGAAACTGGTTGTTTGCAACAATTTTATGGAAAGCTTTTACCTTAACAGAGTGAAATAAAGTTCTGTCTAAATAGTTGCTGAAGGCTGCCTTATCATCAGGAGAAATGCCAATATATTCATCCATGTGAAAGACCTCAACCCTCGCCCAATCTATTTTCTTACTTTCTCTCAAATACCCTAAAACATCATCTTGACTAGGAGCCGAACCCATTATTACACGGACTGTTTCTTTTTGTGCTAGAAGCGAAACAAGCAGTTCTTCTCCACATTGTCCAGCTGACTGACCCATCTCTTTTCGTGTTGGTGAAATGGTCATCTTCATAGAATAAGTAAATGCATTATCCATTATGACATCCTTAATAAAGATTTAAGAAATCGTTTTCGTAATCGTTTTACCTACCTTACCATCGGATTTGACTGCTGTCAATATTTAAATTTTATTGATTATGTATGCTTGCCTGAGAATAAGGATTTCCTTCCATCCTTCAATTGCTTAAGCAAAGCTTTCTACTCCACCCTCACCCCATCATCAGTCTTGCAGAAATGGACAGAGAAGATGCCCTTGTACTGGGGAAACTGCTGTAGGTATTCTCTGGTAATCTGTTCCTCTATCTCTTTCTTGTACGCTGGATCAATGAGAGCCATGCAACACCCTTTGAAGCCAGCTCCACTGAACCTACAGCCGTAGATACCAGGAACATGCTCTGAAATCTCATAGATTGCCTTTAGCTCAGGAGACCCTGTCTCCCAGGCATGGATGGAACTGTATCCGGAAGCAAATACCAGCTTTCCGAAGGTCTCCAAATCTCCTTTCTTCCAAGCTTCAATACCTTTCTCCACGCGATCCATCTCCGTAAAGTAGTGCTGGGCACGCTTTGCAAACACCTCCGGGAGTTGGCCTTTATACTCCTCATACACAGAGGCAGGAACGTCCCTGAGCCTTGTATCCTTGTAGAGGCCATACTCAATACCAGCAAAGGCTTTCAGGCTATAAGCAGCGCTTTTTGCCTCATCCACCCGTGTGTTGTAGCCACTTCCGAGTACCCGGGAAACACCCGAGTAGAAAATGGCAATCTCAAACTTGGGGAGTGAAGGAGAAGAAGGAATCAGGGAGAAGGAATCGTCACGGGTATCGAGAGCCAAGAGATGTTGCTTTTTGCACAGCACCTCACACGATTGGTCGAGCTTCCCTACATTGATCCCTACATACCCATTCTCAGCAAACAACGCTGTCTTGATCAGCTCAGAGGCAGAGAGTTCAATACCGTTTGCAAGGCAAAGAGCATTAAGGTAACACAATACCACTGCAGCAGAGGAAGAGAGCCCCCCGATGGGAAGTGTCCCCTTGATCACACCCTTGATGCCATTCTTCAATTCATAATTCTGGGAAAGTGCATATGCAGCACCCTTGGCGTAATCACCCCAATTTCCCTGCCTCTCCCCAATATCCTGCAAATCAAAAGAGACGTGCTCGGGAAAATTCATGCTGTCGATATTTACCGCTCCATCAGTGGAAACAAGGAAGCGAAGGTATACGCCCTTATCCAAGGCAAAACCGGTAATAATGCCATACTGGTGGTCAATATGTGCACCCAGCGGGCATACCCGGTAGGGAGCGTAGGCTGTATGAATGTCTTTCTTCTCTGCCCAAGGGTACAAAGAGGTGAATTGCTTTTCTAATGTATGTGGCATGGTAATCTGTTTCCCCTAATGAATATCTTAAGTATTGTATCGCACTTTTAAAGCTCATGGTACAACTTAATTACAAAAAGCAGGATGCCCGCTAGGCGTAGCGAGCTACTATTTCTTCGGGCCTTTATATTCGGTCTTCACTTGTTCATAATCATCAAGGTTCCCTATATCCCACCGCTTGCCTGGCATTGGGTACGCATAGACAGAAGTCTGATTGCACAGCCAGGAAATGAAAGAACCCGGGGCATCAGTGTTACAGCCAGCAG
Source organism: Sphaerochaetaceae bacterium (assembly GCA_028532765.1). Classification (GTDB taxonomy): domain Bacteria; phylum Spirochaetota; class Spirochaetia; order Sphaerochaetales; family Sphaerochaetaceae; genus Sphaerochaeta. Next base: position 4,974 of record JAQQAR010000060.1, on the reverse strand, counting down.
CAATTGCCTGCTTGATCTTGGGGATATCTTCCTTCTTGTAGACATAGAAAGGGGGTACTGCCCAGTTACTCTTTGGCTCCTTGGGCTTCTCCTCCATCAATATGACCTTGTCTGAGTCATCGATGGAGGCAACCCCGGTTCTCTGGAGCCGGAGAATGGATGGTTCATAGTGACGCATGATACAAGTCCCTTGCTTCTCTCTGAAGAAGGCCACAAACCCTGAGAAAGAGAAGTCGAGAAGGTTATCTCCTGCCAAGACCAACAGGTCCTCCTTGAGGTCCAGCTGGTCGATAGCAAAAAGAATATCCTTCACTGCCCCCAGTCTATTCTCATTGCTGGTTGAGCCATCATCGAGAATGGTAATAGGATGGGAAAGCGCAGAGCTTTCCTTCCAAGAGACAAAGTGATCATAAAACTTATGGTTTGAGATGACTATATACTGGTCGATTCCAGATATGGTATCGACATCAGAGAGAATCCAATCCAAGACACTCTTTCCCTGTACCGGCAACAAGGGCTTGGGGAAGTTCTCTGTTAGAGGATAGAGCCGGGTAGCATAGCCGGCGCAGAGGATGAGACAGTGCATATAATACAGACCTCACAAGTATAGATGTCCTCTATCTTACCACACCAATACTGCAAGAGAACGTGTTTTTTATTTCTTCTGATACCGCTGCTGCCCTGATGCACCCTTAATGCTGACACTAATCTGGCAATCATTAGCGCTCACGTAGCTCAGAAACAGGGAACCAAGCAGGAGACGGTCACCCCGGGGGATCCTGTTCCAGAGGTACCCCTTGAACAAATCCTTCACCAGGAAGCTCTCTCCTGGCTTCAGGTTCTTTGCTTCCTTGAGGGCTGTTTCCAATAAGGCATTTATATCTTGCATAGTTGCTTTCCTTCTAACATTAATATTGTTCTCAATATCAAGTATTGAGTGTTCAAGGGAGAAGGTCAAGAGAGGGGGAAAGACCTGAGTCTCTTGGTTCTGGTTGAGTTGTAATCTCACGATTCTTTGGGTTGAATATGCTACTTCCACAGATGATAAAGGGAAAGGAGTTCTATCAACATCAATGTCTTGTTATCTTCTAAGTGTTATTTTATAGTGAAACTGTCATTTTATGACAGTTTCTATCAAAAATTTAATCGATGGAGTTCTATGAATGAACAGGCTGGTGAAAGCAATCCTTGAAAATATTCAGACACCCGTATTCACCACATTAGAAATTTCCTCACTAACCTCAGAATCCCCAGAGGCACGATATGCATTGGTAAAGCGTGCAATTGCTGATGGCGATCTTATTAGAATCAAACGGGGCCTGTATACGCTGTCCCCATTATATAGAAAAACTCATGTTAATCCATTTACTGTGTCTCAAATGATTATTACTCAATCCTACGTGAGTCTTGAATCAGCACTCAGCAACTATGGATGGATTCCGGAAGCTGTCAGATCTATTACCGCTGTTACATCTCGTTCTCCCACTGAGTTTTTAACCCCTGTCGGTCATTTTACCTACGAACGAGTTCCCCAAAGAACACTATTTGCAGGTGTTGAAAGGCTCCAGGATGAACAGGGAAACGTGTGGTTTCAAGCAACTCCATTGAAAGCACTTGCCGATTATATTTATCTTCACAAAGTAGATTGGAGCTCAACACTTCCACTCATTGAATCTTTACGTGTTGATGAAGAAAGCCTTCTTGGGATATCGGTGGAAGATTTTCAAGAATTGGAAGGAAATTATACTAGTCGCAAGGTCAATAGATTCCTAGATGGACTAAAAAAGGAACTGCACTCATGAGCATTCGAATGATTGAACAGAGAATGACTACCTATTCAATCTCTTCGGAGATTGAAGAAATGCAAGCTTTGAGAGAGATTACCCAGGAAGTAGTTCTTGCCTCATTGGGAAGAGCTGGCTTTTTTCAAGAAGCAATATTCCAAGGAGGTACCTGTCTTCGTATCTTTCATGGACTCAATAGGTTTAGTGAGGATCTGGCTTTTTCTCTCATGGACCCAAACCCTAATTTTGCATGGCAACCATATCTCAAAAAAGTAATTGCAGATATGGCTTCTTTTGGCTATGACATGGAAATAACCGACAGACACAGCACTGATAGTACTGTAAGACTTGCTTTTCTCAAAGATGATGCAGTAGGTAAAGTCCTCCAACTGAACTATGTCGGAAAAACCTCAATGGTGAAGAAGATTCGTATTAAACTGGAGATTGATACCAATCCACCCCCGGGCAGTAGGCATGAAATCACCTATATAGGATTTCCCTATCTCTCTCCTATTGCTATACAAGATCCCTCATCCTTGTTTGCTGGTAAAATCCATGCTTTACTCTGCAGAAATTATACAAAAGGAAGAGACTGGTATGATTTTCTTTGGTACACGGCACGCAACACTTCGGTCAATTATCATTATTTAGGACAGGCATTGCACCAATCTGGGCCATGGAAAGGGATGGGTATCCATATTGATCAGGTCTGGCTGAAAGATTCCCTCTCTCAGAAGATTAATCAGATTGATTGGCAGGAAGCAGCAAACGATGTGAGACGATTCGTTCCTATCTTAGAACAACCCTCTCTGGATTATTGGAGTGAAAAGGTGTTCCTTCAGCAAATGGATAGGTTATAAGAACAAGGAATCTTCGAACATCAAATCCCAACATCCTGCTGATAGTATTTGCTCTTAGACCTTGAATACCACCTCACTCAGCTTCCCTCGCATGCAATAGTCATCAGACGCAAGGATTCGATTCACCACCTGCTGGACAAATAGCGGGTCATCACAGCGCTCAGCGAACTCAGTAAACTTGGAATATCCGTCATCAGTGTAGAGAAGATCAAACTCAAAATCGAGCTCATTTGTGGAGTTCAGAGCCCACTCGTCTGTGCTGTAAAACAACTCCATGAGCTCCAGCCCTAGAATCGGATCTATCTGGTCTGGGTCTAAGAGCTCTAGGGATCGTGTAAGTATATCCAGAATCTGTTCTCCAGAAAGAGAGCTCCTCCGTCCCTGGTGGGTAATAGCATGAATGTTTTTTCGAAACAGCGCGATGCGTTTTTCCTGCGAGGAAACCATGCCTTCTACCATCATTGCTACAGAGGGAGACTCAAGAGCCAACTTAAGTAAGGCATCTACCAAGATGGTTTGATCCATCTGTAAAAGGGCTTTCCTTGCCTGATTGTACTTAGCTATTGTTTCCATGTTCTCTCACCTTCTTTGTTATTCTCTGGAATCATCTTCTGTATTGGTAGCAGCCTGTTTTTTTGCCTGCTTTTTCCTGGCCTTCTCTTGCCTCTCTTCCCACATGTTCCAGAGCCAGTCCTTTACCGGTAGTTTCCATTGTTGGTCTTTGGACGGGATATTCTTGATCAAACTCTTGGGATTAAGTCCCATCTGTTTTGCAATGCGGATATCTTCTTCATTCAGCCTGCACATTTTCTTTGCTTTCTTCCACTCTTGTTCTGGAAATGCCACAGTAAAACTCCTTATGTAATAGGTAATTGATGCCACGAGAATTGAGAATACTACATGATGTCATCCCAGTCAAAGGACCTTGTCAGGTCCTTGAAATATGACCAATTCCCTGTAAGGTGACGATAGCGCCCTGCCACGATCCCGGGACTGATCAGCGATAGAAAAGGCTCTTCATTGCATCCAGAATTCCTGCATACTCCAACAAGGAATAGGCAATACGCCACATGACCAAGAAGATCAGACAGTAGAGAACTCTCCAGGTGATTGTCCGCTTGAAAAGAGGAGCAAGAACTGCAGCCCCATAGGACAAGAGGAAGAACCAGAGAAAAGACGCCGAAACAGCGCCTCCTGCAAAAAGATACCTACTCTGCCCAACATAGGTACTGCTGATACTTCCCAGGAGCACCACCGTATCAAGATAGACATGGGGGTTCAAGATGGTAATTGCCAAGGTGGTGAGCACTATCTGGGCTCTACTTGTTTCACTATGTTCAGTCTCCGCTAAACCCTCAACAGGTTTGAGTGCGGTCAACAAGTTCTTCAGGCCATACACAAAAAGAAAGAGAGCGCCTCCGCCGGCAGCAACGGTAAGCAGATGGGGTGATTGGCTGATAAGACTCCCCACCCCTGCAACTCCCAAGGCAATAAGCACTGCATCCATGAGAGAACAGATAAGTGCAACAAGAAAACGATGTTGCTTCTTGATACCTTGGGTAAGAACGAACGCATTTTGCGCACCAATTGCGATAATGAGGCTGGCTCCAGTTGCCATACCAGTGAAGTAAGGGAGTTCCATGGCATACAGCGTATACAGAAGTGGCATGGTATGCAAAGCAGGAAAGCTCTATCTTAAGTGAAAAGATGTAGAATTAGGATACCTCATCATTTCTGAATGGGTAGAGGTGATGGGCGCTGGTAGTACATGCTAAAACTTCCTAAATACAGACGGTTGCTTCCGGCACTGTTCATAACTCCTTCCATGTACGAACAAGGGCTCGCATTTCCATGATAGATTGATTGAGCATTTCACCAGCCCGGCTCATCGATACAATCTCCCTCTCATAAGCCTCTCGCAAAAAGCGAGCGAAACGCTCCTCCATAAGGTCGCTGAAATCAAGCCCATGAGGGTCCTCTTCTGCAACCGAATCTGGAAATTCTGCTCTCAAGGAATTTGGTTCGAAATATCCTTTTAAATCATGTCCATATCTGTCGAAATAGTCCTGTCGGAACCTGATAATGAGATCAGAACAGGAAGGAGCTTCTTCAATCTGGAACAGTCTATAGAGGATTGTCATATAGCTTACTGTAAAGATGCTCTTTACTTTCAGCACTCTATCAACATTAGCAAGGCCCCTAAAATGATCTGTTGCTCAGAAACAACACGAAACGGGATAAACCTTCCTCTTTCCCATACTCCAGACTTTTTCATGAATTGGCTACACGATCTTCCCATCCCAAAGAAGCTGTAGGAAATATTTCCAAGG